>JBKJIW010000046.1:0-54710 GCA_046598255.1 Aeromicrobium sp. | reverse complement strand
CAGCCGCAAAAGAGTCCCGATCACACCCTGCGACATGGTGTGGCCAGCAAGTCCCCCAAATGACGTTGGTGATCTGGGACGGGAACGCTCCCAGGCCAACGCTTCACTTATCGCTTAAGCAGCGAGAGCGAAGTCAGTGCGATTGGAATCGGCACTTGTTGGTTTCCAGAGATCGTTTAAGAGATAACCCTGGATCCTCTACCCGCTTCTCCTGAATCGAACGACCTTAGTCGAAACCGATCAGCCCCTCTTGAGTTTTCAAGACGTCGCCGAAGCGACACCATGATCCTACTCCTGTCCAACGACAGATCCGAGCCGATCATTCCGGCTGCAGCGCCGCGGGGCTGACCTTGTCGCCGTGGATCAGGGTCACGGCACACGCCGCAGCGAGCAGCAGCATGCCGGCCGCGATCAGATTGCCCTCGCGGAACCCGGGTCCGAAGACCGCCGGGTCGGCGAAGTCCCTGCCGACGATGCCGACCAGCGGAGGGATCGCCGCCACCGCCAGCAGCCCCGCCGTGCGCGAGACCGCGTTGTTGATGCCCGACGCGATGCCGGTCTGCTCGGCCGGCGCCGCAGCCAGCACCGCCGTGGTGAGTGGCGCCACGAGGATCGTGATCCCCGCTCCGAAGATGAACGTCGCCGGGAACACGTCCAGCCAGAAGCTCGCATCCGCACCGATCCCGAGCATCAGCAGCAACCCGCAGGCGGCGACCAGCGGTCCGATCGTCATGGGCCAGCGGGGGCCAAAGCGTGCGGCGACCGCCCCGGCCCGGCGCGAGAACAGCAGCATCAGGATCGTCAGCGGGATCGTGGCCAGACCCGCCTCGAGCGGCGAGTACCCCGACACGTACTGCAGCTGCTGCACCAGCAGGAACAGCGACACCGACAGCGCCCCGTAGATGGCGAACGTGCAGATGTTGGCGGCGACGAAGACCCGGTCGGTGAACAGGCTGAGCGGCACCAGCGCGTGCGGTGCCACCTTCTGGTGCAGCACGAAGCTGACCAGGAGGACCACTCCGGCGCCGACCCACCACCACGACATGTCGACCAGGCCATAGGTCAGCGCTGCCAGCCCCAGCGCGGTCAGCGCGGCCCCCTCGTAGTCGATCGGGCCCTGGTCGCCGGTGGTCTCCGGCACGTGCCTGACCGACAGCCAGACCACGAGCGCGGCGAGCGGCACGTTGATCCAGAAGATCGCCCGCCACCCCACGGTGTCGACCAGCGAGCCTCCCAGCAACGGACCGAGCGCCGTCGTGACACCTGCCAGGCCCGACCACACGCCGATCGCCGGCCCTCGGTCCTCGGGGCTGAACGAGGCGGAGATGATCGCGAGGCTGCCCGGGGTCAGCAGCGCCGCACCGACGCCCTGCAGACCGCGAGCCGTGACCAGCAGCTCGATGCTCGGCGCCATGGCACACAGCATCGAGGCGATGGCGAACCAGACGACCCCGACCACGAAGACGCGACGGCGCCCGAAGCGGTCACCGAGTGAGCCGCCCACGAGGATCAGCGCCGCCAACGTCAGGGTGTAGGCGTTGACGATCCACTGGACGCCCGCCGCGCCGGCGTCCAGGTCGGCGTTCATCGCCGGTAGCGCGAGGTTGACGATCGAGCCGTCGAGAAAACCCATGCCCGACCCGACGATCATCGCGGCCAGGAGCCACCTGCCCTGCGCGGAGGCCAGTCTGATCTGCCCCGCAGGATTCACGCCCGGGCGCCGAACAGCTCTGCCCCGTTGCCCCACAGCACGCTTCGCATCCAGTCGTCGCCGAGGTCGAGCCGCTGCAGCACCTCGACCTGGTGGGCGTAGGCGTAGGGGATGTTCGGGAAGTCGGTGCCGAACAGGATGCGGTCCTGCAGGTCGACCAGCCGCTCGGGGACACCGTCCGGCACCGGCGCGCCCCAGAAGTCGACGAACGCCATGGTCGTGTCGAGCCGGACGTGGTCGTGCTGTGCGGCCAGGTCGAGGAACTCGACCATCTCCGGCATCCCGAGGTGGGCGATGACCAGCGCGAGGTCGGGGTGGCGGCGCAGGACGTCGGCCACCCCGGCCGGTCCGGTGTGATCACCGGCGGTCGGTCCCGACCCGGCATGCAGGACGATCGGCGTGGCACTCTCGGCCAACGCACCCCACACCGGCTCGAGCAACGGGTCGTTCGGGGCGAAGTCACCGACCTGCACGTGCACCTTGAAGACCTCGACCCCGGCCTCGATCAGTCGCGGGACGTAGCCGGCGGCCTCCGGCTCGGGATAGAAGGTCGCCGATCGCAGGGCATCGGGGGTCCGCGCCGCGAAGTCGAGCGTCCAGTCGTTCATGAACCCGGCGATCCCCGGTTTGTGGGCGTATGACAGTGCCGAGAATCGGCGGACCCCCATTGACCGCAGGTGGTCGACCCGCTCCTCGTCACTCCACCGGTAGGCAATGGGCCACTCCCGTCCGAGCAGGGGCCCGGCCGAGTCGAAGTAGGCCCAGACCTTCGCCATGATCGGCGGCGCCATGAAGTGGGTGTGGACGTCGATGATGCCCGGGATGCCGAGGCCGGCGGCCAGACCCGGCAGGTCGGAGTCCTGGAGCTTCACCTAGTGCATGCCCTTGAGCCGCCGGCCGTGATCGCGCTCGGCCTCGCGGGTCGCGGTGCGTTCGGCGATGGCGTGCCGCTTGTCGAACGACTTCTTGCCGCGGGCGAGGGCGATCTCGACCTTGGCACGGCCGTCGAGGAAGTAGAGCGAGAGGGGCACGATCGTCAGACCTTTCTCCGTCGTACGTCGCTCGATACGGTCGATCTCCGAACGGTTGAGCAGGAGCTTTCGGCGTCGGCGGGTCTCGTGGTTGGTCCAGGTGCCCTGCGTGTACTCGGGGATGTGCACGCCGAGCAGCCACGCCTCGCCGCGCTCGATCTCGCCGAAGCCGTCAACCAGGGACGCCCGACCGGCCCGCAGTGACTTGACCTCGGTGCCGGACAGGACCATCCCGGCCTCGAACGTGTCCTCGATGACATAGTCGTGACGCGCCTTCTTGTTCTGTGCGACGAGCTTGCGTCCGGTCTCCTTGGCCATGCCCACCAGTGTCTCACGCAGGTTCGACGCACACCCCTGCCACGACCATGGGGGCGGCGCGGTCGCACATCGAGGACGTGCTGCTGGTGGACGGACGCGTCACAGCCAGCCCGCGGGGTTCACCGTCGAGCCGTTGGACAGGACCATGAAGTGCAGGTGGCAGCCGGTCGAGTAACCGGTCGAGCCGACGTAGCCGATGACCTGTCCACGCTGGACCTTCGCACCGGCGGACAGCGCGAACCGGGAGAGGTGATTGTACGTCGTCACGACGTTGACCCCGCGCTTGACGCCGTTGTTGAGGATGATGCGGTTGCCGTAGGCGCCGTTGAAGTACTGCTGGATGATCGTGCCACTCGCTGCGGCCCTGATCGGCGTCCCGCAGGCCACGCCGAAGTCCATGCCGTCGTGCAGCTTGTAGACGCCCGTGATGGGGTGCACCCGCATGCCGTACGGCGAGGTGATCGGGCCGTTGACGGGCCTGCTGAGCGTGCCTCCGCTGTCACCGGTCGGAGGATTCGGATCGGGCGTGGTGTCGCCCCGCGCCCTGCGGGCGGCCTCTCGCGCTGCCGCCTCCCGGGCCTTCCTCAGCTCCTCCTGCGCGAGCCTCTTGAGCTCGGCCTCGACGCGGGCGGCCTCGGCGAGCTGCTCCTGGTACTGCCTCTCGTCATCGGCCTGGGCGGCCGCCGCCGTCACCTCGGCGCCCTGGCGCACGCTCACGAGTCCCGCGACCTGCACGGTCTGCGTCTCGGCGGCCGCCTCGAGCTGCTGCTTCTCGACCAGGTTGGCGGCCGCCTGCTGGCGCTGCACCTCGACCTTGTCGCGCAACTTCTGGACCTTCTGCCGGTTCAGCTTGAGGATGACGCGGGTCGCCTCGAGCTTCTGCATCGTGGCGAGCTGGTCGTCGCTGACCGCGCTGCTGAGGCTGACCTGCTCGCCGTACGTCGAGGGGTCCTCGCCTCGCATCAGCCCGCTGAAGGCGCGCAGTCCCCGGTCGCCGTCGAGGTAGTCCTGCACCGCGAACTCCTCGACCGACTTCTCCGAACGGACGACCCGCTCCTCGCCCTGCTTCAGCTCGCTGCGCGCGGCCTTCAGGTCGGCCTGGCTCTGGGCGAGCTTGGTCTGCATCTCGGCGTCGAACGCGGCGGCGACCGCCACCCGTCCGCGTGTCTCGCCGAGCGTGGTCTGGGCGGAGGCGAGCTTGGCCTGCGCGTCCTGCAGCGCGGCGGCCGCCTCGGCGAACTCCTTGGTGGACGCGTCCAGGTCCTTCTTGGCATCCTGGGCCGCACTGTTGGCGTCCTTCTTCTGCTGCTCGAGGTCGTCCTTCTTGTCCGCGAAGGACGGAGCAGTCAGGGCAGCGACGAGCGCCGAGGTGAGCAGCGCAGCGGTGATCGCAGTGCGGGTGTGGGAAAACATGGCCTCGACCTTGGGGGAAGGATCCCCGGGCGGGCCCGGAGACGTGTCGATGGATGTGACGACGGTGACATGACAAGAAGTGTCAAGCCCGACTTTAGGCTATGAAGCTCACACGTCGAGGTATTTACGGGTCAGGAAGAGTGTCGGGATCAGGGCGAGCAGCAGTGCGAGCCCGGTCGTCACGCCCACGACCTGCACCGCATCCCCCCAGCCGACCCACGTCGTGATCTTCCCGAGGGTGTCACGCAGGTAGCCGTAGACGACGAAGTACATGAACGCCGACAGACCTGCCGCAGCCAGCGCCGCCGAGATCAGCGCCGCCAGCATCGACTCCAGGATGAACGGCAGCTGGATGTGCCAGCTCGAGGCACCGACGAGACGCATGATGCCGATCTCGCGGCGCCTCGCGTATGCGGTCATGCGGATCGTGTTGGAGACCTGCAGGACCGCCGCGAAGATCAGCAGCGCGGAGATCGCGAGGGCGCCGTTGCGCAGCTTGTCGAGGGCCGAGAACAGCGGCCCCAGCAGCTCCTTGAGCGAGCTGACGTTTCCGACGCCGTCCATGCCGGACACCTGGCTCACCACCGCGTCGTATTTCTGCGGGTCGACCAGGGTCACGAAGTACGACTCGGGGAACGAGTCGGGACTGAGCGTCTCCAGCTGCTTGCGCCCCGTCTCCGACTGTCCGAAGAGCACCCGGGCCTGGTCGTAGTTCTGCGCCGGGGTGCGGATGTCGAACGACTTGACCTGGGAGTTGCCGCGGAGCGCCTCCTGGACCGCCGTGCGCTGGGCGTCGCTGGCGACACCACCGATGCAGGTCGGCGCGAGGGAGTTCTTCGTGCAGAGGTTGACCTGCAGCTGCAGCTTGTCGCCGAAGTACTTCTCGGTGCGCTGCGACTGGGCCAGGATCAGCAGGCCGAGCGCCGCGAGCAGGAGCGAGACGGTCATGGTGACGACCAAGGAGATGGTCATGGACTTGTTGCGAGACAGGCTTTGGCCCAGCTCGCTGAGAGTGCTGCGCATGGGGACCTTCAGTTCTGGTAGCCGTAGATGCCGCGGGCCTCGTCGCGGACGATGAGGCCGCCCTCGAGCTCGATGACGCGCTTGCGCATCTGGTCGACGATCGTGGAGTCGTGGGTGGCCATGACGACGGTGGTGTCGGTGCGGTTGATGCGGTCGAGCAGCTTCATGATGCCGACGCTGGTCGCCGGGTCGAGGTTGCCGGTCGGCTCGTCCGCGATGAGGATCATCGGTCGGTTCACGAACGCCCGAGCGACGGCGACGCGCTGCTGCTCGCCACCGGACAGCTCGTCGGGCATCCGGTGCCCCTTGCCCTCGAGGCCCACCATCTCGAGCGTCTCCGGGACGAGCGTATTGATCTCGCTGCGCGGCTTGCCGATGACCTGCAGCGCGAAGGCGACGTTCTCCGTGACGGTCTTGTTGGGGAGCAGCCGGAAGTCCTGGAAGACGGTGCCGACCTGGCGGCGCAGCTTCGGCACCTTCCAGCTGGAGAGCTTGTTGATCTCCTTGCCGGCGACGTAGACGCGGCCGCTCGTGGGGCGGGCCTCCCGCAGGATCAGGCGCAGGAACGTCGACTTGCCGGAGCCGGAGGCACCGACCAGGAAGACGAACTCGCCCTTCTCGATCTCGAGGTCGACGGCGTCGAGCGCCGCGCGCTTCTGGCCGGGATAGGTCTTGGTGACCTTGTCGAATCGAATCACCCGGTCGAGTCTAGGCACGTGGGACCCACCCGCGTGGGACCCGCGACCTTGGGCGGTGCGCTGGCGAAGACTCAGGCGGTGGCCCGGGCCACGAACTCGTCGACGGCCCGTGGAGCGAGCACCGCGTCGATCACCATCGCACTCGCACCGAGGATCCCGCCCCGGCCACCGACCGAGGTGCTCACGATCCGCAGGTCGTTCGTGGCGAGCGGGAGCGACCGCTGGTAGACGACCTCCCGCACCCCTGCCAGGAGGTACTCCCCCGCCTCGGACAGCTTGCCGCCGATGACGATGACCGAGGGGTTGAGCAGGTTGACGCAGGCGGCCAGGACCGAGCCGAGGTCACGGCCGGCCTCTCGGACGGCCTGGAGCGCCGCGATCTCGCCGGCGGCGACGGCGTCGACGATGCCTTGCGACCCCTCGACGTCGAGACCGCGCTGCCGGAGCTTCGCAGCGATGGCCGGGCCCGCCGCCATGGCCTCGAGGCATCCGGTGTTGCCGCACCGGCACACCACGTCGGCCGGGGCGCCGGCCACCTGCACGTGCCCGAGGTCGCCGGCGGATCCCAGAGCTCCCCGCAGCAGGCGGCCGTCCGCCACGATGCCCGCGCCGATGCCGGTCGCCACCTTGACCAGGAGCAGGTGCGACGCCGTCCGCCCCTGGGCGACGTACTCACCCAGGGCCATCAGGTTGACGTCGTTGTCGACGAGGACCGGCCCGGCGAACTGGCGGCCGAGGTGGGCCGGGATGTCGAAGGCGTGCCAGCCCGGCATGATCGGCGGGTTGGCGAGACGTCCCGTGGCGTGCTCAACGGGACCCGGCACCCCGATCCCCACCCCGGCGACGTCGGACACGGGCCGCCCCAGGGCGGCGAGCAGCTCGACCGCGATGGCCGCCACGCGGTCGAGCACCGAGGCGGGCCCGTCGGCGATGTCGCACTGGATCGTGCTCTCGTCGAGGATCCGCCCTGTCAGGTCGGTGATCGCAACGCTCGCGTGGGACGCGCCGAGATCGATCGCGACGACGACGCGGCCGCCGCGCGCCAGGGCGAACCGGGTGGGCGGGCGTCCGCCCGTGGAGGTCGCACCGCCGACGGGCTCGAGCAGGCCGGACGAGAGGAGGGCGTCGACGCGGGCCGTGATGGTCGACCGGGCGAGCGACGAGAGCTGGGCGAGCTCACCCCGCGTGCGGGGCGACCCGTCACGCAGGAACTGGAACAGGTCGCCCGTCCCGACGAGGGTCGGCGGCAGCCCGACGGGCGCAGACATGGCCATGAGTAAAGCAGACCTCCTTACGACACGCTTGTTGAACAAGTATGTCGGTGACGATCATAATTATGCCTTGGCGAACGACAAAAGTCGTGACTAACATCACGCCATGCCCTCTGTCCCCGATGCGCCCCCGCTGCTCGAGATGCGCGGCATCGTGAAGGAGTTCCCGGGTGTCCGCGCACTCGACGGCGTCGACCTCGTCGTCCGTGCCGGCGAGGTGCACTGCCTGCTCGGCCAGAACGGCGCCGGCAAGTCGACGTTGATCAAGGTGCTCTCCGGCGCCCACCCGGTCGACGACGGCACGATCCTGTGGGACGGCGAGCCGATCACGTTCGCGAACCCGCAGGACGCCCTGGCGACCGGCATCGCCACGATCTACCAGGAGCTCGACCTCGTCGACGGGCTCAGCGTCGCCGACAACATCTTCCTCGGCCACGAGAAGGCACGGGGCGGCATCACCCGCGTCGCCGACATGAACCGGGCGGCACGCGAGCTGCTCGCCACGCTCGGTCACTCCGAGATCAAGCCGACCCGCGAGGTCGGCACCCTCTCCGCCGCGGGCCAGCAGATCGTGTCCATGGCGCGGGCCCTGTCACGCCAGGCGCGGGTCATCGTCATGGACGAGCCGTCCGCCGTGCTCGACTCCGACGAGGTCGACGGGCTGTTCCGCGTCGTCGACGACCTGCGCGCCTCCGGCACCGCGATCATCTACATCTCGCACCGGCTCGAGGAGATCCGTCGCATCGGCGACCGGCTGACGGTGCTGAAGGACGGCGCCACGGTCGCGGGCGACCTGCCGGCGAAGGACACCCCGACGTCGGAGCTCATCACGCTGATGACCGGTCGCGCCGTGTCGTCGGTCTTCCCCCGGCGCACCACGCCGCTCGGCGACGTCGCGCCGCTGCTGAGCGTCGACTCGCTGACGCGTGCCGGAGAGTTCAGCGACGTGTCGTTCGACCTCCGGCCCGGCGAGATCATCGGCTTCGCCGGCCTCGTCGGCGCCGGCCGCAGCGAGATCATCGAGACGATCTACGGCGCCCGCCGCTCCACGGGCGGCAGCGTCACCGTCGACGGCAGCAGGCTGCGCAACGGATCGGTCGACGCCGCCGTGCGGGCCGGCCTCGGCCTCTGCCCCGAGGAGCGCAAGTCGCAGGGCCTGATCCTGGACGACGCCGTCTACCGCAACATCTCGCTCGCGAGCATCGAGCGCTTCTCACGGGCCGGCGTGTCCACCGAAGGCGCCGAGCGGCAGGCTGCCCACGAGGCCGCCCGCTCGGTCGACATCCGCCCCGACGCCCCGGACCGCATCACCCGCACCCTCTCGGGCGGCAACCAGCAGAAGGTCGTGCTCGCCCGCTGGCTGCTGAGGTCGTGCAAGGTCCTGCTGCTCGACGAGCCCACGCGCGGCGTCGACGTCGGTGCGCGCGCGGAGATCTACGCCCTGATCCGTGAGCTCGCCGACGCCGGCGTCGCCGTGCTGGTCGTCTCCAGCGACATCGAGGAGGTCCTCGGCCTCTCCGACCGCATCCTGGTCGTCGCCGAGGGGTCCGTCGTGCACGACGGACCCAGTGACGCCATCGACGCTGCCGGCGTCCTCGACCGCATCCTCGCCACCCATGAGCAGAAGGAAGAAGTCGCATGAGCGCGTCCGTCCACGAACCCTCCCTCGCCGTGCCCACTCCGCCGACTCCCACCGGTGATCGCGGCGGGTCCGTCGGCGTGGCCCGCAACCTGGGCCTGGTCGTGGCCCTGGTGATCCTGTGCCTCGTGGGCGTGGCCACCGCCGGCGACCGGTTCGCCAGCACCGACAACGTGCTGACGATCCTGCGCTTCGCCGCGGTGATCGGGGTGATCTCCATCGGGATGACGTTCGTCATCACCGGCGGCGGCATCGACCTGTCGGTCGGGGCGATCGTCGCGCTGGCCTCCGTCTGGGCGACGACGACCGGCACGCAGGCGATGGCCGGCGACGTGCACTGGGTCGTCATGGTGCTCAGCGCGATCCTGGTGGGGACGGCGTGCGGAGCGATCAACGGCGTCCTCGTCGCGTACGGAAAGATCGTGCCGTTCATCGCGACGCTCGCGATGCTCGCCTCGGCCCGCGGCCTCGCCGAGATCATCGCCGACCGCAAGAACCAGATCATCCGCGAGCAGGGCTTCCTGGACTTCTTCGGCGCCGAGCCGCTCGGCATCCCCGTGCTCGTCATCATCTTCGCGCTGGTGACGGTGGCGGGCTGGTTCCTGCTCAACCGCACCACCTTCGGTCGCCGGACCTTCGCCGTCGGAGGCAACCCCGAGGCCGCCCGCCTGGCCGGCATCAAGGTCCAGCGCCACACCGTCTACCTCTACGCGCTGCTCGGAACGACCTGCGGCATCGCCGCGGTGCTGCTCATGTCGCGCACCACGATCGGGTCCTCGACCCACGGCTCGCTCTACGAGCTCGACGCGATCGCGGCCGTCGTCATCGGGGGCACGCTGCTCAGCGGCGGACGCGGCACGGTCGTCGGCACGCTGTTCGGCGTCCTGATCTTCGCCGCCCTCACCAACATCTTCACGCTCAACAACCTCTCGACGTCGGTCCAGGCCGTCGCCAAGGGCGTGATCATCGTGATCGCCGTCCTGCTGCAGCAGCGCATCGCGAACCGCAAGACCTGAGCCGACCCGCACCGCCGCACCACCAGCCAGCGCACGACCCAGCACCCCCACCCCCACCAGGAGTCCAGATGTCCACCATCCAGTCCCGCCGCCGTCGGTTCGCCGTCGTCGGAGCGTTCGCGGCCGCCACGCTCGTCCTCGGTGCCTGCACCAACAGCTCGGACGACGACGGCACGAGCGCAGCCGTCACCAAGAGCAACACCGACAACGACAAGGCCGGCGACAAGGTCGTCATCGGCTTCTCCGCACCGGCAGCCGACCACGGCTGGATGGGCGCCATCACGAAGGCGGCGGTCGCCCAGGCCGGCCAGTACGACGACGTCGAGCTCAAGGTCGCCGAGGGCACCAACGACGTCAACCTGCAGATCTCGCAGGTCGAGACCTTCATCAACGACCAGGTCGACGCGATCGTCCTGCTGCCGTTCGACGGAGCCGCGATGACGCAGGTCGCCCGCAAGGCGATGGACGCAGGCATCACGGTCATCAACGTCGACCGCGAGTTCGACTCGCCGTTCGCCGCGCGCACCACCGTGCTCGGCGACAACTACGGCATGGGCGTCTCCGCCGGCACCTTCGTGTGTGAGGACGCCGCCGGTGCCACCGACAAGGTCGTCGCCGAGATCGCCGGCATCGACTCGCTGCCGCTGACGCAGGAGCGTTCGCAGGGCTTCGAGGACGCCCTGAAGTCGTGCGGCCTCGACGTCGACAACCGCGTCGCCGCCGAGTTCACGGTCGAGTCCGGCGAGAAGGTCGCAGCCAACCTCCTGCAGGCCGCTCCGAAGATCGACTACCTCTGGAACCACGACGACGACCAGGGTGTCGGCGTCCTCGCGGCCATCAACAACGCCAACCGTGACGAGTTCGTCATGATCGGCGGCGCCGGCTCGGCCGACGTGATGGAGGCCATCAAGGCGGGCGACTCCGTGCTGAAGGCCACCGTCGTCTATCCCTCCACGCAGGCCGCCGACGGCGTCAAGCTGGCTCGCCTGCTCGTGCAGGGCAAGTCGATGTCCGACCTGGCCGAGATCGAGGTGCCGCGCCAGCTCAAGCTGTCGGCGCCGGTCGTCACGAAGGAGAATGTGGACACGTACCTCCCGTCCGCATTCCGGTCCTGATCGGTCGAGGCCCGCGACCTCGCGTCGCGGGCCTCGCCCCACCTCCCCCGCACCACCTACCCACGAGAGCAGGGACATGACCGGCACACGGAACGACCTCGGGATCGGCATGGTCGGCTACGCGTTCATGGGCGCCGCCCACTCCCAGGCCTGGCGCACGGCACCGGCCTTCTTCGACCTGCCGCTGACACCTCGCCTGCGGGCGATCTGCGGACGCGACGAGGACGCCGCCAGTGACGTCGCCCGGCGGTTCGGCTGGGAGTCCGTCGAGACGAATTGGCGGGCCCTGCTGACCCGCGAGGACATCGACGTCATCGACATCTGCAGCCCCGGCAACACCCACGCCGAGATCGCCATCGCGGCCCTGGAGGCCGGCAAGCACGTCCTGTGCGAGAAGCCGCTGGCCAACACCGTCGAGGAGGCGGAGGCGATGGCCGCGGCCGCGACGGCTGCCGCGAAGCACGGCGTGCGGTCCATGGTCGGGTTCACGTACCGCCGCACCCCGGCCGTCGCCCTCGCGCGCCAGCTGGTCGCCAGCGGCCGAATCGGCACCGTCCGCCACGTGCGCGGACAATACCTGCAGGACTGGCTGGCCGACGAGAACGCGCCCCTGAGCTGGCGGCTCGACAAGTCCCTCGCGGGCTCCGGTGCCCTCGGTGACATCGGTGCACACGTCATCGACATGGCCCAGTTCGTCGTCGGCAGCCCCATCCGATCGGTCAACGGCCTCATGGAGACCTTCGTCGCGACCCGTCCGGTCGCCGGCGACCACGCGACGCTCGGCGGGTCGGCAGCGGCCTCCGCGGAGCGCGGACCGGTGACCGTCGACGACGCGGCCGCCTTCACCGCCCGCTTCGTCGGCGGCGCCATCGGCGTCTTCGAGGCGACCCGGTTCGCCACGGGACGCAAGAACGCCCTTCGGCTCGAGGTCAACGGCACGGCGGGCTCGCTCTCCTTCGACTTCGAGGACATGAACGTGCTCGAGTTCTTCGACGCGACCGAGGATCCGTCCACCGCGGGCTTCCGGCGCATCCAGGTGACCGAGGCGAGCCACCCCTACATCGCGGCGTGGTGGCCTCCGGGCCACGGTCTCGGCTACGAGCACGGGTTCACCCACCAGGTCGTCGACCTGGTCACCGACATCGCCAAGGGCGCCGACCCGGCACCGTCCTTCTCCGACGGCCTCGGCGTCCAGCGCGTCCTCGCCGCCGTCGAGGCGTCCGCGGCCGACGGCACCACGCACTCCGTCTGACCTCACCACAGGAGCTCTCGATGACCCGTCCCATCACCCTGTTCACCGGCCAGTGGGCCGACCTGCCGTTCGAGGAGGTCGCACGCCTTGCCTCTGAGTGGGGCTACGACGGCCTCGAGATCGCTTGCTGGGGAGACCACCTCGACCCTTGGGCCGCCGTCGAGGACCCCGCCTACATCCAGACCCGCCTCGACGTCCTCGACCGGTACGGGCTGCAGGTCCACGCGATCTCGAACCACCTCAAGGGCCAGGCGGTCTGCGACGACCCCATCGACGAGCGCCACCACGACATCCTGTCGGCGCGCGTGTGGGGCGACGGCGACCCCGAGGGCGTCCGCCAGCGGGCCGCCGAGGAGATGAAGCACACCGCCCGGGCGGCCCGCATGCTCGGCGTCGACACCGTGGTGGGCTTCACGGGCTCCTCGATCTGGAAGTACGTCGCGATGTTCCCACCGGCGTCCGAGTCCATGATCGCGGCCGGCTACCAGGACTTCGCCGATCGCTGGAACCCCATCCTCGACGTCTTCGACGAGGAGGGGGTGCACTTCGCCCACGAGGTGCACCCCAGCGAGATCGCGTACGACTACTGGACGACCCACGCGGCGCTCGAGGCCATCGGTCACCGGGAGGCGTTCGGGCTCAACTGGGATCCGTCCCACTTCGTCTGGCAGGACCTCGATCCCCTCGGCTTCCTGTGGGACTTCAGGGACCGGATCTACCACGTCGACTGCAAGGACGCCAAGAAGCAGGTGGGCAACGGACGCAACGGCATCCTCGGCTCGCACCTGCCGTGGGCCGATCCGCGGCGCGGCTGGGACTTCGTCTCGACCGGTCGCGGCGACGTGCCGTGGGAGGCGTGCTTCCGCATGCTCAACACGATCGGCTACGAGGGCCCCGTGTCGGTCGAGTGGGAGGACGCCGGCATGGACCGGCTGCTCGGAGCCCCCGAGGCGCTCGCCTTCGTCAAGGCCAACCTCTTCGACGCGCCCACTGCCGCGTTCGACGCCGCCTTCTCCACCCGTTGACCCACGCCTCGAGGCCTGGCTCAGGTGGACGCAGATAGCCTGACACGATGCGCCTAGCCGTCCCTGACCCCCGTGCAGCTCTGACCCTCGTCGGTCAGGCCCGTCAGCTGCTGGAGGACGTCGCCGGCGCCCTCCCCCGGGTCCTGGCCCTGCTCGACCGCGGCGAAGCGCTTCTCACCGGCGTCGAGCAGCTCGTCGCCCGCATCGAGACGACCCGCGAGTCGGCCGACAAGGTCATCATCCGCACGGCTGGCACGGTCGGCAGCGTGGAGCCGACCATCGGCCGCGCGCAGCAGCTGCTCGACACGATGGCACCGTCCCTCGAGCCGCTCCAGCCGCTCCTGGAGCGGCTGGCCAGGAGCACGAGCGCCGAGGAGATCGAGGCGCTCATCCGGCTCATCGACCACCTGCCCGACCTCGTCGACAAGACCATCACCGACATCCTGCCGATCGTGGAGAACATGAAGTCCGTCGCACCCGACATCCACGACATGCTCGACACGTTGCACGAGCTCAACGAGATGATCGCCAAGATCCCCGGCATGGGGCGGATCCGGCAGCGTGTCGAGGACAAGCAGGCAGCGGAGGGGGCCTGAGTCCCTAGGCGGGCTGCTCGCGTCGCCAACGGATGCCGGCCTCGATGAAGTCGTCGATCTCACCGTCGAGCACGGACTGCGTGTTGCCGCTCTCGTGCTCGGTGCGCAGGTCCTTGACCATCTGGTAAGGATTCAGCACGTAGTTGCGCATCTGGTCGCCCCACGACGCCTGCACGTCGCCGCGCATCTCGTCGATGTGGGCGCGCTCCTCGGCCTTCTTCAGGGCGAGCAGCTTGGCCTTCAGGATCACCATCGCGCTGGCCTTGTTCTGCAGCTGGCTCTTCTCGTTCTGGCAGCTGACCACCGTGCCGGTCGGGATGTGCGTCAGACGAACGGCCGAGTCGGTCGTGTTGACGCTCTGTCCACCGGGGCCGGACGAGCGGTAGACGTCGACCCGGATCTCCTCGTCGGGGACGTCGATCTCGTCGGTCTGCTCGAGCACCGGGACGACCTCGACGGCGGCGAAGGACGTCTGGCGACGGCCCTGGTTGTCGAACGGCGAGATCCTGACGAGGCGGTGGGTCCCTGCCTCGACCGAGAGCGTGCCGTAGGCGTAGGGCGCCTTGACCGCGAAGGTCGTGGACTTGAGCCCGGCCTCCTCGGCGTAGGAGACGTCGTAGATCTCGACGGTGTAGCCGTGCCGCTCGGCCCAGCGGATGTACATGCGCTGCAGCATCAGGGCGAAGTCGGCAGCATCGACGCCGCCGGCCCCGGAGCGGATCGACACCAGTGCGTCGCGCTCGTCGTACTCCCCCGACAGCAGGGTGCGGACCTCCAGCGAGTCGATCGTCTTCTTGACCCGCACCAGCTCGCGGTCGACCTCGGCGGACGTCTCCGCGTCGTCCTCCTCCACGGCCATCTCGTGCATGATGGCGAGGTCATCGAGCCGGGTCCGCAGGCCCGTCACGCGCTCGACCTGGGCCTGCAGGGTCGAGAGCCGGCTGGTGACGCGCTGGGCGTTGGCCTGGTCGTCCCACAGGGCAGGATCGCCCACCTCGACCTGGAGGCCGTCGATCTCCTTGCGGACGGCATCGAGGTCGAGCACCTTCTCGATCGACGTCAGGGTCGCGTCGAGGGCCTTGGTCTGCTCTGCGAAGTCTGGTGCTGCCACCTGTCGAGGCTACCGGGTCGGGTCAGACGCTCTTGCGGCGGAACTCCGGCGACTGCGTCGGGCCGGTGGCACCGTGCGACTTCTCGCTGCCGTCGTGCTCGGCACCTTCGGCCGTCGCGTGCTGCTTGCCCTTCTTCTTCTCGAGGGCTTCGCGGAACTTGGCCTTCATGTCGGCCTTGGGATCGTTGCCTGTTGTCTCAGCCATGTGCCCACCCTAGCCCCGTTCGTGATGGACTTCTCCCATGAATCCTCCGACCCGGGACGCCGCGGCTGCGAAGGCCCGCCAGGTGCTCGGCGCGTCAGTCGCGGTGCCGTTCGTCGATGCCGAGCTCGAGGACGATCCGGTCTGTGGTGGCTTCGCCTTCGTCGCCGGAGACCGCGCCGCGGTCATCGGCCATCGCGGCGGCTACCAGACCAGCATGCTCGAGCTCTCCGGCGAGACGGTCGAGACCCTCATCATCGGATGGCTCGCCGAGCAGCGGCACGAGTACGGCGTCGATCCGCCGGCCACCGCGACCCATCCCTGCCCGATCTGCGGCTCGCCGACCCCTCACGAGGACCGCTACCCCGCCGCGGTGTGCGCCGACTGCCGGCAGCGGACCGTCGACCGGGACGGCCGACGCGTCGTCGGGTACAACGAGGGCCTGTCCGGCGGGCTGATCGTCTTCTACGCCGAGTCACCGTCGGGCCCGCAGTCCGAGGTCGCTGGCGAGGTGCTCGAGACCGGCCGCTGCTGGATCGACGGCATCGAGTGCTCGATGGGCGAGGCCCGTTTCGGCGGTGTCGTCGTCCAGCGAATCACGTGACCCCGTCGTCGGTCGACCGGCGTCGTCCGACCCCTACCGGCGCGGCCTTGGCCTCGGTGACGTACAGGATCGTGATGGTGGCGGCCTCGTCCGGCGCCTTCACCGAGGCGTTGAGGTCAGACTGCTCGGACGCCCAGCCCGCGGGCGCCTGGAAGCTGATCCGTTCGTCGTAGAACTCGTACGACTCCCATCCCTCCTTGGCGACGTCGGACGACGTGCAGACGGCCGGACGTTCCCACGCGTCGGCCTTGACCGGCTCGGTCGAAGCGGGGGTCGTCGACGCTGCCGCAGGTGGATCGCCGGCACTGTCACTGCCACCGCTTCCGCCGCCGTATCCGGCGAGGACGAGGACGGCGGCCAGCAAGGCGGCAGGGACAGGGAGTGATGTCATCGATGATTCCTTCGGTGAGAGGCGATCATCGTGGTGGCGGCCGGTTCGAGCTCGCACCATGTGCGTCACTGTGCCTGCCGTAGCTGGGCCGTCGCCTCGGACACGATCGTCGTGCGCGACTGCCAACCCGGCGGGGCGAACGCCAGGCCGACAGATCGCTCCAGCCGCACCCGCACCTGGTCGCCGTCGGCGACGACCTCGACGACGCGGATGCCGTCACCGGTCACGTAGTCGTCGACCAGCTGTCGCGCCGCGGACACGTCGAGCGCGACCTCGCCGGTCCGGTAGAACTGATCGCCGCTCAGCCCGTCCGCTGCGGACAACGCCGCTCCGTCGGCCACGTTGTCGAGCTGTTGACGCTGCAGGAACGCCGCGGACGAGTTGATCACGACCACCGCCAACAGGCCGAGGAACAGCAGGAACCCGATGGTCATGACGGTGATCGTGCCGTCGTCGCGCCTCACCGGGCCGCCCGGAAGCTGCCATACGGCTCGGTGTGGGTGCTGTCGACCGTGATACCGCCGAGCTGGCCGCCGAGCACGTCGGGCGTGAGCGGCAGGGGCTGCGTCGCCCGGACCACGACCCGCACGGACGACCCCGGCTCGAAGCACTCGCGCGGCGACGGCAGGCAGGTCACGACCACGCTCGCCGCGGCGAGTCCCTGGTCGTCGAGGGCGACCCGGGCGGCGACCCGCGCCCGCTGCTCGCCGGCGGCGGGATCCGGCGACTGCAGGAACGCGCGTGCGGCCGACCGGCTCGCCGTCGAGACCCCGTAGGCGGCACGCTGGGTGTCGAAGACCGCTACAAGGATGTAGACGAGTGGCACCAGCAGGACCAGCGACAGCCAGATGAACTCGATCATCGCGGTGCCGGCCTCGTCGGAGCGCGGGCGACTCACGGCTCGACCGCGCGGACGGCGTGTCCGCGCACCGTGATCGGGACGGACGGGCCGAACAGGCCCAGCGCCGGGACGTCGGCCCGCACCTCAACCTCAGCGCCGGGCAGCCCGCCGACCGTGGTCCACGACGACGTCACCCCGTCGGCGTAGCTGTCGTCGAGCGCGGCCCTGATCATCGTCCGGGTCCGCGCCGCACCGTCGGCGGGTGAGGCGCCGAGCGGCGACGAGGCCCGAGCCCCCTCGGATGCGGCGGCCGCAAGCGTGTTGCGGACGTGGAGCACGAGTGCGACCTGGGCGATGCCGAGGACGAGCGGGACCAGCAGCACCATGACGAGCACGAACTCGACGACGGCTGCGCCCCGCTCGCGGCCCGGCACCGTCAGCCGCCGACCGACGACAGCGCCTGCGAGAGCATGGAGCGGAGCTGCGGGCCGGCGGCCGCGGTGATGATCGCGACGAGACCGGCGGACATCACCGTGATCATGACCCAGCCGGGCACGTCACCCCGTTCGTCCTTGCGGTGAGACCTGAACATCGACATGTCTGTTCCTTCCTAGGTGCCTGAGGTGAGGTGGAGCCCGACGAAGCCGGGGAAGAACGCGAAGACTCTGTGTAGATTGAAGGTATGAATACCGTTCGCGCACTTATCTACACGCGCATCAGCCGAGACGACTCGGGCCAGGGCGCGGCGAACGAGCGACAGGAGACGGAATGTCGCCGATTGGCTGAGTACCGCGGGTGGGACATCATCGACGTGGAGTCGGACATCTCATTCTCGGCTAGCTCAGGCAAGCGTCGGCCAGCGTGGAACCGCGTCCTCGAGCGCATTGAAGCCAAAGAGATAGATGTCGTCGTTGCATGGCACTTCGACCGAATGACTCGGACGATGGCCGATCTTGAGGATCTCATCAATCTGAGCGTCGACAACGGCGTCGGCATATCGACCGTCACGGGTGACATCGATCTCAACACGGACACGGGGAGGATGATTGCGCGAATCCTTGCCGCCGTCGCGCGGGGGGAAGTTGAGCGGAAGTCGGAGCGTCAGCGGTCCGCCAATCGACAGCGGGCGTCAGCTGGCGTGCCGTGGCCCAGCGGTTTCCGAGCATTCGGCTACGAACTGAATGGCGTCGTCATTGACGTGGAGGCGGCAGCCATTCGCGAGGCCGCCAGCGACGCCCTCGCAGGTGAGTCTATGAAGGAGATCGCCAGGCGATGGGACGCGGCCGGGCACCGATCCGTGCACGCCAAGGCAGGGAACCCCGGCTGGACCGGACGCGGCATCCGGAGCATGTTGGTTAGCCCACGCTACGCCGGAATCGCTACGTACAAAGGCGAGGCGATAGGGGTGGGCAACTGGGTGCCCATACTTTCCGAGGACACGCACTTGTCGCTCCGCGCGAAGCTCCGAGACTCAACACGCCGCACCCGCAATGGTGGAGGTCGAAGCCCAGAGCATTTGCTTTCCGGCATAGCAACATGTGCGAGGTGCCACGAGACAGTAACTGCGCGCACAGCAAACGGAGTGGCTGCCTATGGGTGTACTCGGGGGTGCGTAGGGACATTCCGCGTCGACGCAGATATGTACGTGAGCGACATTTTTGCCAGGGCAGTGCGGGCTTTCGGGCCGGGATTGGCTACCGGTGCCGCAACGTCCAACGATGACCAAGTCCCGATGAGTATTGATGGCCTACTTGAGGAGAAGCGGCGTCACACGAAGGCTTTCCTTGCAGGCGGGCTCGACGACGCCGAGTTTGATGCTGCCGTGCTTGAGATCGAGTCGCGGATGCAAGGGGTGGAAGTCAAAGTCGCACGCACGATGGCACGTAGCTACAGCCCCACGCATGGGGCGAGTGAACTGGTCGCGGACTTCGAAGCCGCCACGCTCGCGTCACGTCGCGACCTGATCAAGAGGTGTCTCGATATCTCGCTGGTAGCGAAGGGTCGGGGGAAACGCGGAGTTCCCATTTCCGAGCAGGTCGTCGTCCACATCACGGTTGGCGAGGAATCGATCCCGCTTGCAGGCCTATTGGCTATGGAGGTGCCCGCCTAGCTGCATTGACCTGATGGGAGAGCGAATTACTCGAGGTCGTTCCCGAAAAGGATCTCGTGAGACTTCTCGGTCAGCATGCCGCCAGCTTCGCCGCGCCCCACCTTGGTTAGCAGTCCGCGGTTGCGCGCCTCGAGCAGTCTGTTGGACCACGTGTTGGCAGAGCCGCCGAAGCCCTCAGCCAAGGACATCGCTGGCGAGCGGTCACCTTCCTGGAGCCTCATCACGTACTCAAGTGCCAGCTCAGCGAAGTCGCGATCATCGCGTTCACGAGCCTTTTTGTGCTTGAACCCGCCTAAAGCGGTGTCTGACAATTTGGCGAGTTTGCCGGAGGCATGTGCCGTTGGCGGCTTGAGGATGACCCGCGCCTGGTGCACCATCTCCCCCAACGGAAGAGCGCGGATGCCTTTTCCCGTCAACCCTCCGTCTGCCTCGTTGCTGCGTAGGGCAAAGTCCGTCACGACCCATTGGGAGAAGGACGAGGCCCTAATTAGACGAAGAGCTACCGAGAGCGATGCGTCGTGCGCGAATGCCACCGCGGCGTCATTCTCGCCGTCGTTGCGGATGACTGTCGCCTCGCCTGATGCCACCATGTCGAGCATTTCGTCCAGCATGAGCACCCTTTCAGGGGAAGTAGATTTTGCGCTCCCCCAAAAGTGTGCTATGGTGACCTTTGAGGGTTTAGGGATAGTGAATACCTACTTTCACTAGCGTATCCCAATGCCACCCGAGATGCAAGCAAAGGAATCTATGACGATCACATCCAAAGCCACTGATCCGGCTCCAACGGTCACCGCGTTCCTGACCCCGAAGGTTCTGGGACGGCGTTGGTACGTGAGCTACGCGTTGTCTAACATTCAGGACTGGGAGGCCGCTCCAGTGGTCAAGCCTCAGGCCGATGCGTGACGACCTTCGCGGAGCCGGTGAAGCTGGCCGACGTGCTGACTCACCTCAGGAAGCACTACAGCGACTTCGCCATCGCCATCGCGAACGATCTCGAATGTGCGGTCGCGGTGCTGGACGGAGCTGGCGATCAGGCCGTTGTTCGGCAGTACGCGCGTCTCCGTCGTAGTGCTCCGCGGTGGAAGCCACGGGATCCACGATCGAACAACCATGGCTCGATCCATGCCGATAATCTCCGGATGGTCGGTGCTCGCGTCGGTCGTCCGTCAAGGGCAATGCCTGCCGACTGCGAGGGCTGTAGAAGGTCCTTTATGCGTGCCCGTGTGAGCACCAAGTTTTGCTCAACCCGGTGCCGCGTACGAGGTCACCGTGTAACGCGTGCAACCGCAAAACAGGGGTCCGTGGACAACTCCGCCACTACCCCGGGTTCTCCCAAAACCTGCATTGCGATTGCAGTCGATTCTGACGGTCTACGCGTTACAGGTGCAGCAGACACGGCAGGTCAGGCATGACTAGCGGCGCTCGGCCCCTCTCAGACGATGAGTTGACACAGCTTGAGGATCTCGGGGACCGGGTTATCAAGCTCACCGACCGACGCTCTGCGATGCGTGACGACCTCATCGAACTGAAAGTCGTTGCTAGCGGTGGCACGCCGACAGGTCACACGGTGTTCGTCACCATCAAGTCTCTCGGCAGTCAGATCCTGTCGCTAGAACGGCGCATCGACCGGATCCTTGATCGGTCGGTGTGGCTGGCGTGAGCGGCGACAAGCCGAGGACCTGCGGGTACTGCCACCGTCGACTCTCGCAAGGTGGTCGTGTCGACGGACGCTGGTGCTCGGAAACGTGTCGGCGACGGTGCGAGCCTGCGACCTCTGTACTAGTCGTGTCGTCATGACGGCTACGTGGGCGAAGCACTACCAGAACGTGTGGGAGGAGCGCTCCGGTTCGCAGAGCATTCCGAAGTGGTTGCGGGTCGCCTCCCTTTGCTACGGGATGCACAAGGCGAACGGGCATGCCGCGTTCGCTCCCGGCGAGGTCGCGGCAGTCCTAGGGACGGTCGACACCACAACCGGCGAGATACTCCCGGACCTGAACGCGGACCGTGCGGTCAAGACGGCCATCAAGCACGGTTTCCTTGCTAGGGGGTCCACGGTGAGATGCCTCATGGTGAGCGGTCACGCCGTCGGGGGACCACACGGTAACGAGTGGGCACCGTGCCCGGTGCATGGGCAACTCGCGGTTCGCTGATCCTCATGCAGTGAGGTGTCTCTTACCGGCATCGCAAGGGGCGACTCACAACAGGTGAGGCGCCACACCTCATCTCCTGAGGTAGCACCTACCGGCATTGCAGGGCATATCGGATGCTCCTTCTCCTTCTTCCAGACGGCGGTCGAAACAGGAGGGGAGGACACCCCGTCTAGGGGTCTTCCGGGTCAGACGGATCTCCGTTGGCTACTGACTTCTACGCCCCCTCCGGGGGCCACGAGGTCAATCTCCTACCCAATCGATCCGTCATGTCCGGATGACGAATCACGGCAGTACAGCAGCAACTCGTTGGTCCGTCCGGGTCGATGAGTCACAGAACGGAAGGAACATCCACATGACGACCAGTACAAAGACCGCGACGAACATCAAGACCCTTGCTGAGCAGTCTCGCGCCGCCTTGGGTCAGGCACAGCTCGCCTTTGACGAGAACGACTCGCTCATCGCCTCTGTTACTCGGCGCCTCCGAGAGATGGACCAGGGGTGGTCGCAGGGAGACACCTCCGCCACGGCTACAGACCGACGTGCCGTCCAGGACGAGCTGGAGCGAGCCGAGAGGCTTCGCCCCGGCTTGGCCTCACGACTCAAGGTCGCGAGGCGGCAGATCGTCAACGAAAGCACAGCGTTGGCATCCGCAGTGCTCCCATCCGTCCTCGCTGCCTATGACGTCAACCACCGGATCGAAACACTCGCCTCCGAGGTTGGGCACGGCGAGCCGCCGACGATGATCGTCCTTCAGAGGGTCGAGTCAATCCGCGACCCGCTGACAGGTGCGTTCCGAGGAGAGGTCGAGCTGATCTATCGACGGTCTGCCCTTCATGCTCCGCTTGATCAGAGCGGTGTACTTACCGCGATGTCCGAAGGTGGCCATGTGGTCGAGCTGGAACACGGCGTCACCACGTCCTTCGACAACGGGGCGCACGTCGACCGAGCCGTGGTCAAGGTGCTCCGCGCGTTCGATGACCTGCCTTTAATCGCCGTCCCAGGCAACGATCCGAAGCATGCCAAGACCTACGCCGAACAGCTCGCCAGAGCGGTCGAGGAATCGTTCGTCACGCACAACGGCGCAGGCAAGCCTCTGTACGAGGTCGCAGTCACCACAGGCACGACCAGTACCAAGCCACCCACCACCAAGGCAGGACTGACCAGCACCGTGTTGGAGACATCAATCTGGTTCCCCAGACTGGTCCTCCACGACTACGCGACAGCCGCCGTGGAGACACGTCTGGCCCAGACGATCGGTCACCGGTACGCCGGTCTTGGCAAGTGCGTGACGGCCACGAGGGTCAGCACGATGACGAGTCCGACAGTCGCTCCGCCGAAGCGCGTGGGCGGTGCCATGGTGACCGTCGTGGCAACGTTCAACAGCCGAGCCGCCTGACAATCCGCCACGCGCGCGGCCCTCTGCCCGTCCTAACGGATGGTCGGGGGGCCGTCGTGGTATTCGCCCACGGACGAACGTGGATGCCCATGGATGTGAGTTCGATGGTCCCAAAGGGCAGTAAATGCGCGCCAGGATTTTGGACACTTGCCAATGTCCGCAGCATTTACGCCCCACACGGGGCAGATCCGAACGACTTCCTGATGTCGGCAACGTTCGAGCTGCTAGGAACCCCAGGTGACGAATCGCTCCTTCTGGGGGTTGCACCCCCAATGACGGGCTTGTCGCTTAGATGTCTTTGGGTGTCTTCGCAGTGCTTGAATCAGCGTCCTCGAAGGCGAGCTGACTCCGCAACGGGAGCCGCGCCACTTCTCAATCAGTCACCCTGTCGCGATGTTGTTACCTGTAGCCACTCGCGATGACCGGTCCTGCCGGTAACCTCCGAAGACGGATCCGACGTAAGGGGCTTTGTTGAGCACGCAACGCGAAACGATGGATGGGGAGCAAATCTCCTTGGGCGATCTGCTGTCTGGCAATAGCTGCTTCGAAATCCCTACCTACCAAAGAACTTACGAGTGGAAGGCTGGCAACTGGCGCCGCCTATTCGCCGACCTCCTGGCACAGGAATCCCCTACCGACCCTGATGGAAAGACCAAGCCGAAACACTTCATGGGGACGGTCTTGACCGAGACTAAGACCGCGCAGATGTCCCACAACGTCTTCTCTCTTGTAGACGGACAGCAACGTTTCGTCACGGTGGCGCTTCTAGCGGCCGCTATCCGACACCGACAGGCGGAACTCATCGGCAAGGATCCCAAGTCTGACGGACTTGACTGGTTCACGCATGCGGTCAAGGGAAAGTCCGGGATGCTCCGTTTGATACCCCAGAAGTCGGATCGCGTCGACTTCGAGGCAGCGCTAGGCGGGCACTGGCGAGATGTCGTTGCAGCTCGGATGAACAACGAGTCAGCGATCTGGCAGGCATACACGTACTTTCGATTCCTGCTGGCGCTCGGCAGGGATGCCGAATCGCTCATTCTCACCGACAACACCAAGGCACTGGACAAACTGCCTCTGATCCCCGGCGGAACGTTCGACCGCCAGCTCGTTGAAGAACAGTGGGTTCGAAAACTCGAGTCCGTAGAGACCCGTAACCCGGGAGATGGTCTGCCGCCAGGGCCCCGAATGCCTTGGGACCTGCAGAAACTGGAGGACGCCGTCCTTGGTCGGCTCTTCTTCTACAACTTGCGCCGAGGCAAGGACGACGAAGACACCTCGATCATCTTCGAGACGATCAATGCATCCGGGCAGGGCCTTTTCCCACTGGACCTTGTCAAGAACAGCATTTTCATGCGAATCAACGACTCTACGAAGCGTGAAGACATCTTTGATAAGTACTGGAATCCAGCGGAGGAGCTGCTGAGTCGAACCACGTGGCCGAAGAAGCGGGCGCCGTACCAAGACGTCTTTCTTTACGACTACTTGATCGGGTCAGGCGAGCACGCAAGACAAGGCTCACTGAGTCAAGCGCGCGGCTACAACCACTTCCTTCGTAAGGTCGACCGCGACGTACCGCGCTCCGCCAAGGACCATGACCTCAAGCTGGATGACTTTCTGCGCACCGAGTTCTTCCCGGCTGCGGCCGTGTGGCCTGTAGCGGTCGGCGCAAACGAATCGGTGAAGTTCGAAGGGACTACACGCAAAGTTCCGAAGCCCGCGCGGGAGCGTATTGCTTCGCTTATGGCAGTCTCGGCTGGTCCGCCTGTGCCGATGGTGATGATTGCCCTGGTCCGCTGGCTGCGCGGAGATCCTGGCTGGTCGGATGCTCAACTAATCAACGCGCTGGCAGCGGTTGACTCCTATGTCGCCAGAGCCGCGGTCTGTCTCTCCGGCATCTCGAACTTACGAAGCCAGTTCATGGTCATCTGTGGGGCGTTGCCTGGGTACGGCGGGGCCCTCTCCGTCGCAGATTTCAAGAAGGTGCTCAAGTCTGCCGAAACGGATGCGGCCGTCCGCGACTCGATCAAGAACCAGCCGCTGTATCAAAAGATGAAGCCCGACGCTCTGTTGGCAGTCTTCAGGGGCATGGAGGAAGCTCTTACAACTGCCGGCGGCTCGCACAGCATCGAAGCTGGGGACTACAGCATCGAACACATCTATCCGCAGGAGCCGAGTCGCTGGGCTCCTGACCTGAAGACTTGGGGCCTCGGATCAACGGAAATCCATGCCCTTCAGGCTCGATCGCACTGTCTGGGCAATCTCACTCCGATCACCAAGCCGCACAACAGCTCTCTTCGAAACAAGCCGTTTATCGAGAAGCGCGACGGGATCAAGGCTCACGCAGCAGGTCTCAAGGTCCATGGGTCGATTCTTCGATCGCGGAGCTGGACCAGTGCCCAGATTGACGCGCGCGCGAAGGTGCTTTCTGACGCCTTCATCAAGCGATGGCCTCGACCGTAGGCACACAAAGCTGCCCCCCCCCCCGAGCAGGGGCTCATTCTCATTTTCGATCGGAGACTATCCCGTGTCATCGGTTAGCGCGCAGGCTTCATCCGGGGGTGCCCGAGCTGCCAGTGGGGTGACCTTTCAGGCGCAGGTGTTCAGTCATTGGGCGGCCGTCGCAGTTTCGGGAACTGCACCCGGCATGGGCCTGGGCCCCGATACATGCGCTGAATCTGTCGGATGTGAAACCGGTCTAGGCATGGATGACGTTGGAGTGATCCTCGACAACGGCGGATTCATTCTTGTCCAGGCGAAGCGCGGGATGCGCCGCGTCGACAAACGTAGCTCGGACTTTCAGGGCGTCGCAGCTCAGTGCGTCGCCGTTCTCCTGGAAGGTCTCCCCGGCGAAAACCCCCGCGGTATAGACCCACTGCGTGACCGTCTGGTCATCGCAGTCGACGAGACTTCAAGCCGCTCATTTGACGCGCTTGGATCCGTCTTACGGCGGCTGCAGACTCATTCAAAGCGGCTCCCCGTTGAGGCCGCCGCGAACTCGCAAGCGGAAGATGGCGCATTGAAGGCGTTCCGGGCAGCGATCAGTGATGCTTGGACGTCTCAGAGCAGCGAATCCCTATCAGACGGCACGGAGCGAACTCTCCTCAGCGTCGTGACCGTACGCCGGTACGACTTCTCAGAACACGGAAGTTCGACCCGCGAAGTCGCGGAAATGGTGGGGCAAACCGACGTTCTTGACGTTCTCGGCACCCTTACGTCCTTCGGCCTTCAGACCGCAAGCGAGCGTGCGTGGCGAAGGCCGACCGACATCGCCCAGGTGGTGCACCGGAAAGTCCAGCGCCAGACTTCCGCAGCAGATGAGGTCGGCATCTTGCGCCGAATCACTGATGACTCGCTGCGTTCTTTGGAACCAAGCAGATCGATCACTACTGTCGACGGGCCATTACATCTACATCGTCGTGTCACAGCCGATCTCCATTCGGTCGATGGCGACTTCCTGATTGTCGGCGCGCCAGGGTCGGGCAAAAGCGGCGTGCTTGCAGATTTGGCGGCTGGCTTCGAGGGTGATCGCGTGGTCTTGACCATCGATTCAGTGCCACGCGATCGCACCCTGGCGCATATGCAGTGGGGCCTGGAACGAGACTTGTCAGATGTCCTGACGTCTTGGAACGGTGATGGCAGCCCTGCAACTCTTTTTCTTGATGGCCTCGATGCTCACCGCGACGGGACCACCTGGCTGGTCTCCCTCGTTGCCGCGCTCAATGGGACGCGCTGGAATGTCGTTGCGAGCATCCGCGAGTTTCAGCTCATCCACTCGACCCCATGGCGCCACCTCTTCCGAGGAACACCCCCGTTAGTTCACGTCGGGCCCCGGCACCCGCTCGCAGCCGTGAGATTTGCGGAGATCGGTTCCCTCGATCCTGAGGACTTAGAGACGGTGGCCGCGTCCAGCCCGCATCTCGCAGGCGCAATGAGCGCAGGGGGGGCCGACTTCCGAGAGTTGCTCTCGAATCCGTTCAATCTCTCGATGGCGGCCGAGTTGCTCGAAATCGGCGCTGAACAAAAGGTCTCGGCGGCGCGCTCACAAGCTGAGCTGCTGAGTGAGTACTGGCGTGTCCGGGTCACCGAAGGATCGGGCGGCTTTAGCCGCACTGAAGCAATCAGGTCCGTACTTGAAAGGATGGCGAACGCACACTCACTCGAATCCAGCCTGGACGGATTTCAGCCCGGCATCATCGAAGCGGTTGAGCAGCTCGTGGCCAGTGGCGTCCTGATTGAGACGCAGGCGCGGAGACTCCTAAGTCTCAAAACCACTGTTCGATTCCGGCACCACATCGTGTTTGATTTCGCGCTAGCCGCGTGGATCGACGAGCACCCGGCGGGGCTACTCGAGGTTCTGGGAAATGATCGCAACTTCATCATCTACGCTCGCCCTGCCGTCGATTTCTACCTCTCGTCACTCTGGGACACAGATCTCCTGAGACAGGACTTTTGGGCCTCTTACCAAGCGCACGACGCGGCAGACGACCCGTTGACGACAGCTGCTTTCGCAGCCGCCGCAGTGCGGCGTCTGGGTCGTCAGAGCGATATCGAATTCCTCGTATCTGCTAGTGCCGTCCACCCCAAGTTCGTGGACGGGTTCCTATCACAAGTATCAAGCGCAATAAACACACTTCATGCCGACGAGATTGCCGGACTCAGGACGAGGGTTGAGGTCCTTGATCTCCTTATCGGACACACGGGCCAACATCTCCTTGACTCGCTGAGCGACTACCGCCCCACTGGCCTGGTCCAGCTCGTTTGGGTTCTCAATCAGAGACTTCCACTTCCGCGAACGTCTTTAGGCGCAGCGGCTCACGCCCTTGTCATCGGGAGGATGATCTCGCTAGCTTGTGACGACCCGTCAACTCACCAGTGGATGGCCGAACGCAGTCTGTATGCGGCGGTCGCGGCCGCAAACGTGGACCCGAATGTCCTCGCAGCCCTGTTGCGTTGTCTCGAACCAGCCGTCGCAGACGTTTGGGGATTGCTGCCGCTTCGCCCTGTTTTGCAATCTTTGGCGCACCTGGCGGATGTAGATCGATCCGCTGCCGAAAAGCTGGCGACGGCCGTGTTCGTTTTCAAAACAGATGCAGAGAGAAAGTCGTCAATTGGATCGAGTTTGATCCTGCCAATGCATGAGAGCTGGTCGCAGGCTCATGGCGGACTCAAGTACGTGATCGTCGAAGACGCATGGGACGCGCTGACCGAACGGCACTTGGTATCTGCAGCACGCATTGTGTGCGCCGCAGTAAAGGCGACCCCGTCGTATTCCAACCGGATGTTCCAGATCGCCTACGAGGACGTGCGTGGGTCAATCCGCGGGTATGGCGGGATTCTCGACCACGGGCAACGAAACTCGCTTGAAAGCCTTGCAACGAAGACGATCGACGCAATTGCTCAGCGATTCTCGCCGAGCGACACCGACATTCTCAGCATTCTGGTCGCTGGCCTCGATCACCCAGGCATGTGGTCCCGCCTGATTCAAAAGGCTGCGAACAACGTCGCCCTTTCGCACGAACTCGCGCGGCTTGTCGTCGCCTCACCCGACATAGTCCTCAACAGTGAGACCCGGGGTGCCGTAATCGAGCTCATTGCAAGAGTCAGCCCAGATCTGGCGGCGAAGGATCACGCAGCTCTGGAATCGATGGCTCATGGCATCGCCTTGACTGAGGTGTCCGATCAGCGGCGCCTCGCTACGTACAGGCGAGTCCCTGATCAGATCTTGCTGGCATTGTGGCCAGCGAATGTGCAGTTGTCAGAGACGTCGGCGCGCCTATCCGAGCTGAGCAGTCTTGCTGAAGTGGTCACTCCCCAACCAGCGACGTGGCCAGACGACGATGAAGCAGAGCTTGTCGAGTCTGACTACAGGTGGGAGCGAGACGGAACAGATTCGTCCACCGTTCCCGACAAACTCCTCTCAGCCCTTGACGAGACGGCTGACGCGCCCACATCAACAGATGCGGCAGCGCTTTGGAAGGCGGTCGATGTTCTTACCGGCGCAGATCGAGTTGCAAGTAGCGGCGGATTCGATCGATTCGGCCAAAGCATCCGATACCGACTCAGCTTGATCCTCCAGGCACTCATCAAGAACGACGATCTCGGCGTCGGGACCGCTCGAGGTGAACGAGTTGCGAATATGCTGGTAGCCCTGCTGGAGGAGCAGGAACTGCCGTCCGGGGGTGCACCGTGATGTCGTGGTCGCCGACCGGCCAGACAGAAGCCATCGAGGGCATTGCCGACCTTTACCGACTCCACGGCTGGGAGTCGAGTCCCCTAGGCCTGGTCATGCGCGATGCCGTGCTCGCTCGAACATCTGATCAGCGTCGCGACCTGCGTTTGCTCTCTCGTCAAGCCATCCCGTTGATGATTCAGGAAACGTCTGAGCGTGCTCAACTCTTGGGCGACTCGCTCGCTGAGGAACCCGACCTTGAGCTATTCAGTTCGGGGATCAACCTACTCAACTCTTACGTTGACCTCGAACATCGTGACGCCGTATTCGAGCGGCTCAGCAAGAGCAAGTTCTCGGGCAAGCGAGTCTCCACGCTGCTCAAACAGTCTGATCGCGATGAGAACTGGGACCTCCAACGAGCATGGATGGCCGGGCTGATGAGCTGCTACCTGTATGCGCATCTGCCGTACGCCACGAAGGTCGTCACGGAGATATTTGCTAAACCAGCTGCGACACCAGCCATGGTGTCTGCAGCAACGTCGACAGCTAGGGAGATATTCAGCACGACCAGCGACGACCCAGGCAGGGACGCCATGGTGGCGCTGCTGGCAACCGCTGCAAAAAACCTCAACACGTTGCTGCGTGACATGCCTGGGCCGGAGGGCGCCCACCTGGCTGCCGACAGCATCATCCAGGAGATCTATCACGCTTCTGGAGCATTCAAGCATTCCGAGAGAGAGCCCAATGCCCTTCAGAAACTTGAGTGGTTTCACCAGTTTTCGGAGATCCTGCAGGACCTATCGGCCGCGGCACATCCCCATAGCGTTTATCACCTGATCGAAACACTCGAGTTCTTCATCGACGAGGAACCTCGACAAGTTTTCATGCTGATCTCCTCGTGCGTGAAGAACGAAAGTGCCTTTGCATACGAATCACTCGCAGTGGACGCTGTCGTTCGCATCATCGAACGCTATTTGGCCGACTACCGACAGATGCTTCTCGGAGACAGCGCAATGATGGACGAGCTGAGACGAGTGCTAGCTGAATTCACTCGCGTTGGTTGGGGGGAGGCTCTTCGATTGGCTCACACGCTCGGCAGCGCCTTCCGTTGAAAGTGCCGGTGCAATCAACCGCGCCCTTGCGACGGGTATCGGACTGAACTACCCCGCGCGGCGGACGTACGCGACGAGGTTCACTTGCTCTCGCGAGGACCGCGCTTATGTCGGGCCGAGAGCAAGTTCATCCTGGTCCCGCAACATACGGCTAGCCCGCAACCAACGTACAAGCCATGATCCGCAATAGGAAGCCGTTAATTCGCACAATGCGAAGACCACCGTGACCGGGAGGATGAGGAACACGACCGGAACCATCATCGTGACCTCCTTGCGGCCGCCGGCCTCGATCAGCTCGCGGCGACCGGCGTCCCTGACGTCGGCGGCCTGGGCGTGCAGCACGTCGACCAGCGGCGTCCCGCGTTCGACCGCGATCGCGAGCCCTTCTGCGAAGCGGGCGATGCTCGTGACCCCCGTGCGCGTCGCGAGGGCGTCGAAGGCGTCGGCGATCGGGGTGCCGGTGCGGATGTCCGCGATCACCCCGCCAAGCTCGTCGGCGAGCGAGCCGTGGCAGACCCGCATGATGCGGTCGAGACCCGCGACGGGGCTCTCCCCGGCCGCCACGGCGAGGGCCAGCAGGTCCGCGATCACAGGGAACTCGGCCTGCATCTCCCGCTCGCGGGCCGTCACCGCGCTCGACAGGTGCTGGTCGCACCAGAGCACACCGGCGACGAAGCCCAGCGCGCAGATCAGCAGGAGCAGCGGCACCCCGGCTCGTCGGCCCGACCAGAGTGCCGTGGCGACGAGCACTCCCCCGCCGAGCCCGACCGCGCCCCACAGCACCTGACGGATGCGGAACTCGTCGACCGTCATGCCCGACCCGAGGCGGACCAGGCGGCGGGAGACGCTGGCGGAGCCGCCGAGCACGTCGCCGACGACCCCGCCGGCCGCGCGCACCGACGGGCCGATGACCGCTTCGACGACGCGCGTCGGTCGAGCGGGAGTGACGATCTGGGGGTGGACGTCGCGGACGTACGGCACGACCCGCTGGTCGAGCGTCGGTCGTCGCGTCCTGCGCCACCCCGATGCGACGAGCAGGAGTCCGGACGACAGGCAGAAGCCGATCAGGGCGGCCGTCATCGGTGGGTCCTCACGCCAGGATCCGTCGTTCGGTCGGGAGCCGGCCGATCCACATCATGAGGCGGTAGGCGACCACGCAGAGGGCCGCACCGGTGACGAGGACGATCAGGCCGGCGCCCGTGGCGAATCGCTGCACCACGTCGCCCTGCAGGCACATCAGCAGCAGGACGAGCCACGGCGCCGCCACCGCCAGCCGGGCGCCGTTGACCGTCCACGACTGCCGAGACTCGAGCTCTCCGCGGGTGCGCAGGTCGTCGCGCAGGAACCCCGACAGCGACCGCAGCATGCGGCCGAGGTCACCGCCGCCCACCTCCCGAGCGATCCGCAGCGCCTCGACCACCCGATCGCCGACCGGGTCCGCGAGGCGCTCCTTCAGCAGGTCGAGCGACTCGTGGAACCGCCCCGTCGACTGGTAGTCGCGACCGAACTGAAGGAACGCGTCCCTCAGCTGGTCGGGGCCTCGTTCGCCCAGCTGGATCAGCGCCTCCGGCAGGGACAGTCCGGCCCGCACCGCCGACGTCAGGTTGTCGACCGCGTCCGGCCAGACCGCCGCGTGCTCGCGCAGGCGCTTGGCGGCCCGTCCCCGCAGCAGGGCGATCGGTGCCCCGGCTGCCATGGCGCCGAAGACGGCTCCGATCGCGACCACCCCGGAGACTCCGGTCATCACGACGCCCGCCAGGAGGAAGGCCACGCCGCACAGGCCGACCAGCTGCACCGGGACGATGCCCTCGACACCCGCGCGGGCCAGCAGGTCGGCCAATCGACCCGCTGACCGCCGCCTGCGCGTCGGCGGCCGCCACCCGGGCTCCACGATGGCCCAGAGCACCAGGACGGCACCGAGACCGGCCATCAGCCCGGTCAGCGCGCCCATCGACCCACCGCCAACGCCTCGTCGAGGTCGATGCCTGCCTGTTCGAACGCCTCACGACGCAGCGGCACGCCGTGCCCCCGCTCGAGCCGTCCGTCGCGACGGACGAAGACGGGCTCGGACTCGATCAGGCCGTTCTCGACCCGTCCGGTGACGGCGACGATCTCGCGGACGGCCCTGACCCCCTCGCCGTCGATGCCCGTGTGCACGACGAGGTCGACCGACGCGGCAACCGTGGGGACGACGAAGCGGGAGCCGATGTTGTCACCCGCGAGCAGCGGAAGCGTGCACATCTTGACCAGCGCCTGACGGGCGGAGTTGGCGTGGATGCTGGCCATGCCGGGAAGTCCCGCGTTGAGTGCCAGCAGCAGGTCGAGGCACTCGGCGGCCCGCACCTCGCCGATGATGATGCGCGAGGGACGCATGCGCAGCGCCTCCTTGACGAGCATGCGCAGGTCGATCGTCCCGGTGCCCTCGATGCCGGCCTGGCGGGTCTGCATGGCGACCCAGTCGGGGTGTCCCGTCTGGAGCTCGAAGACCTCCTCCAGCGAGACCAATCGTTGCGAGCCGGGGATGGAGGCCGCCAGGCAGTTGAGGAGCGTGGTCTTGCCTGCCTGCGTGCCGCCCGAGACGATGATGTTGAGGCCGGCCCTAACGCTCGCGTCGAGGAAGGTCGCGCTGGCGCCGTCGATCGTGCCGAGGGTCACCAGGTCCTCGAGCGAATGTGCCTTGGCGACGAACTTGCGGATGTTGACGGCCGCGAAGCCGCGGGCGATCCCGTCGAGCACGACGTGCAGCCGGTGACCTCCCGGGAGCATCGCGTCGACGAACGGCTGCGACACGTCGAGCCGCCGCCCCGATGACGACAGCATCCGCTCGACCAGCTCCCGCACCTGCTCGGGAGTCAGGATCAACGAGGTCAGCTCGTGCCGTCCCTCGCGAGCCACGAACACCCGGGTCGGCTCGTTGATCCAGATCTCCTCGACGGTCTCGTCGTCCAGGAGCACCTGCAGCGGCCCGAACCCGGACACGTCGGCCACGATCTGACCGATCATGGCCTCCGGCTCCTCCAACGTCCGCACCGCGCCGGTCAGGCTCCGCGCCTCGTGCTCGGCGATCGCGTCGAGGGCGGCGATCCGCACCGAGGCGGTGTCGGTGCGCGGGTCGATCCGGCGCTGACGCACCAGGTCGCGCACGCGGTCGACCAGTACCGACGCCTGTGGATCCATCCCCTGAAGCCCTTCCCCCGAAGAGTGCCTGGGGACGATAGTGCCGAATCTGCGGCGGTTTGGGAAGGCCAGCCACCCGCGACCTGTGGACGCCGCCGGATAACCCCGGAACGAGGAGATCGTTGTGACCTGCAACACATCCGTCTGCCGAGGAGCATCTCCGTGCGTCGAGCCACGATCGCCATCGCCGTCAGCAGCCTGGCCCTTGCGGCGGCGGTCATGCCCGCGCAGGCCGCGACCACGGTGCCGTCGCCCAGCGCCGCCGACGACTACGGCACCGTCCGCAACATCCTCCCGGCCGGCCAGCGCGGATCGATCAACGCCCTCGAGCTCGCACAGGTGCTCGCCGGCGGCGGACTCACCGCCGTCGACGGCAAGAACGCTCCCGCGGACTACGCCGACCAGCTCGAGATGTACGACTCGCTGGCCCGCAACCGGCCAGCGCAGATCACGGACTCCGTGATCGACCAGACCTACAAGCGGGCAGGCTTCGTGCCCGACAAGGTCGTGAGCAGCGAGAAGCCGCGCGCCGGCGTCACGATCCAGCGCGACTCGTTCGGCGTCCCCTACATCACGGGCACGACGTACGAGGACACGATGTTCGGCGCCGGGTTCGCCGGCACGCAGGACCGGATGTTCCTCATGGACGCCCTGCGTCACCTCGGGGCCGGCCGCGGTGCGGAGTTCGTCGGCGGCACTCCCGGCAACATCGCCATGGACCGCGCCCAGGTGCGCTCGGCCTTCTACACACCCAAGGAGGCCACCGACCAGCTCGAGATCATCGCCCGCGAGAACGGTTCCGAGGGCGAGCGGCTGCTCAGGGGCGCCGATGCCTTCCTCGCCGGCATCAACGCCGCGCAGAACCAGATGTGCCCCCTCGGCCTGACGGTCGGCCTGGACTGCCCGGCCGAGTACCTGGCCCTGCAGAAGAAGCCCACGAAGTGGACCCGCGCTGACCTCACCTACGTCGCGTCGCTGGTGGGCGGCATCTTCGGCAAGGGCGGTGGTCAGGAGTTCGCGAACGCGATCTACTACGGCCAGCTGGTCAAGACGATGGGCACCGCGAAGGCCGACCAGCTCTTCGCGAGCCTGAGGAGCAAGAACGACACCGAGGCGCCCACGACGGCCACGACGTCGTTCCCCTACGACGACGTCGCGTTCGACCCCCGCAAGCCCGGTGTCGCGATCCCCGACCTGGACGGCCCGGCGGCGAGCGGGTCCGGGGACGACGCCGGCTCGACCAGCCCCGTCCAGACGCTGCTGGACGCCCTGAAGCTCGGCCTGACCGGCGTGCCGAACCAGGTCGACACCCCCAGCGGCGCGATCGACCTGAGCAGCCTCTTCGCGACCGACGGCATGAGCAACGCCCTGCTCGTCGGAGCGAGCAAGACCACGACAGGCCGGCCGCTGGCCGTGTTCGGGCCGCAGACCGGCCACTACAACCCCCAGCTGCTGAACGAGCAGGTCCTGATGGGTCCCGGCGTCTTCGCCCGAGGCGTGTCGTTCGCCGGCACCAACCTGGTTGTCCAGCTCGGCCACGGCGTCGACTACGCCTGGTCCGCGACGAGCTCGGGCAGCGACAACGTCGACACCGTCGTCGAGAAGCTGTGCAACGCCGACGGCAGCGCACCGACGGTGACGTCGACCTCCTACCTCAAGGACGGCCTCGCCTGCACCCCGATGCGGTACGACGAGCACAAGGAGACCGTCATCCCGAACGTCTCGGCCCCGACGGCACCCACCACGCTGAAGATGCAGGTGTGGCGCACCAACCACGGCATCGTCCAGACCCGCACCACGGTCGACGGAGCGCCGGTGGCCGTCGTGATCGAGCGCAGCACCTACGGCCACGAGGCCGCATCGATCCTCGGCTTCTCCCGCTTCAACGACCCCGGCTACGTCACGGACGCGACCTCGTTCCAGAAGGCCGCCAACGGCGTCGACTACACGTTCAACTGGTTCTACGCCGACGACCGCGACATCGCGTTCTTCTCGTCCGGCCGTCTGCCGGTGCGCGCCGCCGGCACCGACACTGACCTGCCCCGCTGGGCCGGTCTCTCCTACGACCCGACCGGGTGGCTCTCCGCCGCCGGGCACCCGCAGCAGGTCAACCCTCCGACGGGCTACTTGGCGAGCTGGAACAACAAGCCGGCGCCGAACTTCTCGGCGGCCGACGACAAGTGGTCCGACGGATCGATCCACCGCTCCCAGGCCCTCAGCCGCCGCGCGGTGTCGGCGATCGCCGCCGGTCCGGTGAGCCGCGCGAAGCTCGCGGGCATCGTCGAGGACGCCGCGACCGAGGACGTCCGCGCCAGGTCGCTGCTGCCGGTGCTGCTCTCGGTCATCGGCGACGACCCGGGGACCGCCGAGGCCCGGTCGATGCTGTCGGCCTGGCTCGCCGACGGTGCGCACCGCGTCGACTACGACCGCACCGGAGCGTACGCCCACCAGGGCGCGATCCGCATCTTCGACACCTGGTGGGAGGACGGGGGCCAGTCGCTGGCGTTCGACGCGACCCGCACCGGACTCGGCGATCTCGCCCGTTCGCTCCCCCAGCCGCTCGACGACCATCCGCGTCAGGGCCAGGGCTCCTCATGGCTCGGCTCGCCCTGGTACGGCTACCTGGACAAGGACCTGCGCAGCACGGCGGGGTCGACGGTGGCGTCGCCGTTCTCGACCAGCCTGTGCGGCCCACTGGCGACCTGCCGGTCCGCGCTGCGCACGTCACTGGCCTCGGCCGTCGACCGCGCGATGGCGGCGCAGAAGGTCACCTCTCCGGCCGACCTGACCTATGACAAGTCGATCGACTTCATCCGCCCGACGACCGGCGGCGTCGTCATGGTGCGCCCCATCGACTGGCAGAACCGTCCGACCTTCCAGCAGGTCGTCGACTACCGGACCCACCGGCCTCGGTAGGGCCCACAGCCTGCCGACACGTCGCCAGCTCGTGCCGGACGGGCGCGCCGGGGCGGGCTGCCGCGAGTGACCCGTGTCACGCATCCCGCGTCGCACCGGATTGCTCCCTCAGGGTAATCTTGGTGTGGACATACCATCGGTATGCCGCGACGGGAGGGAAACCGCCGAGTGATTGTGCGACGCACGAAGATCCAGCTGCTGGTGTTCGCACTGGTGACCCTTCTGGGAGGCACCTTCGTCGGCGGCCGCTACGCCCAGATCGACCGCCTGGTCGTCGATCGCACCTACACGATCGACGCACACTTCACCGACTCCGGCGGCATCTTCGCCGGCGCGCCCGTGACCTACCGCGGCATCGAGGTCGGCCGGGTCGGCAGCCTCGTCCCCGAGAAGGACGGCGTGCTCGCCAAGGTCGACATCGAGAAGAGCGCCCCCAAGATCTCCGCCGACCTCCAGGCCGTCGTCGCCAACAAGTCCGCCATCGGCGAGCAGTACATCGACCTCCGCCCCCGTGGCATGTCCGCTCCCTACCTGACGCAGGGCACCGTCATCACCACCGCCGACACGGCCATCCCCGTCTCGACGACCGACCTGCTCGTCAACGTCAACTCACTCGTCAAGTCCGTCAACACCGAGAGCCTGCAGACCGTCATCTCCGAGCTCGGCCAGGCGTTCGAGGGCACGGGTCCCGATCTCGCCACGATCCTCGACACCACGTCGTCGTTCATCCAGACCGCCGACGACAACATCGACGTCACCCGGTCGCTGATCCGCAGCTCCGACTCGGTGCTCCAGACCCAGATCGACAAGCAGGGCGCGCTGTCGACGTTCTCGGAGAACCTCGCACTACTCTCCGACACCCTGGTCGACGCCGATCCCGACCTGCGCCGCCTGCTCGACAAGGGTGGCGACGCTGCCGCCACGGTCAACGCCACCGTCGAGGAGAACGCGGACGACCTCGGCACGATCGTCAACGACCTGCGCACCGCCAACGCCCCCGTGCTCAAGAACCTGACGGGCCTGCAGACGGTCTTCGTGCTGTACCCGTACCTGCTGTCCGGCACCTTCACCGTGCTGACCCCGATGACCACGCCCCTGGGCGAGGTCTGGAACGCGGCCTTCGGCCTGGCCCTGACCGACACCACCCCGACGTGCACCTACGCCAACAGCGGCGGCGCCGAGAGCGGCTACCAGGAGCGCCGGCCGGAGGCGTCCATCGAGGACCGGGAGTTCGTGACGAGCACCGACTGCCTCGTCCCGGGCAAGGTCAATCGCGGAGGGTCCAAGACCAGCTTCAACCGTACGGTCGTCGGCACCAGCACGAGCCTGTCCGACCTCATGACGGATCCCATCACCCGCTGACACCGCGTGCGACGATGGGGCGATGGGGCGATGGGGCGATGGGGCGATGATCTGGTCGTCGCCCGCTCCTGACCCGGCCGACGGGCCCATGACCGGCCCGGATCGTCCCCTGCTCGAGGGCATGCTCGCGCACCACCGCATGACGCTGCTGAACGTCTGCGCGGGACTGACCGCCGAGCAGCTGGCCACCCGCCCGGTGGCGACGTCGAACCTCTCGCTGCTCGGACTGGTGCGCCACCTGGCAAAGGTCGAGCGCATCTGGTTCCGCAAGCGTGTAGCGGGCGAGGACATCGAGCACCTGCACCGCTTCGAGGCCCACGACGACACCGACTTGGAGGAGATCGACGCCCGCGACGCCGCACGTGCCGTGGAGCAGCTCGTGGACGAGCAGGCGGCAGCGGCACGGGCTGTCGAGGGCGTCGACTTCGAGCACGCCATCGACGTCCACGGCCATCCGATGTCGCTGCGGATGGTGACGATCCACATGATCCAGGAGTACGCCCGCCACAACGGTCACGCCGATCTGCTGCGTGAGGCGATCGACGGCACGACTGGCCGGTGAGGCTGTCGCCGCCGACGGGCGGTGCGTTGCATCATGAGTCCATGACGCGCACCCGGATCATGGCGGCGACGATCTCCGCTGCCACCCTGCTGACGCTCGGCGCCTGCGGCTCGGACGAGCCCGAGGCAGCGTCACCTGCGACGAGCTCGTCGACGCCGGCGGCCGCACCGACGACCGGGTCGCCCACCGCCCCGGCGACGACGGCGCCGACTCCGCAGCCGAGTGCCTCGACGACGACCTCCGCACCTGCCGGCCGCCTCATCGACTACGAGGCATTGGACGAGAACGGCATCACCATCGCCACCGCCGCCGACACCGGCAAGCTGACCGGGGCGACCGCCGACTTCAAGGCGTTCATCGCCGCCCAGATCAAGCAGCAGGCCGCCACCGAGACGCAGGGCTGCACCGAGACGCCGCAGATCAGCGTGACCCGTATCGACACCGGAGGGTGGGCCCGCGGCAGCTATGTCATCCCCGGCTGCGGCGGCTCAGGCGCCCTGTGGTCGAACGCCAAGGGTTCGTGGGCGACCGCCTGGGAGGGGCAGTCGCTCGTCGACTGCGCCACGCTGAACGCCTACCGGTTCCCGTCCCGAGTCGCCGGGGAAACCTGCGACGACGGCGGCGACCAGGCGCCGTACTCGCGCTAGGCGGTCGTGATCATCGTCAGCAGCGGCGCCATCAGGCGCAGGAACCGGTCGGGCGATGCACCAGGGTTGGTCACCTGCCGGATGGCCACGCCGATCGCGTAGTCGACGGCCGCCCCCGCCAGCACCTCGAGCGTCTCGTCGTCGACCGCTCCCTCGGGAGCCAGAGACCGGACCACGACCGCGGCCTGCTCGATCGCGTCGGCCTGCCGCGAGGTCTGCACGGCTGCCAGTCGGGAGTCGTTGATCGTGTCGAGCAGCAGCTCGAGCTCGAACCGCACCCAGCCGGAGTCGGCCGCAGCAGCACCCCACGACCGCAGCCGGTCGAGCATCTCGTCGGTCGACGACACCTCCTCGAAGCGGCGGCCCAGGTCGGCGATCTGCTCGGTCTGGAGACCGACGAGGACGCCCAGCGCGAGATCGGCCTTGCTGCCGAAGCTGGAGTAGACGATGCCGGTCGTGAAGCCGGCCTCCCGAGCGACCGACGCCACGGACGTGGCCATGTAGCCGTCTCGCAGGAAGGCGTCGCGCGCTACCCGCAGGACCGTCTCGCGGTTGAGCTCCTGCACCTGGGTACGGGAGAGGCGCGTCATGGGCCCCAGCGTAGTCAGCCCGTCACCGGCTCAGGTCGTGGTGTCCGATCCGGTCGCGGCAGGCACCTGCTGCTGGGCCGGCGCCCCGGGCGCCTGACCCCCGCCACCCGGCAGCTGACCCTGGCCCGGCAGCTGGCCCTGACCCGGGGCCCCACCATCCGGGAACTGTCCCTGGCCCGGGCGGCCTCCACCGCCGGGGAAGCCGCCGCTGGTCCCTCCGCCGGCGGAACCGAGAGCCGCACCGGCGCCGACCCCGAGGCCGACGGCGGCCACCGCAGCGACCACCACCGTGCGGGTCGACCACTGCCGGGGCCGTGTCTGTGGTGTGGGCGTCTGCGGGGGGTCCTCGACCGGTCCGTCTGTCTCGCGTCCGGTCTGGCCGTGCGTGTCCTGAACATCACTCATGCGAGCCATCGTCCGTCCGCCGGCTGTCACGAACCTGTGTGTCGCCCGTCCACCTGCTGGGTCCGGGACTCACAGGATCCCCACAGCGCAGTCTCACACTTCCGACGACCAGCCGGGTCACCATGAATCCATGGCCTCCTCACTGACCCGTGCCGACGGTTCACCGCTACGCGTCCTCGTCGTCGACGACGAGATCAACATCGCCGAGCTGCTCCAGATGGCGCTGCGCTACGAGGGCTGGGAGATCCAGACCGCACACTCCGGTCGCAAGGCCGTCGCCGCCGCGAAGGACTTCACGCCCGACGCGATCGTGCTCGACATGATGCTGCCCGACTACGACGGCATGGAGGTGCTCCGCAAGGTGCGAGCCTTCGCACCCGAGATCCCGGTGCTGTTCCTGACCGCTCGCGACTCCGTGGAGGACCGCGTCGCCGGGCTCACCGCGGGCGGCGACGACTACGTCACGAAGCCGTTCAGCCTCGAGGAGGTCATCGCCCGGCTCCGCGGCTTGATGCGTCGCGCGGGGGCGATGGACGCCCGCCCGGCGTCGGTCATCACGGTCGGCGACCTGAGCCTCGACGAGGACAGCCGAGACGTCGTCCGCGCCGGACGTGAGGTCGACCTGACTGCGACGGAGTTCGAGCTGCTGCGCTTCCTCATGCGCAATCCGAAGCGGGTGATGTCGAAGGCGCAGATCCTCGATCGCGTCTGGGACTACGACTTCGGTGGTCAGGCGAACGTCGTCGAGCTCTACATCTCGTACCTGCGCAAGAAGATCGACGCCGGTCACGAGCCGATGATCCACACCAAGCGCGGCGCGGGATACGTCCTCAAGCCGGCGGAGTAGGACGATGCGCTCACTGCTGCCCACCTCACTGACCAACCGCCTGATCGCGACGACCGTCGCGCTGGTGGCGTTGGTGAGCATCCTGGTGGCGGTCTCCGCGACCCTCGTCATGCGCTCCTACCTGACCGATCAGCTCGATCGTCAGGTCAGCGGCTCGCTCGATCGTGGAAAGTTCGTCATCGGCGGTCAGGTCGACGGGATCGATCCCGGTACGCCACCGGGCGGAGGCATCCGCCCACCCGACGCACGCGGCGACCGCACCGGCACGATCAGCGCGGTCTTCGCGCAGGACTTCCAGGACGGGACGTCCATCACGGCGTCCGGCGACCGGCGACAGCTCTCCACCTCCGCCCTGACGGCACTGGCGGACGTCGCCGCCGGCGAGGACCCGGTGACCGTGCAGGTGCCCGGCCTGGGCTCCTACCGGGTCGCGGCGGCCTCGAGCTCGACCGGCGGGACGTTCGTCTCGGGCATCCCGACCGATGACGTGGACAACACCATCAACACGCTCGTCTGGTACGAGTGCCTGCTGGGACTGGCCGGCGTCGGTGCTGCCGCCGTCGCGGGACGGGCGCTCGTCCGGCGACAGCTGCAACCGCTGCGCCAGGTCGCCGCCACCGCCCACCAGGTCACCGCGATGCCGCTGTCCTCCGGCCAGGTCGGCGAGACCGTGCGGGTGCCCGCCTCGCTCACCGATCCGACGACCGAGGTCGGTCAGGTCGGCGAGGCGCTCAACCAGCTGCTCGGACACGTCGAGGAGGCGCTCGACTCCCGGCACGAGAGCGAGCAGCAGGTCCGCCAGTTCCTCGCCGACGCCTCCCACGAGCTCCGCACGCCACTCTCGACGATCAAGGGCTACGCCGAGCTCAGCCGCCGCACCGGCCGGGACGATCCCGACCAGATCCTCGCCAAGGTGGAGTCGGAGGCCGGCCGCATGTCCCGCCTCGTCGAGGACATGCTCCTGCTGGCGCGCCTCGATGCAGGCCGCGACATCGACCACCGTCCCGTCGACCTGACCCGCCTGGTCATCGAGGCCGTCGACGACGCCCGCGTCGTCGACCTCGACCGCCGCTGGACGTTCGACGTGCCCGACGAGCCCGTCATCGTCACCGGCGACGAGCAGCGCCTGCACCAGGCCGTGACCAACCTGATCACGAACGCGAGCCGGCACACCCCGACCGGCACAGCCGTCGACGCACGGCTGTCGGTGACCGACGTCGTCCGGATCGACGTCCACGACGACGGTCCGGGCCTCGACCCATCGATCCTGGCGACGGTGTTCGAGCGGTTCACCCGCGGCGACTCGTCGCGGACCCGTGCCTGCGGCGGCGCCGGTCTCGGCATGTCGCTGGTCAAGGCGATCATGCACGCCCACCGCGGCGACGCATCCGTGACCAGCAGCCCCGGCGACACGACCTTCACCCTCACGCTCCCGCTGGTCTGACGCCGCCCCGATCCCCGCCGCCGCCGGCGCTCGGCTCACAGAGTCGCCACAGAGTCAGCACACGGCACCCCCAGAGCCGGCGCGCACCGTGGAGGCATGACCACCCTCTCGCCGCCGACGGCCCCCCACCAGCACCAGTCATCCACCGCGAGCCCGCCCGCCGCGACCGGCCGGCTGCGCCTCCTCTGGCGCGGACGCGCCGAGGACTCCCCGCTCGTCCGCCCGGCCCTGCTGGGGCTGCTGGCGGTGACGGCGGTCCTCTACCTGTGGAGCCTCGGCGCCTCCGGCTGGGCCAACTCCTTCTACTCGGCCGCCGTCCAGGCCGGTTCCGAGTCGTGGAAGGCGTTCTTCTTCGGATCGTCCGACGCCGCCAACTCGATCACGGTCGACAAGACACCCATGTCGCTGTGGCCGATGTCGTTGTCGGTGCGCGTCTTCGGGCTCTCGTCGTGGGCCATGCTCGTGCCCCAGGCCCTGATGGGCGTCGGGTCCGTCGGCCTGCTGCACGCCACGGTCCGCCGGACGACCGGCAACGCCTGGGCCGGGCTCCTCGCGGGAGCCGTGCTGGCCATCACGCCCGTCGCGGTGCTGATGTTCCGCTTCAACAACCCGGACGCCCTGCTGACGCTGTTCCTGATCGCCGCGGTGTACGCCACGATCCGCGCCATCGAGTCCCCCGACCGGGCCGTGCGCTGGCTCGTGATCGGCGGTTCACTGGTCGGCTTCGCGTTCCTGACCAAGATGCTGCAGGCCTTCCTGGTGCTGCCGCCGCTCGCCCTCGTCTACCTCGTCGCCGCCCCGGTCTCCATCGGCCGTCGCGTCAGGCATCTCCTGATCGCCTTCGGCTCGATGATCGTCGCCGCAGGCTGGTGGATCGCGATCGTCGAGCTCTGGCCCGCGTCGAGCCGGCCCTACATCGGCGGCTCCCAGGACAACTCGATCCTCGAGCTGACCTTGGGCTACAACGGCTTCGGTCGGCTGAACGGCAACGAGGTCGGATCGGTCGGCGGAGGCAACGCCGGCGGAGGAGGCGGCAACTGGGGCGAGACCGGACTGTTCCGCCTGTTCGGCTCCGAGATCGGCGGCCAGATCGCCTGGCTGCTCCCGGCCGCGCTGGCCCTGCTGGTCCTGGGCGGGTGGTTCCGTCGTCGTGCCGGTCGGACCGACCGCCAGCTGTCCGGGCTGGTCGTCTGGGGCGGGTGGCTGCTGGTCACCGGCCTGACCTTCAGCTTCATGGCGGGCATCTTCCACGCCTACTACACCGTCGCCCTCGCCCCGGCGGTCGCCGCCTTGGTCGGCATCGGCTCCTCGATCCTGTGGGAGCACCGGCAGTCGCCGGTCGCGGCGCTCGGAGCAGCCTTCACCATCGCGATGACCGCCACCATGAGCTTCGCGCTCCTCGACCGCGCAGCCGACTTCCTCCCCTGGCTCAAGTACGTCATCGTCGCCGTCGGCGTCGCCACCGCGTTCCTCGTCGTGCTGCACCGTTTCCTGCCCCGCCGCGTGATGCTGGCCGTCGGAGCCGGCGCACTGCTGGCGACGCTCGCCGGTCCCGCCGCGTACGCCGTCGACACCGCCTCGACCGCCCACACCGGGTCGATCCCGTCGGCCGGTCCGAGCACCGGCGCAGGAGGTGGGATGGGCGGCTTCGGGGGCCGCGGCATGGGTCGGCCGCCCGCCGGCGCGGGCGTCGGCCAGGGCCAGGCGCAGCAGGCACCCACCGGCACCGGCCGGGGCGCCGCGACCGGGCAGGGCCAGGCATCTCCGGGTGGGCTGCTCAGCGGATCGGAGTCCTCCGACCAGATCGACGCGCTGCTCACGGCGGACGCCGACTCGTACACCTGGGTCGCGGCGGCTGTCGGCTCCAACTCCGCCTCCGGCTACCAGCTGGCGACCGAGCTCCCCGTGATGGCCATCGGCGGCTTCAACGGCTCCGACCCCAGCCCCACCCTGGCGCAGTTCCAGCAGTACGTCGCGGACGGCCGGATCCACTACTTCATCGCCAGCGACGCAGGCGGCGGAGGCGGCGGTGGACGTGGCATGAACGCCAGCGGGAGCACCAGCACAGAGATCTCCACCTGGGTCACCTCCACGTTCGCGGCGGAGACCGTCGACGGCATCACGGTCTACGACCTCTCCGGAGGCATCCAGTGACCACCACCGCCACCGTCGTGCCGCCCGAGCCCGGCCGGGCAGCCGGCTCCGCTCCGGTGCTCGACATCGTGATCCCGGTCTACAACGAGGAGCAGGCGCTGGTGCGGTCGGTCGAGACCGTCCGCGCCCATCTCAAGACCCTGCCGTTCCGGTACCGCGTCACGATCGCCGACAACGCGAGCACCGACGCGACGAGCCTCCTGGCCCACCAGCTGGCCCACCGTCACGCCGACGTCCGGGTCGTCAGCCTCGCGCAGAAGGGACGCGGACGGGCACTCAAGCAGGCGTGGTCGTGCTCCGACGCCGAGGTCCTCGTCTACATGGACGTGGACCTGTCGACCGACCTCAACGCCCTGCTCCCGCTGGTGGCGCCGCTGCTGTCGGGCCACTCCGACCTCGCGATCGGATCGCGCCTGGCCCGGACGTCCCGCACGACCCGCGGGCCGAAGCGCGAGGTGATCTCGCGGACCTACAACGTGCTGCTCCGTGGGGCGCTGCGCGCCCGCTTCTCGGACGCGCAGTGCGGGTTCAAGGCGATCCGCCGCGACGTCGCCTCGCTCCTGCTGCCGCTCGTCGAGGACGACGAATGGTTCTTCGACACCGAGATGCTGGTCCTGGCCGAACGGGCCGGTCTGCGCATCCACGAGGTCCCGGTCGACTGGATCGACGACCCCGACAGCCGCGTGGACATCGTCCGGACGGCGACCGCGGACCTGCGGGGCATGGGGCGGCTGGGCTGGTCGCTGGTGCGCGGACGCGTCCCGCTCGCCGAGGTGACGCAGACGCTCGGCCGTGCCACCGCCCGCAGTGCGGGAGGGCGGCTCAGCGCGCAGATGGTGGTCTTCGCCCTCATCGGCATCGCCTCCACCGCGGCCTACGGCGTCCTGTACGTCGCCCTGCGCGGCAGCCTCGGCGCCCAGGAGGCCAATGCCGTCGCCCTTGCCGTGACGGCGATCGCCAACACCGCGGCGAACCGCCGGTTCACCTTCGGGTTCCGCGGGACGTCAGGAGCGCTGAGACATCAGCTGCAGGGTCTGTTGGTGTTCGCCTGCGGCCTGGCCGTGACCAGCGGCGCGCTCTGGTCGATGCGGGCGCTGCAGGGCGACGGCCACCCACTCGTCGAGGTGGCCGTGCTCACCGGCGCCAACCTGTTCGTGACGGTCATGCGGTTCGTGCTGATGCGCGTCTGGATCTTCCGGAACCGGGCGACGGTTGTCTCGCTTGACCCCATGAAGGAGGATCGAGCGTGACGGCGACACACCGAGACCGCCGACTCATCGAAAGTGACCGACCATGGCTCAGAAACAGTCCATCCTCGGGCGCATCGGGCAGCTGACCCGCGCCAACATCAACTCCCTCCTCGACAAGGCCGAGGACCCCGAGAAGATGCTCGACCAGCTGGTCCGGGACTACACCAGCTCGATCGCCGAGGCCCAGCAGGCGGTGGCCCAGACGATCGGCAACCTGCGCCTCGCGGAAGCCGATCACGCCGAGGACGTCGCAGCCGTCAAGGAGTGGGGCGCCAAGGCCATTGCGGCGTCGCAGAAGGCCGACACGCTACGCGCCGCCGGACAGTCGACCGAGGCCGACAAGTTCGACAGCCTCGCGAAGGTCGCGTTGAGCAAGCAGATCGGGTTCGAGACCGAGGCCCGGACCGCAGCGCCCCAGATCGCGGCGCAGAACCAGACCGTCGAGCAGCTCAAGGCGGGTCTCATCTCGATGGAGGGCAAGCTCGGCGAGCTCAAGGTCAAGCGCGACCAGCTCGTCGCCCGCGCGAAGACGGCCGAGGCTCAGGCCAAGGTCCACGATGCCGTGTCGTCCATCAACGTCCTCGACCCGACCAGCGAGCTGTCCCGCTTCGAGGAGAAGGTCCGTCGCGACGAGGCCCTCGTCGCCGGACGGGCCGAGCTCAGCTCGTCCAGCCTCGATGCCCAGTTCGCCGAGCTCGAGGGTGACACCACGCAGACCGAGGTGGAAGCACGCCTCTCCGAGCTCAAGGCCCTTGCCGCCGGCAATGCCGCGCCGACGATCGAGCCGGCCGTCGAAGAATCTTGATGCGCGAAGTCGGGCCGCCTGACAGGATGACCGGATGAAGCTCAACGAGAAGTTCTCCTATGAAGGTGCCAGCGTCGAGGCGGTCTACGGGCTGCTGGCCGACCAGGCGTTCCGCACCGAGTCGTGCGCCAACCAGGGCGCGACCGACTACGAGGTGACGGTCGAGGCCGTCGGCGAGGGTGCCAAGGTCACCATCGTCCGCACCCAGGACGCCAACATGCCCGACTTCGTCAAGAAGCTCACCGGCAGCACCGTCAAGGTCAAGCAGACCGAGGTGTGGAGTGGACCCGACTCGGACGGCAACCGCACCGCCGACGTCTCGATGAGCATCATCGGCCAGCCGGCCGGGTTGACCGGAACCGCCAGGCTCTTCGCGAAGGACGGCGGCTCCGACTTCGTGATCGACGGCGACGTCAAGGTGTCGATCCCGTTCCTCGGCAAGAAGATCGAGCCGGAGGTTGCCAAGGCGATCCGCGCCTCGATCCGCGAAGAGGTCGCGTACGGCCAGGCCAAGCTCTAGCCCCGACGACCCACCAGAGCGATGACGGCGGCGATCTCCTGCGTGGCATACCACGCGAGGTCGCCGCTGTCGTCGATGTCCAGGTGCAACGAGGCGATGTCCACGAGCCTGACGGGTCCGTCCGGGTCGCCCAGCTCGGCGGCTGCGGCCACGGCGCCGTGCTCGGCCGCCTCCTCGAGGGCGGCGAGCTCGTCCTCCTCGTCGACGGAGGCCGCCACGAACGCATCCGCCGGAGTCACCGCCCGGCCCGCCTCGAGCGCGAGCAGGTCGTCTGCGCTGAGACCCAGGTAGACCCGCACGCTCATCGCCTCGTCCACATCATCTGGTGACCGGTCACTTCTTGGCCGGGCGCTGACGCCCGCGCGGCGCGCGGGTGCGACGTCCTTCGACGGACTCGACCAGCTCGGTCAGCGCGTCCTCGATGCATTGCGCCAGCACGTCGACGTCGGGCACCGCCTCGCGATCGGCGACGATGCCGAAGAAGACCTTGCTGTGGTAGGACGTCACCCCGATCGCCACGGCCCGCTTGCCGCTCAGCGGGATGCACGGATAGACCTCGGCAACCGCCTCACCGGCGAGGTAGAGCGGATCCTGCGGTCCGGGCACGTTGGTGATCACGATCTGGTGACCGCGGCCGGCCTCCGCGTCGGCGACCCGCGCGCCGACGGCGTGGAAGGTCGACGTCGCGAAGCCGGGCAGGCTCGCCAGCTTGTTGGCCGCCACGGCCGATCCGGTCTCGCGGTGGTCCTTCAACGCGTACGACACTTGGTGCAGGCGGACGACTGGGTTGGACTCCCCCACCGGGAGGGACAGCAGGTGCCCGCGGACCTTCGAGCCCAGCGAGGTCGGCAGGCCATCCTTCGCGACGACCGACATCGGCACCATTGCGCGGAAGCTCGTCTTGGCCGTGACGGGCTCGGCGCGGGTCAGCATCCAGCCCCTGATGCCACCGGCGATGCAGGCCAGGATGACGTCGTTGACCGTTCCGCCGTGCTCCTCTCGCACGCGCCGGAAGTCGTCGAGGTTGACCGCCAGGGAGGCGAACCGGCGGTGCCGGCTCAGGTCGGTCGACAGGACGCTGGCCGGCGCCTGCGCGTCGACGCCGATGACGGGCAGCCGGCGGGCCAGGCGGCCGAGGTTGAGCTCGGCGACCCGCAGGGCCTCCGCGGGATGACGGACGTTGCGGCCGATCGTCTGGGCCAGGAGCTCTGCGCCGTTCGGCTCGGCGCGCGGGTTCCACTCCTCGTGCGGGATGTCGCGGTCGTGGGCGGTCTCCTCGAGCAGCACCTGCGCCAGGTCGACGGTCTCCGACCCGTCGACGAGCGCTTGGTGCGCCTTGAACAGCAGCGCGACCCGTCCACCCGCGAGCCCTTCGATCAGGTAGAGCTCCCACAGGGGGCGGTCGAGATCCAGACGCCGGGCGATGAGCCGCCCGACCAGCTCGTGCAGCGCATCTGTCGTGCCCGGTCGCGGCAGGGCCGACCGGCGCACGTGCAGCGAGATGTCGAAGTTCTCGTCGTCGACCCACACCGGCGTGCCGAAGGCCCCGGGCACCGACCGCGGCACCTGCCGGTATCGGGGCACGAGGTCGATGCGCTCGTTGATGACGTGGATCAGGCGGTCGTAGTCGAGCGGGTGCGCCCCCGCCTCGAGGATCGCGAGCGACGCCACCTGACGGGGGACGGTCGGGCTGTCCTGGTGCAGGAACATCGCGTCCAGGGGGCTCAACCGTTGCATGTCTCTCCTCGTGACGTCCTGCAGAGAAGTTACCATCGGGTCACTACCGAGCGGATGCCAACGCCTCGGGTGAGATCACCGATGTCAGCACCTGAGACGCCAGCGCCTCGATCCGCGCGACGAACGGCGACGACGGGGCCGCTTCACGCGGTGTGCGGCCGCTCACCGCTGCCAGGTCGAGCCCTGACTGGTCGAGTGGGAGGTGCACGGCCGGCTCGATGCCGGTGAGCCGCGCGACGGTGGCCCGCACGTCACGCTCGGACCAGCCGAGGGTCGATCGCATCATGTTGATCGCGATGACCGGTTGGCACCCGGGCAGCATCGTCGACAGGTCGTGCACCGCGCGGACGAGACGCGCGAGACCCACCGGCTCTGGGCGGCCCACCACCACCACGAGGTCGGCCTGCTCGAGCACCTGCGTCGTCGTCTGGTTGCGCGACGCGCCGGATCCCGGGGCGAGCTCGACCGAGAACCCGCAGTCGACCACCACGAGTCGAGACTCCGCGCACAGCTGGGTCATCACGGCCTCGAAGGCACTCGGACGGACCTGGGGCCACATGTCGGCCCGCGGCAGGCCGCTCAGCAGGCGAAGGTCGGGATCGATGTCGAGCAGGTGATCGACGACCTCGTGGGCCCGGCCGTGGTTGGCGGCGCGGCAGGCGGCGACGATCCCACTGACGTCGTCGAGGACGCTCAGCATCTGGCCCAGCGCACCGCCGTAGGTGTCGGCGTCGACGAGCACGGTGTCGATCCCGCGGGCCGCTGCGGCCGAGGCGAGCCCGATCGCGACCGTGCTGCGGCCGGGAGCGCCGCTCGGCCCCCACACCGCCACGACGGGCGCCCGGCGGGCTGCCGGTTGGGCCGCGTCGGCCGTCAGGTCCCGGGCGATGTCGTCCAGCTCGCCGATGCGTACCCGCCGCCGGATGCCGAGGGCGTCGCAGCGTGCCACGTCCGTCCCGATCGCCGCGACACGAACCCCGGACCGCTCCAGCTGGGCCACCGCGTCGACGTCGAGACCGGGCAGGTCGATCGTCACGATCGCCGCCGATGCCCGTCCCGTGTGGGCCACCGCCAGGAGGTCGGCGACGTCGACGCATCGGCGGGCCAGGCGCAGCACCTCCGACGCCTCGACCTCGCGAATGGCCACCTCCTCCCACGAGGCGCCCCCCGCGGCGATCACGACGTCCACGTCAGGAGACCCGCACGAGGGTCACGTGGCCGGCAGCCACGGTGCCGATGACGCCGGTGCCCAGGAGCGACCCGTCGACGTCGACCAGCACGGTCTGGGCGAGCGAACCGCCCGCGGCTGCCGCGTCGTCCCCCGACTGCAGCACACGTACCGCTTGCAGCACCCGCACCGTCCCCACCCCCGTCTGGTCGCCGGGCCCAGGCCCGACCCAGACGTCGACCAGGTCGCCACGGGCCAGATCAGCCGGCGCCGATCCGGCCGTCACGCTGAGAGGGAGCTGGGCCCGGGCGATGCCGTCCTCGGTGACGAGTGACCGCTTGCTGACCAGCGATCCGGCCTCCATCGGGTGGGCCCACACCAGATCTGCCAGCGCCGCGGGGAACTCCTCGTCGGCGCGGATGTACGAGTCGGCGGCTGCACCGGACAGCCGCACGCGCACCGGCTCGAGCTCGTCCTGGGACACCCGGTCGCCCACCGTGACGGCAGAGCGCACCGCCCAGTACTCGACGCTGTCGTCACCAGCCGCCGCCAGGCGCGCTCCCAGGATCGTCGAGCCCAGCACCAGCAGCAGGCCGGTGATGAGCCGGGGATCCCGCCACGGGCGCAGTCGTAGTCGTCTCGTCGTCCTGCCCGATCCCCCGGGCCCCCGCCAGTTGGTCATGCATCGGTTCTACCGACTGCGCGACCATCCGTCCAGACCCCCCACCAGTTGTCCACAGACTTCGACCGACCACGCGGACGCCTGACACCCCGACATGGGAAACTGGACGCATGCCTTCTTCCAGCCCGCGGTTCCTCACGCTGGCGGACGTCGCCGAAGTGCTCAACGTGACGGTGCGACAGGTCTACGCCCTGGTCCGCTCCGGGGAGCTGCGCGGCATCCAGATCGGTGGTCGCGGGCAGTGGCGCATCGAGAACGACCAGCTCGAGGACTACATCTCCCGGCAGTACGCCCGCGCCGACCACGATGTCCACGAGCTGCTCGAGACGTCGTCCGACGACGACGTCACCTCTGACCGCTGACCATCGCGATCGCGGTCCACGGGACGTCCTGAGCTCGACCCGCCGGCGTCACCAGCCGGACGAAGTCACGCCCGACCACCTCGACGATCCCGTCTCGGCCCGTCCCGTCCGTCAGTCGGACGGCGATCTCCTCCCCGGCATCGCGCAGGGCTCGGAAGACGTGCCCCCAGCCGAGCGACGCACCCACCCGTCCGGGATCGTCGGCCCGCCGCTCCGCCTCGTGGAGCGCGAGCACCGCCGGGACGGCGATCACGTGATCGACACGGTCACCGGTCAGCTGCACCACGCGGTCGTTGACCAGCTCGACGTGCCCGGAGATCCGGCCTGAGCCTGCGACCTCGAGCACGACGGTCCCGCCGCACAGGTCCCGCCACGACGTCTCGGCCCATTCGCCGTCGCGCAGCTCGTCGACGAGCGCGTCCCGCTCCTCGCGCTCGATGTCGCTGGCCTGCGCCTCCAGCTCGTCGAACAACCGATCCCATCGCACCCGCGCACGGTATCTCACCCCGACTTGTCCCCAGCCTTCGCTCGCCTCCGTTGACAGCGTGCTTCAAAGCGCTTTTGATGTAGTCAAACGTTATCAAACGTCATCAAAAGGATCGAAGATGCAGATTTCTCGGGGCGGATGGGCACTGGCAGCGCTGTCGCTGCTCCTGGTCGGCCTGCTCGCTCCCACGGCAGACGGGCTCGTGGACGACGTCACCGGCCCCTCGTTCCCCGATGCGCTGCTCGGTGCGGCCTCCCTCCTGACGCTGGCCATCGCCGCCTGGTCGCTCGTAACCGTCACCCTCGTGCTGGGCGGCGGGTCGACGCGGCTGGTCGCGGCCCTCACCCCGTCCCTCCTGCGACGGGCGCTGCTGGTCGGCGCGGCCGGCGCCCTCGTCGTCGGACCCGCACACGCCGAGCAGCAGGTGTCCCCCGACCTGTCATCACGTCACTCCGTCACCGGACTGTCCCTTCCGGACCGCCCAGGCAGCGACCCGGTCCGGCAGACCGCCGCCGTAGAAGACCACCCCGACCGCACCGGCGCCGCCGTCGAGGTGCGCCCCGGCGACACGCTGTGGGCCATCGCCGCCCGCACCCTGCCACCCGGGGCCAGTCCGGCGGACATCGCCCACGCCACGACGGCCTGGCACGACGCGAACCGCGATGTCATCGGAGACGACCCCGACCTGATCCACCCAGCCCAACGCCTCGTTCCACCCATCGGGAAGGACCACCCATGAGAACCGCCACGATCTTGCTCGCCCCCGCACCACCGGTGCCGTTCAACGACCCCGTCGAACCAGCCACCGGCCAGATCCCGCTGCCGTTCCCGGGCATGACCCCGGTCCTGCCGGCGCCCGTCGAACGCGGTGACGCCCGCGTCATCCGTGAGCGGTCCGCGCGATTCATGCAGGCGCTGGTCGAGGTGCTCTCCGGCGAACGTCCAGTGCGCCAGATGGCGGCATGGATGGCCCCCGACGTCTACGCGCAGCTGACGAGCCGCCTGGCCGTGCACGCCCGCGTGCCCCTGAGGTCCCGCTCGGGACGCGGAGCACGCATCGTCTCGGTGCACGTCGCCATGGTGCACGACGAGGCCGCCGAGATCGCCGGACGGATGGTTCACCGCGGTCGGTCCCGGGCCCTGGCCGTCCGGCTGGAGCTCCAGACGACGCACCGGGGCGAGAAGGTGTGGAGATGCACCGCCCTGGTCTGGGCCTAGGAAAGCCGAAAGGCTCGCCCCACCCATGAGGTGACCATGGGCCGAGCGAGCCCTGCGAGCGGGGGCGGAACGAACCGCTGGCCGACGAAGTCGGCGCGACTCAGCGGTTCGACTTGCGGCTCTTCCGCTGCTGCTTGGTCTTCTGACGCGCCTTGTTCTTGGCGTTGGCGGCCCGCCGCGCCTCGGACTCCGGGGAGTCCGCCTCGATCGTCTCGCCGTGGACCTCGGCCTCGCCGTCCTCGCTCGGAGCGGAGTACGAGAGGTTCTGCGGGGCGGACTTCACGCCGAGCCCCTTGGCCGAGACCTGGAGTGCCTCGTCGTCGGCCTGCGCGGCACTCTCGACCTGCACCTCCAGGTTGAACAGGAAGCCCACCGACTCCTCGGCGATGCCCTCCATCATGGCGTTGAACAGCTCGAAGCCCTCACGCTGGTACTCGACCAGCGGATCGCGCTGCGAGTACGCGCGCAGGCCGATGCCCTCGCGCAGGTAGTCCATCTCGTAGAGGTGCTCGCGCCACTTGCGGTCGAGGACGCTCAGTACGACACGCCGCTCGAGCTCGCGCACGACCTCGGCTCCCAGCTCGTCCTCGCGACGGCCGTAGGCCGTCAGGGCGTCCTCGGTGACGTGGTCGGTGAGGATCTCGCGGCTCAGGGCCTCGCGGCCACCCGCCTCCGCCTCGACGCCCTCGATCGAGAGGCCGACGGGGTACAGCGTGCCGAGCGCGGTCCAGAGCTGCTCCAGCTCCCACTCCTCCGGGAAGCCCTCGGTCGCTCCGGCGACGTACGCGCTCGTGACCTCGGAGATCCGGGTGCGGACCCACTCGCTCATGTCCTTGCCCTCGAGCACCTCGCGGCGCTCGGTGTAGATGACCTCGCGCTGGCGGCTCATGACGTCGTCGTACTTGAGGATGTTCTTGCGGGTGTCGAAGTTCTGCGCCTCGACCTGGGCCTGCGCCGAGGCGATCGCACCCGTGACGCGCTTGTTCTCGATCGGCACGTCGTCGGGGATCTTCATGGTCTGCAGGACCCAGTTGACCCAGTCGGCCTTGAACAGGCGCATCAGGTCGTCCTCGAGCGAGAGGTAGAAGCGGGTCTCGCCCGGGTCACCCTGACGACCTGACCGGCCGCGCAGCTGGTTGTCGATGCGCCGCGACTCGTGGCGCTCGGTGCCGATGACGGCCAGACCGCCGGCGGCGGCGACCTCGTCGTGCTCGTTGGCGACCTGCGCCTCCATCTGCTTCAGCGTGTCGGGCCACGCAGCCTCGTACGCCTCGGAGTCCTCCAGCGGATCGAGGCCCTTCTTGCGCAGCGCTGCGTCGGCCAGGAACTCGACACTGCCGCCGAGCATGATGTCGGTGCCTCGGCCCGCCATGTTGGTCGCGACCGTGACGGCGCCCTTGTGCCCGGCCATCGCGACGATCGCTGCCTCACGATCGTGCTGCTTGGCATTGAGCACCTCGTGGGGCACGCCGCGCTTCTTGAGCTGCTTGGACAGCCGCTCGCTCTTCTCGACGCTCGTCGTGCCGACCAGGATCGGCTGACCCGTGGCGTGACGGTCGACGATGTCCTCGACGACTGCGTTGAACTTCGCCTCCTCGGTGCGGTACACGAGGTCGGGCTGGTCGATGCGCGCGATCAGACGGTTGGTCGGGATCGGGACGACACCGAGCTTGTAGATCTTGTCGAACTCCGACGCCTCGGTCATGGCCGTACCAGTCATGCCGCCGAGCTTGTCGTAGAGGCGGAAGTAGTTCTGCAGGGTGATCGTGGCGAGCGTCTGGTACTCCTCGCGGATGCGCACGCCCTCCTTGGCCTCGATCGCCTGGTGCAGGCCCTCGTTGTACCGACGGCCGTCGAGGATGCGTCCGGTGTGCTCGTCGACGATCAGGACCTCGCCCTCCATCACGACGTAGTCCTTGTCGTTCTTGAACAGCTCCTTGGCCTTGAGAGCGTTGTTCAGGTACGAGATCAGCGGCGTGTTGGCCGACTCGTAGAGGTTGTCGATGCCGAGCTGGTCCTCGACCCGGTCGATGCCCTCCTCGGTCACGGAGATCGTGCGCTTCTTCTCGTCGACCTCGTAGTGCTCGTCGATCTTCATGGCGCCGATGATCTTGGCGAACTCCCCGTACCACTTGACCTCGTCCTCGGTGGGGCCCGAGATGATCAGCGGGGTGCGGGCCTCG
>JBKJIW010000033.1:0-33073 GCA_046598255.1 Aeromicrobium sp. | reverse complement strand
CGGCAGGAACGCGCCGCCCGAGTCCACCAGGTAGGCGCATGGCAGGCGGTTCTCGAGCGCGATCTCCTGCGCCCGCAGGTGCTTCTTGACCGTGAGCGGGAAGTACGTGCCGCCCTTGACCGTCGCATCGTTGGCGATGATCACGCACTCGCGACCGCTGACCCGACCGATGCCGGTGATGATGCCGGCGCTCGGTACGTCGCCCCCGTACATGTCGTATGCCGCGAGGGCGCCGATCTCGAGGAACGGGGACCCGGGGTCGAGCAGGCGGTCGACCCGGTCGCGCGGCAGCAGCTTGCCGCGGGCGAGATGTCGTTCGCGGGAGGCTTCACCGCCTCCGCGCCGCACGGTGGTGAGGCGTTCACGCAGCTGGTCGACGAGTTCACGCATGTCGGCAGGTTAACACCCGTTAACCTGCCGACACTAGAGTGGTTCCATGAGCGACCGTCCTGTGAGCGAACCTCCCGCGACCACCCGACGTGAGCAGATCCTCGAGACCGCCGCGATGCTCTTCGCCGAGCGGGGCTTCCACGGGGTCTCGATGCACGACATCGGCGGGGCGTGCGGCATCTCGGGCCCCGCCCTCTACAAGCACGTCGCCGGCAAGGACGACCTCCTCACCCAGTCGCTGACCTCGATCAGCGAGCGACTCCTGGCCGAGGGGCGCGCACGATCCGAGGCGGCCACCGACTCAGCGGCAGCACTCGAAGCCCTGATCGCCTGGCACATCGAGTTCGCCCTCACGCACCGGCCGCTCATCGTGATCCAGGAGCGGGAGTGGGCCAACCTCGTCGCGGACGGACGACGAGAGGTCCGCGCCCTCCAGCTCGCCTACATCGACATCTGGGTCGACACCGTCCGCCACCTGCGCGACGACCTGGACGCGGCGGAGGCGCGGGCCGCCGTCCAGGCCACGTTCGGGCTGATCAACTCCACCCCGCACAGTGCCCGCATCAGCGAGACGGCGATGAGGTCCCGACTGTCGCGGATGGCTCGAGCGGCCCTGCTGGCATGACGGCTCGGGCCCGCCGGCTGATCGTGGCGGCGGCGACCCCGAGGAGCATCACGACGCCTCCGAGGATCTCGAGCCCGGTGGGCACCTCGTCCTGGACGACCCACGCTGCCGCGATGCCGACCACCGGCACCAGCAGGATGAACGGCACCACGGCCCCCGCCGGATAGCGCGCCAGCAGCGAGTTGAAGATGCCGTAGCCGATCAGCGACGCGCCGATGGCGGTGTAGGCCGTGCTCGCGATCGCCGTCCCCGACAGGTTCGTGAGGGCCCGGCCGATCTCGTCGCCACCGTCGACCAGCAGCGACAGGACGAAGGCGGGGACGGGGACGACCAGCGCCGACCACACCACCATCGAGAAGCCCGACTGCACGCCTGCCTGCCGCGCGATGACGTTGCCGGTCGCCCACGACAGCGCCGACCCCAGCATCACGATCACCGGGACGACCGGCGCGGACGCACCGTGTGCGACGACCACCAAGGCGAGGCCGGCGGTGCCGATCGTCGCCCCGACGACCTGGCGCCGGGTCGGGGTCTCCTTGAGCACCGCCGCGGCGATGACGATGGTGAAGATGACCTGGGCCTGCAGGACCAGCGAGGCGAGTCCGGCCGGCATCCCGAGGTCGAGGGCGATGTACAGCAGGCTGAACTGTCCCAGGCTCATGAACGCGCCGACCGCGACGACGGCCTGCCACGACGCCCTCGGTCTCGGCACGAAGAACACCAGAGGGAACGCCACGAGGACGAACCTCATGGCGAGGAACAGCAGCGGCGGCACCCCGGCGAGCCCCTCGTCGATGACGACGAAGTTGGCGCCCCACAGCACCGCCACGAGCAGGGCGAGCGAGCTGTGCCGAAGAGTCATGCTGCCAGTCTCCCCCGCTCGACCTTGAAGCACCAGCAATGGTTTCTTCGGCTGACACCGTACGATCACTTCATGGTTGAGCAGAGCATGATTGAGCAAGGCAGGATTCAGCAGAGCATGGTCTGTGGAGCATGATCGACATCGGGGCGCTGCGAGCGCTCATCGCCGTGCGCGACCACGGCAGCATCGTCGGGGCGGCAACGGCGCTCGACTTCACCCCCTCCGCGATCTCCCAGCAGATCAAGAAGCTCGAGCGGCAGAGTCGCTCACCGATGCTGGAACGCGTCGGCCGCAGCGTCATCCTCACCGAACGCGGCCGGCTCCTGGCGAGCCGCGGCACCCTCCTGCTCGCCGACCTCGAGCAGGTGGAGAACATCGCCGTGGGCGGCGCCGAGGAGCTGCGGGGATCGTTCCGGATCGTCTCGTTCTCGACGGCCTCGCGCGGCATCGTCGCTCCCCTGCTCGCCCGCCTGCGGACCAGCGCCCCCGACCTCGAGGTGACGGTCATCGAGTCGGACCCTCGGGAGACCGTGACGATGCTCGAGCGCGGCGGTGCCGACCTCGCCGTCGTCCACGACTGGAACACGATCCCGCTCGAGATCCCCGTGACGCTCGAGCAGCGCCAGCTCAGCATCGACGTCGCCGACGTGCTCGTGCCGTGGGACCACCGCCTGTCGCTGCGCGACTCGGTCTCCCCGATGGACCTGCTGACCGAGCGCTGGGTCTCGACGCCCGCCGGGACGATCTGCCACGAGTGGCTCGTCCACATGTTCGCGATGCACGGGCAACGACCCGACATCCGCTACTTCGACGGCTCCTACTCGACCCACCTCGCGATGGTCGAGCACGGCGCGGCCGTCGCGCTCGTGCCCCGGCTCGGGCGCGAACCGTTGTCGCCCCGGGTGAGGGCGCTACCGGCGATCGACCCCACCCCGCAGCGACGCGTCAGTTCCTTGTGGCGCCGGGCCAGCCAGGACAACCCGGCCCGCCAGCACGTGCAACAAGAGCTCGAGGAGATGCACGCCCGGGCGTGATGCCGGGCGTGTCGCTGCTCAGAAGCCCTTCGGCCGGTTGGCCACCCGGGCACCGAAGTCGTCCGGGTCGGCGAGGTCCCAGTCGTCCTGCCACGCAGGCGGTGGGACGCTGAGCAGCTGGCCCGCCTCGAGCCAGTCATAGAGCTCGGCGTACGACAGCGTCGTGCGGTGATCGATCCGCCGGTTGAGCAGCCCCGGGTGCAGCTGGTCGAACGACTGCAGGCCCATCGACGCGACGATCTGGTGCGCACTCGCGACGGTCTGGGTCTGGAAGTTGCGCACCCGCACCGACTTGTCGTCGACGACGAGGGCTCGCGCCCGGAAGGGGTCCTGTGTCGCGACGCCGACCGGGCAGTGGTTGGTGTGGCAGCTCTGCGCCTGGATGCAGCCGATCGCGAACATCATCGCCCGAGCGGACATCGTGAAGTCCGCTCCCTGGCAGATGCGCTTGACGATGTCGATGCCCGTCGCGACCTTTCCGCTCGCGCCGATCTTGATGTGCCGACGGACGCCCGCCCCCACCAACGCGTTGTGCACGAAGATCAGGCCCTCGGTCAACGGCATCCCCACGTGGTCCTCGAACTCGCCGGGGCCGGCACCGGTGCCGCCTTCCGAGCCGTCGACGATGATGAAGTCCGGGTACGACCCGGCGGCGACCATCGCCTTGCAGATCGCCAGGAACTCGTGCCGTGAGCCGACGCAGAGCTTGAAACCGACCGGCTTGCCACCACTCAGCTCGCGGAGCGCGCCGACGAACTCGATCAGGCCCCGTGGGGTGTCGAACGCCGTGTGGGCCGGCGGCGACACGACGGTCTGGCCGATCTCGACCTGGCGGGTGCGCGCAATCTCGGCGGACACCTTCGACCCGGGCAGCACGCCACCCAGCCCCGGCTTGGCGCCCTGCGAGAGCTTGATCGAGACGGCCTTGACGCTCTCGCCGGCGGCCTTCGCGGCGAACGACCCAGCATCGAACCGTCCGTCCGGCGTCCGGCAGCCGAAGTAGCCCGAGCCGATCTCCCAGATCAGGTCGCCGCCGTGCTTGAGGTGGTACGGGCTGATGGCGCCCTCACCGGTGTCGTGCGCGAAACCGCCCATCGCGGCGCCCGCGTTGAGCGCCTCGATAGCGTTGCCCGACAGCGCACCGAAGCTCATCGCGGAGACGTTGAGCAGCGCGATGTCGTACGGCTGGGTACAGCCGGGCCCGCCGAGCGTGACGCGTGGGATCGGCCCCTCGGCGTGGAACGCCCTGAGGGAGTGGGTCACGTACTCGTAGCCGACCGCGTTGACGTCCCGCTCGGTGCCGAACGGCTGCGAGTCCTCGTCGCCCTTGGCGCGTGCGTAGACCAGGTCGCGGGTCTCGCGGTCGAACGGTGCCCCGTCGGTGTTGGACTCGATGAAGTACTGCTGGATCTCCGGTCGGATCTTCTCCATCAGAAACCGCGCATGGCCCAGCACCGGGTAGTTGCGCAGGATGCTGTGCCGGCGCTGCAGCAGGTCGCGGACACCCGTCACACCGATCACCAGCAGCGGGACCGCCGCCGCCAACCATGCTGCACTGGTGGTGGATGCAAGGACCGCCGCCCCGATTCCCGCCGCCACGACGGCGAGGACGCCGAGCCACCTGATCATGACCTCATGGTGTCACCATCCGCCGGTTGAGCCCGTCGAGACGTCGCCCGACAAGCTGGTCGAAACGTCCTCTCGACCAGCTCAAGGAACGGGCGGGCGCTCACGGGGTGGGACGGATCAGGCGTGCTTGAGGGTCCGCCACGACACGACCGCCGCCATCAGCGCGATGACGATCGCCGCCGCCGACGTGTACTGCACGCCGAGGTCGAACGCCGAGCGCGCCGAGTCGAGCAGGTCGGTGCCGAGCTCGTTGGGGTAGTACTTCGACAGCTCGACCGTGCCGCCGAGCGTCTCGAACGAGCCGTCACGCTCGCCCCACTGAAGCACCGCCGGATAGGTCAGGTGCGAACGGTAGGTCGAGGTCAGCACCGTGCCGAGGACGGCCGTGCCCAGCACCGCGCCGATCTCGTAGGCCGTCTCGGAGATCGCCGACGCAGCACCAGCCTTCGACGAGGGGACGCTCGAGAGCATGACGTCGTTGGTCAACGTCTCGGCCATGCCGATGCCGACGCCCATCACCGCGAAGGCCACCGCGACCGACACGACGCTCGGGGTCTGCGTCAGCGCTGTGATCGCATACCCCGTGGCCGAGGCGACGAAGCTCGCGGTCACGAGGCTGCGGATGCTGACGACGTTGACGAGCCGCACGGCGACGAAACCGGCGACGACCGTGGCGACGAGGCCGGGCAGCAGCACCAGGGCGGCGTCCATGGCCGTGAGACCCAGCACCAGCTGCAGCAGCTGCGCGCCGAGGAACAGGAAGCCGGTCAGGCCCATGAGGCTCAGCAGGTTCGCGATGATCGCGCCGGTGAAGACGCGGTTGCGGAACAACGTGAGGTCGATCATCGGCGAGGCGCTGGTCCGCAGACGGTGCACGAACGCCCAGGCGGAGGCGGTGCCGACCGCGAACGCGGTGAGCGTCAGGTCGGTCAGGCCGTGCTCGGCGACGTTCTTGATGCCGAAGACCAGGGGCAGCATCGCGGTCAGCGACAGGACGATCGCGAACGGGTCGAGCGGGCCCGGCGCCGGATCGCGCGACTCCGGCAGCAGCGCCATCGCCAGCGGGATCAGCACGATGATGATCGGGACGTTGATGAGGAACACCGAGCCCCACGAGCCGTGCCCGAGGAGCCAGCCGCCGAGGATCGGACCGAGGGCGGCTCCGCCGGAGAACATCGCCGCCCACGAGGCGATCGCCAGGCGGCGGTCGCGCGGGTCGTGGAAGACGTTGCGGATCAGCGACAGCGTCGACGGCATCAGCGTCGCGCCGGCGATGCCCTGCAGGGCGCGGGCAGCCAGCAGCATCTCGGGGCTCCGGCTGTAGGCGGCGAGCAGCGACGCCGCACCGAAGCCGACGGTGCCGATGACCAGCAGCCGGCGACGGCCGAACCGGTCGCCGATGCTGCCCATCGCGATCAGCAGGCCGGCCAGCATGATCGCGTAGAGGTCGACGATCCAGAGCAGCTGCGTGCCGCTCGGTCGCAGGTCGACGCTGATCGCCGGCAGCGCGAAGCTCAGGACGGTGTTGTCGACCGAGACCATGAGGACAGGAAGCATGAGCACTGCGAGCGCGGTCCATTCACGCGGTCCGGCCCTGTGCGTCTGCATGGTTCCGGTCGTGTCGATGGTGGTCATGTCGTCCTCCTCACGGTAGTTGTTCGTCCGATCTACTGTACCGTCCAGACGGTTTAGTAACGACCACGTCGAGGGTGACGTTCCTCTCCGCCCGGCCACCGGTCTGGATAGGCTGACGCCATGGCGGCCACCGAGCGTTCGACGAGAGACCGCCTGCTCGACGCCTTCGAGACGCTCCTCGTCTCCGCCGGCAGCCGGTCGGCCACGCTCGACGCCGTCGCCGCCCAGGCCCAGGTCTCCAAGGGCGGCCTGCTCTACCACTTCCACAGCAAGGACGAGCTCGTCGAGGGCATGCTCAACCGGCTGCGGGAGCAGGGCCGCGTCGACGTCGAGAAGATGCGGACCGCCAGGAAGGGGCCCGTCGAGTTCTACCTGACGACTTCGATCAACACCGGCAGCGACTTCGACCGCGCGCTGATCGCCGCCGGCCGCATTGCGCAGGAGAACGACTCCCGGGCGTCCGACGCCCTCGGCGACCTGCGGGAGTGGTGGTTCGCCGTCCTGCTCGAGCACCTCGAGGACGAGTCGCTCGCCCGGACGATCCAGCTCATCGGCGACGGCCTCTACTTCGACGACACCACCGGCCTGAACGAGAAGAACGCGCTCAAGCACGTCCGCGACGTGCTGACCCGCCTCGGCGCGCTGTAGACAGTGTTCACCTGACGGCCCGGTGAACGCCACACCCCCGTCACCCGCGCCGCGTCCTGTGGAGGCATGACACCTTCTCGAACACTTCCCCTATCGAGCACAGGCTTCTCGGCCACCCTCTCGCCCCGCGTCCGCCGCGCCGCCCACGTGATCGGAGCGGCCGCCCTCGCCACGGGCCTGACGGCGGTGCCGGCCACTGCCGACACCGTCTCGCCCGCTGAGCGTCGTCTCGACAAGCCGGCCCAGGTCCAGCCGATCACGGTCTTCGGCCACCGCGGCGCCTCCGGCTACCGGCCGGAGCACACGCTGGCCGCCTACGAGCTCGCGATCCGGCTCGGGGCCGACTACATCGAGCCCGACCTGGTCAGCACCAAGGACGGCGTGCTCGTCGCCCGTCACGAGAACGAGATCAGTGGCACGACCGACGTCGCCGACCACCCCGAGTTCGCCGACCGCAAGACGACCAAGACCATCGACGGCGCACCCATCTCCGGCTGGTTCACCGAGGACTTCAGCCTGCGCGAGCTGCGCACCCTGCGGGCGAAGGAACGCCTTCCCGGGGTGCGTCCCGGCAACACCCGCTACGACGGTCGGTTCGAGATCCCGACGTTCGACGAGGTGCTCGACCTCGTCAAGCGGGAGGGTCGCGCACAGGGACGCACGATCGGCGTCGCACCCGAGACGAAGCACCCCACGTACTTCCGCTCGATCGGCCTGCCCCTGGAACGTCCGCTGCTGCGCTCGCTGCGCCTGGCGGGGCTCGACACGAAGCGCTCCAAGGTCGTCATCCAGTCGTTCGAGACGACCAACCTGCGTCAGCTCTCGCACCAGACCCGGGTGCCGCTGGTCCAGCTGACCTCGGCGACCGGCGCCCCGTACGACCTGGTCGCCCAGGGCAGCACCAAGACCTACGCCGACATCATGGCGCCGGCCGGCCTGCGGGACGTCGCCACGTACGCCAGCTGGCTCGGCCCCGAGAAGAACAGTGTCATCCCGCGGGACCCGGCCGGATTCCTGACCTCGCCGTCACCGATCGTCAAGGACGCGCACCGCGCCGGTCTCAAGGTCATCGTCTACACGTTCCGCGACGAGAACCAGTTCCTCGCGGCGGACTTCCGCGACGGCACCGACCCCCACGCCAAGGGCGACATCTTCGGAGAGCTGCAGGCCTTCTTCAGGGCCGGCATCGACGCCGTCTTCAGCGACTACCCCGACACCGCGGACGCGGCTCGTGACTGGTGGGAGGAGGGCGCTCCTTCGTCGCTCACTTCCGGTGCTCGCTAGAGCTCGCACCGGGCCTCCTCGCTCGCTCCGCTCGCCAGTGGGTGGGCAACGCTAGAGCTCGCACCGGGCCTCCTCGCTCGCTCCGCTCGCCAGTGGTTCAGTTCGTGGGCCAAGCCACAAGGAGAGACCCTCCCAGTTCTTGGACGGTTGTGTACCGATCGCCTCCGCGACACCGGTGCGCAACTGTCCAAAAGCCGAGAAGGGGCCTGCCGCTCGCTGGGGTCAGTTCTTGCGGAGCTTGAGGAAGATGCTGGGGCCGAAGTCTGACTTGGCCAGCCGCTCCTGGCTGATCCGCTCGGCGGCCAGCATGATGCTCTTGGGCAGGACCTTCTTGAGCTTCTGGCTGCGCAGGTTCGACACCGAGAGCTTGCTCTCCAGCACCAGGCCCGCCGCCGCGAGCTGATCGACGACCGTCGAGATGTTGTGGTTCACGAACGCGATGGCGTCGGCCTCGTCGGCCTTGGTCTGCCGGATGTCGACCGGCTCGGCGGGCAGCGGCGTGCCCTCCTTCTTGTGCCGGCGACGGTTCTTGAAGTGCCCGTAGTTGGCGACCTCGATGATGGCTGTGCCACCCGGGGCCAGCACGCGCGCGATCTCGGTGAACTCCGACGACGGCTCCGGCAGGTGGTGCATGACGCGGACCATCGTGATGAGGTCGAGCTCGCCGTCGGCGAACAGCAGCTCGTCCGCCTGCATCTGCACCTGCTTGATGTCGGTGCCCGCGAGCACCTTCTTGGCCGCCTCGAGCTGCGACGCGGCCGGCTCGGCCAGGGTCACCTCGTCGGAGAACGTGCGCAGCAGCAGGCACAGGCGGCCGAAGCCACCGCCGATGTCGGCGGCCTTGCGGTAGTGGTTGCCCTTCAGCAGACGCCGGATCGCGATGTGCTCGGCGGCGTTCTCGTAGTCGCGGTTGTCCCAGTACTTCGTGTAGTCGTAGCCACGCTCGTACTGGTTGGCGACCTTCTTGGAAGGCTGGTTGCCGTTGGTCGGATCGGTGTCAGTCACGCCAGAGACCCTACCGTCCTCCGCCGAACGTCCGGGGTCCGAAGACGGGCGTCTCCCGCGCCGCTCCGGCCTTGCGGGCGATCGCGGTGTTGCGGGAACCGAACATGACCTTCTGCACTTTGCGCTCGAGCCGGTACGCCTGACGGGCCGTCCCCCGGCGCGTCTCGTAGACGAGGCGCTTGGTGGCCGCTACCGAGTCGGGCGAGCGCTCGACGATCTGGTCGACCAGGGCCAGGGCCGCCTTCAGCGGATCGTCGCTGCACTCGGTGGCCAGTCCCAGCTCGGCGGCGCGCTCTCCGCTGAACGGCTCGCCCGTCATCGCTAGCCGCATCAGGACGTCGGCGGGCAGCAGCTCGCTGAACGGCACCGTGCCGGCCATGTCGGGGACGAGTCCCCACTTGGCCTCGAGGATGGACCACGTCGCGTCGGGGGTCGTGAACCGGAAGTCGGCGCAGGACACCAGCTGCAGCCCCGCGCCGTAGCAGTGACCCTGGACGACGGCGATGACCGGAACCGGCAGCTCACGCCAGACCTGGTTGACCTTCTGGAACCGGTTGACGGCGCGAGGACCAGCCAGGAAGAACCGCGCGACCCGCCTCTTGTCGGCGAAGGCCGCCGCGAAGTCGAGACCCGCGCAGAACGACCGCCCCTTGCCCTGCAGCACGACAGCCCGAATGTCGCGGTTGCCGTGCAGGGATGCCGCAGCCGCGATCAGCTCGTCGATCGTGTGGAGGTCGACGCCGTTGAGCTTGTCGGGACGGTTGAGCGTCACGTAGGCGATGGGCCCGTCGATCTCGGTCAGCACGCGTGGTTCGGTCATCCGACGAGGTTACCGGCCGGTAGGCCGGGGGTCACCCGACGAGGGACGTGATGCGTGCGGCCGTGCCCTCGAGGCTGGCGCTCAGCGTCGCGTAGCCCTGCGAAGCGGATCCGTGCGGCCACCCCGGTCCGCCCAGGATCACCGTCGTCGGCGGCCCCATGGTGGTCACGACCTGCCACATCTGGTCGTCGCCGTCGCGCGGAAGCGAGGCCCACACGAAGACGACCGTCGGCCGCAGGTTCGCCGACATGCTGGCCAGCGCACCGGCCGGGAACTGCGAACCCAGCACGTGGCACGCGAGCCCGGACTCGGCCAGACACGCCTCCAGCGCGACCAGCGGCATCGAGTGGAGGTCGTCCTCGGCGCTCGCCAGCACGATGGTCGGGCCCGACGTGTCGAGGCGACCCAGCGCGCGCGTGTGTGCGCGCAGCTCCGAGACGATGATCTCGCTGGCGAGGTGCTCGGCCTCGATCCCCAGATTGCCCTCGGACCACTCGAGCCCGATGCGGATCAGCGCCGGCGCGATGACCCCGGTCCACGCGACGACGACGCCGTCGCGCCGCATGATCCCGGCGACCAGCGCGCCGATACGGGTCGGTTCGTAGTCGCGAGCGGCGCGGATGATGGCGTCGATCACCTGGCCGTGGTCGAGGTCGGCGACGTGGTCCTCGCCGTTGGGGTCGTCCGCGTCGTCAAGGGCCCTCGCCAGGTCGTCCTCGGCCACCGCGTGCGCGGCCCGGGCGGCCTCCATCGCGGGCGCTCCGCGACCGATCAGCCGTTGGATCAGCGTCACGCGCTCGATGTCGGTCTCGGTGTAGCGACGGTGCCCGCCGGCGGTGCGATGGCTCGGCCCCACGTCGTACCGGCGCTCCCACGTGCGCAACGTCGACGCCGACAATCCCAGGCGTTCGGCGACCGCACCGACGCTCCAGACGATCGAGACCTCTCCGGCCTCTGGCCCCTCGGGCACGGGTGCCTCGTCGGAGGGTGATGTCGGCATGGTCACAGCATAGAACTTGTTCAGGTACTTGCGTGATGAACAAGTTCTGAGTAAGTTCTGAATAGAAATCTCACCGCGAGGTTTGAGCAGCACTGATGTGGGGAAAGGCATAGACATGGTCAACGTCAATCGGCTCCCCGGGCCCATGATGGATGCGTACGAATGGCAGTACGAAGGCGCCTGCATGGGCGTCGACAGCGCGGTCTTCTTCTCTCCCGAGGCGGAGCGGGGTGCCAAGCGCGAGCGTCGCGAGGAGAACGCCAAGCGGCTCTGCTTCCAGTGCCCCGTCATGCTTCGCTGCCGCGAGCACGCACTCGCCGTGCGCGAGCCGTACGGCGTCTGGGGCGGACTGACCGAAGGTGAGCGGGCCGCGATGGCCCGCCAGGAGAAGATCGCCTCGTAGCACGAGCGCCCACCCTTCCCCGACCGCGAGAGGACCCGGCCGATGCCGTCCAGCAAGAGCCCCAGCACGTCCGCCAAGATCCTCTACCGTCCCGTCGGACTCGTGAGCTCGATCGTCGGCGGTCTCATCGCGAGTCTGCTGTTCAAGCAGGTCTGGAAGCGGGTCAGCGCCGGCGACCGCGTCGACCCGCCCGGGCCGCTCGAGTCGGAGTACCCGTTCAAGGAGATCGTCCTGGCCGCCGTGCTGCAGGGGGCGCTCTACGCCGGCGTCAAGGCCGTCATCCAGCGCCAGGGTGCCAAGACGTTCGAACGGGCCACCGGCGAGTGGCCCGGCTCCTGACGCTCAGTCGGCGAACCGCGCCATGAAGTCGCGGAACCGCTCGTTGGTCATCGATGAGGCCTGGGCCCACGACTCGAAGTCCAGCGAGGTGGCCAGGTCCGACGACGACGCGATGCGCACCGACTGCTTGATGTCGGCCATCAGCCGGGGCTCCCTCGCCGCATAGAGGTGGGCCAGCTCCAGCGAGGCCGCGACACAGTCGTCGGCTCGCCGGTCGGCCAGCCCGATGGACAACGCCTCGTCGGGCCCCATGACGGCCCCGGAGAACAGTGCGGCGCTCGCCCGGCCCCGGCCGATCCGCTCGGTGAGCATCCAGCTGCAGCCTCCGCCGGGGTGCAGACCGATCTCGGCGAATGTCGGGCCGAATCCCGCGAACGGTCCGGCCACGATCACGTCGCAGGCCAGCGCCACGTTGAGGCCAGCACCGATGGCCGCGCCGTTGACGGCGGCGATGGTCGGGATCGTCAGGTCCCGAAGGCCCAGGAACGACGCGTAGACCTTCATCAGGTGGTCGCGCATCTGCTCGGTCGGGCGGTCGAGATCACCGAACAGGTTCGCGAGGTTGGCACCCGCGCAGAAGCCCTTGCCCGCACCGGTGACGACGAGGGCCCGGGCATCCTCGTCGGCGGCGACGGCACGCACCGCGGCCGCCAGCTCGTCGAGGAGCTCCCAGTCCAGGGCGTTGCGGCGCTCGGGAGCGTTCAGGGTGAGGATCCGGACCGGGCCGTCGGCGTCCAGCAGCACGAGTGACATGACGCGACGATATCGGCCCGTCAGACCGCCGCGCGAGAACGGAAGGCCGACACCTCGACGCGCAGGTGCGACCGGTGCAGCGCGAGCCGCGACCGCAGGATGAACACCACGACGAACAGGTGGAACGGCGCCGCGAACACCTGCGGCAGCCACAGCGGCACCTCGTGCAGCGACCGTCCGTAGACGAACACCATGATCTCGTTGACCAGGACGATCGTCGGCGTCCACACCGAGAGGCCCATCAGCGCGTGGGAGTCGCCTCGGTACCGGAGCATCCGGTACGTCTGGGGGACGCTCGACGCCACGGAGACGGCCGTCGCGGCGAACCCGAGCATCATCGCCGCGCTCATGCCAGTCCCGTCGCCAGCTGCGCCCGGTGCACGCGACGCGACCGCACCAGGATCGCCAGCACCACGGCGGACGCACCGACCAGCACGGTGTTCGCCATCATCAGCGGCACCGCGCCCGCCATCGCCGTGTAGGTCAACCACAGGCACATCGTCACCAGCCGGCCGGCCGCCGACACCACCGACAGGGACAGCAACGAGCGCGGGTCGTGGCGGAACCGCCACACCCGGGCCGTCTGGGGCAGCATCGACACCATGGTCAGACCACCGGCCAGCCATCCGCACAGCTCTGGAAACGTCATACGGATCCATCGGCCACGATCGGCCGACCTCAAGATGATCGGGGAACTTTCCGGCCACCTGGTGACTGAGAAGCTCCCCGATCCCCCAAGCCGTGGAATGCGTTCCGGCGTCGGAGAACGACTCAGGGCCCCGTCCGGAATCCGGTCGAGGCCCTGCTGTCATTCTGTGCGCGAGGGGGGATTTGAACCCCCACGCCCTTGCGGACACTGGCACCTGAAGCCAGCGCGTCTACCATTCCGCCACCCGCGCGCGATCCTCTTCGACAAGCGGCGAGGACCAGTGAAAGAGTCTAACAGGCCGGATCGGGTACGTTCTCCCGCGCCCACCCCTGCGGATGAGGTGCCACTTCGGGCGCTGCCGATACGATCGCAGGGAACACCACAGGACATCCAGGAACATCTCAGGGAGGCGAACGCCCATGGCGGGGGTGCTGCAGCGTTTCGAGCAACGACTCGAGGGTGCCGTGACGGGTGCATTTGCGCGCGCCTTCCGCAGCGCCGTGCAGCCCGTCGAGATCGCCGCGGCCCTGCAACGCGAGGTCGACAACTCGGCACACATCCTGTCCCGTGAGCGGATGCTGGTGCCGAACGACTTCACCGTCGAGCTGGCGCCGTCGGACTTCGACCGGCTGAACCCGTTCAGCACGACCCTGTCCGATGAGCTCTCGACCCTGGTCAAGGAGCACGTCGCCGAGCAGCGCTACACGATGACCGGCGCCCTCGAGATCTCGTTCAAGAAGTCGGCCGACCTCAGCACCGGGCGATTCCGGGTCCGCAGCCGCACCAACGCCGCCGTCACCCCCGTGGCCGGACAGCGCATGACCGAGACGGCGATCCGCTCGTCGAACGTCGTGATCGAGGTCAACGGCATGAAGCACCCGCTCGATCCGCCCGGCGTCGTGATCGGCCGCGGCAACGAGGCTGACCTCAAGATCGACGATCCCGGCATCTCCCGTCGTCACGCGCAGATCAAGATCCACCAGAGCGGCGCCGAGACCACGGTCACCGTGGTCGACCTCGACTCGACCAACGGCGTCGTGCTCAACGGGCACCGCGTCGCCACCGCCGTCGTCGCCGACGGCTCGGAGATCCGGCTGGGCAACACCGTGATCATCATCCGCATGACGGAAGTGACGTGATGTCCGAGCTCACCCTGACCCTCATCAAGCTCGGCTTCCTGGCCGTCCTGTGGCTCTTCGTGCTGTCCGCGGTGTCCGTCATCCGGTCCGACATCTTCGGCACCAAGGCTCCGTCCACACCGCGTCCGGCCAAGCAGAAGGCCACGCCCGCCAAGACGAAGCCCCGCAGGGCGCCGCGCGGCAACCCGACGCGGCTGCAGGTCGTCGACGGCCCCAACGCCGGCCAGAGCGTCCCGCTCAGCGACGGACCGATCCTGCTGGGACGCGGCACCGACGCGGCGATCCGACTCGACGACGACTACGTCTCGACCCGGCATGCGCGCTTCGCGACCAACGGGGAGCAGTGGTTCGTCGAGGACCTCGGCTCGACCAACGGCACGTACCTCGGCAGCCAGCGCATCACGACGCCCATCCCGATCGGCCTCGGCATCCAGGTCCGGCTCGGCAAGACCATCGTCGAGCTGCAGAAGTAGTCATCCATGACCGCACTCAGCTACCGCTATGTCGCCATGACCGACACCGGTCTGCGCCGCGCCGACAACGAAGACTCCGGCTACGCGAGCAGCCGACTGCTGGTGATCGCCGACGGCATGGGCGGTGCCGCGGCCGGTGAGGTCGCGTCGTCCGAGACCCTCAACGTCATCCGGCAGCTCGACCGCGACCTCGACATCGACGCGATCGACGCCCTCGACCGGGCCGTCATCGACGCCAACCAGAGACTCGCGCAGATCATCGCGCGCGATCCGGCCGTCGAGGGCATGGGAACCACCCTCGACGCCCTGCTCTGGGACGGCGAGAAGTTCGCCTTCGCCCACATCGGCGACTCCCGCGTCTACCGCCTGCGCGGGGGCGAGCTGCAGCAGATCAGCACCGACCACACCTTCGTCCAGAGCCTGATCGACGAGGGACGGATCTCGCCGGCAGAGGCCCGCGTCCACCCGCACCGGTCACTGATCCTGCGCGCCATGCTCGGCCGCGACGACAACGGCGCCGACCTGAGCTGGGTGCAGCCCGTCCTGGGTGACCGCTACCTGCTGTGCAGCGACGGCCTCTCCGACATGGTCGAGGATCCCGAGATCGCCCGCGCCCTCGGCGCCGAGACGATCGACATGGCCGCGACCGACCTCGTGCGGCTCGCGCTCGAGGGCGGCGGCGTCGACAACGTCACCGTCGTCATCGCCGAGTTCGTCGAGAAGGGCACCGAGCCCGACGAGCACCTGTCCTCCGCCGACGGCCAGCCCCAGCTCGTGGGCGCTGCCGCCTCGCAGGCCCGTGGCCGCACCGGCGCAGCAGCCACCGGCACCGACGAGTCGACGTTCGACCCCGAGGAGCTGCGTTACGCACCGCGTCCCCCGAGCCGCCGTCGCTGGGTGCGCTGGACGACCGCCGTGGTCCTCCTGGCCGCGATCGTCGGTGGGGCCGGTTACTGGGCCTACCAGTGGTCGCAGGACCAGTACTACGTCGCCGCCTCGGACGGCAAGGTCGCCGTCTATCGCGGCGTCGAGGCCGACATCCCCGGCATCACCCTCAGCCGCGTCGACGAGCTGACCGACATCGAGCTGGCGTCCCTGACCGAGTTCCAGCGGCGAGAGATCGAGGACGGCATCCAAGCCTCCAGCAAGGCCGATGCCCTCCAGACCATCAAGGAGCTCGACGTCGTCGAGCCGGCACCCCTGCCGTCCCCGGCGCCCAGCGCCGCGGTGCCGACGATCCCGGCGCCTGCGCCGGCCAGCCCTGACCCGGCCGCCACCTCCGCCGCGGCGGCGACGAGTGCGACGTGGTCACGATGACGACCCCGGTGTGGGTCCCCCGCAAACGACGCGGAGCCGAGTTCTTCCTGACCGTGCTGGCGGTCTTCATCGGCATCGCCGCCTACGCGTCGGTCGGACTGGGCGTCGAGGGCCGCATCCCCGCTGACACCTACAAGCTCGGCGGGGCACTGATCGTCGTCGCCATCGCCACGCACCTGATCATCCGGCGGGTCGCCCCCTACGCCGACCCGGTCCTGCTCCCGCTGGTCATCGCCCTCAACGGCCTGGGGCTGGCGATGATCTACCGGCTCGACCTCGGACGTCAGCAGATCGATCCCGAGCGGGCCGCGTTCGCCAACTCGCAGCTGGTGTGGACCGCGGTCGGCGTGGCCGCGTTCGCGGGCATCCTCATCGCGGTGCGCGACCACCGTCGCCTCCAGACCCTGACCTACACGTTCGGCGCCGCGGCCATCGCGCTGCTGATCCTGCCGCTGATCCCCGGGCTCGGGCAGACCATCAACGGCGCCCGCATCTGGGTCGTGTTCCTCGGGTTCAGCTTCCAGCCCGGTGAGGCGGCGAAGGTCTGCCTCGCGATCTTCTTCGCCGGCTACCTGGTCGTGAAGAGAGACGCCCTCGCCCTCGCCGGTCGACGCATCGCCGGCATCGACCTACCCCGCGGACGTGACCTCGGACCGATCCTGGCCTGCTGGCTGATCAGCGTCGGCATCCTGGTGTTCCAGCGCGACCTCGGCTCGTCCCTGCTGTTCTTCGGCCTCTTCGTCGTGATGCTCTACGTGGCCACCGAGCGCCCCGGCTGGATCGTCGTCGGCGGCCTGCTCTTCGGTGCCGGCGCCTACTTCGGCTACCTGTCGTTCGGCCACGTCCGGGTCCGCTTCGACGCCTGGCTCGATCCGTTCGGCGACCCCGACCGCAACGGCCAGGTCATCAACGGCCTCTTCGGCCTCGCCCACGGCGGCGTGCTCGGCCAGGGGCTCGGCCAGGGCAGCCCGCAGCTGACCCCCTACTCCTTCTCCGACTTCATCGCGGCCTCGATGGGCGAGGAGCTCGGCCTCACCGGGCTCATGGCGATCCTGCTGATCTACGGGCTGATCGTCGAGCGCGGCCTGCGCATCGCGCTGACCTGCCGGGACGCCTTCGGCAAGCTGCTCGCCGCCGGCCTCGCCTTCTCGTTCGCGCTGCAGGTCTTCGTCGTCGTCGGCGGCGTCACGCGCCTCATCCCCCTCACCGGCCTGACGACACCGTTCATGGCACAGGGCGGGTCGTCGGTCGTCATGAACTGGGCCATCATCGGCCTGCTGCTGCGCATCAGCGACCAGACCCGCCGTCCCGCCCCCGAGATCTCCTCGTTCGACAGTGACGAGAAGACCCAGGTGGTGAAGATGTCGTGAACCGCCCCATCCGCAACATCGCCGTGGCGTGCCTCGTCCTGTTCGTGGCCCTGCTGCTCAACGCCAACTTCGTCCAGTTCGTGCAGGCCGACGAGCTCAACGGCAAGAACGGCAACCGCCGGGTCATCAACGAGGAGTTCGCCCGCGATCGCGGCGCCATCCTCGTCGACGGCAAGCCGGTGGCCGAGAGCGTCAAGAGCGATGACGAGTACAAGTTCCAGCGGCGCTACCCCGATGGCGACCTCTACGCACCGCTGACCGGTTTCTTCTCCTACATCTACGGTCGCGACGGCATCGAGAGCTCGCAGAACAGCGTCCTGTCCGGCAGCGACGACCGCCTCTTCGTCAACCGGGTCGTCGACCTGGTCTCCAACAAGCAACCCAAGGGCGGCAGCGTCGAGCTGACCGTCGACCCGCTGGCCCAGAAGGCCGCCGCGGAGGGTCTGCAGCGCCTCGGCAAGGACACCAAGGGGGCCGTCGCGGCGATCGACCCGCGCACCGGAGCGGTGCTGGCCATGGTGAGCCAGCCGTCGTACGACCCCAACCTGCTGGCAGGCCACAACTTCACCGAGGTCCAGGACTCGTGGAAGGCCTTCGAGGCCGATCCCGATCGTCCGCTCGACAACCGCTCGACCCAGCAGATCCTGCCGCCGGGCTCCACCTTCAAGCTCATCACCGCCGCCGCTGCCCTGGAGAACGGCGTCGTGAACGAGATCGACGACAAGGTCAAGGCCGGCACGACGCTGGAGTTCCCGGGCTACGGCTACACGCTGCCCAACGAGAACGGCTCCAACTGCGGCGGCGACGAGATCACGTTCGAGCGCGCGCTCAACGTCTCGTGCAACGTCGCCTTCGGCGGGCTTGCCCTCCAGATCGGGCAGGAGAAGCTCGCCGAGCAGGCCGCGAAGTTCGGTTTCGGCACCGATCCCATCGCCGGGCTCGCCGCGAGCCCCAGCCGGTTCACCACCCCCGACACGACCCTCGAGCCGCCGCAGCTGGGCCAGAGCGGCATCGGCCAGTACGACGTGGCCGCCACCCCGCTGCAGATGGCGATGGTCGCTGCCGGCATCGCCAACGACGGCAACGTCATGAAGCCGTACGTCGTCGACACCGTCCGCGCCCCCAACCTGCGTGTGCTCGACAAGACCCAGCCGACGCGTCTGAGCGAGGCGGTCAGCCCGACCACGGCCAGCAAGCTGCAGGAGATGATGGTCAGCACCGTCACCCAGGGCACCGCGACCTCGGCCCAGATCCCGGGCGTCGAGGTCGGTGCCAAGACCGGCACGGCGCAGTCCACCGCAGACCGTCCGCCCTACGCCTGGTTCGTGTCGTACGCCAAGGACGGCGACAACGAGGTCGCCGTCGCGGTGCTGGTGGAGTCGAGCGACACGGCCCGCGACGAGATCGCCGGCGGACGCCTGGCCGGGCCCATCGCGCAGTCCGTGATGAAGGCCGTGCTCGGCAAATGACGACCCCCACTCCGCACATGACCACCCCGTGCAAGCGAACCGCCGCTGAACCACCTTCTGGGAGACTGACACCATGACCGATTCCGGCGACACCGGCGCACCTGACGCTGGTGCTCACGATGAAGTGATCCGCCTGGGCGACCGCTACGAGCTCGGCGGCCTGCTGGGCCGCGGCGGCATGGCCGACGTGCGCGTCGGTCGCGACCTCCGCCTCGGCCGTACCGTCGCGGTCAAGCAGCTGCGCGGCGACCTGTCGGCCGATGACACGTTCCAGGCCAGGTTCCGCCGCGAGGCCCAGTCGTCCGCGGCGCTCAACCACCCGTCGATCGTCGCGGTGTACGACACCGGCGAGTCGATCGACAAGCACGGCAGCCACGTCCCGTACATCGTCATGGAGTACGTCGAGGGCCAGACCCTGCGCGACATCATGCGCGGCGCCGAGAACGGCCGCAAGATCCTTCCCGAGCGGGCGCTGTCGATCACGGCCGACATCCTGAGCGCGCTCGACTACAGCCACCGCTCCGGCATCATCCACCGCGACATCAAGCCGGCCAACGTCATGCTGACGCCGTCGGGCCAGGTCAAGGTCATGGACTTCGGCATCGCCCGCGCCATCGCCGACACGTCGTCGGCGATGACCCAGACCGCCGCCGTCATCGGCACCGCGCAGTACCTCTCGCCCGAGCAGGCCCGCGGCGAGACCGTCGACGCCCGCAGCGACATCTACTCGACCGGCTGCCTGCTGTACGAGCTGCTCACCGGCCGCCCGCCGTTCGTCGGCGACAGCCCCGTGTCGGTCGCCTACCAGCACGTCCGCGAGGAGGCTCGTCCCCCGTCGCAGCTCAACCCCGACGTCAGCCAGGCCATCGACAACATCGTGGCCAAGTCGCTCGCCAAACGCGTCGACGACCGCTACTCCAGCGCGGCCGACATGCGCAAGGACATCGAGCGCGTGCTCGCCGGCCAGGCCGTCGAGGCGCCGACGGCAGCCACCGCGATCGTCGGAGCCACGACCGTCACCCCCGCGGCGGCCGTCGCAGGCGGCGCTCGCCGCGCGGTCCCCGACCCCGACGAGGAGACCGACGGCGGCGGCAAGTGGTGGGCCATCGGCGCCATCGCCCTCGTGCTGATCGCCGCGATCGTCGGAGTCCTGTGGGCCACGGGCACGTTCAAGTCCGATCCACCGCCGGCGACCCCCGAGGTCGCGGTGACCGACGTGGCCGGACAGACCGTCGAGGTGGCCACCCGGGCCCTCGTCAACGACGGCTTCGTCGTGTCCGAGGAGATCACCGAGCAGGCCAGCCCCGACGTCCAGGAGGGGCAGGTGATCGCGACCGATCCCCCCGCCGGCGAGCAGGCCGAGAAGGGTTCGACCGTCTCCCTGATCGTGAGCTCCGGTCCCGAGCAGGTCGACATCCCCAGCCTCGACGACTACACGTACGACCGGGCCAAGGAAGTGCTCGAGGGGATGGGCCTGAAGGTCACCAAACAGCTCCAGGACAGCAGCCAGCCGCGCGACCAGGTGCTCAACACGGATCCGCCCTCGGGCACCGCCGTCGACGCCGGATCCACCGTCACGCTCATCGTCTCGCGCGGTCAGGTGACCGTGCCGGACGTCGTCGGCCAGACGCTCGACGACGCCCAGTCGATGCTCGACGACGTCGGCCTCGACTACGAGGTCAACGAGGATCCCAACGCCACGGAGACCGCCGGCATCGTCACCCGTCAGTCACCGCTGGATCGCAGCCAGGTGTCGCCCGGGTCGACCATCACGTTGACGGTGTCGACCAAGCCCGACGTCGTCCCGACGCCGCCGGTCGCCGATGCCACGGCTGGCGACGGCGGGATCGACGTCGGCGCAGGCTGACGGTCGGCGTCAGCTGGTGGCGCGGGCGTGGCTCAGGGCGACGGGGTTGGCGTAGGCCTTGACCTTGACCTTCGCCAGCTGCTCGACGCGTAGCCCGAGCTCGTACGTGCGGGCGTACTCGGCGTACGTGACCGTCTCGGGTGACCGGTCCATCGCCCCGTTCATGCCGCGCGTGTCGCCGATCGCCTCGATGACGTAGGGCGGTGAGTACGGGACGCCGTCGAGCACGACGGTGTTGCCGACGCACTTGATGCCCGTCGTGGCCATCAACCGTTGCCCCTGCAGCGAGATCGCCTCGGCGCCTCCGGCCCAGAGCGCGTTGACGTAGGCCTGGATGTCCTGCTGGTGGACCACGAGGAGGTTGGGATCGATGTCGGGGTCGTCGCCGGTGCGTGGTGCGTCAGTGAGCGTGACCCGGACCCCCGGACCCTCCACCGCGGTGAGGCCGGTGGCGGGCTCGAGGTCGCGGACCGTGTCGAGGAGCTCGTCGAGATCGACGCCGGAGACCGTCGACGACAGCCGGTCGATGTCCGACCGCAGGGCCTTGGCGTCGTCACGGCGTTCGTCGATGCGGGCGGCCCGTTCGCGCAGGAGCGACGAGATGTCGCCACCGGTCGGCCGCAGGTCGTCGCCGTCCGCGCTGACCGACGCCGACACGAACAGGAAGCCGGTGACCGTGAAGACGCCGAGCACGGCGAGGGGCCATCGCTGGCGCACGTGGGTGCCGCGCTTGCCCATGCCGCACTCCCTTCGTGGTCAGTCGCCGACTAGGCTAGCCGAGCGCACCTATCGATGCGGTTCACCCCGCAGCAAACCACCGGAGACGTCGTGGCGAAAGACAAGACCCCCAAGGCCCAGAAGATCGGCAACCGCTGGGCCGGTCCCGCGATGCTGATCTCAGCCCTCCTCGGGCTGCTGTGGATCGTCGTCTTCTACGTGCTCAACGGGCAGGCGATCGACTACCCCTCGTACCTGCAGTGGTACCAGGACCTCGGCAACTGGAACCTGGTCATCGGCATGGGCTTCATCGTGGCGGCCTTCGGCTTCGCCATGAAGTGGGAGTGACCGAGTTACACCCGTGTAGTTATCCACATCTGTGTGCACACCTGTGGGCGATCTCGGTGCGCCCGGACCTCAGGACGTCAGTGAGATGGTCCGCAGCACGACCGCGGCGATCATGACGATCCACAGGGTGCTGACCGCCACCGCCTGGACGAGGGTCCGGCGGTCGCGCGGGGCGTAGGCGAACGCGGCGCCGAGCGCGAGGCCCGCGAGGAACCCGCCGAGGTGGCCCTCCCAGCTGATGTTCGGGGCCGCCACGCTGATGAAGGCGTTGATCGCCAGCAGGACCAACAGCGTGCGGACGTCCTGCTTTGCCTTCAGCAGGAACAGCAGGGCCATGCCGAACAGCCCGAAGACCGCGCCCGAGGCGCCGATCGTGACCGTCAGCGGGTTCGCGAGGACGTAGACGAGCACCGATCCGGCCATCGCCGCCGTCAGGTAGGCAACGATGTAGCGCGACGTCCCGAGGGCGCGTTCGACGAACGGTCCGAACAGGTACAGCGCGTACATGTTGAACAGCAGGTGCAGCGTGCTCCCGTGCAGGAACGCCGACGTCAACAGCCGCCAGTACTCGCCGTCGGCGACCTCCAGACCGCGCAGGGCGCCGCGCTCGAAGACACCACCGATGCGGCCGTTGGTCGCCAGCTGCGCGACGTAGGCTGCGACGTTGATGCCGATCAGCACCAGCGAGACGCGCCCCTCGTTGCCGGAGATCGTCCCGCCGGCGATGGTCTTCGGCTGCCGGATCGTCTTGGCGCCCTCGGCGATGCAGGTCGGGCACTGGAAGCCGACGGCGGCCTCACGCATGCACTCCGGGCAGATCAGACGCTCGCACCGCTGGCACGAGATGTAGGCCTCGTGGTCAGGGTGGCGATAGCACCGATAGGCCTCCGCCGGGAGGTTCATGCGTCAGTGCCGTCAGCCGTCGGCGCGGTCGATCGTGAGCTTCTCGATCACGACGGGCTGGGCCGGACGATCGAAGCCGTCGGTCGAGACCTTGCCGATCGCGTCGATGACGGCCTTGCTGGCCTCGTCCACGACCTCACCGAAGATGGTGTGCTTGCGGTTGAGCCAGTCGGTCGGCACGAGGGTGATGAAGAACTGCGAGCCGTTGGTGCCCGGTCCGGCATTGGCCATCGCGAGCAGGTAGGGCTTGTCGAAACGCAGGTCGGGGTGGAACTCGTCCTCGAACTGGTAGCCGGGGCCGCCGGTGCCGGTACCGAGTGGGTCGCCGCCCTGCAGCATGAAGTTGGCGATGATGCGGTGGAACACGAGCCCGTCGTAGAACGGCTTCGTCGCGACCTGGCCGGTGGCCGGGTCGACGAACTCCTTGGTGCCCTCGGCGAGGCCGACGAAGTTGTCGACCGTCTTGGGGGCGTGGTCGGGGAAGAGGTTCACGACGATGTCGCCATGGTTGGTCGTGAATGTCGCGGTGAGCTGCGAGGCCACAGGGGGAGTCCTTTCAGTGTGGTGACCCCATCTTTTCATGGTTGGCCAACTTCGGCCGCGCGGCGGGCGGGGGCGCGCGGAGGAGATCCGGTGGCTATCGTGGCGCCATGTCACAGCGCACATCCTCCAGGGCCACGGGGCGTCGTCCCCTTCGCACCTTCCTGCTGATCCTCGCGACGGTCGGCCTCGCGCTCGTCGTACGAGCCGGGGTCGCCGACAAGGGCGGGTCGTACGACCCCGCGGACGAGCTGCGATGAGCGTCCGCGTCGACCGGGTCGATGACGGCATCGCCGTCCTGACGTTCAGCGAGCCGCCGGTCAACCTCTACTCGCTGCAGATGCACGCCGACTTCGACCGGGCGCTCGACGAGGTGCTGGCGGATCCGCCGCGAGCCCTGCTGATCCGCGCCGAGGGCAAGATCGTCTCCGGTGGCGTCGACGTGTCGCAGTTCCACGCCCAGAAGACCAAGGCCGACACCAAGGTCCTCTACGACCGCATGCTCGAGCTGCCGACCCGCATCGACGAGCTGCCGTTCCCGACGTTCTTCGCCGCCCACGCACTGACGCTCACCTGGGCGTTCGAGATCGCCGTCGCGTGCGACATCATCCTGGCGTCCGAGAAGGCCAAGTTCGGCCTGGTCGAGCGAGTCATCGGCCTCACCCCCACGATGGGCGGCACGCAGCGCCTCGCCGCTCGCGCGGGCGTCGGCCGGGCCAAGGAGTTCGTGTTCTCCGGTGAGATCTACAGCGCCCAGACGCTCGAGCGCTGGAATGTCGTCAACCGGGTCCTGCCGGTCGACACGTTCGACGAGGACGTCATCGCGTTCGTCCGGTCGATCGCGGTGGGACCGACGAAGGCCTTCGGCGCGGCCAAGGACATCCTGCGCCACTTCGAGGCCGGCGGCGTGCCCGAGGCGAACGCCCACACGACCACGATCGCGTCGGAGCTGTTCGACACCGACGACCTGCAGGGCGGCATGGAGTCGTTCCTGCGCGACGGCCCCGGCAACGCGACGTTCCAAGGCCGTTAACGCGCCACCGTGCCGCGGTTTCCCAGGAGAACCCCGGAATCTTCGCCGTACCGCCGGAAAACCGGCACGTCACCACGGTTGCAACGGGGGTGACGTGCCTGTTTCCCAGGATCACCTGGGAAACTGCGCGCCGGGGATCAGGTGGTGGGGACGGCCTGATTCTTCAGGGCGGTCGAGGCGCGGTGCTCGGCCCAGAAGCTCACGAAGGGGATCGTCGCGAACAGCATCGTCGTGATCGTGAACCCCGGCTTCCAGCGATGACGTCGGGCGAGCACCGCGATCAGCACGAGCAGCGCCATGAACAGGTAGCCGTGGATCATGTCGATGATGCCGATCAGGTCGCTGTTGCGGTTCCACCAGGAGTCGTCGCCGGTGGACAGCTGCGCGATCCAGGCCCCGATCACGAAGATCAGGTTGATGCCCACGATGTAGGCGACGACTCGGTACGCGCTGGCTGTCTTGCTCACGCTGTCAGGTTACCTTCGCCTGCGAAGCCTCGATGGTCTCGGTCGACATGCGCCACCACATGAACACCGCGAACAGGCCGAAGACCCACCACTGCAGGGCGTAGGCGAGGTTGCGAAGCCCGACGGTCCACGAGACGTCACCCGGCTGGGGCGGTGGGACGAGGTCGAGCCCGCCGGAGCTCGCGACGTCGGTGCTGATCGCGAAGCCGGAGTAGAGGTCGTAGGGGATCTCGTTGATCAGCGTCGGGATGCGGATCGATCCGGTCGTGCGGTCGACGGGGTCGTACGCGCCCGCCGTGGCCTCGCCGGGCGCCAGCACCGCGTCGATCGTGACCCGGCCGGGCGGCACCTCGGGGAACCCGCCCGCCTCGGGCGACCAGCCGCGCACGACGAGCATCGTGTCGCCACCGTCGACCTGCAACGGGGCGACGAGCCAGGCGCCTGTGCGGCCGTCCTGCTCCTTGTCGGTGACCCAGATCTGGTCGGCGGCCGGGGCGAACACGCCGTCGATCGTGACCGGGCGGTTGTTGAGCGTGCTGGTGAACGGCGTGTCGGGCGTCCAGAGATCGGTCAGCGCCACCCGGGGGACGACCTGCTTGTCGGCCTGCTCGTGCTCCTGCCGGGAGTCGTAGACACCCAGCTGCCACAGCCCCATCAGGACGCAGAACACGAGCGCGACCACGGCGAGGACGTGCAGCCCGATCAGGCCCGGCGACAGCCAGGCTCTGAGCGGGGGTCGGGGCGTCACGCCGTGAAGGGGGTGATGCCCGGGTAGAGCGGGAAGCGCTCGGCCAGCACCGTGACGCGCTTGCGCAGCCCCTCGATGTCGACCTCGCCGGGCAGCAGCGCCGACGCGATGATGTCGGCCACCTCGGTGAACTCCTCGGCACCGAAGCCGCGGGTCGCCAGCGCCGGCGTGCCGATGCGCAGGCCCGAGGTCACCATCGGCGGCCGTGGGTCGTTCGGGACCGCGTTGCGGTTGACCGTGATGCCGACCTCATGGAGCCGGTCCTCCGCCTGCTGGCCGTCGAGCTCGGAGTCGCGCAGATCGACCAGCACCAGGTGGACGTCCGTGCCGCCGCTCAGGACCTTGACCCCGGCCGCGGACGCGTCGTCCTCCAGCAGACGTGCCGCCAGGAGCCGGGCTCCCTCGATGGTGCGCTGCTGGCGCTCCTTGAACTCGGGCTCGAGCGCCATCTTGAACGCCACAGCCTTGGCCGCGATGACGTGCTCGAGCGGGCCGCCCTGCTGGCCGGGGAAGACCGCCGAACGCATCTTCTTGGCGATGTCCTCGTCGTTGGTGAGGATCACTCCACCGCGCGGACCACCCAGCGTCTTGTGCGTCGTCGTGGTGACGATGTGCGCATGGGGCAGCGGGCTCGGGTGAAGCCCGGCGGCGACGAGGCCGGCGAAGTGCGCCATGTCGACCCACAGCTTGGCGCCGACCGAGTCGGCGATCTCGCGGAACAGGGCGAAGTCGAGGTGCCGCGGATAGGCCGACCAGCCGGCGATGATGACCTGCGGCCGGTGCTCCTCGGCGAGCGAGCGCACCTCGTCCATGTCGACCAGACCCGTCTCGGGCACCACGTGATAAGCGACGGGGTTGTAGAGCTTGCCGGAGAAGTTGAGCTTCATGCCGTGCGTCAGGTGACCGCCGTGGGCCAGGTCGAGGCCCAGGATCGTGTCGCCCTTGGTGGCGATCGCGTGCAGGGCTGCGGCGTTGGCCGACGCGCCGGAGTGCGGCTGGACGTTGGCGTAGCCCGCATCGAACAGCTGCTTGAGGCGCTCGATCGCGATCGTCTCGACCTGGTCGACGAACTCGCAGCCACCGTAGTAGCGCTTGCCCGGGTAGCCCTCGGCGTACTTGTTGGTCAGGACGCTGCCCTGCGCCTCGAGCGCCGCGACCGGCGCGAAGTTCTCGGACGCGATCATCTCGAGCGTCGACTGCTGGCGGTGCAGCTCGGCATCGAGCAGGGCGGCGATGTCAGGGTCGAAGTCGGCGAGGTGCTGGTCGTGGCTCATGCCCCTAGCGTAACGGCCCGCCACGACTCGTGTTCTGCCGATCTCCGACCGGCGTCAGTGCTCGCGTGAGGCCTTCTCGTCATGACGGGCCACCAGCACCGCGGCCTGGGTGCGCCGCTCGAGGCCGAGCTTGGACAGCAGCTGCGTGACGTAGTTCTTGACGGTCTTCTCGGCCAGGAACATCTCGGTCGCGATCTGCCGGTTGGTCAGTCCCTCGCCGATCAGGTCCAGGATCCGTCGCTCCTGCTTGGTGAGCGACTCCAGGGGGTCGTCCGCCGGCTGACCCTCACGGATGCGCCGCAGCACCCGCTGGGTCACGGCCGGGTCGAGCAGCGACTGCCCACCGGCGACGCGACGGACGGCATCGACGAGATCGGTGCCACGGACCTGCTTGAGGACGTAGCCCGCCGCGCCGGCCATGATCGCGGCGAACAGGGCGTCGTCGTCGTCGTACGACGTCAGGATGATGACCGCGATCGACGGATCGGCCGAGCGGATCTCCCGGCACACCTCGATGCCCGATCCGTCGGGAAGCCGGGCGTCGAGCACCGCCACGTCGGGCTTGATCGTGGGGATCCGGGACGCAGCGTCCTGGGCGAGCCCGGACTCGCCGACGACCTCGATGTCGTCCTCCTGGTCGAGGAGGTCCTTGAGGCCCCGCCGGACGACCTCGTGATCGTCGAGCAGGAACAACCTGATCGGTGCTTCGCTCATGCAGATCTCCTCGGTACGGACCATCGTACGGTGGTGCCTGGGTCACGCCCACTGCTCACCGAGCAGTCGCCGCCGAGCAGCGAGGCGCGTTCACGGATGTTGCGCAGGCCGTTGCCGACCGCGCGTGGATCTGTGCCCAGCCCGACACCGTCGTCGCGGACGGTGAGGCAGATGTCGTCCGCCACCTCCAGCTCGACGAACACGTGGGCGGCGTGGGCGTGGCGGACGATGTTGGACATCACCTCGCGCAGGACCGTGACCAACTGGTCGCGCACCTCGCCCGTGATGACGCTGTCGACGGGGCCCGAGAGCCTGACCTCCGGCCGGAAGCCGAGCAGCTTGAAGGCGTCGTGGAGCACCTCGTCGAGCTCGGCACGCAGGTCGTCGGCCGCCGAGGCGGAGCTCAGCGCGAAGATCGTGCGGCGGATGTCCTTGATCGTCTGGTCGATGTCGTCGATCGCCGACGACAACCGGTCGACGGCGGACGGGTTCGAGATGAGCTTGGTCGTGTTGTCGAGCATCAGGCCGATGCCGAACAGCCGCTGGATCACCAGGTCGTGCAGGTCGCGGCCGATGCGGTCGCGATCCTCGAAGACCGCCAGGCGTGCCTGCGCGTCCTGGGCGCGGGCCATCTGCAGCACGAGCGCCGCCTGGTCGGCGAACCCCTGCGGGACGACGGGATCGAGCTCCCACCGGTCGATCTGATGACCCTTGAACCACCCGACGATCAGAGCCCCCGCCGAGTCGCCGCCATGCAGCGGCAGCACCATCAGCGATCCGAGGTCGGGCCACTGGGACGTCTTGTGACGCTCGTAGCGGGAGTTCAGTTCGGTGTTGGGGACCACGACCGTCTGACCGAAGCGGGTCGCGTCGCCGACCAGGCTGCTGCCGACGTCGATCATCTCCCCGACGACGCCCGCGGCAGCCACGCCAGCCACCGCCTCGACCTTGAGGGTGTCGTCGTCGTACGGCATGAGCAGACCGACGAAGTCAGCGGACGACACGGACCGGGCCCGGTCGACGACGAGCTGCAGGGCGGCGTCGCGGGCGATCGGCGAGAGCAGGGCGGCGGTGATCTCGGCGGCCGCCTCGAGCCACATCCGCTGACGTTCACCGTTCTCGTAGAGACGGGCGTTGTCGATGATGAAGCCGGCGGCCGAGGCCATCGCCCGGGCGATCTCCTCGTCCTCCTGGCTGAAGCCCGGACCGGACCGCTTACCGACGAGGTAGATGTTGCCGAAGAGGAAGTCGTGGATCGTGATCGGGACGCCGATGAAGGCACTCGTCAGCGAGCGGCCCGCCTCGCCGTGCTCGGCCCGCGGGTCCGGCTGCTCGAGCAGCTCGACCAGCAGCTGCCGTCCCGGGTGGGTCGCGTCACTCACTCCATCGATGCCGTAGGACGCGAACGTGCCGATGCGACGATCGGAACGACGGTCGAGGACGTCGAGGAAACCCTTCTCGGCGTCGACCAGGTCGCCCGTCTTGCGCAGGATGCGATCGAGCAGTCCTTCCAACGACAGGTCGGACGACATCGTCGCCGCGGCGTCGAGGACGCTGCGGAGTCGATGCGTGGCGACCTCGGCACTACCTGGCATGAGCACACTCCCTGGGTACCAGCCTACGGAGACATCCCGTGCAGGTACTCCATATTGCGACCTTTTCCGACTGACAACAGGACGTAGGTCCCTGCCCGAACATGGGGTGCCCCTGCATGATGGAACCACGAACTCCTCGTCGAACCACGGCTCTCCCAGCCAGGCTCGCCAGCGGACTCCCTCCGCCCGAGCCATCAGTGACCAGGCGCCTCTCCCGGCTCCGATATTCCTGGTCACTGACCGACATGAGATCTGACCGAGCGCTTCGGCGCCTCAAGGTCACGGTCCCCGACCGCGCATCGCGCGACCGGGGGCCTTTGCCATTCCCGGCGTCATCACCGCCGCCCAGCGGTGGCAGACGTCATCAAACTGCAATCGTTCGCGACGGTTTCGTCGCGACCAGCGCGTGTAGCGTTCCGCGGAGGCTCGTCCCATCATGTGGACCATCCGCCGACCCCTCGGGGGGCGGCTCGACTTCCAAGGAGAGCAATGAGAATGTTCCGTCGATCCACCGCGATCATCGCGGTCTCCGCCCTGGCCGGGGTCACCCTCGCCGCGTGCGGTCAAGGCAAGAGCAGCGGCGACGACAACGCAGGCTCCGGCCTCATCGTCGGCACCACCGACAAGGTCGTGTCGATCGATCCCGCCGGCTCGTACGACAACGGCTCGCTCAACGTGCAGACGCAGGTCTACCAGTACCTGCTCAACTTCCCGGCCGGCAGCACGGACCTGACGCCCGACGCCGCGTCGGCGTGCGACTTCGACGCTGCCGACGCGACCAAGTACGTGTGCACCATCAAGCCTGACCTGACGTTCGCCAACGGCAACGCACTGACCGCGTCCGACGTCGCGTTCTCGTTCAACCGGGTCGTCGCGATCAACGACCCCAGCGGTCCCGCCTCGCTGCTCGGCGCCATGAAGAGCGTCGAGGCCACCGACGACTCGACCGTGACCTTCACGCTCAACGCCCCGAACGACCAGACGTTCCCCCAGATCCTGGTGACGTCCGCCGGCCCGATCGTCGACGAGGACACCTATCCCGCCGACAAGGTCATGGACGACGACGCAGCGGTCAAGGCCAATGGCTTCTCCGGTCCGTACACGATCGCGAAGTACAGCAAGAACCAGCTCGCCGAGTTCGTCGCCAACCCCGACTACGACGGCACCTACGGCAAGGCCGCGACCGAGAAGGTCACGATGAAGTACTACGCCAAGCCCGAGAACCTCAAGCTCGACATCAAGAACAAGGACATCGACGTCGCCTTCCGGTCGCTCACCCCGACCGACATCGCCGACCTCGAGAAGACCGACGGCATCAACGTCGTGACGGGCGCCGGCGGCGAGCTGCGCTACGTGACCTTCAACCTCAAGACCATGCCGGGCGAGAACGTCGAGCAGAAGCTCGCGATCCGCAAGGCCGTCGCCTCGTCGGTCGACCGCGCCGACCTCGCCACGCAGGTCTACAAGGACACGTTCACCCCGGCATACTCGATGGTGCCGGACGGCCAGGCCGGAGCGACCGAGGCGTTCAAGGACGCCTACGGCGACGCGCCCGACGCGGACGCGGCGAAGAAGTTCCTCGACGACGCGGGCGTCGCGACGCCGGTCGACGTCAAGCTGCAGTACAACCCCGACCACTACGGCTCGAGCTCCGACCAGGAGTACAACGCCGTCAAGCGTCAGCTCGAGGCGACCGGCCTGTTCACGGTCGACCTGCAGTCGACCGAGTGGGTCACGTACTCCGAGGAGTACAACGCGGACGCGTACCCGGTCTTCCAGCTCGGCTGGTTCCCGGACTTCCCGGATGCCGACAACTACCTGTCGCCGTTCCTCAGCCCGTACGACGACGAGCAGAGCGGCAACTTCACCAACTCGCACTACAACGAGCTGGGCACTGAGTTCGCCGACCCGGACATGACGGCGCTGCTCGACAGTGAGCGCACCGACGGCGACAAGACGTCGCGCGAGGCGACCCTGGGCAAGATCCAGGACCGCATCGCCGACCAGGTGCCCTACCTGCCGCTGCTGACCGGCTCGCAGGTCGCGATCGGCGTCGACGGCGTGAACGGCCTGGACAAGACGCTCGACGCGTCGTTCAAGTTCCGGTTCACCTCGCTGTCGAAGTGACCACCGGAGGAGGGGCGGGCCCATCGGGCTCGCCCCTCCTCTGCATGACCGCACGGCCCCTCCAGACCGAAAGAGGAGACGATGACCACCGCCGAAGTCCTCGCACCACTCGAGCCGACCCCGGGAGATCCACCCACCCGTCCCAAGGGCGGACCCAGCCCGCTGGTGCGCTACCTGCTGGTGCGGCTCGCGCTGCTGCTGCCCATGATCTGGGTGCTGGTGACGATGGTCTTCATCCTCATGCGGGTCATCGGCGACCCCATCCAGGCCGCCCTCGGCGGACGCCTGAACGCCGAGCAGATCGCCGAGCGCAAGGCCGACGCCGGCCTCGACAGGCCCATCCTGACCCAGTACTGGGAGTACATCTCGGGGCTGTTCCGGGGCGACTTCGGCACGACCCTCACCGACAACCGCAAGGTCTCGGACATCCTCGTCGTCAACGGGGCAGCGACGCTCGAGCTCGCCTTCTGGTCGCTGCTCGTGGCCTTCGCGGTCGGCGTCCCCCTCGGCCGACTCGCTGCCCGCTACCGCGACCGCGTGCCGGACGTCCTGCTGCGGCTCTTCTCGATCCTGGTCTACGCGGCGCCGGTGTTCTTCGTGGGCCTGCTGCTCAAGCTGGCGTTCACGCCGTTCGGGTGGCCGTCGTCCGGACGGGCCAGCATCGCGACCGAGCTGACGCTGCAGGACGTGCGTCCGCACACCAACATCATGATCGTCGACGCCCTGCTGTGGGGTGATCCGGCGCTGATCGGCGACGTCCTCAAGCACGCGATGCTGCCCGCGATCGCGCTCGGCCTGCTGACCGGTGGCGTGTTCCTGCGCCTCGTCCGGGTCAACCTGCTGCAGACGCTGCGCATGGACTACGTGACGGCGGCCCGCGCCCGCGGCATCTCCGAGCGGCGCGTGATGAACAAGCACGCGTTCCGCAACGCGCTCGTGCCGGTGGTCACCGTGATGGGCATGCAGGTCGCCCTGCTGCTGGGCGGCGCGATCCTCACGGAGACGACGTTCGAGTGGAAGGGGCTGGGCTACCAGCTCTCGGAGTACCTCATCAAGCGCGACTTCCTGGCCGTGCAGGGCATCGTGACCCTCATCGCGCTGATCGTCGGCGCCATGAGCTTCCTGATCGACGTCATCATCGCGTTCGTCGACCCCCGAGTGAGGTTCTGACATGCGTCGGTTGATACCTGCTGTCGTCACCCAGTCCCACGGCCTGCAGCGGTTCATGCTGCTGCTGGGCTTCGCGCTGGTGTTCCTGTTCGTCTTCGTGGCGATCTTCGCGCCGTGGCTCGCGCCCTACGACTTCAACGCCGACCGGGCGAACGGCGTCATCTTCGGCACGCAGCAGCCCCCGTCGGCCGATCACTGGTTCGGCACCAGCGTCGGCGGCACGGACGTGCTGTCGCGCGTCATCTACGGCGCCCGCACGGCCGTCGAGGTCATCGTGCTCGCCGTCGTCCTGTCCGGGCTGGTCGGCGTCCCCCTCGGACTCGTCTCCGGCTACCTCGGCGGCTGGCTCGACCGGGTGCTCGTGCTCATCATGGACGCGCTGTACGCGTTCCCGTCGCTGCTGCTCGCGATCGTCGTCTCGATCGTCGTCTCCGGCGGCAACAGCGGCGCCGTCGGCGGCATCCTCGCGGCGGCCATCTCGATCACCGTCGTGTTCGTCCCGCAGTACTACCGCGTGATCCGCAACGCGACCCTGTCGGTCAAGGCCGAGCCCTACGTGGACGCGGCCAAGGTCGTCGGCGTGCGCACACCGCGCATCCTGCGCAAGCACATCTTCTCCAACGTCTCGTCGTCGCTGCCGGTCATCGGCACCCTCAACGCGTCCGAGGCCATCCTGACCCTGGCCGGCCTCGGCTTCCTGGGCTTCGGCATCGAGCCGTCCGCTGC
>JBKJIW010000051.1:0-16503 GCA_046598255.1 Aeromicrobium sp. | reverse complement strand
GCCAAGATCCTGGAGAACATGGAGCTCGGCCACAACGCGATGCACGGCCAGTGGGACTGGATGAACGACCCCGAGATCCACTCCAGCAACTGGGAGTGGGACACGACCCAGCCCGCCGAGCAGTGGAAGCACTCGCACAACTACATCCACCACCAGTTCACCAACGTGCTCGGCCACGACAACGACGTCGGCTACGGCATCCTGCGCATGTCGCGCGACCAGAAGTGGCACCCGGCCAACCTCGGCCAACCGGTGTACAACGCGCTGCTCGCGCTGTTCTTCGAGTGGGGCGTCGCCCTGCACGACCTCGACATCGAGGCCATCCGCAAGGGCGAGAAAGACCCGAAGCTGTTGAAGACGCAGCTCAAGCAGATCGGCAGCAAGGTCGGCAAGCAGTCGCTCAAGGACTACGTCATGTACCCGGCGCTGACCGGACCGTTCTTCCTGCAGACGCTGACGGCCAACTTCACCGCCAACATCATGCGCAACCTGTGGACGTACGGCGTCATCTTCTGCGGTCACTTCCCCGACGGTGCCGTGCAATTCACCGAGGAGGAGCTCGAGGACGAGACGCGCGCCGAGTGGTACCTGCGGCAGATGCTCGGCTCCGCCAACTTCGAGGGCGGCAAGTTCCTGCACATCATGAGCGGGCAGCTCGGCTACCAGATCGAGCACCACCTGTTCCCTGACCTGCCCAGCAACCGCTACGCGCAGATCTCGGTCAAGGTCAAGGACATCTGCAAGCGCTACGACATCCCCTACACGACCGGGCCGATCTACAAGCAGTACGCGCAGACGTTCCGGACGATCATGAAGCTGTCGCTGCCCAACAAGCGGACGACCGACAACCCGGCACCCGTCCCGGCCCGCAAGGCCGGACGCCTGACCGACGCGGAGCGTCAGTCGCGCCGGTCGGAGCTCGGCAAGTGGTCGGGCGCGGCATCGGTGTGACGGCGGTGGGGCTCGCCGGCCGACCTCAGGCCGGCGGGCTCCCCGTGCCGTTCGCGTGCGAGGACGACGGCGGGGCGCTCGACCATTCGACCGTCGTCAAGCGTCGCGCGATCCGCTGCGCACTCAGCCGGGTCTGCGGTATCTGCGGCGAGAGCCTGACGCGGCCCGTGGCGTTCATCGGGTCGGACGAGGAGGCCGCGAAGCGGCTCTTCAACTTCCCGCCGACGCACCTGGTCTGTGCACGCGCGGCACTCGAGCTGTTCGTCCCCATCGGCGGGCGCCATCTCGGGCATGCCGAACCGCCGCTGCGCTGGGCGCTCATGACAACCGGCGGCTTCGACCTCATCCGGCCGACCCGCCGCGGCGATCCGGTCGCCTTCCACCCGAACTCAATCCTCGAGACCGAGATCATCGACTGACCCACCCCCGCCAGTTTTTGGATTGTTCTGCACGGATCCGCAGGACACGATTCATACGGAACCATCCAAGAACTGCGGATAGTGGGCGAGGTGGCGATCAGGCGATGGCGTCGAGCGCCGCGAACTCCTCGTCCGTCAGCTCGATGGATGCCGCGCCGAGGTTGTCCTCCAGGTGCGAGACGGACGACGTGCCCGGGATCGGGAGCATCACCGGGGACCGCTTGAGCAGCCACGCGAGAGCGAGCTGCGACGGCGTCGCGTCGTGCTGGTTCGCGAGCTCGGCGAGCGGGCCGCCGTCCTTGACGAGTCCGCCGGTGGCCAGCGGGAACCACGGGATGAAGGCGATGCCCTCCGCCGTGGCGTGCTCGAGCAACGCCTCGGCCGAACGGTCGGTGAGGTTGAACAAATTCTGGACCGACACGATCTCCGCGGTCTGCTGCGCCTGCTGCAGCTGCGCAACGCTGACCTCGCTGAGACCGATGTGGCGGACCTTGCCCTGCTCCTGCAGCTCCTTGAAGGCGCCGACCTGGTCGGCGATCGGCACCTCACCATCGATGCGGTGCAGCTGGATCAGGTCGATCCGCTCGACGCCGAGCCGGCGCAGGCTGAGCTCCACCTGCTGCTTCAGGTAGGCCGGGCGTCCGACCGGGATCCACTCCCCCGGACCGGTGCGCGTCAGGCCCGCCTTCGTGGCGATGACGACGTCGTCGGCGTAGGGGTGGATCGCCTCGCGGATGATCTCCTCGGAGACGTTCGGTCCGTACGAGTCGGCGGTGTCGATGAACGTGACGCCCAGCTCGACTGCACGCCGCACCACGGCGATCGCGGCGGCGCGGTCTCGGGGCTCACCCCAGACACCGTCGCCGGTGATCTGCATCGCGCCGTAGCCGAGGCGGATGACCGGGAGGTCACCGCCGAGCTGGAACGTGCCGGACGGGTGGGCGGAGATGGTCGAGGTCATACAGGCGTCAAGACCGGCCGACCGGGGGTTATTCCCCGATCCACCGGTCGGACCGGAGTCGCCTCGGAGGGCGGCCCGGACCCGACCGGCAGGGAGGGGAGACCTACTTCCAGACCCGCACGTAGTCGACCTTCGTCGTCCCCGTGTCGGGCGTCGTGCCGGTTGGCGCGTTGCCCCCCAGCCCGAGCCCCTGCGTCAGCACGAGGATGAAGGGGGCGTTGAAGGGTGCCGAGCCCAGCTCGATCGAGCCACCGTTGATGCGGTGGGTCACGCACGGCTTGCCGTCGTAGGCGATCGTCAGGGTGTCCTTGGTCCACTCCAGCGTGTACGTGTGGAAGGCCGAGACGTCCTGGATCATGCAGTAGTTGTTGGTGACGGTCGAGTCGAGCCGTCCGTAGTGGATGAATGGGATCACGCGGTCCGACCACTGTGAGTACATCTCGGCGATGTCGATCTCGCCGGAGTAGGGGAAGGCGGCCAACGGGTTCTGCGGGTACAGCCACAGGGCGCCGTGATGGCCCGGCACCGTCGTCCGGGGGAAGGCAGCGCGGATCTCGAACCGGCCGTACGCCTGGGCGAACGAGGCCCAGGTGGTGACCATCCCACCGGTGTGGGTCGCGGTGTAGTTCCCCAAGGGGCTCTTGCACAGGAACGGCTGCGCCTCCTTGCGCACAGTCAATGCCAACACGCCGCCTGCCACCGCAGCGTTGTTGCTGCCTCCGACGTAGCACTCTCCGCCGATCGTGTAGCCGCTCGTCGCCGTCTGCTGGGGCAGCCACTTGGTCGAGTCGAGCGTCGACCCGGAGAACTCGTCCGAGAAGCTGCAGGTCCACGGGGCGCCGTCGGCCTTGCGCAGCGAGGTCGAGTCGCACCTGGAGCTCGTGACGGTGACGCTGGCAGGAGGGGTGGTCGCGGGTCGGTAGGCCTCGGACGTCACGGACGCCGGAACCACCGGCGGCGGGGTGACGACGCGCAGCGTCTGCGTGCGGGTGGTCGTCTTCTTCTTCCCGTAGGAGCCGTTGTCGCGCACCGCGTACGACACCTTGGTCGTGACCCGGTACGTCCCGGGGGTCAGCTTGACCCACCGCGCTCCGCGGGCCACCCACGACGACGATCGTCGAACGTCCATCGAGGCCGAGCGCACCTTGACTCTCTTGCTGGCCCGATAGGTGGGCTTGACCGTGACGGTGGCACCGTTCGACACCGTCTTCGCCGCCATCGTCATGATCTTCACCGGCGCCGACGCGGCGTCGGCGGCGGGGGCGACCAGCCATCCGCTGACCAGCAGACCGGCCGCCGCAGCAGTCGTGCCCACGACGGTGCTGACTCCTCGACGCGAAGCGGTGATGATTCCGTCCCCGCCCCTCGAGGACGGGTCGCCCACGCGGGGTCGACACATTTTCCGAGACATCTGAGCTCTCCCTTGATCAGATCACTGCCAAGAGGTGGCCCCACCCGGGGCAGGTCTCATCTACGCCGACGAATCTCCCTGTCTGTCGGCCCACCGTCCGATCCATCGAACCCCGCCGAAGCGGGTCTCCCATCGATGGGTCGTCCAGCGGTTCTGAGCTCTGCCGGCTCCCTCTGACACCACGGACGTTAGTCCCATCACGACCGCGATGTCACGGCTTTCGGAAAGTTTGACCATCCTTCCGACCCATGCAGTCACTTCTGACCGGACTATTCGTCGAGGGACCTACGTCCCGTGGTGCAAAGTGTAACTCCGTGTGACACTGGTCATTCCGAAAGGATCCCATGAACTTCCGCCGTGTTTCCGCTGCGATGGCGGCACTCGCCCTGGCACTCACCGTGCTGGGCGGGAGCCCCGCACAGGCCACGCCCGCGCCACTGCCCGTTCCCTACAGCTTCCTGACCTCGGCGGTGATCGCCGGGTTCGGTGTCGACGCCGATCCGCCCGGCGCCAACGACTGGGCCTGCAAGCCGTCGGCCCAACACCCTCGCCCCGTCGTCCTCGTCCACGGGCTCACCGGCAACAAGGCCACGAACTGGCAGACGTTCTCGCCTCTGCTGGCCAACAACGGCTACTGCGTGTTCGCCCTGACGTACGGCCAGCTCACCCAGGTGCCGACACCCGGCAACCAGGTCTTCGGCGGCCTCACCGCGATGGAGAACAGTGCCGCTCAGCTGGGGACCTTCATCGACCGCGTGCGTGCCGCCACGGGGTCAGCGACGGTCGACATCCTCGGTCACAGCGAGGGCACCGTGGTGCCCAACTACTATGCCAAGTTCCTGGACGGGGCGAAGTACATCCACTCCTACGTCTCGATCGCGCCGATCTGGCACGGCACCAACCCCGCCGCACTCGACACGCTCGTGACACTGGGTACGCCATTCGGCGCCAGCCCCGCGGTGATCGCGCTGCTGGATCCGTACTTCGCGTCGGGGCCCCAGCTGCTGACCAGCTCCGAGTTCATGGCGAAGATGCGGTCCGGGGGCGGACCCGCTGTTCCTGGCATCACGTACACCAACATCGTCACGCGATACGACGAGCTGGTCGTCCCGTACACCAGTGGCATCGAGCCGGGCATGACCAACCTGGTCGTTCAGGACTACTGCGCACTCGACCTGTCAGAGCACTTCCAGATCGTCGCCGATCCGGTCGCCGCCGCGCTCGTCCTCAACGCCCTCGACCCGGCCCACCCGCGTTCGGTGCCGTGCCGCCTCGTGCTGCCGTTCCTCGGCACGCTCTGACACACCGCGCAGACGTCCCGTGGCCCCTCGGGGTCGCGGCCCTAGGACCAGACCCGTACGAAGTCGATGACCGTCGTGGCGGGCAGCGGCGTGGACTGGGTCAGTGAGTTCGCACCGCTCCCGAGGGTCTGCGTGAGGGCGACGATGTATGGGCTGTCGAACGGCGCCGGGGCCTCGAGCGGCGCGATGGGTTTGATCGCGTGGTCGAGGCACGTCGTGCCGTCGTAGGAGATCTTGATGCGCGTCGGGGTCCACTCCGTGGTGTACGTGTGGAACGCAGACACGTCCTTGATCATGCAGTAGTTGTTGGTGACGCTCAGGTCGTTCGGGTCGGACAGGTAGTGGATGAAGGGGATCGCCCGATCCGGGTACTGGCTGTAGACCTCGGCGATGTCGATCTCGCCCGAGGCAGGCCAGGCCCCGTACCTCGCCGAGTCGATCGGCCAGAGCCAGAGCGCACCTTGCACCCCGGCCACCGTTGACGTCGCGAACTTCGCCCTGACCTCGAATCGTCCGTACGCCTGCGCGAACGTGCCCCAGGTGCTGACCATCCCGCTGGTGTGGCTGCTCGTGTACGTGCCGCCCGGCGCGGTGCACGTGAAGGCCGACGACTCACGGCGGGTCGTCAGCGAAAGCGCTCCGTCTGCGACCGACACATTGCCGGGACTGTCGACGAAGCAGTCGCCGCCGTTCTGATAGCCGCTCGTGGCCGTCTCCTGCACCGTCCACCTCGACCGGTTGAGGGTCGTGCCCGCGAAGTCGTCTGAGAAGGTGCACCGCCACGCCTTGCCCGGGGACTTGTAGATCGTCGTCGAGCCACAGGAGGGGCCGGAGGCGGTCTTCGGCGCAGCCGAGACCGACGTCAGCGAAGCGCCGAGCAGCGCAAGGACGGCGGCAGCAACCAGGGCCTGCCGATGAATTCCGATCATGCGTCATGGTCCCGGACCTAGGTCCTGTACGGAACCTCCCACGGGGAACGAGTCGTCAAGCGGACACTGGCAGGGCTCGCCTCAGCAGTCCTTCCAGCTCGGCGAAGTGGCGCTCGGTCGCGTCTGCGTCGTACGTCGAGGTGTCCGCCATCGTGAAGCCGTGCGATGCGCCCGGATAGATCGCTGACGTGTGGGCGACACCTGCCTCGGTCAGTGCCGCCTCGAGCGCGGCGACCGAGCCAGCAGGATTGGACCCGTCCTGGTCGGCGTGCCCGGCGAGGATCTCACCACTCGCACGGGCCGCGACCAGGTGGGCGCTGTCGGCCCCGTCGGTCACGACACCGCCGGCATGGAAGGCCCCGGCCGCCGCGATGACGTCCGGCCGCAGGCCCGCCGCGCGGATCGCTAGGCGACCGCCGACGCAGTAGCCCGTCATGCCGACATGGGGGCCGACGACTCCCGGGAGCCCGAGCAGCGCGTCGAGGTAGGCGTCCAGGTCGGGATCAGACCGGTCCGGGGTGAGGGCGTGCACCCGCGGCATGACCGTCCCGAAGAACTCCTCGCGCGCTCCGGGCTGTGTCAGGTCGACGTGCGGCTCGAGCTCGGCCGCGGAACCGTCGCGGTAGAACACGTGCGGCACCAGCACGACGTAGCCCCACGCGGCGATCCGGTCGGCCATCTCGCGGGTCCGTGGACGCAGCCCGATCGCGTCGACGTGGAACAGCACCCCAGGGTGATCCCCGTCGTCGGGGCGCGTCACGTAGGCCTCGGCGCGACCGTCTGGCATCGCGATCTCGATCGTCTCGTGGGGCATGGTTCCTCCAGCGGATCGGTTGACGACGCCAGTCCAACACACCCCACCAAGCAGCCTCGGGCACCACCGGCGTGGGCATGATTGGGCGCATGGAACAGGTCAGGTTGGGCACCAGCGATCTCGAGGTCTCGCAGATCATCCTCGGCTGCATGAGCTATGGCGATCCGGAGCGCGGCACCCACCCGTGGTCACTGCCAGAGGACGAGAGCCGGCCGTTCATCCAGCAGGCGCTCGAGGCGGGCATCACGACGTTCGACACCGCCAACATGTACTCCGACGGCTCGAGCGAGGAGATCGTGGGACGGGCGCTCGCGGATCTCGCCCGCCGGGAGGACGTCGTGATCGCGACGAAGGTGTTCTTCCCGATGGGCGGCGACCCCTCGTCCGGCGGCCTCTCGGCAGGGGCCATCGCGCGGCAGATCGATGACAGCCTGCGGCGGCTCGGCACCGACTACGTCGATCTCTACCAGATCCACCGGTGGGATCCTGCGGTGCCGATCGAGGAGACGATGGAGGCCCTCGACGCGGTCGTCAACGCCGGCAAGGCCCGCTTCATCGGCGCCTCGTCGATGTGGACGTGGCAGCTCGCGCAGGCCCAGCACGCGGCCGACCTCAACGGCTGGACGCCGTTCGTCTCGATGCAGGACCAGTACAACCTCGTGCAGCGCGAGGAGGAGCGGGAGATGCATCCCTTCTGCCTCGACGAGGGCATCGGCGTCATCCCGTGGAGTCCCTTGGCACGTGGCCGGCTGGCCCGCGACTGGGACGACCTCACCACGAGCCGCAGCGACACCGACCAGGTGACCAAGGCGTTCTACGGCCAGGCCGACGAGTCCGACCGAGCGATCGCCGCCGCCGTCGCCCGGATCGCCGAGGCCCGTGGCGTCTCACGCGCCCAGGTCGCCCTGGCGTGGGTCCGTCAGCAGGAGGTCGTCACGGCGCCGATCGTGGGTGCGACCCGGCAGCTGCACCTGGACGACGCCATCGCCTCGCTCGACCTGTCGCTGGACGCCGACGAGCTCGCCTCGCTGGAGGCGCCGTACGTGCCGCGACTGCCGGAGTTCTGACCGGTTCGGCGTGAAGGTGCACCTCCGGCTTGACGCCTGATCACCAGACGGTACGTTCCGACCATGCCTCATGTGCCCTACGTCACACCGCTTCGTCGCGCGGGACGGACCGTGGCCGGCACGGCGATCGGTGCCGTCGACGCCGCCGTCTCGTCCCGGATCATCGCCCCGGTCTCACCCCGGGCAGCGATCGGCATGGCCCGCGGCCTGCTGCGCCACCAGGCGTCACCCGCCGTCCTCCTGGCCCACGCCGCCAGCCGCTGGCCCGACCGCGCCGCCGTCATCGACGACGACCGCACCCTCACGACGACTGAGCTCTACGAGCACGTGCGCGAGCTCGCCGGCGCCCTGCACGCTCGCGGCGCCGGGCGCGGCAGCACGATCGGCCTGCTCTGCCGCAACCACGTCGGGTTCGTCGAGGCGGCATTCGCGGCGCTCTGGATCGACGCCGACCTGGTGCTGCTCAACACCGAGTTCGGCGCCGAGCAGCTCCGCGACGTCGCCCGTCGCGAGGGCATCGACCTCCTGGTGCACGACGAGGACCTCACCCGCGTCGTCAAGGCCGCCGACCTGGGCATCACCCGGCTGGTGAGCGACGGACAGGGGTCCGGCTCGGTCGCGGGTGCGCGCTCGTTCGGTCACCCGGCGCCCTCCAGTCGTCGCCACACCGGCCGCCTCGTGATCCTGACCTCCGGCACGACCGGCACCCCGAAGGGTGCGCCGCGACAGGCGCAGGTCGTCGGGTACGTCGGCCCGCTCAGCACGATGCTCCGCTCGATGGGGCTGCGCAGCGGCGATCCTGTCCTCGTGCTGCCGCCGCTGTTCCACGGCTTCGGCGTCGCCTACCTCGTGATCGCGATCGCGCTCGGCTGCCCGGTCGTGCTGACCCGACGCTTCTCCGCCGAGGCGGCCCTCGCGGCGATCGCCCGGCATCGCGTGCGCATCATGTTCGCCGTCCCGGTGATGCTGCACCGCATGCTCGAGGTGCCCGCCGGCCAGCGGGCCGATCTCGACCTCAGCTCTCTGCGCGCGGTGCAGTCGGGCGCCGCGCCGCTCTCACCGGTGCTGGCAAAGAGGTTCACCGACGCGTTCGGCGACGTCCTGCTGAACATGTACGGCTCGACCGAGGTCGGCTGGACGACGATCGCCGATCCGGCGGACCTCCGCGACGCGCCGGGCACCGTCGGCCGCCCCGTCCGCGGGGTGTCGGTGCGGATCATCGACGCCGCCGACCGCCCGGTCGCGCGCGGGACCGTCGGGCGCATCGTCGTCCGCGGCCCCATGACCGCCGCGACCTACACCGGCGGCGGCGGCAAGGAGGTCATCGACGGTCACGTCAGCACCGGCGACCTCGGCCATCTCGACGCCGAGGGACGGCTGTTCATCGACGGCCGCGAGGACGACATGATCGTCTCCGGCGGCGAGAACGTCTTCCCGGGCGAGGTCGAGGACGTCCTGCAGCAGCACCCGGACGTCCGGGAGGTGTCGGTGCACGGGGTGGCCGACGAGGAGTTCGGTCAGCGGCTGCACGCGCTGGTCGTCCCGGTGGCCGGCACCGCTCCGAGCCCCGACGACCTCCGCGCGTACATCCGCGAGCGCCTCGCGCGATACAAGGTCCCGCGCGAGATCGAGCTCGTCGACGAGCTCGACCGCACGGCGACGGGCAAGATCAGGCGGCCCCGCTGATCGTCCGACTCAGGCCCGCCAGTCGAGGATGTGCAGCTGCTGCAGCCCGGGGACGCCCTTGAGCTCGACCTCGCGGGTCGTCAGCACGATCGGCTCGAGATCGGCGATCACGGTGAGGACGGCGTCGCTGACGATCACCTCGCCACCGTCGGCCTGGGCGGCGACGCGCGCGGCGAAGGCCACGTTGCGGCCGAACAGGTCACCGTCGCGGTGCACGGCCGACCCCCGGTGAGCCCCGATGCGGACCTTGACGCCGGCCAGCTTGCCGGTCCGGACCCGGGACAGCGCGCGCTCGATGTCGTAGGCGGCCCGCACCGCCTGGGACGCCTCCGCGAACGCCACCATGAAGCCGTCACCCTGCGTCTTGATGACGTGGCCGGCGTGGGCGTCGATGGCCCGGGTCAGCAGGCGGTCGTGCTTGTCGAGCAGCTGCACCCAGCCGCGGTCACCGAGGCGATGGTTGAGATCGGTCGACCCCTCGATGTCGGAGAACATGATCGTCACCGTGCCGTCGCCAGCCGCGAGCCGCACCAGGTCCGGTCGTTCGATGTCCGCCCACAGCGCGAGGTCGTCGATCGAGCTGCGGATCGTCCCCTTCAGCCCGTTGTCGCGGACCTTCATCGCCGTGCCGACCACGGTGCGCACTGCCTCCGAGGGGGTCGGAACGGTCAGGCGGGATCGCACGGTCGGGATGGTCAGGCGGGGTCGCAACGACTCCTCCTCGAGCCGACGGATGCGCCGCCGGGCTCGCTTGAGCTTGGCGCGCAGCACGATCGCGTAGATGGCGAGCGGCCCGGCTGTCACTGCCAGGGTCACTGCCAGGACGATCTCGAGGACGGACACAGCGCCACGCTAGCGCGTGGCGATTCGGGACGTCCGTGAATCATTGCGTCACGTCGAGACGATCTCGCTTCTCCGCCCCTGCGAGGGTCGCGTTCGTGTCGATCGGACAGCTGGTCCGACCACGCGTACGGCCGCGCGATCGACATCAACCCGGTGCAGAACCCGTACGTCGTCGGCGGCGAGGGCGACGTCGTGCGGCGCGAGTTCGAGCGGATCGGCTGGGAGTGGGGCTACTTCTGCCCCGAGCCCGACTTCCAGCACTTCAGCCTCGACGCCGCGTCGTAGAGGCATTCATCGTTCGTTCGCTCCTGGTTGGTGGAGTGCGTCATCGACGCGTCGTAGCCTGACGATGAGTCGGTGGTCCTCGCAGCCGCCGGTGCACGCAGAAGTCCCCGCCGTTCCCATCCCGGTCGGGGACTTCGGTGCGTTCTGGCACCACGCCCCGCGGACGAGATCGGTCAGCCGAGGGTCCCGGCACAGCTGCCCCGACCGAGCTGCGCGAGGCCGGCGAGGTCGCCCGAGCCCCACTCCTCGGGACCGCTGAAGGGCTGCATGAGCGACTCGTCGTCCTCGACGTGGTCGAGGCCCACCAGGTGTCCGAGCTCGTGCAGCAGGGTGGCGCGCGTCTGGTCGGGGCCGAGCGACGCCAGCTGCGGTCCGTCCAGCAGCACCTGACCGGTGACGTACCTGCGGGCGCCGTCCTCGTCGGTCCAGGCGCTTCCGCCGAGGCCGAGCACCTTGCCTGCGAGCTCGTCCATCTCGTCGTCGTCGGTCCAGGCGATGAGGACGGGCTGCCATCCGTCACCGTCGCGCTCAGGCTGCCAGTCGGCGGTCGGCGCCGCGGTGACGACGCCGCCGAGATCGAAGCTCAGGCCGGTCAGCTCGGCCATCTCGTCCAGCGCATCGGCAACGAGGTCGACGGCGTCGGCGGGGCCGGTCCGGGTGTTGACGACGACCTGCACCGGCCGGCACGGGTCGTAGGCGACCGGTGCAGCGGAGCCGTCCTGGGTCACGAGGAAGGCGTACTGGCCGCCGTCCGCGGTGGTGCGCACATCGGACGGCGCGGCGACGGTCGAGGGATCCCACCGGACGATCCCGGAGCCCTCGGGGTCGAGGAGGAGCTTGGCCATCGCGGCGCCGAGCACGACGACGAACCCACCCACGGCCATGACGGCCCGGCGGCGGGCCCGGCGGTCACGGGCGGCAGGCTGACTCACCCCTCCAGTGTGCCAAGGCGGTCTGAATCGCCCCGGGCTTCACTCGTCTAGTTGGATCCGGCCTCACGGCGCTCCCCACAGTTTGGGTGACTCTCTGACCTTCTCCCAGCCTGGTCTCCACTTCGGAGGTGAGTCTCAGGCTGGGGGGCGGGGGCTGTCGCCCCGTGACGGTAGGCCGAGCGCCTGCTTGACGGCGTCCGTGTCGGCGCCGAGAGCGGGTGGCGCGGTGTTGACCTCGAGCGCGGCGCCATCGACGCGCAACGGCGACCGCACCTGCGCAACCCCGTCGACGTGGACGACCATGCGCGACTGGACGACTGGGTCGGCGAACACCTCAGGGATCGTGTTGACCGGGGCAACGGGCACCCCGGCGGCGACGAGGTGCTGCAACCAGTGCGCGCGGCCTTGGCCCGACAGCGCACCTTCGAGAGCAGCCTGGAGCTCGTCACGGTGTGCGACGCGCGATCGGTTGGTGCTGAACCGCTGGTCGTCGGCCAGCCCCGGCTCCCCCAGCGCCGCGGCCATCGCCGCAAACTGACGATCGGTGCCAACTGCAACGGCGAGCGGTTGGTCGGCCGTGCGCAACGTCTCGTAGGGCGCGATGCTCGGGTGACGGTTGCCGAAACGCGCTGGCGCGGTGCCGGCACTGAGCCACCCCGAGGCGATGTTGGCAAGCATCGCGACCTGGGTGTCGAGCAAAGCGATCTCGACATGACGGCCCACGCCCGTGGTGTGCCGCTCGTGGAGGGCAGCGAGCACACCCGTCGCGAGGTGTAGCCCGGCCACGAGGTCGCTGATCGCGACACCGACGCGGGTCGGCTCGCCGCCCTTCTTCCCCGTCACCGCCATCAGGCCCCCCATCGCCTGGGCGAGGAAGTCGAACCCGGGCCGCCCCGAGTAGGCGTTGTCGTTGCCGAAGCCGCTGATCGTCGCGGTGACGACGGACGGGTTGCTGATGATGACGGTGTCCCGGTCGAGGCCGAACGCCGCGAGGCGACCGGGCAGGAAGTTGTCGACCACGATGTCGGCGTGGGCCGCGAGGTGCCGCGCCACGAGGGCGTCCTGCGGGTCGTTCAGGTCGAGCGCAGCCGAACGCTTGTTGTGGTTGACGGCGAGGTAGTAGGACGCCGTGCCGTCGGCGGCGAACGGCGGGCCCCAGTGCCTGGTCTCGTCGCCCCGGCCGGGCGTCTCGACCTTGATGACGTCCGCACCGAGGTCAGCGAGCGTCATCGTCGCGTACGGTCCGGCGAGGATCCGGCTCAGGTCGAGGATCCGTACTCCGGCAAGAGGGCCCGTCCCGGTCGCGGGAGCAGCGGGCCAGCCCGCGGACGGGTCGATCTGGGTCATGGCGGCCAGCCTACTGACGGTTGACACCTCCTACAGGCTGCCGGCGAGCACGTGGTGCGGCCCGCCCCTGACCTGTTCTTGTGAGCGGGCACCGCCTCGGCGGGCATCCGCAACGCCCGCTCACGAGTCTCAGATGCACGTTTCTTCGGCATCTCGATTCCAGCCCGCTACCGAAGACCGAACTGAACCCAGGCTGATGAAGGATGTCGGATCAGCCGTTTCACACCAGGACGACGAACCCCCGGCCCGGCTGTGGTGACAGTCAGAACCGGGGGTTCTCGTATGGCGGTGGCGGTGGGATTAGAACTCGATAAGTGAGTTTGCCCGACTCGACTGAGTCCAATTATTTACTGCAATTGCCATGCTTACGTATCACTATGATGTGTCTGAATCCCGCTAGATCACACCGAAGTGTGCCTAAAATGCGCCCGCGGCCCACCCATTTCGTCACACACCTCATGCACGCCTGGACGGCTGGCGAATTTGCCGATGAGAATTTGCCGATGTTCCCCGCCGCGAAGCGTACGCCCCGCGGCCGTCGCCCCCTCAGGAATCGCGGCGACGCGACGCCTCGGCCCAACCGAGCATCCGATCGATCACCGACTGGTGCACATCGTCCGACATCTTCAGGATTCGTTCGACGATGACGTCCAGGTCGATGAGGCCGGCTTGGGCGAGAGCTCCCGCGAACGCGAGATCCTTCATGCGGCCGGCGGCCAGCTTCGACACGACAGATCGTGCGGATCGAGGAAGGACGCCCGGGAGGGTTCTGCACCCGGGAGATCGACACGGGCCAGACGATCTCGCCAGCCCGTCGGCAGCACGATCGTGTCCACGTGGATGCCTTCGGCGTAGTAGCCGAACTGCTCGTGGAACAGCGAGAACTCGCCAATGCCTCCTTCGACGTCATCCGCCTTCGCCCGGTCGTCGTCATCGAGGAATGCGATGTCCGCCTCCATCGAAGCTGTCGCTTCTCGCGGCAGCTGGTCCTCGTCTCGCGATCCCAAGATGGACTGCGAACCGACCACCAGCACGTCGTTGTCACCGGCAATGCGCGAGGCACTCCGAAGCACGTGAGCCAGCTGGGCGCGGTTCATCGCGCGGCCGTGCCTCGCTGATCCCGCAGTGTCTGCAGGATCTTGGTCCGTCGCTCGGGTGAGAGCACGCCCGCGAAGGGCGAGTTCTCCCGCAGCTCGCGAGACCCTTCGTCGGTGGCGTTCAACGCATCGATGATCCGCTCGAGACTGCCGTCCAAGATCCGTTCCCACTGGTGAAGGTATGACGCGGTCATGCCATCCGCGCGCTGCTCCGGCAGCCACCGGGCAATATTGTCGCGAGCCTTGCCGATGACGAGGTCGGGGTCGGCCAGGAGGTCGCCGATCAGCGCCTGATGAAGCCTGAGCGACTTCTCCTGCCCCTCGGTCAGGCGCGTCGTTCCTTGCAATCGCTCGACCTCTGCACGGGGGATGCGGCGGTGCGCTCCGACCTTGACCGACGCAACATCCCCACGGTCAGCCAGGTTCACGACGTGCTGGCGTGAGACGCCGAGGATCTCGGCGACCTCACCCGTCTTCAGCAACACGCTCATCTCTCCATTAAACACAACAAACACAACCACAGCAACGACCGGACGTTACCCAGTTCGTCACCCGACACGTCACCGCCACTGCCCCGCAGCGAACTCTGCACGTTCCCCCGCCACCCAGGTCGACACCTCGGCCATGAGATGAAGTGATCCCAACGACGACGGAGGAAGCAATGACTGACCCTGTGATGGAGCGACTCGTCGCCCCAGAAGACCTCGCCGAGTTCCTTTCGGTGAGCACCGGCCAGCTGGCGCAGATGCGCTACCTCGGGACGGATCCGGAGCACGTGAAGCTCGGCACGCGGGTTCGCTACGCGATGACCGACGTGTGCGCCTGGCTCGACACACAACGGCGATGCCGTACGTGAGCACCGATGCCATCCACAGGCCAGGCACCACCGCAGCTGATTTCCGCAGTGCGGGCGTCCCCACTGGTGGCATCCGCGCCGTCCGGGATAGGTCCTACAGGAGGGGTGACGAGCGATGGCGACCATCGAGTCGTACGACACGGCCAGCGGCAGGCGGTACCAAGTTCGCAACCGCACCCCCGAGCGCAGCCAGACCAAGAAGCGCGGCTTCCGGACCACGCGGGACGCCGAGCAGTTCGCAGCGTCGGTGGAGGTCCTGAACTATTGTGGCGAGTTCGTCCCACACCGCGCCGGGCAGACGACGGTCGGAGACCTCGGGTCGGCCTGGCTGGTCCGACAAGGCGCTCATCTCAAGCCTTCGTCGCTGAAAGCGCTCGAGGTCGGCTGGCGGGTCCACGTCGAACCGCGGTGGCAAGACGTGCGGGTCAGCGACATCAGCCGTACGACCATGCAGGACTGGGTCGCTGCGCTCAGCGCCGACCGATCAGCCACCACCGTTAAGCGTGCGTTCGGCGTCCTCTCTTCGATTCTGGACGACGCCGTTGATGAGCGGCGGATCATCGCCAACCCAGCCCAAGGAGTGAAGACGAAGCGCAAGGTGATGCGCGGCCGGGTCCACCTCAACCACCGACAGGTCGACCGACTCGCTCGCGAAGCTGGCGACTCGGGTGGTGTCGTCCTTGTCCTCGCACACACCGGTAGCCGCTGGGGCGAGATGATCGCGCTCCGCGTCCGTGATGTCGACACATCACGACGACGGCTTTCAATCGAGCGAAACGCCGTCGAGGTCGGTACTGAGATCCACGTTGGTTCGCCCAAGAACCACGAGCGTCGCTCGGTGCCCTACATCGAGATGCTCGACCGGGTCATCGACAAGGCCATCGCCGGCAAGCCGCCCGACGGCCTCTTGTTTCCTGGACCCGACGGAAAGCTGCGTCGACGGACCCGAACTGACGGGGCATCGGGGGGATGGTTCGCTGGAGCAGTCCGCCGTGCAGGAATCCCCCGCGTCACGCCCCACGACCTCCGCCACACCGCCGCGTCCTTGGCGATTTCGTCAGGCGCGAACGCCAAAGCAGTCCAGCGGATGCTCGGTCACAAGTCCGCAGCAATGACCCTCGACGTCCATGCCGACCTCTTCGAGGACGATCTCGACGATGTTGCCCTCGCGATGAATGAGGCGGCAGTGCGGGCTCTCAGTCAGGCATGAGCGAGCTCCGGGCGGTCACATCAAGGACATCAGCAATCGCGGTGAAGTGACGCACCACGAGTGCGCGCTCTTCGCGGCAGATGAGTGCACCAGTGCGTTGGCGGGGTGGGGGGCTCCCAAGGGAGGGAGGTGGCGTGTGGATTCAGACGTGCATGGGTTCGTACATCTCGATGGGGTAGTGCACGCCTTTGACGGGGACGTCGCCGTGGGAGCGACATTCGATGGTGTCGTGGATGAGGTGCCAGCTGGTGTTGGAGATCAGGGTGTTGCCGGGGGCGGCTTCTGCCTGGATTCGGGCGGCGATGTTCATCTGGATGCCGATCCCGGTGTAGGTGGCGCGCACTGAGGAGCCGAAGGTGCCGACGGAGACGACGCCGGTGTTGATTCCTACCCG
>JBKJIW010000038.1:0-22227 GCA_046598255.1 Aeromicrobium sp. | reverse complement strand
GGTCGTAGTAGTCGAGCTGGGCGGTGAACCCGAACCGGTCACGCAGGGGCCCGGGCAGCAGGCCCGCCCGTGTCGTCGCGCCCACCACGGTGAACGGTGGGATCTCGAGCGGGATGGCGGTGGCACCGGGACCCTTGCCGACGATGACGTCGACCCGGAAGTCCTCCATCGCCATGTACAGCAGCTCCTCGGCAGGACGCGACATCCGGTGGATCTCGTCGATGAACAGGACGTCGCCCTCGTTGATGCCCGACAGGATCGCCGCGAGGTCGCCGGCGTGCTGGATGGCCGGGCCGCTGGAGATGCGCAGCGGCGCGGACAGCTGCTGGGCGATGATCATGGCGATCGTGGTCTTGCCGAGCCCCGGCGGCCCGGAGAGCAGCACGTGGTCGGGGGTGCGGCCGCGGGCCACGGCAGCCTCGAGCATCAGCGACAGCTGCTCGCGCACCCGCTCCTGGCCGATCAGCTCGTCGAGCGTGCGCGGACGCAGCGCGGCGTCGAACGCGCGGTCGTCCGGCCCCGCGCCGGCGACGATCGCCTCGAACTCGTCGAGGCCGTTCAGATCGTCGTCGTGCATCAGCGGCTCTTCGCCAGGGATCGCAGGGCGTCGCGCAACACCGTGGAGACGTCCGGATCGGCTCCGGGCGGCAGCTCGGCCGTGACCTGCTCGAGAGCGGCGTCGGCGTCGCGGGTCGACCAGCCGAGGCCCAGCAGCGCCTCGTGCACCTGGCCGCGCCACGCGGCACCGCCGGCGGCCACCTGCGTCGTGACGCCCACGCGGTCCTTGAGCTCGACCACGATGCGCTCGGCACCCTTGCGTCCGATGCCCGGGACGGTGGTGAGGGTCGTGAGGTCGCCTTGGCCGATCGCCTGGCGCAGACGGTCGGGGTCGAGGACGGCCAGCATGGCCTGGGCCACCTTGGGCCCGACACCGCTCGCGGTCTGCACGAGCTCGAACATGTCACGCTCGTCGGGGGTCGCGAAACCGAAGATCGTCAGCGAGTCCTCGCGCACGACCATCGAGGTCGAGAGCTGGACCTCACGCCCGATGCGCAGCGTCGCGATGGTGCCGGGCGTGCACATGACCTGCAGGCCCACTCCCCCGACGTCGAGCACCGCGGACGTCAGTGTCACCGCGGCGACGGGGCCCCGCACGTGCGCGATCATCGGCTGCCCCCCTTGGCCGCGGCGACGGCCGCCTCGAGCCGGTTGACGGCTCCCCCGCGCCAGATGTGGCAGATCGCCAGCGCAAGCGCATCGGCCGCGTCGGCAGGTTTGGGCGCCTCGGTCAGGCGCAGCAGCCGGGTGACCATCTGGGTGACCTGGGCCTTGTCGGCCCGGCCGCTGCCGGTGACGGATGCCTTGACCTCGCTGGGCGTGTGCAGGTGGACCGGGATGCCGTGCCGTGCGGCGACGAGCATGGCGATGCCGCTGGCCTGGGCGGTGCCCATCACGGTGCGGACGTTGTGCTGGCTGAAGACGCGCTCGACCGCGACGACGTCGGGACGGTGCGCCACCACGCTGGCCTCGATCTGCTGCTCCAGCTGGTGCAGGCGACGTGCGGTGTCGAGCTCGGCCGGCGTCCGGAAGACGCCCACGTGCACCATCGTCAGCGGACGGCCCACGCTGCCGTCGACGACGCCGACGCCGCAGCGGGTCAGTCCGGGATCGATCCCGAGCACCCTCATCAGGCGACCGCCGCCACGGAAGTAGAACGCATGTTCGACAGCGTAGACGTCGGCACCACCAGTCGGCGCGCGACGCGCCGGGGACCTACTCGACCTGGGCCATGACCTCGTCGGAGGCCTCGAAGTTGGCGAAGACGTTCTGCACGTCGTCGCTGTCCTCGAGGGCGTCGATGAGCTTCAGGATCTTGGTGGCAGCGTCGACGTCGACGTCGACGGTCATCGTCGGCACGAACAGGGCGTCGGCCGAGTCGTAGTCGAGGCCCGCCTCCTGCAGTGCGGTGCGCACCGCCACCAGGTCGGTCGCCTCACTGATGACCTCGAAGATTCCGTCGTGGTCGTTGACCTCCTCGGCGCCGGCATCGAGCACGGCCACCAGGACGTCGTCCTCGTTGGTCGGGCCGCCCTCCTGCTCCTGCGGGACCATGATGACGCCCTTGCGGTGGAACATGTAGGACACCGAGCCGGGGTCGGCCATCGTCCCGCCGTTGCGGGTCATGGCGGTGCGGACCTCCATCGCGGCCCGGTTCTTGTTGTCCGTGAGGCACTCGACCAGAAGCGCGACGCCGCCGGGGGCGTAGCCCTCGTACATGATCGTGGTGTAGTCGACCGCGTCGGCGCCGACACCGCCACCGCGCTTGACCGCACGATCGATGTGGTCCTTGGGCACCGACGACTTGCGGGCCTTCTGGATCGCGTCGTACAGCGTCGGGTTGCCGTCGGGGTCCGGACCGCCGATGCGAGCCGCGACCTCGATGTTCTTGACCATCTTGGCGAACATCTTGCCGCGCTTGGCGTCGACGATGGCCTTCTTGTGCTTCGTGGTCGCCCACTTGGAATGGCCTGACATGAGGAGCCTCTCTACGACTTGCTCTACGACTGAAGAACTGTGTCGACGAAGTAGCGGTGAATGCGATCGTCGCCGCCCACCTCCGGGTGGAACGAGGTCGCCATCAGGCTGCCCTGTCGGACCGCCACAACTCTACCGGCTGCCTCGCCCGCTGGGATGGTGGCAAGCACCTCGACATCCGGGCCGACCTCCTCGACCCACGGCGCCCGGATGAACACGGCGTGCACCGGGTCGTCGAACCCGGCGAACTCGATGTCGCCCTCGAAGGAGTCGACCTGGCGTCCGAACGCGTTGCGCCGCACCGTGATGTCGAGGCCGCCGAGCGTCTCCTGGCCGGCGATCCCGTCCTCGATGCGGTCGGCGAGCATGATCATCCCGGCGCAGGTGCCGAAGGTCGGCATGCCGCCGCGGATGCGGTCGACCAGCGGCTCGAACAGCTCGAACGTCCGCGCCAGCTTGTACATCGTCGTCGACTCGCCGCCCGGCAGGACGAGACCGTCGCACCGCGCCAGCTCTTCAGGACGCCGGACGGTGAACGCGTCGACACCGAGGCCAGACAGCACCTGGACGTGCTCGCGGACGTCGCCCTGCAGGGCGAAGACACCGATGGAGGGGGCGGAGTCGGATCGAGCGTGCACCGCGCCAGCGTAGTGCTGGCGCGGCGACCCCACCCGTCAGGGCACCAGGGTGCAGGTGCGGTTGGAACCGTTGCCACTGAACGCGTAGGTGAAGGATGTCCGCTCAATGCCACCTGGGAACAGCCCGACCAGCGTCAACGTGCCAGCCTTGTTGTTGAGGTTGGTCGTCGATGTCCGCGAGCGCAGGTTCCCGGCAAAGGAGTCGACCTCCGTCTGACCGGCCGGGGTGGAGTACACGTAGCGGAACTCCCACGTCGTCGGGCTGACCGGCGCTGTCCAGGTGATCGTCAGGCTGTTGCCGCTGGTGGTGCACCCCGTGATCGTCACTGCATCTGGCACTTTCTGCGAGAAGGTGCCGGAGTTCACGGTCGCGGTGTCGAGCCAGGCCGCGCTGGTGCTGGAGATGCTGCCCATGGCCGCAGCCACCGCGGCCACGATCACGACCGCGAGCACCAGACGGCGCCGGCTGTCGCGGGCTCGCGGGGCCTGAGCCCCCGCGGACGCGAGCTCGTCGGTCCGATCGGCGGTGGTGGTCCATGCGGCCGGGACGAACGTGTCGCCCGCTCCGTCGAGGTCGTTGTCCGGGCCAGAGCCCTCGTCGCCACGGTCCACGTCCACGTCATCGTCCTCGTCGGATCGCCGACGACTGAAGGCCGCGGTGAGGACGAGTCCGACCACCAGGCCGGCGGCGAAGACGCCCCATGGGCCGCTCATCGCCGAGACGACGTAGCCGAGTCGTGGCACGTCGAAGATCACCCGGGGAGCCTGGGCGACGACGTACGACTCGGAGTCGCTGACCTCGTTGGCGTCGCCGCGCAGCACCAGCGTGGCCTCGTCGCCGGTCCGCGTCAGTGACTCGATCCGGTGCGTGACCGTGATGCCCTTGCTGTTGGTGACCGTGACGACGTCGCCCTTGGCCAGGTCGGACGCCGGAACGGTGCGGGAGAATGCCAACGCCCCGGTCTCGATCGCGGGCGACATCGACCCGGAGCGGAAGATGACCGGACGCACGTCGAAGGCCACCGCCGCGACGGTCGACAGCAGGCACAGCAGGCCCAGCACCGCACCGATCGTCAACGCGACCTCGCCGGCCGCCCGCGAGAGGCGGGCGGTCGGTCGGGTGCCGTCGGGCTGGGGGGCTGTGCTCATCAGGGGTTCGGGAGCTGGTTGGCCGTCAGGACGAAGGTGGCCGTTCCGGTGAGCTGCGTGGATCCGGGCGCCGGGTTGGGGGTGTTGGGGTCGAGGCGTGCCACGACGCAGAACGTCTGCGTGGCGGCCGGCGCCAGCTGCTGGGCCGTGGGCGTCACCGACGCGGCGGCGGCCGTCAGCACCTGAGTGGTGGCCTGGGTCGTGCCGCCCGTGCAGCTGCCCACACGGTTGCTGGCGGCCTCTGAGCCGGTGTTTCCGAAGGTCCCGCCCGTGCGGACGGTGTACTGCAGCCGCGGTGCGAGGGTGCCCGCGCCGGTGCCGGTCGCCGTGTAGGTGAAGGGCACCGAGCCGGCGTTCCTGACCGTGAACGAGGCCGCGAAGCTCTCGCCCGGCGTCAGGTTCGACGCGGTGAAGGTGGTGAACGCCAGCGGACCGTCGATGTCGTTGACCTTGAGGTCGAGGTTGCCGGCCGAGAACGTGCCCGTGTTGACGGTCGCGGTGTCGGTCCAGAAGGCCATCGTGCCGACGGCTCCGAAGCCCAGGACGACGCCGAGGCTGAGCGTGGCACGCACCGGACGCGCCCGCAGGCCGTCAAGGATCGTGCGGGGGGCGGAGGTGATGTTCTTAGCCATGGGTGGCTCCCTGGTCGTGGGTGTGTCGAGAATGAACGATGGCGGTGCCGGCGCCGATGGCCAGCGCTGCGAGGAGGACGGCCCAGATGGAGATCTCTGCGCCGGTGTTGGGCAGGAGTCCGCCGGTGTCGCTGTCGTTGCCGGCGCCGCCGGAGCTGTTGTCTCCGGTGCCGCCAGATGTGCCATCGCCGGAACCGGAGTCAGGCACCTGGCCCACACCTCCGTCGTTGCTGCCGGAGCCCCCGTCGAGAGGCCCCGTCTGCTGAAGGTTGACCCGGAACCCGACGTCGCTGGCAAGCAGCTGGGTGTCGTTGGTCGAGGCCGGGTCGAAGGCGATCGTGATGGTCACCGGGACGACCTGCTGGTCGACGATGCCCTGCACAGTCAGCAGCCGTTGCTCGGCTGCGCTGGCGAGGGTGCCCGTCTGTCCGCCGGCACTGGCGGTGACGGTGAGGTCACCGGAGTCGAGCAGCGCGGTCATGGAGGCCCCGAGGAGGTCGATCGTGAGCTGGGCCGCCGCCTTGCCCTGGTTGCGGACGAAGAAGGTCGCGGTCTCGGTGTCGCCCGGGACCCACGTCATGCCGTCATCGAACAGGGTCCCCTCGAGCGTCGGGGCATACGTCACGCCGTCACGACTCAGCCCCATCTCGTCGGCAGCCGACGCCATCGAGGGCATCAGCACCGCGAGAGCGGCGAGGACGATCACGAGCGATCGTCGCAGGGTCGTGGACATTTCAGTGTGCCTTCTCTGTCGGGGAATCTGTCTCGGGGGTGCGCCGGCGTCGGTCGACGACGGCTGAGGTGAACATGTAGGCAGCGTAGGCGAGCAGGATGCCCACCACGCCGATGATGGCGAAACCGCGACGGTCCGGTGTCAGCCAGTTGTTGACCCGTCCCAGGTACGGGACGGAGTACCAGAGCTTGCCGCGCACCTGCTCGGCGATCACTGGCTTCGAGTCCGGAACGGGGTTGGCATCACCCTGGGTGATCAGCTGAAGATCGCCGTTCAGGGTGTACCTCGCCTCGACCACCCGGTGGGTGACCGTGGTCGGCTTGCCTGACTCCAGCTGATAGGTGATGACCTCGCCCACCCGGACCTGGTCGGCGTCCACCGGTTTGGTGACCACCAAGGTGCCGGGCGGCAGGTCTGGCTCCATCGAGCTGGTGAGCACCGTGTAGGTGGTGCCCCCCACGGCCCGGGGGATGATGACCCCCACGGCCAGGACGAGCACCGTCACGATGATGCCGCCCCAGGCGAACGCCTGGGTGACCCACCGCAACGGGCTCGTCCTGCCGGGCAGGACCTCTGTCATCACTCCCCCAGGACTCACTGGATCAGGCGTTCGGGTCGTCCTGGGTCAGCGTGACCGTCAGCGCGTCGAGCACGGCGGTGATGCCCTGGGTCAGGTTGCCGTTGGTACCCGGAGTCGTCGGAGCAGCCGAACCGAACGGGACGTCGGCCGTGCCGTAGTCGATGTCGATGGCGAACGTCGCAGTCAACGTCTGGTCGGCGACACCGTCCGTGATGGTGGTACCAACCAGAGGAGCACCGTTGAGCTCGTAGGAGACGTCGACGGCCGCGGTGAGCAGCTCGTTGTCGAACTCCACCGAGTCGGGCGCGTTCAGGGTGGCGGACAGGTTGTCGCCGGTCGCGCCGATCGTGAAGTCACACGAGACGGTGATCTTGTCGCCCGGAACGAACAGGGTGACAGGGTTACCTGCTCCGGCCGCACCGGTCGCGTACTCGGGGCCGGTGCAGTCGCCACCGGTGAGGGTCAGGGTCCCAGCCGTGATCGTTCCACCCTCGACGTCGTCGGTGGCGGTCCAGAAGGCGAGGGTGCCGGCTCCGCCGAGCAGGAGGGCGGCAGCAGCGCCGGAGGCGAGTACGCCCTTGGTGGATTTCTTCATGCGTGGGTCCTATCCCATGAGGCGCCACATGATGGGGGCGGCGCTGTCCTTTCACAGATAACGACAGACTCACCAGAAAGACATCATCGAAAATCAAAGATGACTCGATGTAACCATTTCCACGCACAAGGGACTGCCAACGGGGCCACGGGGAGCAGGGCCAAGGTCACGCCCGGGGCGGGACCCGCACACATGACGACGGCGGTGACGTGAGGAGACCGAAGTCCTCCAGGGGATACGTCACCGCCGTCGCTCCCTCTCGGATGTCCCTCCCGATTGGGCTGTTGAGAGGGTGCTGACCACGCTGACGACGAGCGCCTGGCGGTCATGCTCCCTCTGCACCACCTACGCCGTCCGGCACTCCCATACCTCTGGCGCTGTGGTGTGACCCATCGTACTCCCGGTGGGTCCATCGCGTCGTGCAATGTGCTCACAACAAGGTGCTGAAGCTGACCGACACCGTCTGCACGTTGCCCGCCGCGTCGGTCGAGGAGACCGTCAGCACGTAGCTGCTCAGCGCCGAGTAGCCACCCGACGTCGACGTGGTCCAGCTGGGCAGCGTGCCGATGGCGGCCACCATCGTGCAGGTGCCATAGCTGCCTCCCGCGAGCAGGCACTGCGACCCCCTCTTGAGCTGCCACGTGACCGAGCTGACGGACGCGAGGCCGCTGACGGCGTCACTCGACGTGCCGCAGGCCGTCTTGCCCCCGCAGCTCGTCGACAGCAGCGAGCCCAGCAGCGCCAACGACAACGACAGACCGTCGGTCGGCGCGGTGATGGCGAGGTTCGGCGCGGTGCCGTCGATGTAGTAGGTGACGCTCGATGAGCCCAGGTTGCCGGCGACATCGGTGGCCCTCAGGCCCACCACCCGTCCGTTCGCCTCGGCGAGCGACAGCGGCCCGGTGTAGGCCGTCCAGCCGGCGCCCGCGTTGTTGAACTCGCTCGTGCCCGCTGCGAGCCCGCTGCCGGCGTCGCTGAACGACGCCGTCATGGACAAGCTGGTGACCTTGCACCACGATCCGCTCGGTGCCGCGTTGCCCACGTTGCTGCACGTGTCGGTGCGGCTCGTCACCGGGGCGACCGTGTCGAGCCGCACGCCGACTCGGGTGGCCGTGGCGGTGTTGGCGAACCCGTCGGTCGCCACGGCGTCCAGGTCCTGAAGGCCCTCGTTCAGCGTGAAGGTCGTCGACGTCCAGGCGCCCGATCCGTTGGCCGTCGCCGTGGCGATGGTGCTGCCGCCACGGCGGACGGCGATCGTCGCTCCGATCTCGGCCGTCCCCGTCAGGGTCGTGGAGGCGTTGCGGGTGATGAAGTCCGTCGAGCTCGAGCCCGAGTCGCCCGACATCGAGACGATGCTGACCGTGGTCGTGTCGTCAGCGACGTATGCGGCGCGGGCGGACGTCGACACCCAGGCGGTGCCGGCCCGACCGGTGACGGAGTACCAGTGGGACGACCCGGTGCGGGGGGTCGAGTCGACGCAGCTCATTGCCGTGGTGGTGCAGACCACCGCCGATGTCCCGCCCGTCGCCGCGGTGTGGTGGCGCACCTCGTACGAGGTGGCTGACGACACCGCGGGCCAGGTGAGGCTGACCGTCAGTCCACCTGCCACCTGGGTCGGTGTCGGCGCCGTCGCGGGCCCCAGCGTCGCGGCCTGCACCTGACGGGTGCCGGCGGTCGATGTCGGGGTGAGCCACGCGGCCCAGCCGATGGCACCCGTGCCAACGACGAGGGTCACCGCTAGCAGCAGCACCAAGGGGGCACGACGGACGGCGAGACGGCGCGGCCGAGCGCGGTGCCGCCCGGTCCACCCGGACCCACCGCGCTGCCTCTGCCCACCTCCGGTGCGCACCATCTGCGTGCGTCCCCTCCTGGCCGCTCGTCGCGACCAGCGAGGGGACGACACCTCAGGACGACGCGCCTGCGACCGAGAGGTTGGGGGTGAACGTCGCACCTTGGCAGCCGTTGTCCGACGCGGCGCCCATCGCGACGGTCACGGTGAAGTTGGCCGATGCGACGCTCGACCCACCGCCGGCGACGACGGTACCCACGGCCGAGGCGTTGACGGTGGTGGTGACGTCCGCGTTGCCCGCCGTGCAGCCCGTGCCGCCGGTGACCGTGATGCTGCTGACGGTCGCCGAGGACAGCGTCACCTGATAGGTGTTGGCGTTGCTGACGGTGAAGTTGGACACCCGGCTGGTGCCGGGCACCAGACCGGTCACGGCCGGCGTCACCGGGTTGACCGTCAGCGCGGCGGCGCTGCCGGCGACGACGTCCTGCGAGGTGCCGGTGCCGTTGCTCAGCCAGGCGGCGAACGCCAGCGAACCACCGGCGAGCGCGACCAGCGCGAGACCGAAAGTGCCGACGCGGCGGCGTCTGGTGCGTCGCGTCGTGCGGCGCGTGGTGGACAGATGTGCTGCGGTGCTGGTCATCAGCCTCGACCTTTCTCCCTCAGGGGTCATCGAGGCTCGGCGAGCTGTGACCCCTCCGCCACCCATGTGGCTAACGCTGGGACGCCCTCGCCGCGCGGCGAGTCTCCCGGCGTCCGACCGGTGACACCAGTGTGCGCCGACAACGTCCCCAGCGCTGCAAAACCCCAAAAGAAGTCACGGCCGAGCGGCCGCCCCGTGGTCCGGCCCATGACCCGACCACGGGGCCGAGCGAAGAGACGCCAAGGTGTCCTGGCCCTTGACCCGCTCACTAGGCCGAGTGAGCGCAGCGAACGAAGGCCAGGCGGCCCGGACGAAGTCCGGGAAAGCGACGAAGTCGCGAGGCGGCGGAGCCGCCCCGCCTACCAGCCGCGCTCCGCCAACCGGTGCGGGGCGGGGATGTCGTCGACGTTGATGCCGACCATCGCCTCACCGAGGCCGCGCGAGACCTTCGCGATGACGTCGGGGTCGTCGAAGAACGTCGTGGCCTTGACGACGGCAGCGGCCCGCTCGGCCGGGTTGCCGGACTTGAAGATGCCCGAGCCCACGAAGACGCCCTCGGCGCCGAGCTGCATCATCATGGCGGCGTCGGCAGGTGTCGCGATGCCACCGGCGGTGAAGAGCACGACCGGGAGCTTGCCGTTCTCGGCGATCTCCTTGACCAGCTCGTAGGGGGCCTGCAGTTCCTTGGCCGCGACATAGAGCTCGTCCTCGGACAGCGACTGCAGACGGCGGATCTCGCCACTGATCTTGCGCATGTGCATCGTGGCGTTGGAGACGTCACCCGTGCCGGCCTCACCCTTGGAGCGGATCATCGCCGCGCCCTCGGTGATGCGGCGCAATGCCTCGCCCAGGTTGGTCGCGCCACACACGAACGGAACGGTGTAGTTCCACTTGTCGATGTGGTTGGCGTAGTCGGCGGGCGTCAGCACCTCGGACTCATCGATGTAGTCGACGCCGAGCGATTGCAGCACCTGCGCCTCGACGAAGTGACCGATGCGGGCCTTGGCCATGACGGGGATCGAGACCTGCTCCATGATCCCGTCGATCAGGTCGGGATCGGACATGCGAGCAACGCCACCCTGCGAGCGGATGTCAGCCGGAACCCGCTCGAGAGCCATCACCGCGACGGCTCCGGCATCCTCGGCGATCTTCGCCTGCTCGGCGTTGACGACATCCATGATGACGCCACCCTTGAGCATCTCCGCCATGCCTCGCTTGACCCGAGAAGTGCCGACCGTTGTTGCCTCAATGCTCACTGACATGTCCTTTGTTGTGCCTGAAGTTCGTCACCTCAGTCTACTCCGAGCGGGCCGTTGCGCTCTCGGCGGACGCATCGCGGACGGTCTGCTCAGCGGCGGGTGAGACCCAGACCACGTCGGCGCGCAGCGACGGGCTCGGCCGCGGCCTCGAGCATCTGCTCCAGGCGCACCAGCTTGCGGCGAGGACGCCCCTCCCGCGCACCGTCTCGGCGCTCCTGACGATCGATCGCGCGCCATCCGCGCACGTCGATCGTGCCGGTCGCGCGCGACTGGATCACCGCGGTCATCGATCGACGCGAGCCGGCCGGCGTCTCCAGCCGCCCGGCGTTGAGATCGGACACCAGGGTGTCGGCCGTCTCCTGGGCGCACGACTTGTTGGTGCCGATGAACCCGCTCGGGCCGCGCTTGATCCATCCGACGACGTACGTGCCGGGCAGACCGGTCACGCGGCCGTGCTCGTGCGGGATCGTCGCGGTGGCCTCGTCGAACGGCACGTCGGCGACCGGGACGCCGCGGTAGCCGATCGACCGCAGCACCAGGCCGGTCGCGATGGAGTCGACGTCATCGGTGGGCACGGGCCTGACCAGCCCGTCCGCACCGGTCACCAAGTCGTTGCGGCGCACCCGGACGGCCTCCGCGCGGTCGGTGCCATCGATCGACACCGGTGAGGTGGCGAACCGGAACACGATCCGCCGTGCGCCGGGTCGCGGCGCCCGGTCGGTCGCCGACCGCAGCACGTCCAGCTTCTGCGCCGTCATCGGGTCGTCGGCCACGGCCGAGACCTCGTCGCCCTCGACGACGATCTCGATGTCGTCGCGGGCGACCAGCCCGACGAGCTCGGGCAGGGTGAACGCCGCATGCGCCGCTCCCCTGCGCCCGACCAGCACGACCTCGCGCACGGCGCTGGCCCGCAGCGCCTCGAGCGCGTGGTCGGCGATGTCGGTCGAGGCCAGGCGTTCGGGGTCGCTGACGAGGATCCGGGCGACGTCGAGCGCCACATTGCCGTTGCCGATGATGACCGCGCGCGCTCCGGAGAGGTCGAAGGTCCGGTCGGCGTGGTCGGGGTGGCCGTTGTACCAGGCCACGAACGCGGTGGCCGTGGTGCTGCCGGGCAGGTCCTCGCCCTCGATGCCGAGCCTGCGGTCCTGCGAGGCGCCGGTCGCGTAGACCACGGCGTGGTGGTGCCCCATCAGCTCGGCGTGGGTGATGTCGGTGCCCACCTCGGCGCCCAGCACGTAGGAGAAGCCGCGCTGGTCCTCGATCTGGCGGAACAGGGCGTCGATCGACTTCGTGCTCTGGTGGTCGGGGGCGACCCCGGCGCGGACGAGGCCGTGCGGCGTGGGCAGCCGGTCGAACACCGTCACCGTGACGCCGGGACGCTTGAGCAGCTCGTCGGCGGTGTAGAGCGCCGAGGGCCCCGACCCGACGATCGCCACGTGCAGGTCGCGGCGCGGATCCTTCGCGACGACGGGGGTCACCGGCGCCTGCACCGGGTACGACCGCGGCTCGGCGTGGAACAGCGCGTTGATGTCGACGAACGGCAGCTGGGCGTCGACGAGCTTGTCGGCCGCGCTGATGGCCCCGACCGGGCAGGCCGTGACGCACGCACCGCAGTCGACGCACGAGACAGGGTCGATGTAGAGCATCTCGGCCAGGCCGAAGTCCGGCTCGTCAGGGGTCGGGTGGATCGCGTTGACCGGGCAGGCGAAGACGCACGAGGCGTCGCCGCAGCAGGCCTGGGTGACGACGTGGGGCACGCGTCAGTCCTGGAGCGCGAAGGCCACGGGCGGCTCGCTGCGGTAGCGCGACGAGCGTCCGTCGATGCGGCACAACTTCCACATCAGGCGCGAGATCCGCGACCGGCGCAGACCTGCCTGGTCGGCCAGCATCCGGACGTCGCCGAACAGCTCCTGCATGCGCTCGCGCGACTCGGGGGCCCGCCAGTAGAGGTCCTTCATGACCGACCGCGGGATGCCGAACTCCTTGCGAAACGACTTCGACGGGACCATGATCACGTCGCAGAGCACCCGCATGATGACCGGGAACAGCATCGAGATGATGACCTTCTCGATCGGCCCGAGGCGCGGGGCGTTGCGGCGGATGTAGTGGTGCGCGAACGAGATGTGCCGCGCCTCCTCGGCCACGTGGATCTCCATGATCCGCGACAGCACCGGTGGCAGGTCCTTGCCGCTGCGCAGGATGCCCTTCTGGGTGTGGTCGATGGGCTCCTCCCCCGCCAGCACGCCGATGAAGAACGCGAACGGCGCGGCCGAGCCGGCCCACGGGAGCAGGCCCGCGAGCCTGCGCATCAGCCACGGCATGCCCTCGACCGGCAGGCCGATGCGGTTGACCGTCTCCTGGAACATCTGGGTGTGGTGGCACTCCTCGGTCGCCTCGTGCGTGAGGTAGCGGTACTCCGGCGACCCGTTGGGCAGCGTGAAGACGTACTGCATGATGCCGCGGATCAGGATGTTCTCGAACTGCAGGCCGACCTTCAGGATGTTGGCCTGGCGCCACTGGCCGATCGCGATCTGGCGCTCGAGCGACTGCGCCTGGTACCAGGGGTGCGCGCCGAGCGGGTCGATGTCGGTCGGCAGCACCCAGCGCGGGTCGTCGGCGTGCACCTGGAAGTCGGGGTGGTCCCACGGGACGTCGATGAACGCATCGAAGTGGCGGTCCACCGATGCCTGCGAGAGCGCACGCAGGATGTCGGCGTACTGCTCGGGCGAGACGTCGACCGGGATGTCCGGAAGGTCAGCGTCCTGGTGGTCCAACGTCTGCGTCATGCGAGCTCCTCGGTAGCGGGGTACTCACAGCATGAGGCGTACCGAGGGTATGTGTCAATGTCTATGTCACATCAATTGGTGTCACATCGGGTCAGGTTTCCAGACCGGGCTTCACGATGGCCTGGCGGTGGACGATGGCCATGCGCTGGAACACCGTGATGAGGCTCGCCAGTGCGAGGGCCCACAACGTGATCTCCCGCAGGAACGGCAGGTCGAGCAGACCCGAGAAGCCCGTCATCACCAGGATCGCGACGAGACGGTCCGAACGCTCCGCGATGCCGCCCTTGGCCGTCATCCCGAGCGACTCCGCGCGGGCGCGGGCGTACGACGTCAGGTTGCCGAGCACCAGGCACGCCAGGCTCAGGTAGAGGTAGAGACGCGGGCTGCCGAGGTCTGCCTCGGCGTCCGAGGTCGTGTAGTAGAGCAGGATGCCGCCGAAGACGGCCGCATCGCCGACGCGGTCGAGCGTCGAGTCGAGGAACGCGCCCCACTTCGACGACGTGCCGAGCTTGCGCGCCATGTAGCCATCGATCAGGTCGCTGAACACGAACGCCGTCACGACCAGGACACCGACCAGGAACTCTCCGCGCGGGAAGAACCACAGCGCGCCGGCGCTGACGCCGATCGTGCCGATGACCGTCACCTGGTCGGGCGTGATGCCGAGGCGGATGAACAGGTTGCCCAAGGGCGCCCAGACGTTGGTCCAGAACTGGCGAAAACGTTCAAGCATGAGGTGATCCCTTCGGCCAGGCGGCCGCGAGCATCTCGCGGGTGTCGCCGAGCAGCTGCGGCATGGTCTTGGTGTGCCCGATGACGGGCAGGAAGTTGGCGTCGCCACCCCAGCGGGGCACGACGTGCTGGTGGAGGTGGGCCGCGATGCCGGCGCCGGCGACGCTCCCCTGGTTCATCCCCAGGTTGAAGCCGTGCGGACTCGTGACGGCGCGCATGACCCGCATCGCGGTCTGGGTGAGCGCGGCGACCTCGTGCGTCTCGTCGTCGGTCAGCTCGGTGTAGTCGGCCACGTGACGGTAGGGGCAGATCAGCAGGTGGCCGGCGTTGTAGGGGTAGAGGTTGAGCACCGCGTACGCGTGCTCGCCGCGGTGGACGATGAGCCCCTCGGCGTCGTCCAGCGCCGGGATGCGGCAGAACGGACAGTCGGCCTGTGCCGACGACTCCGGCTTGTTCTCGCCCTTGATGTAGACGATCCGATGGGGTGTCCAGAGCCGTTGGAAGGCGTCCTGCTCCCCCACCCCGGTCTGGAACGCCTGCTCCTGGGGCGCTCCCTGGACGCCGCCCTCGGGCTCCGTCGTCACACCTGGACCCGGGTCCGGATCGCCTCGAGGATGCGAGCCACGGCGTCGTCGAGGGTGACACCGTTCTCCTGCTCACCACTGCGGTAGCGGAATGACACGGCGCCGGCCTCGACGTCGTTGTCACCCGCGATCAGCATGAACGGCACCTTGAGCAGCTGGGCGTTGCGGATCTTCTTCTGCATGCGCTCGTCGGAGTCGTCGACCTCGACGCGGATGCCGAGGGTCTTGAGCCGCTTGGCGAGCTCGTACAGGTAGTCGGCGTGGCGCTCGGCCACGGGAATGCCGACGACCTGAACCGGCGCGAGCCACGGGGGGAACGCCCCGGCGTAGTGCTCGACGAGGACGCCCATGAACCGCTCGATCGAGCCGAACTTGGCCGAGTGGATCATGACGGGCTGCTGACGGGTGCCGTCTGCGGCGACGTACTCGAGGTTGAACCGCTCCGCCGACGGCATGTTGAAGTCGTACTGGATCGTCGACATCTGCCACGAACGACCGATCGCGTCGCGCGCCTGCACCGACACCTTGGGGCCGTAGTAGGCGGCACCTCCGGGATCGGGGACGAGCTCGAGCCCGGTCTCGAGGCAGACGTCCTCGAGCAGCGTGGTCGCGTTGGCCCAGTCGTCGTCCGAGCCGATGAACTTGTCCGGCTTGGAGTCGTCGCGGGTCGACAGCTCGAGGTAGAAGTCGTCGAGCCCGAAGTCGCGCAGCAGGCTCAGCACGAAGTTGAGCAGATGGCGGATCTCGCCGGGCGCCTGCTCGGGGGTGACGTACGAGTGCGAGTCGTCCTGGGCGAATCCCCGCACGCGGGTCAGGCCGTGGATGACGCCCGACTTCTCGTTGCGGTAGACGTGGCCGAACTCGAACAGTCGCAGCGGCAGCTCGCGGTACGACCGCTGGCGGGACCGGAAGATCAGGTTGTGCATGGGGCAGTTCATGGCCTTGAGGCGGTAGTCCTGGCCGTCGACGTCGAGCGCCGGGAACATGCCCTCGCCGTAGTACGGCAGGTGGCCCGAGGTGTAGAACAGCCCTTCCTTCGCGATGTGCGGGGTGCCGACGTACTCGAAGCCCTCCTCGATGTGCCGGCGGCGGACGTAGTCCTCCATCTCGCGCTTGATGACGCCACCGCGCGGGTGGAAGACCGGCAGGCCGGAGCCGATCTCGTCGGGGAAGCTGTAGAGGTCGAGCTCGGTGCCGAGGCGACGGTGGTCGCGACGCTGCGCCTCCTCGATGCGGTGCAGGTGCTCGTCGAGCGCCTCCTTGGTCTCCCAGGCGGTGCCGTAGATGCGCTGCAGCTGCTTGTTCTTCTCGTCGCCTCGCCAGTAGGCCGCCGCGCTGCGCATCAACTTGAAGGCCGGGATGCGCTTCGTGGTCGGCAGGTGCGGGCCACGGCACAGGTCGCCCCACGCCACCGAGCCGTCGCGCTTGAGGTTGTCATAGATCGTCAGGCCGCCCTCGCCGACCTCGACGCTCGCACCCTCGGCGGCATCCCCGGCCTTCGACTTCAGACCGATCAGCTCGAGCTTGTACGGCTCGCCGGCCAGCTCGACCCGGGCCGCGTCGTCGCTGATCTCGCGGCGGTCGAACTTCTGGCCCTCCTTGACGATCTTGCGCATCCGCGACTCGATCTTGTCGAGGTCCTCGGGCACGAACGGCTCGTCGACGTCGAAGTCGTAATAGAAGCCGTCGGTGATCGGCGGGCCGATGCCGAGCTTGGCCTGCGGGAACAGCTCCTGGACGGCCTGCGCCATGACGTGCGCGGTCGAGTGGCGCAGGATGTCACGGCCGTCGGCGGAGTCGATCGCGACCGGCTCGACGTCGTCGCCTGCGGAGAGCTCGTACGCGAGGTCCTTGAGCTGGCCGGCGACGCGGGCCGCGATGACGTCGGGCGACTCGGCGAACAGCTGCCACGCCTTCGTGCCCTGCTCGACAGACCTGGACTCCTGGCCCCCGTCGGGGGCGGCGACGGTGATCTGGATGTCGGACACGGTGGTACCTCGGTTCGGTTTCGACGCGCCCTACGGATGGCGCGTGCTGCTTGGCATCACCCTAACGTCCCTGCGCCGGCCACCTCCCCCACGGACCGCGGGCGGTCAGCCGATCACCTGCGAGAGCCATCCCGCAACGCCGACCCAGAGCAGGATGTTGACGGCACGCTCGGCCCGGGCCGACAGCACGATGGTCTGCAGCACCGCGAACGATCCGACCACGACGACGGCGGCGCCCGCCTGGAGGTCGCTCGCGGTGATGGCGCCCACGGCGAGGATCACGACGACCAGGACCAGCACGATCCTGACCGCCCGATCGGCGCCGGGTCGACCGGTGACGGGCTTGAGGTCCATGCCGCCATGGTGCCAACCCGGCGACCGGCGATGCACCGCACCCCTCGCCGGCCCCGCCGAGTGGCCCATCAACCGTGAGGTGGGGATGGTCAGGGGGTGCGGGCCGGCACCTTCGGGACGGGGATCAGCAGCGCGGCCGGGGCGTGGGCGGGGACGGCCGGACTGACCGGAGCGACGACCGGGACCCGGACGTACGGCTGACCGACGGCGGGGCGGGCGTCCACATCTCCCCTGTTGGGCCACAGCGCCATCGCCCGCTCGGCCTGCGCCGTGATGGTCAACGACGGGTTGACGCCGAGGTTGGCGGTGATCGCCGAGCCGTCCGTGATGTGCAGCCCGGGGTGTCCGAACACCCGCTGGTAGGGATCGATGACCCCGGTTTCCGGCGAGTCGCCGATGACGCAGCCGCCGATGAAGTGGGCCGTCATCGGGATGCCTGCCAGGTCGGCCGTCGAGCTGCCGGCGTTGCCGCCGATGTCGGCCGCGAGGTCGCGCGTGACCTGGTTGGCCATCGGGATCCAGCTCGGGTTGGGGTCGCCGACGCCCTGCTTGCTGGTCATGCGACGTCCGAACGGGCCGCGCTTGAGGTAGGTCGTGATCGAGTTGTCGAGGCTCTGCATCACCAGGACGACGATCGACTGCTCGGCCCAGCGCCGCGGGTTGTGGATCGCGATCGCGCGCTTGAGCCCCAGGGTGCGGTAGGCGCGCCAGACGGCCTTGAGCTGCGAACCGCCGTGCCCACCGTCGACGAGCGGCGCGTTGATCAGACCCAGCGCGCTGGACCCGTGGCCGTAGCGGCAGACCTCGACGTGGGTGTGGTCGTCGGGATGGAACGAGGACGTGATGGCGACGCCGGGCGTGTAGTCGGCGTCCTTGCGCATCGAGCGGGCCGTGAGCACGGCCTCGGAGTTCGTGCGGCTCAGCTCGCCGATCCGCGGCGACAGGTGGGGCAGCGAACCACCCTTGAGCTCGTGGAGCAGGCGCTGGGTGCTGAGCGCGTTGCCGGCGAAGACGACCTGCTCGGCCGTGAACGTGCGACGGCGCAGCGGGTTGCCGGTGCGCCGGGTCGTGACGGCGTAGCCACCGTCGGCCGATTCTGCCGAGAGCGGCTTCACGTCCGTCACCGTCGTCATCGGGTGCACGACGGCACCGGCGCCCTCGGCGAGGTGGAGGTAGTTCTTGACCAACGTGTTCTTGGCGTTGTGACGGCATCCCGTCATGCAGGCGCCGCAGTCGATGCAGGCCTTGCGGTCGGGTCCGGCGCCACCGAAGAACGGATCGGCGATCTCGTCCCCGGGCCCGGCTCCGTGATCCTCGCCGAACAGCACGCCGACGTCGGTGGGATGGAACGTGCCCTCGACGCCGTAGTCCTTGGCGAGGGCGCGCAGGTGGTCGTCGGCCGGGCTGTTGCCGGGATAGGTCGTGACGCCCAGCATCTTCTTGGCCTGTACGTAGTGCGGCGCGAGCTCGTCCTTCCAGTCGGCGAGGTGCGCCCACTGCCGGTCGCGGTAGAAAGCGTCGAGCGGTTCGTACAGGGTGTTGGCGTAGACGAGCGAGCCTCCGCCCACCCCGGTGCCGCTGGCGATGAGGACGTCGCGCAGCAGGGTGATGCGCATGATGCCGAAGCACCGGGCCCACGGCGCCCAGAGGTAGCGAGTCGCCCGCCAGCTCGTCTGCGGCAGCTGGTCGTCGGTGAACCGTCGACCGGCCTCCATGACGCCGACGCGATAACCCTTCTCGGTCAGTCGCAGCGCGGCGACGCTGCCGCCGAATCCGGATCCCACGACGAGGACGTCGTAGTCGTACCCACCCTGTTGCTTGGTCATGCAACTCAGCATACGTCCGTTGTTGACACTGTGCCAATAGGCGGCGAAACTGTCTTCATGGCCGCCCCCCGACTGCGTCTCGCTCCGGCCGAGCGGCGCCAGCAGATCATCGACGCCGCCCGCGAGCTCTACGCCGACCGGCCGTACGACGTCGTGTCGACCAGCGAGCTGGCCGATGCGGCCGGGGTGGCCCGCGGCCTGATCAACCACTACTTCGGCGACAAGCGCGAGCTGTTCCTCGCTGCCATGCGCGAGTCGATCGTCATGCCCGAGCAGGCCCTGCCCGACCTGGAGGGCAGGTCGCTCGAGGAGCGCGCCCGGCTCACGATGGACTGGATCCTCGACGCGGCCACGACGTACGGGCAGGCGTGGATCGCCGCGAGTGGCGCCGCGAACCTGCACGGCAGCTCCGACATCCAGGACGTGGTCGACGAGGCCGACGACCGCGCCGCCCGGCTCGTCCTCGACGCGCTCGGACTGCCCGACACCCCGCACCTGCGGGCCCGCCTGCGCCCGACGGCCGCGCTGACCAAGGCCGTCTGCCGCGAGTGGCTGCAACGCGGGACGTTCACGCGCGACGAGGCGCTCGACCTGCTCACCGACAGCGTCCTGCTGTTCATCCGCACGACCGACCCCCTGACAGACGGAGACCCCACATGACCTCGATCGGCATCATCGGTTCGGGCTTCGGCGCACTCGCCGTCGCGATCGAGATGAAGAAGGCGGGCCACACCGACCTGCGCCTGTGGGAACGCGCCGACGGCATCGGCGGCGTGTGGCGCGACAACACGTACCCCGGTGCCGCGTGCGACGTCCCCTCCCCCCTGTACTCGTTCTCGTTCGAGCCGTTCACCGACTGGACGTCGCGCTACGGCGGACAGGACGAGATCCTCACGTACGTTCGAGCGACCGCCGACAAGTACGGCATCACGCCGCTCGTGCAGCTCGGCATGGAGGTCGTCGCGGCCCACTACGACGAGGACGCCGCAACCTGGACCGTGCGCTTCGGCGACGGCACCGAGCAGACCGTCGACATCCTGATCACCGCGGTCGGGCAGCTGTCGCAGCCCGTCCTGCCGAAGATCCCCGGCGCCGACACGTTCGAGGGCACCGCCTTCCACTCGGCGCGGTGGGACCACGACGTCGACCTCGCGGGCCAGCGCGTCGCCGTCGTCGGCACCGGCGCCAGCGCGATCCAGTTCGTCCCCCACGTCGCCGAGCAGGCCGCCCACCTGACGGTGTTCCAGCGGACACCGTCCTACATCCTGCCGAAGCCCGACCAGACGTTCGGCCCGAGATATCGCGCGGTCCTGCGGCACGTCCCGGGTGCACTGAAGGCGGAGCGCGGCGGGTCGTGGGGCATCGCCGAGCAGTTCTCGCGCGGGCTCGACGACGACTCGACGGTCGGCAAGGTCATCGCGACCATCGCCGGCAAGCACCTCAAGACCAAGGTCAGGGACCCGGAGCTGCGCGCCAAGCTGACGCCCGACTACCCCGTCGGCTGCAAGCGCATCCTGTTCGCCAACACCTACTACCCGGCGATCGCGCGCGACGACGTCGCCCTGGTGACGGACGCCATCACGAGGATCACGCCCACGGGCGTCGAGACGTCCGACGGCACCACGCACGAGGTCGACGTCATCATCTACGCCACCGGCTTCGACGCCCAGGAGTTCCTCGAGTCGATCGACATCACTGGTGTCGGCGGGCAGAAGCTCGCCACGCAGTGGGCGGACGGCGCTCGGGCGTACCTCGGCATCTACGTCCCGAACTTCCCGAACCTGCTCGTGACGTACGGCCCCAACACCAACCTCGGCGGCGGCTCGATCATCTACATGCTGGAGGCCCAGGCGCGGAGCATGCGCCAGGCCGTCGACCGTCTCCGTGCGGGCTCCTACCGCACCGTCGAGGTCACGCAGGAGGCTGAGCAGGAGTACGACCGGCAGGTCCAGGAGCGGCTCTCGCGCTCGGTGTGGGCGAGCTGCGACAGCTGGTACCGGCACGCGTCCGGGCGCATCACGTCCAACTGGCCCGGATCAACCCACCCGTACGCCCAGCGGACGAAGCGGCTCGAGCCGGACGCCTTCAGCTGGCGGTGACCGCTGCGCGGCGCCCGTAGGCTCGGCACATGCTCCGACTCGCGTTCGCCGCCGCCTTCGTCCTCCTGCTGCCACTGGCCGGTTGCTCGTCGGGCGGCGAGTCCGACGGTGCCGATCTCGACTCCTTCCCTGATCCGGAGACGACCACGACGTCCGCCCCCTCAGCCACGGCGGCCCCCGCCGACGCCCCGGCCTGCGCATCGGTGTGGGTCCCCGGCCAGACGCTGCCCGCCGGCTACACCACGTGCCTGGCCGACGGCGGTTCCGCGCCGCAGGACGTCATGGACTGCCTCGACGACACGTCGCTGATCGTCTTCGACGACCGCCTCTATGCCGTCACGGGGCAGGAGATCGTCGAGCCGGCCGACGCGCCCCTGCAGGACACCGACGAGTTCGGCTCTGTGTACGTCGCCTGCACCGGCGAGTAGACACCACCAGCGGGCCGGGTGACGAAAATCATCCGAAGCAGTGTGCAATCGACGCGCGGATGGTTCACTGGAGATCACGCCGCACCACCTGCGTGCTGTGAGCCCCACTGGCTCCCAGGACTGGATCGGTACACCATCCACCGGGAGGGAACCCCATGAACACCACCATCATCCGCCGCGCCATCGTGGCCGCCACCGCCGCCGCCGCCTTCGGCGCCGTCGGTCTCGCCGCGCCGGCCAGCGCCCATCACAGCGACCTCGGGTGCGACAACGCCGTGGTCGCCGCCGCCGTGACCGCCGCCAAGACCGACGCACGCGCCGCCCAGAAGGCGTACACGACACACACCAAGACAGCCATGAAGGCCCTGGTCGCCAAGCTGAAGGTCCGCGAGAAGGCCGAGGCCAAGGCTGCCGACCGCAAGGCCGACCGCCTCGCCACCAAGGTCAAGGGCGCCACCCCCGAGGAGCGCTCGGTGCTGCTCGCCGAGACCAAGAAGGCTCGCGCTGTCGCTCGCACCGAGGCCAAGGAGTCAGCCCGCGTGCAGCGCGCCAGCTTCGCCACGTTGCTCAAGGTCGTCAAGGCTGAGCGCCGGGAGCTGAAGGCCGAGTGGGACGCCGCCAAGAAGGCCCTGCAGGTCATCCGTGCCCACGCCGCGGAGTGTGCCGAGGCGACACCCCCGGCCGACGGGGCCCCCGTCACCTGATCCGGACCCACCCGAACGAGAAACCCCCTGACCGACGATCACGTCGGGCAGGGGGTTTCTTGCGGGTGGGCGATACTGGGTTCGAACCAGTGACCTCTTCGGTGTGAACGAAGCGCGCTACCACTGCGCCAATCGCCCGCATGGTGCGTCCGAAACTCTAACCCATGGGCCGCTGCACC
>JBKJIW010000025.1:0-38682 GCA_046598255.1 Aeromicrobium sp. | reverse complement strand
GATCTCGCCCGAGGGGCAGCCGGTCGTCCCGATCAGGCCCTCGGAGTACTGCGAGAGGAGCTCCCGGTCGGCCCGCGGCTTGTAGAAGAAGCCTTCCTGGGAGGACCGCGTCGAAAGCCGGAAGAGGTTGTGCATGCCCAGGGTCGAGGTCGACAGCAGTGTCATGTGGGTATAGGCGCCACTGCCGGAGACGTCGTCCCCGCCGCCGTCGCCCCAGCGCACGCGCTTGCGCTCGCCGCGCGGGGTGTTGGGCGTGAGGTAGGCCTCCATGCCGATGATCGGCTTGACGCCGTGCGCCTTGGCCTTGCTGTAGAAGTCGTACGCGTCGTGCAGGTTGCCGTGGTCGGTCATCGCGATGGCCGGCATGCCCAGCTCGGCCGTGCGTTCGAAGAGCCCGTCCAGCAGGGCCGCGCCGTCGAGCATCGAGTACTCCGTGTGCACGTGCAGGTGCACGAATGACGAGTCGCTCGACATCGAGAAATGGCCTCCGGGGTCGCATTCATGGTGGGGGAAGCGGGGTCTGGGGGAAGGTCTACAGCGTAGTCGAGGGCCCCGACGGGAATCGGCGCCGCGCCGCTTCCGGGCTGCCATCCGGGCAGAAAGTGGTGCCGCCCGCTCGGACGACGACCGGTGGTGGCGTCGTGGCCCGGCAGAGGCCATCATGGGGGCAGCACTCGTCAGCTCCAGGGGGAACCATGACAGTCAACGCCTCGCTCGTCTTTGGGCCGATCGGACCCGACACGATCGATCTTCCCGGTGAGCCGTCCCGGCTCCGCGCCGCCTCGCAGGACCTCCGCGAGCTGGCCCGGCAGGTCGAGCAGGTGGCTCAGCAGCTGCAGCAGGTCAATCCGCCGCAGGGTGCCCGCGGCCGCACGGCGACAGCGCTGTCCCGCGGGGCGAGGAACACCGCCCAGGTTCTCGAGGCCGATGCGCAGCAGCTCGAATCCCTGGCCGACGCGATCGACGGTGCGGCCGAGAGCCTGGCCGACGGTCAAGGCAGCATCGACGCCCTGCGCCAGCGCTGGCGCACCGCCCGTGAGTCCTTCCGGGGCAGTCTCCAGGGGGCCAAGCACGGCGCCTCGGAGGATCCGGGAGAGCTGATGCGGCGTATCGACGCCAACGTCGCCGAGCCCCACGAGACCCAGTTCCAGCGCCAGGCTGGTCTGGCGTTCCTCGGCGGCGGGGGCGGCGGCCCGCAGGCCGAGGCCATGCTGGTCGACACCGGCGGCGAGGTCCAGCAGGCCGTCGCCGAGTACGGGCGCGAGGTCCGCGGCATCGTCGAGGAGTTCGCCGGGCTGATGCAGAAGGCCAGGAACGCCGACCAGGACGTCGAGCCGCGTCTGCCGCGACGCGCCGCCTCCGCCTTCGCGCAACCGGCCGGCGACAGTGACGGCGCGGACCCCGACCACGAGAACGTCTCCGCACCGGGCACCGTGCAGTCGATCGGCGCCGCGATGCAGGATGCCGCCCAGTCGCTGGGCCGCGCGGCCGAGAGCCTCGAGGACATCCGGCTCGCGATCCGGTCGGGTCGCATGCTGCCCGACGACGAGCGGGCCGGCAGCAACGACGGCTTCGAGCACGACTGGACCGAGCACTTCGACTCCGTGCGTGCGGGTCTCAACGCCACGCGACGGGCTGCCGACTCCGCCGCCGAACGCCTGCGCCAGATCGATCTCGACAGCGCAGCCGACATCCGGCAGGCCCTCCGCGAGCGTTAGGCCGCACCCGGTCCCCCGTCCATACTGGTCAGATGACTGGGCACCCCGATCGCGAGAAGCAGACGTACACGACCGTCGACGACTATCTGGCGGCCGCGACGTACGACGTCGAGCCGCGCCTGGCCCAGATGCGCGAGGTCATCCGCGCGGCCCTGCCCGATGCCTCGGAGGTCATCAGCTACAACATCCCCGCCTACCGGCAGCACGGGGTCGTCGTGGTGCAGTTCGCCGGGTACCCCGAGCACACCTCGCTGAACTTCTTCCCGACCGCGGGGGCCTTCGCGCGCTTCGACGAGGAGCTCAAGCCGTACCGCACGTCGAAGTCGGCGATCCGGTTCCCGCTGGAGGAGCCACTGCCCCTGGACCTCATCGGCGCCATCGCCACGTTCCGGCTCGGTGAGGCGGCCGAGTTCGCCGCCCGCAGGAAGTCCGGCCAGTAGCCGGGCTCGCCACGGACGACGAACGGTCAGCGACTGCTGGCGATGCGGTACTGGCGGATCGACAGCGGGACGAAGATCGCCAGGATGATGACGACCCAGATCACGGTGTAGACGACCGGGTTCTGCATGCCCCACGCGTCGGAGTCCGGCGGTCGCCCGCCGGTGTTGCCGAACAGCTCGCGCGACGCCTGCGTGACGGTCGAGACCGGGTTCCACTCGGCGAACGTGCGGATGCCGCCGGGCAGGGTGTCGAGCGGGACGAACGCGTTGGACACGAACGTCAGCGGGAAGATCACGATGAACGAGGCGTTGTTGATGACCTCGACGCTCGGCACCAGCAGGCCGACCCACGCCATGATCCAGCTGATCGCGTAGGCGAACAGCAGCAGGAGCAGGAAGCCCGACAGCGCGTCGACGACTCCCTCGCGCATGCGCCAGCCGACCAGCAGGCCGGTGAGGGCCATGATGATCAGCGACAGGACGTTGTAGACGATGTCGGACGTCGTGCGGCCCACCAGCACCGCTGACCGCGACATCGGCAGCGACCGGAAACGGTCGATGATGCCCTTCTGCATGTCCTCGGCGAGGCCGGCACCGGTGAACGTGGCGCCGAAGACGACGGTCTGGGCGAAGATGCCGCCGATCAGGAACTCGCGGTAGTTGACCCCGTCACCGGGATCGATCGCGCCGCCGAACACGTAGGCGAACAGCAGGACGAACATGATCGGCGAGATCAGGACGAACACCAGGATCTCGGGGACCCGGACGATCTTGATCAGGTTGCGCTTGGCGACGACCCATCCGTCGGTCGCATGGCGGGCAGGGCTGGTCATGCCGTCGCTCCTTCGGTCTCGGTGTCGTCGGTCGGCAGGTCCTCAGCGGCTCGGCCGGTCAGGCTCAGGAAGACGTCGTCGAGGGTCGGGCGGCGCACCCCGACGTCGAGGACGTCGATCTGTTGGCTGTCGAGCTCGGCCAGGACGGTGCGCAGCTGGGGGACGCCGCCGTCGACGGCAGCGGTGAGCTCACGCTCGTTGTCGCCGACCTGCACCTCGCCGATCGCCACCGCCGCCAGGATCCGGGCAGCGGCGTCGCGCTGCGCACCGTCGCGCAGCAGCACCTCGATGCGCTCGCCACCGGTCTGCGACTTGAGCTCGTCGGCCGTGCCCCGCGCGATCGCCCGACCGTGGTCGATCACGACGATGTCGTCGGCCAGCAGGTCGGCCTCCTCGAGGTACTGCGTGGTCAGCAGGAGGGTCGAGCCGGACGACACGAGGTCGCGGATCACGGTCCACATCTGCTGCCGGCTGCGGACGTCGAGGCCCGTGGTCGGCTCGTCGAGGATCAGCACCGGCGGTGCGGCGACCAGCGCGCCCGCGAGGTCGAGGCGTCGCCGCATGCCGCCCGAGTACGTCTTGGAGGGGCGGTCGCCGGCGTCGTCGAGGCCGAAGCGTTCGAGCAGGTCGCGGGCGCGCCGCGACGCCGTGGCCTTGTTCATGCCGTAGAGCCGGCCGACCATCTGCAGGTTCTCGTAGCCGGACAGGTACTCGTCCACCGCGGCATACTGGCCGGACAGGCCGATACGCGCCCGCACACCATCGGGATCCTTGGCGACGTCGATGCCCGCGACCTCGGCGCTGCCGCCGTCCGCCGTGAGCAACGTCGCGAGGATGCGCACCGCCGTGGTCTTGCCGGCGCCGTTGGGCCCCAGCAGCCCGAGGACCTTGCCCTCGGGGACGGTCAGGTCGAGGCCGGACAGGGCCTCGACGTCCTTGTACCGCTTCACCAGTCCGGTCGCCCGGATCATGTCAGTCATGCGTCAGGTGCCTCTCTATATTCCTATCAGGAACAACGAGGTCCATCCTGCCGCATCATGCCGACAAAAACGTCAGGCTGCGCGGGAGATGTTCAGTCCTGGCGGTAGGAGCTCAGGAAGTTGCCCAGGCGCTGGATGGCGTCGGCGAGGTCGCGGGACCACGGCAGCGTGACGATCCTCAGGTGGTCGGGGTCGGGCCAGTTGAAGCCCGTGCCCTGCGTCAGCAGGATCTTCTCCTGCAGGAGCAGGTCGAGGACCAGCTGTTGGTCGTCCTTGATGGGATGGACCTCGGGGTCGAGCCGCGGGAACGTGTAGAGCGCCCCCTTGGGCGTCACGACGCTGACGCCGGGGATCTTGCGCAGCTCGCTGATCGCGGTGTCACGCTGCTCAAGCAGTCGCCCACCGGGCAGGATCAGCTCCTTGATCGACTGGTAGCCGCCGAGCGCCACCTGGATCGCGTTCTGGGCCGGGACGTTGGGGCACAGCCGCATCGAGCACAGCAGCGTGATGCCCTCGAGGTAGTCCTGCGCGCGCTGCAGCGGTCCGGTGACGACGAGCCAGCCGGCCCGGTAGCCGCACACCCGGTACGCCTTGGACAGGCCGTTGAACGTCAGCGTCAGCACGTCGGGCGCGACGCTGGCCAGCGGGATGTGGACGGCGTCGTCGTAAAGGATCTTGTCGTAGATCTCGTCAGCCATCAGCACGAGGTCGTGCTTGCGCGCCAGTGCGGCGATGCCGGCCAACGTCTCTCGCGAGTAGACGGCGCCCGTCGGGTTGTTGGGGTTGATGACGACGATGACCTTCGTGCGGTCGGTGATGCGCGACTCGAGATCCTCGAGGTCGGGGTTCCACTCGTTGTCCTCGTCGCACCGGTAGTGGACCGGCACTCCCCCGGCGAGATTCGTGACGGCGGTCCACAGCGGGTAGTCCGGGACGGGGATCAGCACCTCGTCGCCGTTGTCGAGCAACGCCTGCAGGGCGATCTGGATCAGCTCGGAGACCCCGTTGCCGATCCAGACGTCGTCGACGTCGATCGTCGGGAAGCCGTCCTGCAGCTGGTAGTGGTGCACGACCGCGCGGCGGGCCGACTGGATGCCGCGGGAGTCGGAGTAGCCCGCCGAGCTGGGCAGGGCCGCGATGACGTCCTGCAGGATCTCGGCCGGGGCGTCGAACCCGAACGGCTGCGGGTTGCCGATGTTGAGCTTGAGGATGCGGTGACCCTCTGCCTCGAGGGCGGCGGCTCGGGCGCTGACGGGTCCACGGATGTCGTAGAGGACATCCCTCAACTTCTCGGACTGGCGCACGATCGATGACATGCCGCCCATTGTTTCACCCCCCGGCCGGGCGCTCGCCCCGCCTCTCCGGGGTGAAGCGAACGGCGAGCACCGCGATGTCGTCCGCGTGGTGCTCGGGCAGGATGCCGGCGACCGGCTCGTCGAGGGGCAGACGCCGCGAGCACCTCGCCCGCCGCGGCGGCGAGCGCGATGAGGCGACAGCCGTCGTCTGGCAGGCTGGCCGGGACCGGCCGACTGGCGGCGGGATCCACGGTTCAGCGCGGCAGCGGGTTGTCGTCGATCGTGCGGACGATCTCGAGGGCGTGCACCAGGTCGGCCGGATACTGCGACTCGAACTCGACGTACTCGCCCGTGCGCGGGTGGACGAAGCCGAGCTTGTGGGCGTGCAGCCACTGCCGGTCGAGGTCGACGCGCTGGGCCAGCGTCGGGTCGGCCCCGTACATGAGGTCTCCGACGCAGGGGTGGTGGATCGCACTCATGTGGACGCGGATCTGGTGCGTGCGGCCCGTCTCGAGCTTGATCGTCAGCAGGCTGGCGAAGCGGTGCGCCTCGAGGGTGTCGTAGTGCGTGATGCTGTCGCGGCCGCCGTCCTTGACCGTGAACTTGAAGTCGTGGCGCGGGTGGCGGGCGATCGGCGCGTCGATCGTGCCGGTGTGCGGATCCGGGTGGCCCTGCACCAGCGCGTGGTACGTCTTGTCGACCACGCGGTCGCGGAACGCCTGCTTGAGCACGGTGTAGGCGTGCTCGGACTTCGCGACCGTCATCAGGCCGCTGGTGCCGACGTCGAGGCGGTGGACGATGCCCTGCCGCTCGGGAGCACCGGAGGTGGAGATGCGGATGCCGACTCCGGCCAGGTGATCCAGGACGGTGGGTCCGCTCCAGCCGACGCTGGGGTGGGCCGCGACTCCGACGGGCTTGTCGACCACGACGATGTCATCGTCCTGGAAGACGATCCGCATGCCCTCGACCTCGGTCGGCACCACGACCGCGCGACGCGGCGCCGGGATCGACGCCTCGAGGATCGAGCCGGGCATGACCCGGTCGGACTTGGCCGGAGCCTGTCCGTCGAGCGTCACGAGCCCCTCTGCGACCAGCTCGGTCGCACGGGTGCGTGACAGGCCCAGTAGTCGCGCGAGGGCGCTGTCGACGCGCTCGCCGGCCAGCCCCTCGGGGACCTGGATCACGCGGTGGTCGAGATCGGCGCCGTCGGTGGTCATGACTTCTCCTCGAGAGTGCCGTCGATGCGGATGCCGCGCCAGGCCCGCCAGGCGATGATGATCGCCGCGAACGTCAGGGCGATGTCGGCGACGTTGCCGACGAAGAAGCCGTAGTCGATGAAGTCGACGACGTGCCCCTTGAGCGGGGCGGGCTCGCGGAAGATGCGGTCCATCAGGTTGCCGGTGGCACCCGAGAACAGCAGGCCGAGGCCGATGGCCCAGCCCCGGTCACGCAGCCGGGGCGCGATGCGGATGACGCCGATGCTCACGGCGATCGCGACGAGGCTCAGGACCAGGGTGAAGCCGGCACCGGTGCTCAGCGCCGCACCCGGGTTGCGCAGGAATGTCAGCGACAGGACGCCGGGGATGATCTCGACGGACTCACGGCCCTGCAGCTTCTCGACGGCCACGATCTTGGTGACCTGGTCGAGGGCGAACGAGACCAGCGCCACGACGGCGAACAGCCGTACGTACGTCCTCGTGGTCGCGCCGTGGTCGTCGCCAGGGCTCAGCGACGCTCCTCGCGCTGCTTGCATGTCAAGCACAGTGTCGCACGGGGGAACGCCATCAAACGATTCTTGCCGATCGCCTCACCGCAGACCTCGCACTGGCCGTAGCTGCCCTTGTCGAGACGGTCGAGCGCCTTCTCGGTCTGCAGCAGCAGCTCGCTCTGGTTGGCGCGCAGCGACATCTCGGCGTCACGCTCGAGTCCCTTGGACCCCACGTCGGCCTGGTCGTTGCCGGCTCCGTCGACGCCGTCACGCAGCAGGTCCTGCAGCTCCTTGGCGGAGTGGTCGAGCTCGATCCTCAGCCGGGCGAGGTCTCCCTCGAGCTCGGCCCGGACCTCCTTGGTCTCAGCGGCGGTCCAGGGCTTCTCGTCCGCCCGTACGGCGAGCTTGGTGTTTGGCATGCGTGGAGATTAGACCCCAGACAGGTCGAGCACAACTCGCACCGCCGCCACGACGACGCGGGCCACCCGTAGAATTGAGGGTGTGACTTCGCACGCGTCCCCGCGCCCCTCGTACCGACCAGTTCCCGCCCACGTCGATCTGCCGGTGCTGGAGCGCGAGATCCTCGATCTGTGGGCCGAGCAGGGCACTTTCGCCGCGAGCCTCGACACCCCCGCCGACGCTCCCCGTTGGACGTTCTACGAGGGGCCCCCCACCGCGAACGGCACCCCCGGGACCCACCACGTGGAGGCGCGAGTCTTCAAGGACGTCTTTCCCCGGTTCAAGACCATGCAGGGCTTCCACGTCGACCGCAAGGCCGGCTGGGACTGCCACGGCCTGCCGGTCGAGATCGCGGTCGAGAAGGAGCTCGGGTTCAACGGCAAGCCTGACATCGAGGCCTACGGCATCGCCGAGTTCAACGCGAAGTGTCGCGAGGCCGTCGTCCGCAACGTCGATCTCTTCGAGGAGATGACCGACCGGATGGGCTACTGGGTCGACATGACCGATCCCTACCGGACGATGGAGTCGTCCTCGTCGAGAGCGTCTGGTGGGCCCTGTCGACGATCTTCAAGAAGGGCCTGCTGACCGAGGACTACCGGGTCGCTCCCTACTGCCCCCGCTGCGGCACCACCCTGTCCGACCACGAGCTCGCCCAGGGTTACGAGACCATCACCGATCCATCCGTCTACGTGCGGTTCCCGGTGACCTCCGGGCCCCTCGCGGGCCGGGCGTCGATGCTGGTCTGGACCACGACGCCCTGGACCCTGGTCTCCAACACCGCTGTCGCGGTCAACCCCGGCGTGACCTACGTCCTGGCGACCGACGGCACCGAGACGCTCGTCGTCGCCGAGCCCCTGCTGGCCTCCGCCCTCGGCGAGGGCTGGTCCGCCACCGGCGAGACGTTCACGGGCAGCGAGATGGAGCGCTGGACCTACGAGCGCCCCTTCGACCTCATCGAGTTCCCGGCGGCAGCGCACTTCGTCGTCCTGGGCGACTACGTCACGACCGAGGACGGCACGGGACTGGTGCACCAGTCCCCCGCGTTCGGTGCTGACGACATGACGGTCTGCAAGGCGTACGACCTGCCCGTCGTCAACCCGATCACGCCCGACGGCCACTTCGAGGCCGACGTGCCGCTGGTCGGCGGGCAGTTCTTCAAGGCCGCCGACCGGGCGCTCGCCGACGACCTGGCCGCCCGCGGCCTGATGTTCCGCGAGCTCGCCTACGAGCACGCCTATCCGCACTGCTGGCGGTGCCACACGCCGCTGATGTACTACGCGCTGCCGGCCTGGTACATCCGCACGACGGCCGTCAAGGACCGCCTGCTCGAGGAGAACGAGGGCACCAACTGGTTCCCCGGGACGATCAAGAACGGACGTTACGGCGACTGGCTGACCAACAACATCGACTGGTCGCTGTCCCGCAGCCGCTACTGGGGCACGCCGCTGCCCATCTGGCGCAACGACGCCGACCCGTCCAAGCTCGTGTGCATCGAGTCGCTCGCCGAGCTGTCGGCCCTCACGGGTCGCGACCTGTCCGACCTCGACCCGCACCGTCCCTACATCGACGAGGTCACCTTCGAGATCGACGGTGACGCGGGCACCTACCGCCGTGTCCCCGACGTCATCGACGCCTGGTTCGACTCCGGCTCGATGCCGTTCGCGCAGTGGGGCTACCCCCACGCCGAGGGCTCGAAGGAGAAGTTCGAGCAGGCGTATCCGGCGCAGTACATCGCCGAGGCGATCGACCAGACCCGCGGCTGGTTCTACTCGCTCATGGCCGTCGGCACCCTGGTGTTCGACCAGAGCTCCTACGAGAACGTCGTCTGCCTGGGTCACATCCTGGCCGAGGACGGCAAGAAGATGAGCAAGCACCTCGGCAACATCCTGCTGCCGATGCCGCTGATGGACGAGCACGGCGCCGATGCGCTGCGCTGGTTCATGGCCTGCTCCGGCTCACCGTGGGCCCCGCGGCGCATCGGCAACACGGCCCTGTCGGAGATCGTCCGCAAGGTGCTGCTGACCTACTGGAACACCACCGCGTTCCACGTGCTCTACGCCCGCACCGAGGGCTGGACGCCCACCACCGGCGAGGTGCCGCCCGTGGCCGAGCGCGAGGTGCTCGACCAGTGGCTGCTGTCCGAGCTGCACACCCTGACGCGAGACGTCACCGCCGCCCTCGAGCAGTTCGACACCCAGGTCGCCGGCACCCGCATCGCCTCCTTCGTCGACGACATGTCCAACTGGTACGTGCGCCGCTCGCGCCGACGCTTCTGGCGCGGCGACGTGGCCGCCTTCGCGACGCTCCACGAGACCCTCGACGTCCTGACCCGGCTCATGGCACCGCTGACACCGTTCATCGCCGAGCGGGTTTGGCAGGACGTCATCGTGCCGGTCACCCCGGATGCGCCGGCATCCGTCCACCTGGCCACGTGGCCCGTCGCCGACGAGTCGCTGATCGTCGACGGCCTGGGTGCGCGGGTCGACCTCGCCCGCCGCGTGACCGAGCTCGGGCGTGCCGCGCGCGCCGAGGCCAAGGTCCGCACCCGGCAGCCTCTGCGGCGGGCACTGGTCGCCTCGGGCGCCTGGCAACAGCTCGGTGACGACCTGCGGGCCCAGGTCTGCGAGGAGCTCAACGTCGGCTCGCTGGAGTCGCTCGCCGACGCCGGCGGGGAGCTCGTCGACCACTCCGCCAAGGGCAACTTCCGGCACCTCGGCAAGCGCTTCGGCAAGCAGACTCCCCAGGTGGCCGCCGCCATCGCCGCCACCGACGCTGCCGCCCTCGCGGCTGCCCTGGCCGACAGCGGCACGGCGACGGTCGACCTCGACGGCGAACCGATCGAGGTCGGCCCGGACGACGTCATCATCTCCGAGCGTCCGCGTGAGGGCTGGTCGGTCGTCAACGACCAGGGTGAGACCGTCGCGCTCGACCTCGAGCTCGACGACGAGCTGCGCCTGGCCGGCCTCGCCCGCGAGGCCATCCGCGTCATCCAGGAGGCGCGCAAGACGTCCGGCCTCGACATCAGCGACCGGATCACGCTCACCTGGACGGCCGACAGCCCCCTGGCGGACGCGTTGCGGGCCCACGCCGGCCTCATCGCCGACGAGGTGCTGGCGGAGTCGATCAGCGAGGACGCCGGCGCCGCCGGTCACGCCGACGCCGACCTCGGACTGAGCTTCACCCTCACGAAGGTCTAGGGCGCGCGGCGCTCGGCCCCTGGTGACGCAGAACGGCCCGTCTCTCACGAGACGGGCCGTTCTGGATGTGGCTGAGGTGTCTAGAAGCTCTCGTCGTCGCCGAGCAGCGAACGCAGACGGCGCGGGGCCGCCTCGGCCGGTGCCTGGACGGGCGTGGAGCTCGTCGTGCTCTCGTTGGCCGCGAGCTGGTCGAGCTGGCTCTGGAAGTAGTTCTTGAGCCGTGCCCGGTACTCACGCTCGTACGCCCGCAGGTGCTCGACCTCGCGCTGGATCTCGTAACGATCCCGCTCGATGGTGGCCACCGCCTGGGTGCGACGCTCGTTGGTCTCCTCATCGAGCTTCTGCGCGCGGATGCGGGCATCGGTCTCGAGGCGATCAGCCTTGCCACGTGCCTCGTTCGTGATGCGCTCGGCCTTGGCCCGCGCCTCACCGACCATGCGGTCGGCCTCTTCCTTGGCCTGGTCCATCAGCTGGTCGGCGTTGTTGGACGCGATCTCCAGCAGACGGGCCGCGGCGGAGGACGCATCACCCATCGACGGCCGCGGTGCGGCGACCGGGGCCGGAGCGACTGCGACCGGCACGGGGGTCGGTTCGGGCTCGGGCTCAGGCTCAGGGGTCGGTGCGACGACCTTGACCGGCTCCTGCACAGCAGGAGTCGGCGCGGGCGCTGCGGCGGGGGTCGGCGACGAGAGGGCCGGGATCAATCCGGTCGGCTCGCCGGTCGATGCGGCGGCTACCTTGGCGCGAAGTTCTTCGTTCTCGACCGTCAGACGTTCGAGCTCGGCCTCGACCTCGTCGAGAAACTGGTCTACTTCGCCCATGTCATAGCCTTCGCGAAGACGGACGGGTGTGAAACGCTTGTTTCGCACGTCCTCTGGCGTCAGTGGCATGAGTACACCTCGGGTTTCGGGGTAGTCCTGGGGACTCGGAGTCTCCACCGTACTCGGTCGCTGTTCACTTCTGCCACAGGCGTACCGACATCGGTACGTGGTCCATCACACGTGGGTGGCGGATCTCAGAAGAAGACGGCGCGAACGATGGCCTGGAGGATGTAGATCGCGATGATCAGGATCATCGGCGACAGGTCAAGCATCACGGCGCCCAGACGCAGCGGCGGGATGACCCCCCGGACGGCCCGCAACGGCGGATCGGTCACGGAGTAGAGGCCTTCGCACAAGACGGCGACGAACCCCCGCGGACGCCAGTTGCGTGCCAGCATCTGCACCCAGTCCAGGACGAACCGGGCGATCAGCAGCAGCAGGGCGATCCACAGGATCAGGCCGAGGACTTCGCCCACGGTTTGCATGCGTTCTCAGTTCTGGTTGAAGAATCCGCCAGCAGCGATGCGCTGCTTGTCCTCGTCGGTGACCGAGATGTTCTCGGGCGACAGGAGGAACACCTTGGCGGTGACGCGGTTGATCGAGCCGTGGACCGCGAAGACGAGACCGGCGGCGAAGTCGACGAGGCGCTTGGCGTCGTCGTCGTGGATCTCGGACAGGTTCATGATGACCGGGACGCCGGAGCGGTAGTGCTCGCCGACCGTGCGGGCGTCGTTGTACGTCAACGGGGTGACCGTCTCGATGCGGGCGAGATCGGACGCGTTGGACGCGCGTCGCTCGGTGCGCTCGGGACGGCGGCGGTCGTCGATGTTGGCGACCGGGGCGGGGCGCACGACAGCGGCCTGGCGCGTCACGGGCTGACGCTCGACCGGGCCGGTGGCCTCGAAGTCGTCGAACTCGTCGTCGAAGTCAGCTTGTTCGACGAGACCGAGGTACTCGCCGACCTTACGCATTGCGCCAGCCATGATTGCTCCGTTGGTCCGTATCCGTTGTGACAATGCTGAGATTACCCGGTGGAGGCACGCTCACCGAGCACCGAACGCCCGATCCGCAGGTGTGTCGCGCCGGCAGCCACCGCCGCCTCGAAGTCGCCGCTCATCCCGGCCGAGATGGTGGTGGCCTCCGGGTGGTCGCGGCGCAGGTCGGCCGACAGTCGCGCGAGGTGCTCGAAGTGCGGTGCGGGGTCGTCGCCGAGTGGTGCCACCGTCATGAGGCCGCCCAGCACGAGGCCCGGTGCGGCGGCGATGGCGGCGGCGAGCTCGCCGATACCGGTCGGGACGACGCCCGCCCGGCCCGGGTCGGTCCTGTCGAAGTCGACCTGCACCAGGCACGTGAGCGCGCGGTCTGCGGCCTCCGCACCCCGCGACAGCGAGTTGACCAGCTTGACTCGGTCGACGCTGTGCACGACGTCGGCGTAGCCAGCCACGGCCCCCGCCTTGTTGGTCTGCAGGCCGCCCATGAAGTGCCAGCGCATCGCTGCCGTCACCTCGTCGGCCTTGTCACCGGCCTCCGGATGACGGTTCTCCCCCACGTCGACGACACCGAGCTCGGCGAGCAGCTCGACGTCCGAGGCGGGGTAGGTCTTGGTGACGACCACCAAGGTGACCTCCTCCCGGAGGCGTCCGGCCGAGGCGCAGGCGGCGGCGATGCGCTGCTCGGTCTCGGCCAGCCGGGCGGCCAGCTCCTCGTGACGGGTCATCGGACGACCGCCACGGCACCGAAGCGCCCGGAGTCCTGGCCCTGCCTGCGGTAGGAGAACCAACGATCGTGCTCGATCGTGCACTCGTCCCCGCCCAGATCCGTGAACGGGACGTCGAGCGCCGCGAGCTGGGCGGTGACGCCGGCACCCACGTCGACGGCCGGCGTGCCCCAGGACGTCACCGACCGCGCCTCCGGCACGACCCGGGCCACTGCATCGGCCATCTCCTGGGGCAGCTCGTAGCAGCGTCCACAGGCACGCGGCCCGATCCAAGCCTCGACCCGGGACGCACCGCGGGCCCGCATCTGCTCAACGGCGGCCGCCACGACCCCCTTGACCAGTCCCTCGCGGCCGGCGTGGACGACTCCCGCCATCGGCTCCCTCGGCGAGGCCAGCACGATCGGCACGCAGTCGGCCACGCGCACCAGCACCCCGACACCCGGCCGATCGCTCAGGAGGGCGTCGGCCACCGGGATCTCACCGTCGGCGATGTCGGACGCCCAGACGACGTCGCGTCCGTGCACCTGGGTCATGCGGACGAGCCGATCGACCCCTGAGGCGCGCCCGACGAGATCGATGTTGTCGCCCACCCGCTGGGGTTCGTCGCCGTTCGACGTCCCGAGGTTGAGCGACCCCCACGGGCCGTCGCTCGTGCCCCCGAGCCGGTCGGTGAAGAACAGCTCGACCCGACCGGTCCGCGCCCGATGCCAGATCACCCGCTCAGCGCAGGAAGTCGGGCACGTCGAGGTCGTCGCCGTAGTCGGTGGCCACGGGCTCCGGCGGCACGGTGGCGTTGCCGGCGCCGTCGCGCGGCGGCAGCGGACGGGCGTCCAGGTAGGGGTCGGGCGGGAGATAGGTCTCGGCCGTCGGCGGCGCGGTCATGGCGGGCGGCGGGGGCGGCGTCTCCCGCAGGAGCGCCGGCTTCGTCGCGTCACGCAGCATCGGCTCGCCGCCGTCGAATCCGGCCGCGATGACCGTCACCCGCACCTCGTCGCCGAGGGCGTCGTCGATCACGGCGCCGAAGATGATGTTGGCGTCGGGGTGCACCGCGTCGGCCACCAGTCCGGCCGCCTCGTTGATCTCGAACAGGCCGAGATCGGACCCGCCCGCGATTGACAGCAGCACCCCGCGCGCGCCCTCGATGGATGCCTCCAGCAGCGGGCTGGACACCGCGCTCTCGGCAGCGACCGCGGCGCGGTGCTCGCCCCGCGCCGAACCGATGCCCATCAGCGCCGATCCGGCGTCGGACATGACCGACTTGACGTCGGCGAAGTCGAGGTTGATCAGGCCGGGGGTCGTGATCAGGTCGGTGATGCCGCTGACGCCCTGGTGCAGGACCTGGTCGGCCTGGCGGAACGAGTCGAGCAGGCTCACGTTGGGGTCGCTGATCGACAGCAGCCGGTCGTTGGGGATCACGATGAGGGTGTCGACCTCGTCGCGCAGCGCCTGGATGCCGGCGTCTGCCTGGCCCGAGCGGTTGCGTCCCTCGAACTTGAACGGACGTGTCACGACACCGATCGTCAGTGCGCCGAGCGAGCGGGCGATGCGGGCGACGACCGGGGCGCCTCCGGTACCGGTGCCACCACCCTCGCCGGCCGTCACGAAGACCATGTCGGCACCCTTGATGGCCGCCTCGATCTCCTCGGCGTGGTCCTCGGCGGCGCGCTTGCCGATCTCGGGGTTGGCGCCGGCGCCGAGCCCGCGGGTGGAGTCGCGTCCGACGTCGAGCTTGACGTCGGCATCGCTCATGAGCAGCGCCTGGGCATCGGTGTTGATCGCGATGAACTCGACACCCTTGAGCCCGACCTCGATCATGCGGTTGACGGCGTTGACACCACCACCGCCGATGCCGACGACCTTGATCACGGCAAGGTAGTTCTGGACCGCCATCGTGTGTCCCTTCCGAGGATGTTGCGACGTGTGTGACTGAAGAATGGATGGACCCGCAGGATGAAAAGTGAACTGTAACCCTGAGGTGAAGGGTTATAGTTATGTCAACCTGTGATCTAGAAGGAACGGTACGCGGGGCACGCGCACGGATCGGGACGACACGCCGCTGGTCCGCGACTACTCCCGGGTGGTCGGCTGGTCCGGGGCGCTGACGTCGTACCGGGTCGCCTTGATGCCCAGCAGCGACTCGAGCACCGTCAGCTTGCGCCGCCCGTCGGCACTACTCCCCCACACGACGGTCCGACCCTTGGAGAGCGTCAGCTCGACGGAGTCCTTGCTGGCGGCGGTCACCGCCTGGATCTCCTTGCGCAGGGCGGGATCGTCGGCGGCGATCTGCACGATGACCGCGGCCACGGCCTGCGTCGTCTCCAGCCGGTCGGCGCTGTCGCCGGCGTCGATCGTGGCCTCGGGTAGCCCGTCCGGTGCCGAGCGGAACGACCGGTAGTCGATCCCGTTGCGGTCGATGCCACGGATCTGCCCGTCGCGGTTCGTCCACACGACGGGCCTGCGCTCGACGATCGAGATCGACAGCGTGTGGGGCCACGAACGGGACACGTCGACGCTCTCGACCCGGTCGATCGCGGAGACCCGTTCCTCGATCGCCTCGATGTCGACGCGGGCCAGCGGCCGTCCGAGCGGCACCTGGGCGGCGCGCAGGACCTGGGACTCCCTGAGCGTGGTGCGGCCGGCGACGTCGGTGCCCCGGACGTCGAGAACCGTCGAGAACCAGACCAGCCAGACGAGTGCGCCCGCGGCAGCGACCGCCAGGACCGCGAGCGCGATGCGGATCCACCGGCGGCGCCGTTCGGACCGGGTCCGCTCGAAGAAGCGATCGGCCGTCACGCGGGACCGTCCGACCGGGTCAGCACCGCCAGGACCGCCGGGCCCACCGTCGTGATGTCACCTGCCCCGAGGGTCAGCAGCAGGTCGCCGGGGCGCAGCTCCGGCAGGAGGACCTGCGCGAGCCCGGCGACCGGTCCGGCGGACGTGGCCGGGGGGCCGACGACCGCGTCCACGATGAGCGCAGGCGACACCGCCGGGTCGGACTCCTCCCGGGCCAGGTAGATGTCGGCCACGAACACCCGGTCGGCCGCCGACAGCGCCTGACCCATCTCGACGCCGTAGATGCGGGTCCGGCTCACGAGGTGCGGCTGGTAGGCCACCACGAGCCGGTCGTCCCCGGCGACGGCTCGGGCGGCAGCCAGGTCGGCGCGGATCTCGGTGGGGTGGTGCGCGTAGGAGTCGTAGACCCGCACGCCACCGGCCTCGCCCAGCGGCTGCATCCGGCGGTTCGCGCCGGTGTATGCCGCCAGACCGGCGATCAGCAGGTCGACGTTCTGCTCGAGCAGGAGCCCGGCGCCGAGCGCGAGCAGGGCGTCGAGCGCGTAGTGGGCCCCCGGCACCTCGAGCACCACCGGGCCGAGATCGACACCGCGCAGCGATGCCGTGAACGTCGTGGCCGTGCCGACGACCCGCAGGTCGAGACCGCGCAGGTCAGCCTCCTCGGCGAATCCGGCCGTCAGCACCTCGAGCCCGCGCGAGCGGGCCACCTCAGCGAGGGCCACCGTGCCGGGATCGTCCGCGCTGAGCACGACGAATCGTCCGACCCGACCGATGAACTCGTCGAACGCTGCGGCGTAGGCCTCGACGGTGCCGTAGTTGTCGAGGTGGTCGGCGTCGACGTTGGTGACGACGGCACCTTCCGGCTCGTAGACGAGGAAGGCGCCGTCGCTCTCGTCGGCCTCGGCGATCAGCAGGTCGCCGGCTCCCATGCGGGCGTTGGCGCCGAGGCTGGCCACCTCCGCGCCGACCGCGAACGACGGATCGGCGCCGGCTGCGACGAGGGCGCAGGTCAGCATCGCGGTCGTCGTGGTCTTGCCGTGGGTGCCGGCGACGGCGATCGTGCGCCGCCCCTGCATGACCGACCGGAGCCCGGCCGAACGCGGCCAGAGCCTGAGCCCGCGGCGCACCGCCTCGACGATCTCGGGATTGTCGTGGCGCACCGCTGTCGACGCGATGACGGTGTCGATGCCCGCGAGATGGGCCGCGTCGTGGCCGACGTGGCAGGTGATGCCCTCGGACCGCAGCGCCCCGACGACGGCGGAGTCGAAGGCGTCACTGCCGCTGACGACGACACCCTGCTGCGCCATCAGGCGCGCGATGGCCGAAAGGCCCGCTCCCCCGATGCCGATGAAGTGGACGCGACCCAGCTCGGTCGCCCCCGGGATGTCGGTGGGCACATCGATCTTCATGCCGGTCGCTCCGCGGCCTGCCGGATCATCGCCGCGAGCCGCTCGTCGGCGTCGCGCGGCACGATGCCCGAGGCGGCGGCGGACATCGCGGCGAGCCGGCCGTCGTGCGAGACGAGCGGGATCACGACGTTGTCGATCCAGGCCGCCGTCAGGGCGCCGTCGTCGATCAGCAGCGCTCCCCCAGCCTGGACGACCGGGTTGGCGTTGTGGGCCTGCTCGCCGTTGCCGATCGGCAGGGGGACGAACGCCGCGGGCAGCCCGACCGCCGCCACCTCGGTGACGGTGTTGGCGCCGGCGCGACACACGATGAGGTCGGCAGCGGCATAGGCCAGGTCGATGCGGTCGATGAACGGCACGACGACGTACGGCGGATCGCCGTCACGCGGGCTGACCATCACCTCCTCCGGACGTCCCGCGGCGTGCAGCACCTGCACACCCGCATCGGCCAGGTCGCGGGCTGCGGCCGACACGGCCTGGTTGATGCGGCGCGCGCCCTGCGACCCGCCGGTCACGAGCAGGGTCGGACGATCGGGGTCGAGCCCGAAGAACGCGCGAGCCTCCGCGCGCACGGCGGCGCGGTCCAGGCGAGAGATCTCCCGCCGGATGGGCAGTCCGATGTAGTGGGCGTGCGGCAGGTCGGTGTCGGGGAAGCTCGTGGCGACGTGGTCGGTGAAGCGGGCCCCCAGCTTGTTGGCGATGCCGGGGATCGCGTTGCCCTCGTGCACGACCAGCGGGATGCGACGACGCCGCGCCACCAGGTAGGCGGGAACGGACACGTAGCCGCCGAAACCGACGATGACGTCGGGTCGGACGCGGTCGACGACCTCGGCCGTCGCCTTGACCGTGGCACGCAGCCTGCCGGGCACCTGCGCCATGGCCTTGCCCGGCCTGCGCGGCAGCGGCACCGGTGGCACCAGCTCGAGCGGATAGCCGGCCTGCGGGACCAGCGTGGCCTCGAGGCCGCGCGGGGTGCCGAGGCAGGTGATGTCGACGCCGGCATCACGCAGCACGGCGGCCGTCGCCAGCAACGGCGACGTGTGGCCGGCGGTCCCCCCGCCGGCGAGCAGCACCCGCACGCCTCATCGCCTCCCGGCGACGCTGACGCGCGGCGATGACGACGCACCCGCGCGCTTGCGGGTCGCACGGCCGGCCGCGAGGGCGCGCTTCGCGCCGGGCTCGGTCTTGGCGCAGTTGATCAGCACGCCGAGCGACACGAGTGTCACCAGCAGGCTCGACCCGCCGTACGAGATCAGGGGAAGCGGGATGCCGATGACCGGCAGCAGGCCGAGGACCATCCCGATGTTGATGGTGGCCTGGATCATCAGCCAGATCGTGATGCCCGAGGCGGCGTAACGGACGAACGGGTCGCGGGTGCGGGTCGCGACGCGGATGCCGGCGAATCCCAGCACGACGAACAGCGTCAGCACCACCAGGGTGCCGAGCAGGCCGAGCTCCTCTCCGATGACAGCCAGGATGAAGTCGGTGTGCGCCTCCGGCAGCGAGCCCCACTTCTGCCGGCTGCCGCCGAGGCCGACCCCCCAGAAGCCGCCGGTGGCGAAGGCCATCATGCCGTGGATGGCCTGGTAGCCGGCGCTGTCGGGATCGGCCTGCGGGTTGGTGAAGTTGAGCAGTCGCTCGACACGGTGGGGCGACGTGGCCACCGCGACGACCAGGCCGACGAACAGCGCGGCCATGATGGCGCCCATCTGGCGTCCCGGCAGACCCGCGATCCAGAGCATCCCGATGATCAGGGCGAACAGCACGAGCGCCGTGCCGAGGTCGTGCTGACCGACGACCAGCAGGGCCACGGCGCCGGCCACCGGCACCATCGGGGTGATGACGTACCGCGGGGTGCCCAGGTGCTTCTGGCGCCGCGCGTAGAGGTCGGCGATCCACAGGACGAGGGCCAGCTTGGCGAACTCCGACGGCTGCAGCTGGAAGCCGCCGAACAGCGGGAGCCAGTTGCGGTTGCCGTTGACGGTGATGCCGACGCCCGGGATGAACGTCGCTCCGATCAGCGCGACCGACACGACCAGGAACGGCAGGATCAGCCGGCGCAGCAGCTCCAGCGGCATGCGGGAAGCGATCACGGCGCCCGTCACCCCGAGCACGGCGAAGATCAGCTGACGAAGGACGATCGCGAACGAGTTGCCGTAGTTCTCGAGCGCGAAGATCGAGCTGGCGCTGAGCACCATGATGAGTCCGATGCCCAGCAGCAGGCCCGTGGTGCCGAGCAGCAGCTGGTAGGACGCGAGCGGACGTTCGAGCGTCTGCCGTATCGCCTCGCTGGTGCGCCGCATCGTGGTCGTCCTCTGCTGTCCTCGGGGAAGGTCAGGACCGGTGACGCAACCGGTGCACCGCAGCGGCGAAGCTGTCACCCCGCGCGGCGTAGTTGCGGAACTGGTCCATGGACGCGCATCCCGGGGCCAGCAGCACGGTGTCACCCTGACGGGCGAGCGATGCCGCGACCTCGACGACGCGATCCATGGGATCAGTCTCGCCGGTGTCGACCTCCACGACCGGGACGTCAGGCGCGTGTCGCCGCAGCGCATCCGCCACCAGCGCGCGGTCGGCACCGATCAGCACGACGCCCCGCAGCACGTCGCGGGCCGCGACGACCAGGTCGTCGAAGCTGGCGCCCTTGGCGAGTCCACCGGCGATCCAGACGACGTGGTCGAAGGCGCCGAGCGACGCCTGGGCTGCGTGGGCGTTGGTGGCCTTGGAGTCGTCGACCCACCGGACGCCGTCGATCTCGGCGACGTCGGCGATGCGGTGGGCGTCCGGCGTGAACGCGCGCAGGCCGTCGCGGACCGCCCGGGGCTCGACCCCATGGGCGCGGGCGAGCGCCGAGGCCGCGAGGGCGTTGGCGATGACGTGCGGAGCCGGGACACGACCGGCGTCCGCCTCGCCGCGCGCGGTCAGACCGATGTCACGGATGCTGCCGAGCTCGGCGGCGTTGGAGATCCGTCCGGCGATGAAGGCACGATCGGCGATGGCGTCGTCGACGAGCCCGATCATGCCGGCAGCCGGGATGCCCAGGGTGAAGCCGATCGCGCGGCACCCCTCGACCACGTCCGCCTCCTCGACCATGTGCTCGGTGACGGGGTCCTGCACGTTGTAGACGCACGCGACCTGGGTGCGCTCGTAGATGCGGGCCTTGTCGGCCGTGTAGGCGTCGAGCCCGCCGTGCCAGTCGATGTGGTCGGGCGCGAGATTGAGCACGGCGCTGGCCTGCGCCGACAGCGACTGGCTCCAGTGCAGCTGGTAGCTCGACAGCTCGACCGCGAGCACGTCGAACGACTCGGGATTCATGACGGCCTCCAGCACCGGCGTGCCGACGTTGCCCACGGCGAGGGCGTTCAGTCCCTGGGCCCGCAGGATCGACTCGAGCATCTGCACGGTGGTGGTCTTGCCGTTGGTGCCGGTGACCGTGAGCCACGGCGCAGGGTTCTCCCCGCGCAGACGCCAGGCCAGCTCGACCTCGCCCCACACCGGGATGGCCCGGGCAGCCGCCTCGGCCAGCAGCGGCGTCGTGGGCGACCAGCCCGGCGACGTCACGAGCAGGTCGATGCCCTCGGGAAACGTCGAAGTGGAACCGGGACCGAGCCGCACGTCGACGCCGAGGAGCTCCAGCAGCGTGCCCTTCTCGCGCAGCACGTCGTCATCGCCGTCGTCGAGGACGATGACGTCGGCACCGAGGTGCTGGAGCGTGTCGGCCGCGGCGAATCCGCTGACACCGAGCCCGCCGACGGCGGCGCGGACGCCCTCCCACGACGACTCCCGACCCAAGGACAGAAGGCGCTCGCTCATGTCCCGGTGACCCACTCGCTGTAGAAGATGCCCAGACCCGTGGCGACGCAGAGGCCGCTGATGATCCAGAAGCGGATCACGATCGTGATCTCGGCCCAGCCGAGCAGCTCGAAGTGGTGCTGCAGCGGGGCCATGCGGAAGATGCGCTTGCCGCCGGACAGCTTGAACCAGCCGACCTGCAGGATCACCGACATCGTGATGGCGACGAACAGGCCGCCGATGACCACCAGCAGCAGCTCGGTGCGGGTCATCAGCGCGAAGCCGGCCATCGCTCCGCCGAGGGACAGCGAGCCGGTGTCACCCATGAAGATCTTGGCCGGTGAGGCGTTCCACCACAGGAAGCCGAAGCACGCTCCGGTGAGGGCGGACGCGACGACGGCCAGGTCGAGCGGGTCGCGCACCTCGTAGCACTTGATGCCGGGATTGAACGAGCAGTTCTGGTTGCTCTGCCAGATGTTGATGAAGACGAACGCGCCGAACACCATGGTCGAGGCGCCGATCGCGAGGCCGTCGAGGCCGTCGGTGAGGTTGACGCCGTTGCTGGCACCGGCGACCAGCAGCAGCACCCAGATGACCAGCAGTGCCGTCGGCAGCCGCCAGCCGTCGATGTCGCGCGTGAAGGAGATCGCGTGGGTGATCGGGGTGCGACCGGTGTCGTCCTCCCAGCCGATCGCCAGCCACGCGAAGATCAGGCCGATGACCGTCTGACCGATCAGCTTGGCCCGGCTGCGCAGGCCGAGGTTGCGCTGCTTGGTGACCTTGATGAAGTCGTCGAGGAAGCCGATCGCGCCGAGCCCGACGAACAGGAACAGCAGGAGCAGCGCGGACGCGCTCGGTGCCCAGCCGGGATCGAAGTCGGTCGAGATCCCGGTGAAGAGCTTGGCCGAGAAGTAGCCGACCACGACCGCCACGATGATGACCAGGCCGCCCATCGTGGGGGTGCCGCGCTTGGTGTGGTGCGAGGTCGGGCCGTCGTCGCGGATCAGTTGGCCGTAGCCCTGCTTGACCAGCACGGAGATCGCGAATCGGGTCCCGATCAGGGTGACCAGCAGCGACAGCGCTCCTGCGATCAGGATGGCCTTCATCGCGACATGGTCCTTTCGGAGAGGGGTGTCAGGCGTCGAGCAGTGCCTGGGCGACGCGCTCGAGCCGAACGCCCCTCGATGCTTTCACAAGAACCACGTCCTGCCCTGACAGGCTCGCTGACAGTGTGCGGCTTGCCACATCGACGTCCGGCACCAGCTGCGCGATGTCGCCCGCACCCTCGGCGATGCCGCGGGCGTCGTCCCCGACGACGATCACGCTGGCGTAGCCGAGCTCGGCCGCGAGCCGCCCGATGCGGTGGTGCGCGGCAGCGCTCTCGTCGCCCAGCTCGAGCATCGCGCCCAGCACGGCGACGGCTCGTCCCTCGCCCTTCCCGATCGCTGCGACGGCTCGCAGGGCAGCGGCCATCGACTCGGGGTTGGCGTTGTACGCGTCGTTGACGACCACGAGGCCGTCGGCGCGGACGTGGCGTTCCATCCGCATCGGTGACGCGGCACCGGCGGTGGACAGCCTCGCCGCGATGGTCGACAGGTCGACGCCCAGGGCGAGCGCCGCGGATGCTGCCGCGGCGGCGTTCAGCGCCTGGTAGGCGCCGATCAGCGGGACGCTAGCCTCCACCCGTCGTCCGTCGTGGGAGAGGGTGAACCGCGGCGAGCCGTCCGGGTCGACACGGACGTTCGAGACGGCGAGGTCACCCGCGGCTCCGAACGTCCGCACGCTCGCCCCGGTGCGACCCGCCATCGCGGCGACCCGTGGGTCGTCGGCGTTGAGGATGACCACGCCGTCGGGGCCCACCGCCTCGGCGAGCTCACCCTTGGCCACGGCGATGCGATCGGCCGAGCCGAACTCGCCGACATGGGCCAGCCCCACGTTGAGCACGATGCCGATGTCAGGGGGCGCGACCGCGCACAGCACCTCGATGTCGCCCACCGCACGGGCACCCATCTCGACGACGAGGAAGCGGGTCAGCTCGTCGACCGCAAGCACCGTCAAGGGCACGCCCAGCTCGTTGTTGTGGTTCCCGGCGGTCGCGACCGTGGCCCCCTCCGGCGCGAGCAGGTGGGCGATCAGGTCCTTGACGCTGGTCTTGCCGCTGGAGCCGGTGAGGGCGACGACCTGCACGTCCTCCCGCTCGTCGAGCACGTGACGGGCGACCAGGCCGAGCGCCGCCGCGACGTCACGCACGATGACCCCGGGCACACCGGTGTCGCGGGACGCGAGCACGGCGGCGGCGCCGGAGGCCATGGCCTGCGCCGTGAAGTCGTGACCGTCGACGCGGTCGCCGGCGATCGCGACGAACAGTCCGCCGGACTCGACGGCACGGGAGTCGAGGGTGGCGGGCGCGTCGACGACGATCGACGACTCCCCCACCACCGTCCCGCCCGTGACGGTGGCGATCTCGGCCAGCGTCAGCGGGATCACGACTGCTCGCCGATCAGCTCGACCAGCACCTCACGGTCGTCGAAGGGGTGCACGACGCCGTCGATCTCCTGTCCGCGCTCGTGGCCCTTGCCGGCGACGACGACGGTGTCACCGAGGTGCGCCATCGCGACCGCCTGGGCGATGGCCTCGCGGCGCCCGGCGACCTCGATCGCGACGGCGGCGCCGGACGAGGCGCCTTCCATGACGGCAGCGCGGATCGCCGCGGCGCGCTCGGAGCGGGGGTTGTCGTCGGTCACGATCACGACGTCGGCGTGACGGGCGGCGGCCTCGCCCATGAGCGGGCGCTTGCCGTGGTCGCGGTCTCCCCCGGCGCCGATCACGATGATCAGGCGGCCGGCGGTCACCGGGCGCAGTGCCGAGAGGACGGCAGTGACGGCGTCGGGCTTGTGGGCGTAGTCGACGATCGCCGTGAAGGCCTGACCCGCCTCGACGCGTTCCATCCGGCCCGGCACCCCGGTGCTCGCCGCGATGCCGAGGGCGAGCTCCGCCGGGTCGTGGCCGGCGGTGGCGAGGGCAGCGATGACGGCCAGGGCGTTGGAGACGTTGAAGACGCCCGGCAGCGGCACCGACAGGTCGATCGCCAGGTCGTCCGGGCCGAGCACCTCGAGATCCGTGCCCAGACGGTGCGGCCGGATGTTGACGGCCCGCCAGTCGGCCGGGTTGCCGTCGGTCGAGAAGGTCGTGACCGGCAGGGGCGTCAGCTCGCGCAGGCGTCGGCCGTGGGCGTCGTCGACGTTGATGACCGCGCGCCGCGACCGTTCGGCGGTGAACAGCGCTGCCTTGGCCAGGAAGTAGTCCTCGAGGTCGAGGTGGAAGTCGAGGTGGTCGCGTCCGAGGTTCAGGAACACCGCGACGTCGAACACGAACCCGTCGACGCGTCCCTGCACGAGGGCGTGGCTCGACACCTCCATGGCGCACAGCTCGACGTGCTCCTCGCGCATCACCGCGAACAGTGCCTGCAGCTGGGGGGCCTCCGGCGTCGTCAGGGTCGAGGCCGCCGGGACCGTGCCGATGCGGGTGCCGATCGTCCCCACGACGGCCGAGACCCGGTCTCCCAGGGCTGCCTCGGCCAGGTAGGTCGTGGTGGTCTTGCCCTGCGTGCCGGTGACGCCCAGGGTCGTGAACGACTCGGCAGGACGGCCGTAGAGCGTCGCGCTCAGATCGGCCAGGCGGCGACGGGGCTCGTCGACCACGACCATCGGCAGCGCGTCGCCGGCCAGCCCGGTGCCGACCAGATCAGCACCGGCCGGGTCGGTCAGGACGGCGACGGCCCCGTTCGCGACGGCCTGCTCGACGTACGACGCGCCGTGGGCGTTGGCCCCGGGCAGCGCGGCGTACAGGTCGCCCGGCTGCACGTGCGCGGTGTTGAGCGCGATGCCGGTGACGACGGCCTCACCCGAGGCCTTCGACCCCAGGAGCTGCGCGATGTCGGCGAGCCCCCACCGCGGACTCTCGGACGGTCGCACCCGCATCACATCAGTCACCCCCGAACCCTACCGAGTGCCGAACGAAGCAGTGACAAGACGCCGCCACCCACGACCCCACCCCGTGAACCCACCCCAGGTCCGAGCGAAGCTGGGGGCACCTCCCGCTTGCGGGGGAGGACAGGCGGCCCGGTGCGAGCGCCAGCGAGCACCGGAAGTGAGCCCGAGGAACGAGGGCGCCCGCCTACTACCAGGTCTGCGCGACCTTCGGGCTCTTCGAGCCTGACGGTGCGACACCGAACCGCTCCAGCGCCATCGACATGACGTCGTGGAAGACCGGTGCGGCCGTCGAGCCACCGCCGGCGTTGCTGTACGGCTTGTCCAGGACGATGTAGGTCAGGAAGCGCGGGTTGTCGGCCGGGGCGAAGCCCATGAACGACACCGTGTTCTGTCCGCGGATGTATCGGCCCGTCTCCGGGTTGACCCGCCAGGCGGTGCCGGTCTTGCCCGCCACGCGGTAGCCCTCGATCTGCGCCATGGGGGCCGTGCCGTCGTCGGCCGTGACCGCCTCCATCATGCGGGTGACGGTCGCTGCGGCGTCCTTGGAGATGATGCGCTTGCTGGCCGCCCCCTCGATCGGGGTCTCGTCGCCGTCCTCGTCGACCGTGCCGCTGACGACCGTCGGCTCGCACATCTTGCCGGCGTTGGCGATCGCGCCGACCGCGCGCATCATCTGCATCGCGGTCACCGAGACACCCTGGCCGAAGGCGATCGTGGCGTGGTTGGCCTTCGTCCAGTCCTGGCCCTTCGCGAGGATGCCCTTCGACTCGCCCGGCAGGTTGACGCCGGACTCCTGGCCGAAGCCGAACCGGCGGAAGTAGTCGTACATGGTCTGGTCGCTCATCTGCTGCGACGCGACGATCGTGCCCAGGTTGGACGACAGCGCGATGACGCCGGCAGCCGTCAGCTTGAGCGTGCCGTGCTCCCAGTAGTCACCGATGCGGAACCTGTCGATCGTCATGCTCGGCGGCACCACGATCGGCGTGTCGGCCGTGATCTTGCCCTGGTCGGCGAGCGCCGCCATCGTGATGGTCTTCATGACGCTGCCGGGCTCATACACGTTCTGCACGGCGCGCGAGACGGTGTTGGCATCGGTCATCTCGGTGCGGGAGTCGGCGTCGAACGTCGGGGCCTGCGACATCTGCACGATCTGGCACGTCTTGACGTCCATCGTGATCGCGAGGCCCCAGTCGGAGCTGGAGTCGCGGACCGCGTCGGCGAGCCGCTGGTCGGCGTACCACTGCAGGTCGCGGTCGATCGTCGTCTTGACGTCCTGCCCGGGCACCATCTTGGTCACGGTGCTGTCGGCCATCGGGATGCGCTGCCCGCCGGGCGACACCTCGTAAGTGCTGGTGCCGTCCTTGCCGGTCAGCACCTTGTCGTACTCCTGCTCGAGGCCCGCGACGCCCTTGCCAGCGCCGTTGACGTAGCCGAGGAGGTTCGCGGCGAGCTTGCCGCCGGGGTACGTCCGCAGGTTCTCGTTCTCGGTGAAGACTCCGGTGAGCTCAGCCTTGCTGAGTGCCGTGATCGCGGTGTCGGCCGTCCACTTCGGGATGTCCTTCGCGAGGTAGACGAACCGGGAGTCCGGCGTGCGGAGCTTGTCGATCGTGTCGAAGTAGTCGATGCTGTCGCCGAGCTTCTGGCGCAGGATGCGCGCGATCTGCGGAGCGTACTCGGCCGTCATGCTCGGGTCTGCGGTGATGGTCAGGCCGTCGACGCTCGTCGCGAGCTGCTGGCCGTTGCGGTCCAGGATCGCGCCACGGGGTGCCGGGTCGGTCTTGGTGCGGGTGCCCTGCTCAGCGGCCGCGGCGGCGTACGCGCTGGCGTCGAGCCCCTGGATCTGGAACAGGCGGGCACCGAAGAGCCCGAAGACGACGAACACCATCACGGTGCAGGCCCGCAGCCGCCGGCGGGTGAGGATCTGTCGCTTCGTCATGTCGTCGCCTTCGTGGAGGAGGAACGGTACGGACGCGCCGACATCACACGCTGGTGGTTCGCTCGGCAGACCTCGCTCATCGGGTCACGCTCCTGATGTTGCTGCCGGCCTCAGCCGCCTGGGGCTTGCCGAGCACCTTGCCGTCGGACAGACGCAGGAACGCGGGGTTGGCGTTGGGCACCATCCCGATCTCGATGGCGCGACTGGCGACGTTGGCGGGGCTCTGCAGGCGGTCGACGTCGCGCGCCATCGCCTGCTGCTGGGTCTCGAGGACCGCCGCCTCGCGGTCGAGCTTCGCCGACTCGTACGACTGCGCCTGCAGCACCGTGCTCATCACGATCAGCCCGACGAGGCCGGCACCGACGATCGTCATCACGACGACCACGAACGGCGCCTTCTTGGCCCGGCTGCGCACGGGACGGACCAGACGGAGGCCGGCGTTGCGGGCATCCTCCAGTCGCTTCGGGCTGGGCGCAAGAGCCCGCGTGACCATGCTGCTCATGCCGCCACCTCCGTGGGAAAAGCACGGTACGAAGGCGCCGGCATGACAACTGCCTCGTCGTTCGCTCGCTGGCGCTCACTCATGCCGCATTCCTCTCGACCACGCGAAGACGGACCGAACGGGCCCGGGGGTTGTCATCGACCTCGCCGTCGTTGGCCATCTCGGCGCCGCGCGTGACGAGGCTGAACTTCGCCTCGTGACCGGCCGGCACGAACGGCATGTCCCGCGGGACGTCGGTCGTCGTGACCTCCGCGAAGGCGCGCTTGGTGATGCGGTCCTCGAGCGAGTGGTACGCCAGGACGACCACGCGGCCGCCGGGTGCGAGCACCTCGAGGGAGGCGGGCAGTGCCCGTCGGTAGACGCTGAGCTCGTCGTTGACCTCGATACGCAGGGCCTGGAAGGTCCGCTTGGCGGGATTGCCACCGGTGCGGCGAGCGGCTTGGGGGATGCAGTCGCGGATCAGGTCGACGAGGCGAGCACTGGTGGTGAAAGGCTCCTTGACGCGCTCGGCCACGACCGTGTCGGCGATGCGCTTGGCGAACTTCTCCTCGCCGTACTCGCGCAGCACCTTCGACAGGTCGCGCGACGTGTACGTGTTGAGGATGTCGGCGGCGGTCAGCTCGTCCTCGGGGTTCATCCGCATGTCGAGCGGGGCGTCCTGCGCGTAGGCGAAGCCACGGTCAGCCAGGTCGAGCTGCATCGACGAGACGCCGAGGTCGAACAGCACGCCCGAGACGGCGCGGTGCCCGGAGTCGCGCACGACGTCCGTGATCTCGTCGTAGACCGCGTGCGCGTACGTCACTCGATCGCCGAACGGGGCCAGACGAACCTGCGCACGGGCGAGCGCCTCGGGGTCGCGATCGATGCCGATGACGTGCAGGTCGTCGAAGCGCCGGAGCATCGCCTCCGTGTGCCCGCCGAGCCCGAGCGTGGCGTCGACGACGACGGGTCGTTCGACGGCGACCGACGGGGCGAGCAGGTCGAGCACGCGCTCGAGGAGGACCGGTACGTGACTGGCCTCGGTCACAGCCGGCCCAGACCTATCGAGATCACCGCTGCGAGGACGATCGACGAGCCGAGCGAGAAGGCCATGAGGCGGACACCGTCGGCCACCTCGTGCCGTACGCGCCTCGTGCTCGTGTCGATGCTCATTTCTCCCCGTCGTGTCCGATGCCCGGCTGGTGCTCCTGCGACCAGATCCGCGACCGCCGGGTCTGACACCGGGGAAGTGGTGTCAGAACCGCGCGGGCGCAGATCTCGCCGCACGAACGTCAGAAGATCCCGGGCATCACTTCTTCCGACATGTCCGCGAACGGACCTTCCTGCGAGGCCGAGAACTCGTCCCAACGACCCGAGTCCCAGATCTCGATGCGATCCATCGCGCCGACGACCGTGCACTCCTTGTCGAGCTGCGCCCAGGTGCGGAGCACGGCTGGCACGGAGATGCGGCCCTGCTTGTCCGGCACCTCGGAGGACGCGCCGGAGAAGAACATGCGGTTGAAGTTGCGCGCCGCCTGGTTGGTGAAGGGGGTGTTGCGGATGCGGTCGGTGAAGGCGTTGAAGGCCTCGGTCGTCCACCCGTAGATGCAGTTCTCCTGCCCGCGGGTGAGCACGATGCCCGTCTCCAGACGAGGACGGAACTTCGCCGGGAGGAAGAGCCGACCCTTGTCGTCGAGGCGAGGGGTGTAGGTGCCGAAGAAGTTCGAGACATCCGGGTTCACCTCGCTCCTCCTCGTTGACGGTCATGCGCTCCATTTCACACCACTGTACTCCACTCTCCCCCACTATGTGATCATTTTAGGGTGTTTTTCGGGCATGCCGAACAGCACTCCCCACGCGGTGGAAAGTGCTGGAAGTCCCGTCAGGGCAAAGAAAAACCGCCCCCGAGGGGGCGGCTTGTCGTGCAGTGGAGCGAAGTGGGGCGTTGTGGCCCCGGGAGCCAAGGCCCGCCGGAGCTACATGCCGTCTCCGTCGCGGCGGCGCTGCCAGCGCTCCTCCATGCGGTCGACGAACGAGCCGGTCTGCTTCTGCTGGCGTCCGGTGCGCCCCGGCCGGCCGGCCGGAGCCGCAACCTCGTCGTCGCGTCCGCCGATGCCGCGCTTCCAGGCCTGGCTGAACACGAACGCCGTGCCGACCATCGCGAGGAAGCCGACGACACCCAGCCAGGTCATCTTGGACACGGCACCGGTGAACATCACCACGAGGCCAGCGATGAACCCGAGGGCGGACAGCACGGCGACGCGGCGGTTGCGCGCCATGAACTTCGAACCGCGCAGCGTCGAGGCGAAGTCGGGGTCCTCAGCGGCCAACGACTGCTCGAGCTGGTGGAGCAGCCTGGCCTCTTCGTCAGAGAGTGGCACTCTTGCCTCCTGGATCGGATGTTGCTGACCTCAAGTCTAGGTGGGCAATCGTGTGCAGGCCAGCGGAAAGACCTGTGAAGTCCGACGACGTCCTCAGGATCCGCTCGAGGGCGTACAGCGCGTCCCTCGCGCCGGGCTCGGTGTCGACGAGCGCGCTGGGCACCAGATCGGCGAAGATCCGCACGCCGCTGGTGTGGACCGCCACGAATCCGAGTGTCTCCAAGAGCGCCTCGACCTCGGCCGCCACGAACCGGCGCGGGCCCATCGCCCGCACGTCCCACGCATCGGCCGTCCGCTCGAGCAGGGTCTGGGCGGTCACGAAGTCCCCGGCGAGGGCCCGAGCTGCGACGGCGGCATTGCGCCCCGACACCATGACGCTGACGTGTCCGGCGGGTCGCAGCACGGCCGCGACCGTCGCCAGTGCCTGCGCCGGGTCATCGACGTGCTCCAGCACCCCGTGGCACAGGACGAGGTCGAAGGCAGCCGCGCCGACGTGCTCGAGCAGATCCGTCGCGTCGCCCTGGATCCCGTGGACCGGTCGTTCCAGGCCCGCCTCCACGCCCCGGCGGTGCAACGACGCCAAGGCGTCCGGACTCGGATCGACGACCGTCACCCGGTGCCCCAGCTGCGCCAGCCGGACGGCATCACCACCGGTTCCGCCGCCGAGATCGAGCACGTCGAGCGGCTCCCCCGCCCCGGCGGTCTCGATCGCGTCGACGACGGCCTGCCACATCAGCTCGGAGCGCACCGGACCCATGCCAGACACTGTGCCACAGCGCTCCGAGCGGGCCGGACCCCGTAGTCTGCGCGCATGGCGAATGTCGTGGTGGTGGGCGGCGGCTTCGCCGGACTGTCTGCAGCCGCGCGCCTGGCGAAGCTGCGTCACGACGTCACGTTGCTCGAGTCGAGCAGCCGTCTCGGCGGCCGGCTGAACGGTCACCTCATCGACGGCGAGTCCTGGCCGCTCGAGCTGGACACCGTCACGCTGCCGGGTGTCTTCCGCGACCTGTTCCGCAAGTCGGGCCGCCCCATCGAGCGCGTGCTCGGGTTCGAGAAGACCGTCGGCCGGCGCCACGTCTTCAAGGACTCCTCGGTGCTCGACCTGCCGCTGGGCAACCGCGGCGACCAGAACGCCGCCATCACCGCCCTGTTCGGCGAGGACGAGTGGTCCCCGTGGATCGATCGGTTCAACGAGCCGTGGGACGTCATCCGGCGCACGGCTCTCGACCAGGTGTTCGCCGGCAAGCCCGCCGTCGACCGGGCCGCCCGCAAGGTCCTGCACCCGCGACGAACGATCGAGTCCCTCGATCGGGAGTTCGCCGAGGAGCGCCTGGCCAAGATCGTCCTCGACCCCGTCCGCCTCGCCGGCCACGACCGCCGCACGACCCCCGGGTTCCTCGCGGTCAGCCACTACGTCGAGCGGTCCTTCGGCCGGTGGCGCTTCGAGGGCGGACTCCCCGGGCTCGCCGGGGCGCTCGAGAAGCGGCTCGCCGAGCGCTCCGTCACGATCTGCCTCGACGAGGCGGCCCACGAGGTCACGCGCCGCGGCAAGCAGGTCACCGGCGTCGTCACCGACCGCCGCACCGTGGAGGCCGACGTCGTGGTCTGGTGCGCGCCGACGTGGCCCACCACGCTGGCTCGTCCACGGATGCTGCCGGTCATTCCCGCGTCACGCACGTTCATCCGGGTCTCGTCGGAGGCGCCGCCGCTGCCCGAGGAGATCCTCGTCCACACCAACCCGCCGATCCGCATGTGGACAGCCGGTGAGGGCCGGTGGGTGCTGGAGCACCACAGCGGCGAGGATCCGCTCCAGGCACTGGCGCGCCTCGGTGTCGATCTGCGGTCACACGTCGAGCAGCGGACGACCCTCTCTCCCAGCGAGCTCGTCACCATGGGGCACTGGGGCTGGACCTGGAACACCTGGACGACGGCGTTCGACCTGCCGGGAGTCGCCCCGACCGGGGGCATCTACCTGGCCGGCGCCCACGCCCATCCGGGCGGCACCGCCGAGGCCATCGGCATGGCGACCGCTGCGATCGCGGAGCACGTCGGTCCGGCCCCGCGGTAGCGCCGCGGAGCCGGCGGCTCAGACCAGCCCGTCGGCCCGCAACGCCTCGAAGATCTCCCGCGTCGCCTTCGACCGGTTGAGCGTGATGAAGTGCAGGCCCGGCGCCCCGCCGGCCAGCAGGTCACGACAGAGCTGGGTCGCCAGCTCGATGCCCTTGGCCCGGACGGCCTCCTTGTCGTCGGCGATCGGCTCGATCTGCTCCAGGACCTCCGACGGCATCGCCGCACCCGACAGCTCGGCCATGCGGGCGACCTGCGCGAAGTTGAGGATCGGCATGATGCCCGGGACGATCGGGATGTCGCTGCCGAGCGCCCGGACGCGGTCGACCAGCGCAAAGTAGTCAGACGCCCGGAAGAACAGCTGGGTGATGGCGTACTCGGCACCGGCCCGCGCCTTCGCGACCAGCACCTCGGCGTCGTGCTCGAGGCTGGAGGCGTCGGGGTGCCCCTCGGGGAAGGCCGCGATACCGATCTCGAACCCGCCCATGTCCCTCGCCAGCTCGACCAGATCGAGGGCGTACGTCATGCCGTCGGGGTGCGGCTCCCACGGTGCCCGCGGACCACCCTTGGGATCGCCCCGCAGCGCCAGGACGTTGTCGACACCAGCGGCGGCGTACTGCTTGAGGACCGACTCGATCTCGCCCTTGGTCTGGGCCACCAGCGTCAGGTGCCCGACCGGACGCATGCCGGTCTGCTCGGCGATGCGCGCCGTGATGCGGACGGTGCGCTCCTGGCTCGTCCCCCCGGCCCCGTAGGTCACCGAGACGAACGTCGGATCGAGCGGCTCGAGGTCGGCGATGGTCTGCCACAGGACGGCCTCGCCGTCATCGTCCTTGGGCGGGAAGAACTCGAACGAGTAGCACGCGGAGGGCCCACGCAGCGCAGCGACGAGGGACTGGTCATCGGAAGGCATGTCCCAACGGTACCGTTCTGGACGTGAACCCAGCGGCGGATGATCCCGACTTCCGGACCCGGATTGATCACACCCTCGCGGCCTTCCTCGATCGTCAGCGCTCGGTCTTCGCCGGGATGGGGCCGGACCTCGACGTCCTCGCCGACGCTGCGACCGCCTTCGTCGCCGGAGGCAAGCGGCTGCGGCCGCAGTTCTGCCACGCGGGCTGGATCGTGGCCGGCGGCGACCCCGACGAGCTCGCGATCGTGCCCGCGGCCGCTTCACTGGAGTGGCTGCAGGGCAGCGCGCTCGTCCACGACGACCTGATGGACGGCTCGGACACCCGGCGCGGACGACCCAGCGTGCATCGCGATTTCGAGGCCCGCCACCGGGCCGAGGACCGGGTCGGCGATCCGACCGGCTTCGGCACGTCGGTGGCGGTGCTGCTGGGTGACCTGATGCTGTCGTGGTGCGACGAGATGTTCCGCGAGAGCCACCTGCCGACGGTCCCTGCAGCCCTGGCCTACCTCGACCTCTGCAAGACAGAGGTGGTGGCCGGCCAGTTCCTCGACGTCGTCGGTCAGACCCGCGCGACGCTCTCGGTAGAGGAGGCCATGCGCGTCGTCCGCTTCAAGTCGGCCAAGTACACCGTCGAGCGTCCGCTGCACATGGGTGCAGCGCTGGCCGGCGCCGGCGCCGCGCTGATCGATGCGCTGACCGAGGTGGCACTCCCCCTCGGCGAGGCCTTCCAGCTGCGGGACGACGTGCTCGGCGTCTTCGGCGATCCGTCCGTCACCGGCAAGCCTGCTGGCGACGACCTGCGCGAGGGCAAGCGGACCGTCCTGATCGCGCGCACCCACGAGCTGGCCGACGATGCCGGTCGCCGGCTGCTGGCGGAGGGCCTCGGCACCTCGGACGGGGTCGCGGCACTCACCGCGCTGATCGACTCGTCCGGCGCGCTCGATGCGGTCGAGGCAGACATCTCCCGGCTGGAGTCCGAGGCCGACGCGGCGATCGACCACATCGGCGGTCTCGCGCCCGACACCCTCGGCCCGCTGGCCCTGACGGCGACCCGCCGCAGCCGTTGACAACGGCCGACGATGCCCCCGGCGGCGACATCACCACACCGGCGCCGCGCGCATCCATGCTGGTCACGGACCCGTGTGGGAGAGTCACTAGAATGCGTTCAGGGTTCACTGTGGGCTCCTGCGTGACGAGGGAGGGTTGGTCGTGGCTGTGACGGGTGACGACGCCCTCGTCGGACGAGTCCTCAACGAGCGCTACCTCATGGGCGAGCGCATCGCGCGTGGCGGCATGGCGAGCGTCTTCAAGGCCACCGACCAGCGACTCGATCGCGAGGTGGCCGTCAAGGTCATGCACCGCGGCCTCGGCGACGACCACCAGTTCACGCAGCGCTTCGTGCGGGAGGCCAAGTCGGCCGCCAAGCTCAACCACCGCAACGTCGTCTCGGTCTTCGACCAGGGCACCGACGGCGAGGTCACCTACCTCGTCATGGAGTTCGTGCCGGGCCGCACACTGCGAGACCTCATGCGCGACGAGGCCCCCATGCCTGCCTACCGCGCCCTCGAGCTGCTCGAGCAGATCCTCATCGCCCTGTCGGCCGCCCACACGGCCCGCATCATCCACCGCGACGTCAAGCCCGAGAACGTCCTCATCACCCCCGACGGCGACGTCAAGGTGGCCGACTTCGGCCTCGCCCGCGCCGTCAGTGCCGCGACGACTGCCACCGGCGGAACCCTCATCGGCACCGTGTCCTACCTCGCGCCCGAGATCGTCACCAACGACGGCGTCGATGCGCGCTCCGACGTGTACGCGTGCGGCGCGATGCTCTACGAGATGCTCACGGGGTTCAAGCCACACGCCGGCGAGTCGCCGATCCAGGTCGCCTACAAGCACGTCCACGAGGACATCGGCGCCCCCTCGGCCGTGCAGGCCGGCATCCCGCCGTACGTCGACGCGCTCGTCGCCCGGGCCACGGTCCGCGACCGTGACCAGCGATCGACCGACGCCCGCGTCATGCTGCAGCAGGTGCGGTCCGTCCAGCGCGCTCTCGTGGCCGGTCTGGACGACGATCCCGAGCTGGTTGCCGACCTGCGACCTGGTGGACGCACCGACGCCGACGCACCGACGCTGGCCGTCCCCCGCTCGATGCTCGGCGCCGCGATCACCTCCCCCGCGACCCTGGCCAGTGACGGCTCCGAGCAGACGATGCAGTGGAGCAGCGGGAGCACCGCCGCGCCCGTCGCCCCGATCGCGGGCGCCGCCAAGCCGCTCGGACTGCATCCGCCGATGTCGCGCGAGCAGTACGGCCAGGTCACCACCAAGCCCCACTCCCGCCGGGGTCGCAACATCCTCGTCGCCGCCGTCGTCGCAGCGCTGCTCGCCGGGTTGCTGACGTGGTACCTCACCGACCTGCGGTACGACCAGACACCGTTCCTGGTCAACTCCGCCGAGGCCGTGGCCAAGGACAACGCCGAGTCGGCCGGATTCACGTTCAAGGTCTCCGAGCGCACGTTCTCCGAGACGGTCCTGGCCGGAACGATCATCAGCACCGACCCGGAGCCGGGCGACAAGATCCTGCCGGGCAGCACCATCGAGGCGGTCGTCTCGAAGGGCCCCGACCGCGTCTCCATCCCCGAGGGCAACCTCGCCGGGATGACGATCGACGAGGCCGCCGCCGCCCTCGGCGCACAGGACCTCGTGATCGGCCAGCAGAAGCGGGTCTTCGACGAGAAGGTCCCCGAGGGCCGTGTCGTGCGGGCCGAGACCGTGACGTCCGCCGACGAGCTCAAGCGCGGCGATGCCGTCGACATCCGCGTCAGCAAGGGCCGACGCCCGATCGCGATCACCAACTACGCCGGCCAGGTGGCCACGACAGCCAGGAGCGCACTGGAGGAGGCCGGCTTCACGGTCACCACCAGCCAGGAGTTCAACGACACCATCGCCGAGGGAAGCGTCATCACCCAGACCCCCAACAGCGGCAACGGCTTCCGCAACGACACGATCGCGTTGACGGTCTCCCGGGGCCCCGAGAACATCCCGGTCCCCTCCGTCGTCGGCATGCCGAAGAACGTCGCCATCAGGACCCTCGAGGCCGCCGGGTTCGAGGTCCGCGCCGTCACCTTCCCCGGTGCCCGCAACTACACCGTGGCCCGGCAGCTGCCCGGCGGCGGCGAGCTCGTCAAGCGCGGAGCCACCATCACGATCTCGCCGATCTGACCTCCGCGTCACCCGCGACATACTGGGACGTTCGTACAGGTTGACGCTAGGCTGATGGCATGGACTCCCCACGGATCGCCCCCGGCGGGCTCAAGGAGCTCGGCCTCGTCAACTACGGCTTCTGCGTCCTGGCCGGCCGGGTCGTGGGCGGCGACCGACCCCGCGTGTTCACGACGCTCGGGCGTCAGCGCCAGCTGTTCCGCGGCTGGCTCTACTTCAGCGGCAGGCTGATGCCCGGCGGCATGCTCCCCCGGCGCGACTCCGAGCTCGTCATCCTGCGCATCGCGACGCTGCGCGACTGCGAGTACGAGCGCCGCCACCACGTCCGGATCGGCCGGAAGGCGGGCGTCACCGCCGATCAGATCGAGCACCTCGCCGACCTCGAGTGGGCGGGATGGACCCGGCGCGACCTCGCGCTGCTGACCGCGGCCACGCAGCTGGTCGAGACGAAGTTCGTCGACGACACCGGTTGGGCCGACCTGCGGTCGCACCTCGACGAGGCCGAGGCCATCGAGTTCCTGCTGCTGTGTGGCCAGTACGACTCACTGGCCACGACCCTGCTGACGCTGGGCGTGCAGCCGGAGGACTAGCCGGACGCCAGCGCGTCGAGATAGCGCTGCGTCATACGTTCCTGCACGAGACGCCCGACCGGTCCCAGCAGACGTGTCCTCCACCCGCCGGGCCGCGAGAACGCGGTGATGGTCGCGGTCACCTCACCGGTGGACGGGTCACGCTCGACGACGAACCGCTCCTCGCCGCACTCGGGGTGGCCCGGCAAGGTGCCGTACGTGAACCCCCGGCGCTCGGCCTCATCGACGACCGAGACGACCCGGCACGGGATCGTCTGCCCGAGGAACCGGAACGTCACGTCCGCCCCGACCGCCGCCCGGGGCGGACCGGCGACCTGGCGGACGCCGGCGCGGCGGTGCATCTGCCACGTGAGCAGCGTCGTCGCCACCTCGTCCAGGTCGACGACGCCGAGTCGGCGCGACTCCCGCACGTGGTGGTACCCGGGGGGAAGCTCGGCGCCGGACGTCCCACCCACCTCGGGATACGTCAGCTCCATGGCTCAGTCGCGACCGGCGAGCATCTCGGCGACGAGGAACGCCAGCTCGAGGCTCTGGGCACGGTTGAGACGCGGGTCGCAGAGCGTCTCGTACCGGTGCGTGAGGTCCTCGGCCGACAGCTTCGCGCCGCCGCCGACGCACTCGGTGACGTCGTCGCCCGTGAGCTCGACGTGCACGCCGCCGGGCCACGTGCCGAGCGCACGGTGCACCTCGAAGAAGCCCCGCACCTCGTCGATGACGTCATCGAACTCGCGGGTCTTGTAGCCGTTGCTCGTCTCGAACGTGTTGCCGTGCATCGGATCGCAGATCCACGCCACCTCGATGCCCGCCGCGGTGACCTTCTCGACCAGGTTCGGCAGGCCGTCGCGGATCTTGCCGGCACCGAAGCGGGTGATGAAGCTGACCTTGCCCGGGATGCGGCCGGGGTTGAGCTTCTCGTGGAGTGCGATGGCGTCGTCGGCCGTCGTCGTGGGGCCGAGCTTGACGCCGATCGGGTTGGCGATGCGGCTCAGCAGCTCGACGTGGGCGCCGTCCAGCTGGCGGGTGCGCTCGCCGATCCAGACGAAGTGGCTCGACACGTCGTACGGCTGGTCGGTGCGGGAGTCGATGCGCGTCAGGGCGTGCTCGTACTCCATGATCAGCGCCTCGTGCGAGGAGAAGAAGTCGACCGTGTGGAACTCGTCGGGGTCGACCCCGATCGCGTCCATGAAGGCCAGCGCGCGGTCGATCTCGTTGCCGATGCGCTCGTAGCGCTCGCCGACCGGGCTGCTCTTGACGAAGTCGGTGTTCCACGCATGCATCTGTCGCAGGTCGGCGTAGCCGCCGGTCGTGAAGGCCCGCGCGAGGTTGAGGGTCGCCGCCGAGGCGTGGTAGACGTCGACGAGTCGCTGCGGGTCGTGGGCCCGCGACTCCGGCGTGAAGTCGAAGCCGTTGACCGCGTCGCCGCGGTACGCCGGCAGCGTGACGCCGTCGCGGGTCTCGGTGTCGCTCGAGCGGGGCTTGGCGTACTGGCCGGCCAGCCGGCCGACCTTGACCACCGGGACGCTCGCGGCGTACGTCAGCACGACCGCCATCGACAGGAGCACCCGCAGCTTGTTGCGGACGTTCTCGGCGGTGACGCCCTCGAAGGTCTCGGCGCAGTCGCCGCCCTGCAGCAGAAACGCCTCGCCGCGAGCGACGTCGGCCAGTCGGTCGCGGAGCGCGTCGCACTCCCCGGCAAAGACGAGCGGGGGCATCTTCCTCAGCGTCTGCACCGCGGTGTCGCGGGCCGACCGGTCGACATACGTGGGCTGCTGGGCGGCGCCGATCGCATGGAGTTCATCAAGGCTGGGAATGCTCACTGCGCAATTCTACTCGTGTTGCCGAGGCACCCGACCATAGGTCGAGCGAAGCGAGACCACGAACCCGACCACGGGGCCGAGTGAGCGCAGCGAACGAAGGCCACGCGCACGGGCGAAGCCCGGTGAG
>JBKJIW010000021.1:0-37924 GCA_046598255.1 Aeromicrobium sp. | reverse complement strand
CCAGCGGCATCTGGTCCTCGCTGAGCCGCTCGACGAAGTACGCCGCCTCGCGCAGCGCGTCGGGCTCGGGCGAGGCGACGACGACGAACGCCGTCCCGTCGGCCTGGAGCAGCGCGTAGGTCTTCATCGCGCGCTGGCGGAAACCGCCGAACACCGTGTCGATCGCGACGACGAAGGTCTGCAGGTCGCGCAGGACCTGGGCGCCGAGGATCTTGGTGAGGGCGTTGGTGATCAGGCCGAAACCGGCCGACAACAACCGCACCGGACCCCTCGCCGGAGTGAGCATCAGCTTGATGAAGCGACCGTCGAGGAAGTGCGAGAGCCGTTCGGGGGCGTCGAGGAAGTCGAGGGCGGAGCGGGACGGCGGGGTGTCGACGACGATGAGGTCCCAGCGCTTCGTCTCGTCGACCGCCTGTGCGTGGAGCTGACCCAGCTTCTCCATCGCCATGTACTCCTGCGTGCCCGCGAACGAGCTGGACAGGGCGACGTAGAAGGGGTTGGTGAGGATCTGCGCCGCCTTCTCGGGTGTCGCGTGCTGCTCGACGACCTCGTCGAACGTCCGCTTCATGTCGAGCATCATGGCGTCGAGAGACCCGCCATCGACCTCGGCGCCCTTGACCGGACGGGGGGTGTTGTCGAGCTCGGTCAGCCCCATCGACTGGGCGAGGCGCCGGGCCGGATCGATCGTCAGAACACAGACCTTGCGGCCCTTCTCGGCCGCTCGCAGCGCCAGCGCGGCAGCAGTCGTGGTCTTGCCGACACCGCCGGACCCGCAGCACACGATGATCTCGGTGGTGCGGTCGTCGAGGAGCGCATCGATGTCGAGGCCGCTGGCCGCTGCCGGCCCGGCGCCCGTGCCGCCTCGAGCGGACGAACGTCGCCGGCCGGTTGGCGAGGTCTGTGGCTTCCCTGTCATGCCAGGTCCTTCAGCTGGTCGGCGAGCTCGTACAGCGCGCCGAGGTCGATGCCGTCGCCCAGGAGGGGCAGCTCGACGAGGGGGCGTCCGCAGTCGTCGAGGATCGCGCGCTGGGCGTCCTGCAGGTGCTGCCGCTCGAGGTGCGCGGCCCCACCGGCGACGAGGGCGGGCGCCGCTGCCTGGTCGAGCCCCACCGCGGCGAGCCGGGCGGCGACCTTCGCGGACTTGAGCGATCCGCTGGACAGGGACTCCTGCGTGGCCGCCGACAGGATCGACGGTCGGACGAGGTTGAGGACGACGTGACCGACCGGCAACTGCTCCGACCGCAGCTCGGCGATGCCGTCGATCGTCTCCTGGACGGGCATCTCCTCCAGCACCGTGACGAGGTGCACGCGGGTCTGCTCGGACCGCATCATCTGCATGATCGAGTCGGCCTGGCGACGGATCGGACCGACCTTGGCCAGGCCTGCCACCTCCGAGTTGACGTTGAGGAAACGGGTGATGCGGCCCGTCGGTGGCGCGTCCATGATGACGGCGTCGTAGGTCCACCGCGTCCCGTCCTGACGCTTGGCGGCCTCGTAGACCTTGCCGGTCAGCAGCACGTCGCGGACGCCCGGCGCGATGGTCGTCGCGAAGTCGATGATGCCGAACTTGTCGAGGGCCTTGCCGGCCCGGCCGAGGCGGTAGTACATCGCGAGGTACTCCAGCAGTGCCGCCTCCGGATCGATCGCGAGGGCGTACACCTCACCTCCGCCGAGGCCGACCGCGATCTTGCGCTCCTCGTAGGGCAGCGGGGGCACGTCGAAGAGCTGGGCGATGCCTTGGCGGCCCTCGACCTCGCACAGGAGGACTTTCTGACCCTGTCCGGCCAGGGACATGGCGAGGGCCGCGGCGACCGTCGTCTTGCCGGTGCCGCCCTTGCCGGTGACGACATGGAGCTGGGTCGAGAGAGCCACGCCCAGAGCCTACCGAGAAGCCCGGAGAGTGCCTCCTGATCAGGGATTTCCCTACTTCCAGCGGGGCACGTGTGACCCATATTCTGGTGTCCCCCGTGCCGATCGAGGAGTACACCGTGCGCCGAATCACAGCCGCTGCTGCCATCGTCCTGCTGACGACCCTCGGAGCCTGCGGGGGCAGCGACGACACTGCCCCGAGCAGCAGCGACGGTGCGAGCAGCTCGGAGACGTCCGACGAGACCGCAGGCCAGGAAGAGGATGCAGGGCCCGCCTTCGACCCGTGCACGGGCATCACGCCCGCCGAGGTCGAGCAGGTCCTCGGCTATGCGGTCATCAAGGAGGAGGTTCCCGGCGGTGGCTGCTCGTGGGGCAACGAGGAGGACCCCCGTCTTGCCTCGTTCTCGGTCACGGCGGGCACCGACGCCGACCTGGGGGGTGGCATCGAGAGCGCCAAGGCGGGCACGCAGGCGGTCCTGTTCGGCGACGCCCAGGATCTTCCCGGCCTCGGCGATGCCGCGTTCCTCGTGGTGGGCAAGGGCAAGGCGTTCGCCAAGGACTCGTTCCAGGCGCAGGGAGTCATCGAGAGCGGCGGTCTGGTCTACACGGTCGGCATCACCCAGCTCGGCGGTGCGACCGAGGCCGAGGTCCAGACCCAGGCGTCGAGCGGCATGGAGCTCGTGGCGTCGAAGCTCTGAACCGCAGTCGACCTCTAGTCTGACCGTCAACCTGTGCCCCTCGAGGAGATTCCCGTGCGTCGTTTCGCCACTGCTGTCGCTGTCGCCGTCGTCCTGCTGACGACCCTCGGGGCCTGTGGGGGGAGCGACTCGTCCTCGGGAGGGTCCGACAGCGGCGTCACGGCCCCCGGTTCCGACGAGGCGGTCGAGGTGCTCGATCCGTGCACGCTGCTGAAGGTCGAGCAGGTCGGCCCGGTCCTCGGCGGCGCGGCGACAATCAAGGAGGCGCCGGGTGGTGGGTGCAGCTTCGGGCTGGAGGATCCGCGTGACGCCTCGGTGAGCTTCTTCGCGATCCCCGGGGCGTCCGGCGGAGGGTACGAGTCGACGAAGGCCGGCCTGGTCAACGACGGCACGATCGTGGACGTGTCGGGTGTCGGTGACGGTGCGTGGCTGGCAGTCGGCAGGGCCGGGGGCGAGAGCTTCCAGGGCCAGGGCGTCGTGGCGGTCGGTGACACGATCGTCAACATCGCGCTCAGCCCGGCGTCGGGCGCCGAGGAGAGCAGGGTCAAGGACCAGATGCAGAGCCTGATCTCCCTGGTGGGCACGATCGGCTGAGCCGGATCCATCCGGCCGGGCGGCCCGATACAGTCGGGCCCATGACGACTTGGGAATACCTCACCGCGCCCGTCCTCGTGCACGCCACGAAGCAGATCCTCGACAACTTCGGCCGGGACGGCTGGGAGCTCGTCCAGATCGTCCCGGGGATGAACCCCGAGAACCTCGTGGCCTACTTCAAGCGGCCCGTCGCATGACCTCGGTGGCCGACCGGCTGGCGGCGGCCGGTCTGGCGGTGCCGCCGGTTCCGGCACCGGTCGCGGTCTACGTCCCGGCCGTCCGCGCGGGCTCGTACGTCTACACGTCGGGCCAGCTCCCGCTCCGTGATGGTGAGCTGCTGGCGACCGGGAAGGTCGGCGGCGAGGTGACGGCCGAGGTGGCCTACGACTGCGCGCGCCAGTGTGCCCTGAACGCGATCGCTGCGGTCGCGTCGGTCGTGGACGACCTCGACGCTGTCGTCCGGGTCGTCAAGGCGACGGTGTTCGTGGCGAGCACGCCGGACTTCACGGGTCAGCCCGGGGTGGCCAACGGCGCCAGCGAGCTGTTCGGAGTGGCCTTCGGCGACGCCGGTCAGCATGCCCGCAGCGCCGTCGGCGTGCCCGTGCTCCCGCTCGACGCGCCGGTCGAGGTCGAGCTCGTCGTCGAGGTCGTACCGGCCCGATGATCCGCATCCCGATGCCGGAGCGCCTGCGGGAGGCGGCGGCGAACCCGCCGGCCGATCCGGTCCCGCCCCGCGACGCGGCGACGATCGTCGTGGTGCGAGACGGTGACGACGGCATCGAGGCGTACCTCATGAGGCGCCAGACCAGCATGGCGTTCGCCGCCGGCATGTACGTCTTCCCGGGCGGCGGGCTCATGGAGTCCGACGTCGCGCACGACGTCCCGTGGGTGGGCCCGGACGCGTCCGAGTGGGGGCGACGGTTCCGGTGCGACGCCTCGCTCGCGAGGGGGCTCGTGGTGGCAGCGGTGCGCGAGACGTTCGAGGAGACCGGCATCCTGCTGGCCGGCCCGGACGCCGAGACGGTCGTGTCCGACACCAGTGGGGACGACATGGAGGCGGCGCGGGGCGCCCTGGAGGAGGGGGAGCTGGCGTTCGCCGACTTCCTCCGCGACCAGGGGCTCGTGCTCCGCGCCGATCTCGTCGGTGCGTGGGCGCACTGGATCACGCCGGCCTTCGAGCCGCGTCGCTACGACACACGGTTCTTCGTCGCGGCACTGCCCGCGGGTCAGCGGGTCGGTGCCATGAGTCGCGAGGCCGACCGGGCCGCGTGGGCGCCGCTGGCGCGGGTGCTCGCGGCGGTCGAGGCCGGCGAGGCCGCGATGATGCCCCCGACGATCGCCGCGTGCCGGGAGGTGTCCGCCCACACCGCCACGACCGTCGTGGCGGCCTCGGCCGACCGCACGTTCCCGACGATCCTTCCGCAGCTCGTCCTCGTCGACGGCGAGCCCTACCTCGAGACCCACCTGGGAGAACAGCCATGACCGCGACCGTCGTCACCGATCGGGCCGCCTCGGTCCTGGCCGCCAATCCCGGCATCATGACGCTCGACGGGACCAACACCTGGATCCTGCGTGAGCCCGGCGCCTCCCGGTCGGTCGTCGTCGACCCCGGCCCGTCCGACGACTCGCACCTGCAGGCCGTGCTGGCCGCCGCCGGCGAGGTCGGACTCGTCCTGTTCACGCACCGTCACTTCGATCACACCGAGTCGCTGGCGCGGATCGTCGAGCTGACCGGCGCGCCGGCGCGATCGACCGATCCGGAGTTCACCCGTGGTGCGGAGCCGCTGGTCGACGGCGAGACGATCGTCGTCGACGGGCTCGAGATCGATGTGCTGGCCACCCCCGGCCACACGACCGACTCGACGTGCTTCCTGCTGGGGGCGGAGCGGTCACTGCTCAGCGGTGACACGATCCTCGGTCGCGGCACGACCGTGATCGCCCACCCCGACGGTGTGCTCGGGCCCTACCTCGACTCGCTGGCCCACATCCGTGAGCTCGTCGAGGAGGGGCTGGTGGAGCGGATCCTGCCCGGCCACGGGCCGGTCATCGGGTCGCCGGCCGATGTCGTCGACTTCTACCTCGAGCACCGTGCCGATCGCCTCGAGCAGGTGCGGGTGGCGGTCGATGCTGGCGCAGTGACCGCCCGCGAGGTCGTCGAGGCCGTCTACCAGGACGTCGACCGGAGCCTGTGGGGCGCCGCCGAGCTCAGCGTCGCCGCCCAGCTGGAGTACCTGCGCACCTGACCTGCCGGCGTCGGATTCCCAGGAGAACCTCGGAATCTTCCTGGGAGATCCCCGTTCCCCGGCACCTGCCCCCTGTTGCGGCAGGGGTGATGTGTGGGGGACGGGGGTTCTCCTGGGAAACTGCGGAGGGGTCAGCGCGCCCGGCGCTGCAGACGCTCGAGGTCGAGGATCACGACGCTGCGGGGCTCGAGGCGCAGCCAGCCGCGGCTCGCGAAGTCGGCGAGCGCCTTGTTGACCGTCTCGCGGGAGGCGCCGACCAGTTGGGCGAGCTCCTCCTGCGTGAGGTCGTGGTTGACGTGGATGCCGTCGTCGGCGCGCCGGCCGAAGCGCGAGGCCAGGTCGAGCAGCGCCTTGGCCACGCGGCCGGGCACGTCGCTGAAGACGAGGTCACCGACGACCTCGTTGGTGCGACGCAGGCGGCCGGCGAGCTGGTTTAGCAGCGCGTGCGCGACGTCGGGGTGGGCGTTGAGGATGGGGCTGAGGGCCTCGTGCCCGAGGCTCTTCAGCTCGACGTCGGTGACGGCGGTGGCGGTGGCGGATCGGGGTCCGGGGTCGAAGAACGAGAGCTCGCCGAACATCTGGCCGGGGCCGAGGATCGCCAGCAGGTTCTCGCGCCCGTCGGGGGACGTGCGTCCCAGCTTGATCTTGCCCTCGGTGACGACGTAGAGCTGATCTCCGTCGTCTCCCTCGCTGAACAGGATCTCACCACGGCGCAGCGTCGCCGAGGACATCGACGCCTCCAGCGCGCTCGCCACTTCGTCGTCGAGGCCGGAGAACAGCGGTGCCTGGCGGAGAACGTCGTCGGTCACGGTCATCCCTATCGTGTCGTGTTGCGGGGGTCACAGTGCGTGCACCCTTGCGCAGTTTCCCACATCACGGCGGTCAACGGTGAGATACGCGCCGAGCCACGTACGCTGGTCGATGTGCCGACGACCGTGACCAGACCGGACACGGCCCTCGTGCGCCGGGCCCGCAAGACCCACCGGGTGCTCGCGGAGACCTACCCGGAGGCAGGCTGCGAGCTCGACTTCCGCACGCCGTTCGAGCTGCTGGTGGCGACGGTGCTGTCGGCGCAGACCACCGACCGGAGGGTCAACGCCATCACGCCGGCGCTGTTCGCCGCGTGGCCGGACGCGTTCGCGCTGGCGGGGGCGTCCCGCGTCGACGTCGAGCAGGTCATCCGCCCGACCGGCTTCTTCCGCGCCAAGACCGACAGCCTGCTCGGGTTGTCAGCGCAGCTGGTCGAGCGCTTCGACGGCGAGGTCCCCGGGCGGCTCGCCGACCTGGTGACGCTGCCGGGTGTCGGGCGCAAGACCGCCAACGTCGTCCTCGGCAACGCCTTCGACGTGCCGGGGCTGACGGTCGACACCCACTTCGCCCGGCTGGTGCGACGGTTCGAGTGGGTCCCGGACGAGATCGTGAAGGACCCGGTCAAGACCGAGCACGCGGTGGCCGCGATCTTCCCGCGCGCCGACTGGACGATGCTGAGCCACCGGCTGATCTGGCACGGTCGGCGTCGCTGTCATGCCAAGAAGCCCGCCTGCGGCGCGTGCCCCGTCGCGCACTGGTGCCCCTCGTACGGTGCCGGGCCGACCGATCCGGTCGAGGCCGAGAAGCTCGTGACGAGCCAGGGGCCCGCGTGAGGCGGCGGCTGGCTGCGGCCGTCGGTGCCCTCACCCTCACCCTCGCACTGACGGCCTGCTCGTCGTCCGAACCCACCAGCACCAAGCCCACGTTCGGCGGCGACGCGGGGACGACGATCGCTCCGGACGACCTGGCTGCGGCCAAGGCTGCTGCCGGCATCGAGGACTGCCCGGTGGCGGATGGGCAGCCGGCGACGGACGATGCCCTTCCCGACCTGACCCTCGACTGCCTCGGGGGCGGTGCCCCGGTCGAGCTGGCCCGCCTGACCGGCGCCCCGATGGTCATCAACGTGTGGGCGAGCTGGTGCAGGCCGTGCCGCAAGGAGCTGCCGATCATGGCGCGCGCCGACGCCGCCTTCGGCGATGCCGTGCGCTTCATCGGCATCGACTACTTCGACGGCGACCCCGACCGGGCGATCGCCCTGGCCCAGGCCTCGGGCGTCACCTACCCGCAGCTGAGCGATCCCGACCAGGCGATCAAGAGCCCCTTGAAGGTCGTGGCTCTGCCGCAGACGATCTTCGTGGACGCGCAGGGGAGAATGGTCGCCACGGAGCGCAAGGAGTTCCGTTCGTACGCCGATCTGACGGCCGCGATCGAACGACACCTGGGAGTGACGCCATGACGGCCGACACGCTGCCCGACTGGCTCCGCCCGCTCGCGGACCTCGCGGGATCGGTCGAGGCATCGCACCTGTCGCCGCGCTTCCCGAGCGTCCCGGCCGACGCGCGGCCCGCTGCGGTGCTGATGCTGTTCTCCGACGGCGGCGACGGTCCCGAGCTGCTGCTGACGGAGCGGTCCGCGACGATGCGCAGCCATGCCGGTCAGATCTCGTTCCCGGGGGGCAAGGCCGATCCGGGTGACACCGACTCCGTCGCGACCGCCCTGCGGGAGACCCACGAGGAGGTCGGAGTCGACCCGGAGACGGTCGAGATCTTCGGGACGCTGCCGACCCTGTGGCTGCCGCCGAGCAACTTCGCCGTCACACCGGTGCTCGGCTACTGGCGTGAACCCCGTCCGCTCGGCCCGGTCAGCGACCAGGAGGTCGTGACGGTCATCCACCAGCCGATCCGCCTGCTGGTCGATCCTGAGAACCGCTTCAGCGTCACCCACCCGTCCGGCTGGCGGGGGCCGGCGTTCGAGGTCGGCACCCCGGTGCCGCTGTGGGGCTTCACGGCCGGCATCATCGCCCGGCTCTTCGCGGTGCTCGGGTGGGACCAGCCGTGGGACGAGAGCGTGACGCGGGAGCTGCCGGCGTGAACTCCCTCGACCTCATCATCGTCGTCGTGCTCGTGGCCTACGCGTTCTCCGGCTTCTTCCAGGGCTTCGTCGTCAATCTCGTCGCCACGGTCGGCCTGCTGGTCTGCGGCCTGGCGGCCCTGGCGCTCGTTCCACGGCTGCTCTCCGACACGATGCCGACGCTGTCCAGCTCGCTGCTCGCACTGGGCCTTGTGATCGGTGCCGGCGCGGTCGGGCAGGCGGTCGGCACGCTCGTCGGATCGGGTCTGCGCAGCGGCCTCACGTGGAAGCCGCTGCGCTCCGCCGATGCGGTGGCCGGCAGTGCGCTCAGCGTCGTGGCCGTCCTGGCTGCCGCCTGGGCCTTGGGCTACTCCGTCAGTGGCACCTCGATCCCGTACCTGTCGACGGCGTCGCGGGACTCGTCGATCCTGCAGCGGGTCGACCGGTTGATGCCCGAACGGGCGACGTCCGTCCTGCGGTCGTTCAACGAGGTCCTCGACTCCAACCTGTTCCCGCGGTACATCGATCCGTTCGACAGCGAGGACATCACCCAGGTCGCCCCGCCCGACGAGGCGACGCTGGCCAGCAAAGGTGTCGAGCGTGCCCGCGACAGCGTGGTCAAGATCCTCGGCCAGGCCCGCTGCGACCGCGGCATCGAGGGATCGGGCTTCGCCTACGCCAGGGGTCGCATCATGACGAACGCCCACGTGGTGGCCGGTGTCGAGTCCCCGTCGATCGTCCTGGGTGACCGACAGGTCCCGGCCCGGGTCGTGCTGTTCGACAAGGAGCTCGACATCGCTGTGCTCGCGGTGGACGGACTGGGTCTGGATCCCCTGTCGTTCGACGAGGACGGCACGGCCGGTCAGTCGGCGGCGATCCTCGGATTCCCCGAGAACGGGCCGTTCGACGCCCGCGCGGCTCGCGTCCGCAACGAGACGCGGCTCCGCAGTCCCGACATCTACGACAACGGCCAGGTCATCCGCGAGGTGTTCTCCGTCCGCGGTCTGGTGCGCTCCGGCAACTCCGGGGGGCCGCTGGTCTCGGAGTCCGGAGAGGTGCTGGGGGTCATCTTCGCTGCCTCGGTCTCGGACAAGTCGACGGGCTACGCGCTGACAGCGCAGCAGGTCGCCGACGACGCCCGCCGGGGCGCGACCGCGACCGCCGCCGTCTCGACCGGCGAGTGCGCGTGAGATCGCTGTCCTCGGTCGCGGCCGGGATCGTCGCCCTCGTGGCGGCCATCGTGACGGTCCCGCTGCTGTGGGTGTCCGGGCACGTCGCGGACGAGGACGGCTACGTGACGTTCAGCAGCACCCTGGCCACCGACTCCGAGCTGCAGGGGGCGTTCGCGGCCTATCTCGCCGACGACTACGTGCAGCGGGGCCTGCTGCCGCCGGCGCTGCAGCAGACTGCCGCGGGCGCCTTGACGGCCGCCGCCCGGCTCACGACCAACCAGCCGGGCTTCATCGAGGCATGGGAGCAGACCCAGCGCAGCCTCCACCGTTCGGCGTTCACCGGCTCGAGCGGGCAGTTGACGGTCGACACCGATCCGCTCGCCGTCTTCGTCGCAGACCGCGTGGGTGCCTTGCTGCCGGTGGCGCTCCCGGTACCGACCGGCCTGCAGGTGACGCTCGGCACCGCCGAGGATCGCGACCGGGTGGCGGTCGCCGGTCGCTCGACGACGTACGGACTGCTCGGCCTGATGGTGGTCGTGGGCGCGGCGGCCGTCAGTCTCATCGCGGCCCGCAGCAGGTCGGCAGCCCTCGCCGGGCTGGGTCTGGCAGCACTGGCGACGGCCGGCGTCCTTCGGGTCGTGACCGAGATCGTGGCGCCCCGGCTGATCGAGCACGCGCAGGGTTCGACGGAATTCAGCCGGACGGTCCAGGAGCTGTTGGTCGACAGGGCCGCCGACTCGCTCGCCGGCTGGCTCGGCTGGATCGCGATCGGTGGAGCGGTGGCCGCATTGCTGGGCGTCGTCGGACGACTCGTGGCGGGACGACCGGCGGCCCGCGGATAGGTGCGTTCGGCTACGGCTGGAGGGGGTGCTGCGTCTGGCCCTTGAGCGCGGCCGGGATCTCCTTGGCCGCCGCGATGGTCTTCTGCGGTGCGCGGATCTTCTTGAGCAGCACGATGCCGACGATGATCAGCAGCACCGCGAGCAGCAGGTAGACGCCGGCGACGATGAGGAAGGCCCACGCCGGGTCGAGACCGGCCATCACGATGAAGTAGGCCGCCGAGATCGACAGCATGACGATGATGAGCAGGCCGAAGAAGGCCGCGACCACGATCATCCCGGCGCCGATGCCACCGGCCTTGACGCTGACCTTCATCTCGCTCTTGGCGAGCTTGATCACGGTCTGGACCAGCAGCGCGATGTCGCGGCCGGCGTCGCCGACCAGCCGGCCGATCGTCGGTTCGTCCTGGGTGCTCATACCCGCGAGCCTACAAGCGACAGGTGGGTCGGCGCAGGCCAGGCAGTCAGCGTCTGCTCAGGACGGCGATGACGCCGGCGTCGGACGCGCTCCACAGCAGATGGCCGCCGACGACGACCACCAGCACAGCCACGCCGGCTCGCAGGTCGGTGCGGACCTGCCGGCGCGACTCGGTGGCCTCGTCCGTGCGCGCCGTCGTGGTGGTGTCCATGTCCCCATGGTGGAGGACCACCATGAGAGGGCGCTGAACGTGAGGTGTCCGCGACCTGTCCGTGTGGCCACGACGGGCCGCACGGACAGGCGTCGGCGCTAGTCGTCGTCCTTGGCGGTCTGCATGCCCGACGAGATGAGGTCCATCACGCCGGCGTCGGCGAGGGTCGTCGTGTTGCCGACCTCGCGATTCTCGGCCACGTCGCGCAGAAGGCGTCGCATGATCTTGCCGGAGCGGGTCTTGGGCAACTCCGGCACGACCATGATGGTGCGGGGCTTGGCGATCGGTCCGATCTCCTTGCCGACGTGGGCGCGCAGCTCGGCGACGATGTCGTCTCCGCCGCCCTGCGCGGACTCCCTGAGGATGACGAACGCGACGACGGCCTGGCCGGTGGTGTCGTCGTTGGCGCCGACGACGGCGGCTTCGGCGACCTTGGGGTGCGACACGAGGGCCGACTCGATCTCGGTCGTCGACAGTCGGTGTCCCGACACGTTCATGACGTCGTCGACGCGGCCGAGCAGCCAGATGGCGCCGTCCTCGTCCTTGCGGGCGCCGTCGCCGGCGAAGTAGAAGCCGGGCCAGCGCGACCAGTAGGTGTCCTTGTAGCGGTCGGGGTCGCCCCAGATGCCGCGCAGCATGGCCGGCCACGGCTCGGTGATGACGAGGTAGCCGCCCTCCCCGTTCTCGACGGGGACGCCGGCGTCGTCGACGACCTCGGCGGCGATGCCGGGGATCGCGGTCATGGCCGAGCCGGGCTTGCCGGACGTGACACCGGGCAGCGGGCTGATCATGTGCGCGCCGGTCTCGGTCTGCCACCAGGTGTCGACGATGGGCGTGCGACCGCCGCCGATGTGGGTGCGGTACCAGATGTAGGCCTCGGGGTTGATCGACTCACCGACCGAGCCGAGGATGCGCAGGCTGCTCAGGTCGTGCTTCGCCGGGATCTCCTCGCCCCACTTCATGCAGGTGCGGATCGCGGTGGGCGCGGTGTAGAAGAGCGAGACCTTGTACGTCTCGATGATCTCCCACCAGCGTCCCTTGTGCGGGGTGTCGGGGGTGCCCTCGTAGAGCACCTGCGTCGCTCCGTTGGCCAGCGGCCCGTAGACGATGTAGGAGTGGCCGGTGACCCAGCCGACGTCGGCGGTGCACCAGTAGACGTCGGTCGGCTTGTGGTCGAAGACGGCCCAGAACGAGTAGGTCGACTGCACCAGGTAGCCGGCAGTCGTGTGCAGGATGCCCTTGGGCGAGCCGGTGGTGCCGGACGTGTACATGACGTACAGCGGGTGCTCGGAGTCGAACATCTGCGGCTCGTGGATCTCGGACGACTCGTCGACCAGCTCGTGCCACCAGATGTCGATGTCGCCGTCGAACGCGACATCCTGGCCCGTGCGGCGCACGACCAGCACGTTCTCGACGATCGCCGTGTTCGTGTTGTCGATCTTGACCAGTGCTTCGTCGACGGCAGGCTTGAGGGCCGACGCGGAGCCGCGCCGGTAGCCGCCGTCGGCGGTGATGATGAGCTTGGCGCCGCAGTCGACGATGCGGCTGGCGAGGGCGTCGGAGCTGAATCCGCCGAAGACGACGGTGTGCACGGCACCGACGCGGGCGCAGGCCAGCATCGCGATGACGGCTTCGGGGATCATCGGCAGGTAGATCGCGACCCGGTCGCCGGCCTCGATGCCGAGCTCCTCGATCGCGTTGGCGGCGCGGCTGACCTCGTCCTTGAGCTGGGCGTAGGTGATGTCGCGGGTGTCGCCCTCGGGCTCGCCGACGAAGTGCAGGGCGACCTTGTCGCCGTTGCCGGCCTCGACGTGGCGGTCGACGCAGTTGTAGGCCGCGTTGAGCTTGCCACCGACGAACCACTGGGCGAACGGGGCCTCGGACCAGTCGAGCACCTGGGTGAACGGGGTGCCCCAGTCGAGGCGCTTGGCCTGCTCGCCCCAGAAAGCGGGCCGGTCGGCTGCGGCCTCCGCGTAGACCTCGGCCTTGACGTTGGCGTGGGCCGCGAGATCGGCCGGGGGGTCGAATGTCCGGTTCTCGTGGGACAGGCTGCTGATGTTCTGCTCAGTCACGGGTGCTCCTGGGTGTGGGGTCTCTTGCATTGTTACGCACGCCACAGCGTGGCTGGTGCGTGGTTGCCGCGCGCGGAGCCTGCGAGACTCGCCCGGCCCATGGTCGCAACCACGGGCCGAGCGAGCGCTAGCGAGCGAAGGCAGACGCCCGGGCGAAGCCCGGCTGCTGCGAGGTACGAGCAGCAGTGGTGGCGAAGCCGCGCGTCACTTCTCTGAACCGGCTCCGGTCATCGACCGGACGTCCAGCTCGACGTAGCGTGCCTCTGCCTCGGCGTCGGGTGCCGTGACGGTGCCCAACCAGCCGAAGAAGAAGCCGAGCGGGATCGAGATGATGCCCGGGTTGGCGAGCGGGAACCAGCTGAAGTCGACACCGGTGATCATGGCTGTCTCCGAACCGGACACGACGGGCGAGAAGATCACCAGGCCGACGCACGAGATGAGTCCGCCGTAGATGCTCCACACCGCCCCGCGGGTGTTGAACTTCTTCCAGAACAGGTTGAACAGCAGCGCCGGGAGGTTGGCGGAGGCGGCGACCGCGAAGGCCAACGCCACCAGGAAGGCGATGTTGAGCTTCTGGGCCGGGATCGACAGGGCGATCGCGATGCCGCCGATGATGAAGGCTGCGATCTTCGCGACCTTGACCTCCTGCTTCTCCGTGACCTTGCCGCGCTTCCACACGTTGGCGTACAGGTCGTGCGCCACGGAGGAGGCGGAGGTGAGGGTCAGGCCCGCGACGACCGCCAGGATCGTGGCGAACGCGACGGCCGAGATGAGCGCCAGCAGCACGGCGCCTCCGGTCGACCCGGATCCGCCCCCCACTGCTTCTGCCAACAACGGCGAGGCCAGGTTGCCCCCCGAGTCCACGATGTCCTGCTTCTTGTCTCCGGTCACGAGGGCCGCAGCGCCGAAGCCGAGGACCAGCGTCATCAGGTAGAACGATCCGATGAGGCCGATCGCCCAGAGTACCGACTTGCGCGCCTGTCGGGCGGTGGGGACGGTGTAGAAGCGGATCAGGATGTGGGGCAGACCGGCCGTGCCGAGGACGAGGGCCAGGCCGAGGGAGATGAAGTCGATCTTGGCCTCGGTCGAGACGCCGTACTTGAGACCCGGCTCGAGGAACGCCTTGCCGGCGCCGCTCTTGTCGGCCGCCGTGCCGAGCATGTCGCTGATGTTGAAGTTGAACTTCGCGAGCACCAGCACGGTGATCAGGATCGTGCCGCCCATGAGCAGGACCGCCTTGACGATCTGTACCCAGGTCGTTCCCTTCATGCCGCCGACGACGACGTAGAAGATCATGAGCACACCGACTCCGGCGATCGTGAGGTTCTTGGACGTCTGGCTGTCCGCCCCGAGCAGGAGTGACACCAGTGCGCCTGCGCCGACCATCTGCGCGAGCAGGTAGAAGATCGACACGACCACGGTGGACGTGGCCGCAGCGGTGCGGACCGGGCGCTGACGCATGCGGAACGCGAGCTGGTCTGCCATCGTGAAGCGGCCGGAGTTGCGCAGGAGCTCGGCAACCAGGAGCAGGGCGACGAGCCAGGCGACCAGGAAGCCGATCGAGTAGAGGAAGCCGTCGTATCCCGACAGTGCGATGGCGCCGGAGATGCCGAGGAAGGACGCGGCAGACATGTAGTCGCCGGCGACGGCGAAGCCGTTCTGGGCACCGGTGAAGCTGCGCCCGCCGGCGTAGTAGTCGGCGGCCGTCTTGTTGTTGCGACTGGCCCAGAAGGTGATGCCGACCGTGAGCGCGACGATCAGGAGGAACAGGGTCCCGGTCAGCGCCTGGTTGCTGCCTTCGCTCGCGGCGAGGAGCTGCGTGTCGGTGAGGGAGGTGCTCATCGCTCGATCTCCTCTTCATACTCGGCGCGCAGCTGGTCGGCCAGCGGATCCATCCGGGCCGCGGCGAACCGGGCGTACCAGATGGCGATGCCGAACGTCGTGACGAACTGCAGCAGACCGAAGACGAGGGCGACGTTGATGTTGCCGAACACCTGCTTGCCCATGAAGCCGCCGGCGTAGATCGACATCAGGACGAAGAGGATGTACCAGGCCATGAAGGCGATGGTCAGGGGGACGACGAAACCGAAGTACGACTTCTTCAGCTGGGCGAATTCGTCGGAAGCGTTGATGCGGTCATAGGCCTCTTGGGCCTCGACGGAGATATTCTCGCTCACGGTGTCACCTTCTTTCTTGAACAGGCGGGCGCGGAACGCGTCGCAGGTTCGAACCTAGGGACGAGCGCTGCTGTGAGCCAGATCACTGTGAGTGCTCTGCGACGAGCGCGTGCAGGTCATGCGCCCTGCGGTCGGTCGTCCACGACGAACGGTGGGTCTGGCGGGACGAACGGTGAGGTCAACCGCGCCGGTCGACGTCGATGTGCTCGGGGGTGTGCAGTCGCACCATGGTGCGGGACACGTTGCCGGGGACGTCGTCGCGCGTCAGGAGGGACACTCCCACCATCAGCCCGAAGCCGATGGGGACGGACCAGGCTGCGGGTTGGCTCATCAGGAGACCGAGCCATCCGTCCGGCGCCCAGGCGATCGTCACGACGGGGGCGATGCCCGCGCACAGGCCGCCACCGATCATCCCGGCGATCGCACCAGGGGCGGTCAGCCCGCGCCACCAGATCCCGAGGACGAGCAGGGGGCAGAAGGTCGACGCGGCGAGGGCGAAGGCGAAGGTCACGGAGTTGGCGACGGCGATGCGCTCGGCGGACAGCGCCAGGGCCAGCGGCACGAGGATCCCGCCGGCCGCGGCCAGCCGCAGGGCGGTGATGGTGCTGATGCGGACCAGCCGGCGTCCGGACGGGCCGTCCGAGCGCGACATGCCCTGCCCGATCACGCCGGCGATCGACATCGTGACGCCTGACGACGTCGAGAGGAACGCGGCGAACGCCCCCGCGGTGAGCAGGGCGGCGAGCAGCTCCCCGGTCGTGCCGCCGAGCATCCGGGACGGCAGCTCCAGCACGACGGTGTCGGCCTGGCCGGATGCCAGCAGGTCGCTGGCGTAGATGCGTCCGAGCACGCCGTAGATCGTCGGCAGCAGGTAGAAGGTGCCGAGCAGCGCGAGCACGATCAGTGTCGTGCGGCGGGCCGCGCGGCCGTCGGGATTGGTGTAGAAGCGGACCACGACGTGGGGGAGTCCCATCGTGCCGAGGAACGTTGCCACCATGACCGAGTAGGTCAGGTACAGACCCGGTCCGTCGGTGCCGCCGAACGGGGTGAACCACGCATCGGGGGCCACAGGGGAGGGCCGCCCGTCATCGGTCCAGGCGTGGACCAGGAAGAACACGGGGATCAGGAGCGCGGTCAGCTTCAGCCAGTACTGGAACGCCTGCACGAAGGTGATGCTGCGCATGCCGCCGGAGACGACGTTGATGACGACGATCACCGCGACGACGAGGGTGCCGACCCAGGTCGGAGCGCCGGTCACGGTGCGCAGGGTGAGGCCGGCGCCCTGGAACTGCGGCATCAGGTACAGCCAGCCGACCGCCACGACCAGCACACTCGCGACCTGGCGGACCCGCACCGACTGCAGCCGGACCTGGGCGAAGTCGGGGATCGTGTAGGCGCCCGAGCGTCGCAGCGGTGCCGCGACGAACACCAGCAGCATCAGGTAGCCGGCCGTCCACCCGATCGGGTACCAGAGCATGTCGGCGCCGTACGCCAGCACCAGACCGGCGACGCCCAGGAACGAGGCGGCCGACAAGTACTCGCCGCCGATGGCCGAGCTGTTCCAGACCGGGCTGACCGAGCGTGAGGCCACGTAGAAGTCGCTGGTCGTGCGGCTGAACCGCAGGCCGAAGGCGCCGATGCCCAGGGTCGCCACCGCGACGAGGGCGACGGCGACGATGCCGTACGTCGTGTTCATGGTCGGGTGGGGTCTGAGTCGTCAGGTGCGACCAGCTCGGAAAAGGCGCGCTCGGCACGCTCGGCCTGCCGGATGTAGACCCAGCCGAGGCCGAACAGCCCCGGATAGACCGCGACGCCGAGGATCAGCCAGGGCAGAGGGACTCCCCAGATCCGGAACTCGGTGACGGTGTCGAAGGCCATGAAGGTCAGTGGCAGGGCCCCGACCGACAGCAGGAGGGCCAGCGCGACGGTCAAGGCGGCGCGGAGCTGTGATCGGATCAGCGACCGCATGTAGATCTCGCCGATGCCGGTCGACTCGTCGATCTCCTGCCGCACGCTGCGGCGGACGTGGGCGGGAGCGGACGTCTGCGGGCTCGTGACCCGGACCCGCCCCGTGTAGGTCCTCGGCTCGGGTTCGGTCACGGCGCTGCCCGTATGGATGGGGAACGGTATCGGGGCAGCGCTGCGAACAGGCGTCGTCGGTTCCCTCGCTGGCGCTCGGTCACAGCGCTCGTTCGTGGATCAGGTCGCGCAGGGCGCGGGTGTGACGACGCGAGACCTGCAGCTCGAGGGCGTCATCCCCCGACGGCACCACGACGCTGCACCGTCCCGCCTGCATCCGGACCTCGCGCACGTGGGCAAGATTGACGACCAGGCTGCGGTGGATGCGAACGAAGCCGGCGGGGCCCCAGCCGTCGGCCAGCACGCTGAGCGGGGTGCGGATCAGGTGGCTCGAGCCGTCCTCGACATGCAGCCGCACGTAGTCACCCTGGGCCTCGGCGTGGACGACGGACGTGCGCGACACGAACCGGGTGACGCCGCCGAGCTCGACGGCGATCTGCTCGTCGCTCGGCGACGGCTCGCGGTCGCCCTCGGCGCTGGCCCGGCGGACGCTCTCCCGCAGCCGCTCCTCGCGGATGGGCTTGAGCAGGTAGTCGACGGCGTTCATCTCGAAGGCCTCGACGGCGTGCGCCTCGTGCGCCGTCACGAACACGATGCGGGGGGCATCACGGAAGCGTCCGAGCAGCCGGGCGATGTCGAGCCCGCTGAGCCCGGGCATCGCGACGTCCAGGAACACCAGGTCGATGCCGCCCTGCTCGAGCAGTCGAAGGGCCTCGGCTCCGCTGTGCGTGCCGCGGACCGAGCCGATGCGATCGTCACGCTCGAGCAGCCAGACGAGCTCGTCCAGCACGGGCTGCTCGTCGTCGACGACCAGGGCGTGCAGTGGGGCGGGCATGGGGGCATCCTCGCCGAGCGTGACCTGCACCACAAGTTTGTCCGTTGACCCCGTCTATGGCAGGACGTTATAGAACTCGACGATCTCTGCGACAGTCTGAGGCGCTCGACCCGCGGTGAACGGATCTCGTCCGAACTCGTCCTCGAGTGTGATCGAGAGCTCGGCGATCTGCAAGGAGTCGAGCCTGAGTCCCCCGCTGAAGAGTGTGGTGTCCGGCGGGATGTCGTCGGGTTGCTGTTGGCGCCGCATGCATTGCTTGATGGTTCTCATTACTTTCTCCGACTTGTCCACGCCTCAGGTTACGTCGCGGGATCGACCGCGGGTGAGAACTTCGGCACCCGGAGCGAGACCTTCGTGCCGTGCCCGGGGGCTGTCTCGACGACGATGCCGTACTGGTTGCCGTAGACGGTTCGCATGCGTTCGTCGACGTTCGCGAGCCCCACCGACGCACTCGGGTTGCTGCCGGCCAGGACTGCGCGGATGATCTCGGGGTCGACGCCGGCTCCGTCGTCCTCGATCGTGATGAGGCACTCGTTGCCCGTGTCCATGGCGGTGACCGTGATGGTGCCGTCGCCCGCGCGACTCTCCAGACCGTGCCGCACGGCGTTCTCGACCAGCGGCTGCACCGACAGGAACGGGAGCGTGACGCTCAGGACTTCGGGGGCGATGAGCGTCACGACGCGCAGCCGGTCGCCGAACCGCGCCTTCTCCAGCACGAGGTAGCGCTCGATCGACCGCAGCTCCTCGGCCAGGGTCGTGAACTCGCCGTGCTGCCGGAACGAGTAGCGGGTGAAGTCGGCGAACTCCAGCAGGAGCTCTCGCGCCCGCTCGGGATCGGTGCGGACGAACGATGCGATCGCGCCAAGGGAGTTGTAGATGAAATGAGGCGAGATCTGTGCCCGCAGCGCTCGCAGCTCGGCCTCCATGAGGGCCGTGCGGGACGTTGCCAGCTCGGCCAGCTCGAGCTGGCTCGACATCCACCGGGCGACCTCGGTGGTGGCGCGGGCCAGCCCGGCAGACGCCTCCTCGGTGAGGATCACGACGCTGCCGATGACCCGCCCGTCCACCGCCAGCGGCGCGACGATCGCCCGATCCGAGGCCTGGGTGGTGCCGCTCGTGATGGTGTCGTTGATCAGGTCGGCGACGTCGGCCGGGACCCCCGGACCGTCCCAGGCGAGCGGTTGATGGGTGTCGGTGATGGCGACGGTGCGCGCACCGAGCAACGTCCGGACGTGCGGAAGGGCTCCGGAGGCTGACTCCGCGTCGAGCCCCCGTCGCAGACCCGGGGCCGCCAGCGACGTGATGTGCAGCGTCTCGTACGTCGCCCGGTCCTCCGCCGTGCCCAGGCTGGGACGGTGCGACAGCAGCCACCGTCGGCCGAATCCGGCCACGGCGACGAGCGCTGCCGCGGCAGCGACGGCCGTCTGGAGGTTGTCCATCCGTGGACCGTACCGCCCTCAGCTGGTGCTTCGTCGCGACGACCGGGAGCCGGGGGCCTTGGTTTCCGTGCCTCAGGACCGGGGCAGGGTCAGTCGTCGCCGATGCCGCGGGCGTGCAGGGCGGCGCCGGTGTCGTACGCGTGCGCGACGACCCGGATCGCCATGGGCGAGAGGTTCGCGCGGGGACTGCGCTCGAGACCTCGAGCCTTGGCCGCCTCGCGGGTCTCGTGGGCGATGTCGAAGATCGCCGGTATGGCCCCGATCATCAGGGAGAACGCGAGGGCGACCTTCTCCGGGTTCACACCGAGCCGCCGGAAGGGTCGCAGACCTCGCACGATGGCATCGAGCAGCTCGTCCATCGGCGTCGTGGCCGTGAAGGTCGTGGCGGCCACCACGAGGGCCGTCGTCGTGGCGACGACCTCGACCGCTACGGGCCAGCCGCGCTGCCACCACTGGAAGGCGGCGAGGATCGTCAACACGATGACGAAGGGGCGCAGCCCCTGCCAGACCGTCCGCAGGGGAATGCGGGCCCAGACGGTGATCGCCAGCGCCGCCACGAGTGCCGCGAGGGCTGGCCACGGCCCGCGCATGGCCACCACGACGAGGCTGGTCACCAGGAGCAGCGTCAGCTTGGGCCCGGCCGGGATGCGGTGCCACAGCGTCGATCCGGGGACGTGGATGCCGAGTGGCAGCGAGCGCCTCACGGGGCGGCCACGCTCTGGCGGTAGTGGTCGATCGCCTCATCCGGCACGCCGTCGAACACGACTTCTCCGGACTGGACGACCAGCGCCCGGTCGCACCGTGCCGCCAGCTCGAGGTCGTGCGTCACCAGCAGGAGCTGTTGCTCGAGGCCGAACAGGCGGTCGGCGACGACGACGGTGTTGCGCAGGTCCAGCAGGGTGGTCGGCTCGTCGGCGACGACGATCGCTGGCTCGGTGGCCAGGACGCCGGCCAGGGCAAGGAGCTGCTGTTGACCACCGGACAGTGCATGGACGCTCGTGGCGCCGAGGTGGGCGAGACCGAACGACTCGAGGATCGCGGTCGTACGACGCTCCCGTTCGCGCTTGTCCGGGACGTGCCGACGTAGCGAGAGGGCGATGTCCTCCGCGACGGTCGGCATCACGAGCTGCGCCGCAGGCTGCGTGAACACGAAGCCGACCTGCCGGCGCACCGCCGGTCCGTCGTCCGCGACGTCGAGCCCGTTGACGGTCACGGAGCCGGTGGATGCCGTCACCAGTCCGTTGACGAGGCGGGCCATCGTCGACTTGCCGGACCCGTTGCCACCGATCAGGGCGATCCGGTGCTCGGGCAGACGAGCGCTGACGTCACGGAGGATGACGACGTCACCGCCGGCCGCCGGAGCGGTGACGGTGACGTCGGTGAACTCGATCGTGGCCACGACCCGAGGCTAGTCCCGGCCGTCAGGCGCGCTCCGAGAGCAGGGCAGGGAACGCGCGGTGCACGGCGGCGGCGACGACGGCGGCGACCGCGAGCTTGGCCAGGTCGGCGGGGACGTACACGAACGAGCTCTTGACCGTCGTCAGCCACGGGGTGTCGGCGTAGATCGCGATCCCGGTCGCGCCGACGATCCAGACCATGGCCTCGGCGACCAGTCCGCCGATCCCGATGACGACCGCGGTCAGGGCGACGTTGCTGCGCCGCGCACGTTCGACGCCGACACCGATGATGAGCGCTGCGAACGGGAAGGCCCAGAGGTAGCCGCCAGTGACGCCGGTGAACGGGGCGATGCCGGAGCTGCCGCCCGCGAAGATGGGCAGCCCCGCGGCGCCGACGACCAGGTAGAGCGCGACGGCGAGGAAGCCACGGCGGGCGCCGAGCACCGCACCGGCCAGGAAGATGCCGAAGAGCTGGAGCGTGATGGGCACGCCGTTGACGCCGAACGGGAGGGAGGCGGACACCGCGCACACGGCGATCAAGGCGGCGAACGTCGCGATCAGCGCGAGGTCGGTGGTGGTCGCGACGGACTTGCGCGCGGCGGTGGTGTTGCTCATGGAGGCTCCTGCGGTGGGGGACGCTCACCTGGACGGTGCGCAAATGAACGGCGTTCAGGTTAGCGTATAGGCTGCTGGCGCCGTCAACGTCACGCGGACTCGGAGATCTCATGCGCTATCGCCGTAACGACATCGTCGCCCGCGCCGTCGACATCCTCGACCAGTACGGGTTGGCCGACCTGTCGATGCGCCGGATCGCCTCGGAGCTGGGCCTCCAGCCGTCGGCGCTCTACCACCACTTCGCCAGCAAGCAGGAGCTCCTGGCGGCGGTGGCCGACGAGCTGCTCGAGCGAGGTGCTCGGCCGATGCGCGACGACCAGTCCTGGGACGAGGTCATCGGGGCATCGAGCCATGAGCTGCGCGACGCCATGCTGGCCTACCGCGACGGCGCGGAGCTGATAGCGACGGTTCACGCCTTCGGCCTCGGAGCCCACATCCCGTTCACCCGCCTGCAGGACGCGATCGCGGGCACCGGCCTCGACGACGAGCTGGCCCGTGCCGCCGCCATGACGATCCTGCATTTCGTGTTCGGGCATGTCTCGGACGAGCAGACGCACCTGCAGGCCGGCAGCGCCGGGGCGATCGACTCCGCCCCGGGCGGCCGTCCGGGCGCAGAGTCTTTCGACGTCGGTCTGTCGCTCATCACCGACGGAATTCGTCAGAGACAGTCCCGCGTCGTCCGCTAGCTCCGGCTACACGGGGGCGTCGGTGCGGGATCGCGCGATGAGACTGAAGTCGGAGTGCAGGTTGGCCCGCGACAGCAGCTTCTGGAGCAGCGGGCTCTGGGTCGACCAGTAGGCCTGCACCTCGACGTCCGCGAACCAGCGCTGCAGCTCCGCCTTCAGCGCCTGCTCGTCGACCCCGTCGCGCACGACGTGGTACTCGACGAGATCGGAAGCCTCGGTCTCGGACCACTCGCCACGCAGTCGGCGCATCCTCGTCGACAGGCCGCGCTTGATGTTGCCCTGGCCGAGGCGCCACACGAAGTACGTGCCGCGGTCGGCGATGTTCTCGCGGCGCGATCGTCGCGGGTAGTACGTCGGATCGGCGGTCGAGTAGAACCAGCCGTCGGAGTCGATGACCCCGGCTAGCCGCCGCACGAAGGTGATGTAGTCGGGGATGTGGTGCAGAAGCGCGGCGCAGACCACGGCGTCGACGTGGTCGTCGCGGGTGAAGATGTCCTCCCCGGTCGTGTCGAAGAACACCTCGACGTCGTCGCGACCCGCATACAGCGCCGACAGGTGCGCGGCGCTGGCGGCGCTGGCCTCAGTGACCGCGACGGTGGCGCCGGCATCGAGCAGGAAGGCAGTGAACGTCCCGTGTCCGGCACCGACCTCAAGGACGCGACAGCTGCCCTTGCGCTCGATCGTCTCGTTGACGAGCCGGCGCAGGTGCCCCTCGATCATGGTGCGGAGGGCGTCGTGCCGCAGGTGCGGGGATCCCTTGACGTAGTCGTGGCCCTCGCCGTGCGCCTCGTTCTGGGAGGCGACGACGTTTCCTGGGTCCTGGCTCATGGAGTCCTTCCGGTGGGACGAGGCGAGGGGCCGCTCGAGCCGAGTCAACACGTCGGCCCCTCGGTGGTCAACGATCGACCCGCTCCGAAGTCTCGCCGATGACGCAGTGACGTCGTTGTCGGTGCTGGGGAGGTGTCCTAGACTCGGCGTCGATGCCGGCCCTCCGAGTGCGCCGACCGATCCGAGATGGGGCTCAGTGGCGCGCAACATGACGTCCGGTGGTCGGCCCCGCACGGTCTGGATCTTCGGGCCACTGCCATTGCCCGTGCACGGCGCGTCGCGGGTCACCGATCTGGTGCTCCGGACCGTGGTCGACACGGGAACGTGTGTTGTCGCCATCGACAGCAACGACGGCGCCCCACCCGTTCGCCGGCTCGCGCACATGCTGAGCGGCCTGGCCAGGCTGGCGGTCGCGCGGCGTCGTTCTGGTGCGGTCTACATCGGAGGGGCAGGAGGCGAGGTGCTCTGGTACCAGGCAGTGGTCGTCCTGCTGGCCAGGCTGGCGGGCTTTCGCACGGTGTTCCACCACCACTCCTACTACTACCTGACGCAGACCCGGTGGACGATGCGGATCATCTCGACGGTCGGTGGTCGGTCGCTGATCCATGTCGTGCTCTGCCCGGGGATGGGCACGGTCCTTCGCCAGCGCTACCCCTCGGTCGAGGACGTTCTGGTGTGCTCGAACGCTGGTCTGCTGGGTCCAGCCGCAGACGTCGTCACTGCCGCTGGCGACGGGCGGTCGCGGTCGAGGGTGACGCTGGGGCACCTCAGCAACCTGTCGGTCGAGAAGGGGCTCGGCCGGGTGCTGGACACGGTACGGCTGCTGCAGTCGCGCGGCGTGGATGCCCACCTGGTGCTTGCGGGACCCACCACCAGCCAGGAGTCGGCGACGTTGCTGGCCGAGGCGGTCGCAGAGCTCGGCGACACCCTCACGGTCCTGGGTCGTCTCGCGCCCGACGACGTCGACGACTTCTACCGGGCGATCGACGTCTTCGTATTTCCCAGCCTCTACGAGCAGGAGGCCGAGCCGCTCGTCGTCCTCGACGCTGCCCGCAACGGCATCCCGACCATCGCGCACGCCGTGGGCTGCTTGCCGGGGATGGTCGACCCGGCGAACGTCGTGCCGGTCGACGCCGACTTCCCGGAGGCCGCAGCGGCCCTCATCCTCGGGTCGTCGGCCATCGGCCCCTCCGCCACGGTGGCCGGCACCTTCGCCGAACGCCGGGACGGGGCCGTCGCGGCCCACGCCCGGTTGGTCGACCTGCTGCTCGCCTGACCCGCAGGCGAGTGCGGTCGCTCGTGCCACCTACCAGGAGGCGTGCAGGGGCCTGCCCTCGTCATAGCCGGCTGAGCTCTGCAGGCCGACGACGGCTCGCTCATGGAAGTCGGTGATCGATCGCGCTCCGGCGTAGGTCGCACTGGACCGTACGCCCGCGATGATGGAGTCGACGAGGTCCTCGACGCCCGGACGGTCGGGGTCGAGGAACATCCGCGACGAGGAGATGCCCTCCTCGAACAGCGCCATCCGCGCCCGCTCGAAGCCGGCCGCGTCACGGGTCCGGTTGGAGACGGCCCGGGCCGAGGCCATGCCGAAGGACTCCTTGTAGGGGCGCCCGTCGGGTCCGACCTTCAGGTCGCCGGGGCTCTCGAGCGTGCCGGCGAACCACGAGCCGATCATGACGCTGGCTGCGCCCGCAGCCAGCGCGAGCGCGACGTCGCGGGGGTATCGGACACCTCCGTCAGCCCACACGTGCGCACCGAGATCCCTCGCCGCCGTGGCGCACTCGAGCACCGCTGAGAACTGCGGCCGGCCGACGCCGGTCATCATGCGCGTGGTGCACATCGCCCCGGGGCCGACTCCGACCTTGATGATGTCGGCACCCACGGCGACCAGGTCACGCACACCGTCGGCCGAGACGACGTTGCCGGCGGCCACTGGACGACGTTGCCGGCGGCGACGGGCACGCGCCGTCCAGTGGCCGCCTGGTGTGCGTCGCGTGCGGCCACCACGAGCGGCAGGGCCTCGAGCATCTTCTCCTGGTGGCCGTGGGCCGTGTCGACGACGAGGACGTCGATGCTCATCGCGAGCAGCGCCTCGGCCTTGCGGGTCACGTCGCCATTGATGCCGACTGCAGCTCCGATGACCAGGTGGCCGCCGGCGTCGACGGCTGGCTCGTAGATCGTCGAACGGAGCGCGGACTTGCGGGTCAGGGCTCCGACGAGCAGGCCGCCGGACACGACCGGCGCAAAGTCGATGTGCCGGGCGCTCATCTCGTTGAAGCACTCGTGGGGGTCGGAGCCCGCCTCGAAGGTCAGGACGTCGGTGGTCATGACCTCGCGCACCTGCGCGAACCGGTCGACCTCGGAGCCGTCGCGCTCGGTCACGATGCCGAGCACGACGCCGTCCTCGACGACGACGACCGCTCCGTGGGCTCGCTTGGGGATCAGGCTCATGGCCTCTCCGACGGTCGTGGTCGGAGCGACCGTCACCGGTGTGTCGTAGACCGTGTGGGCGGCCTTGACCCGCGCGACCGTCGAAGCGACGATGTCGAGCGGGATGTCCTGGGGGACGATCGCGATGCCACCACGGCGGGCGATCGTCTCCGCCATGCGCTTGCCCGAGATCGCGGTCATGTTCGCCACGACCAGGGGGAGCGTGGTTCCCGTACCGTCCGACGTGCGCAGGTCGACGTCGAACCGGCTCGTGACGTCCGACCGGGCCGGCACCATGAAGACGTCGTTGTAGGTGAGGTCGTGCGAGGGCTGCAGGTCGTTGAGGAATCTCACGTCGGGATTCTACGGCGGTCCCGAGCAAAACCAGCCCACGCGGCGGGTCGCTCCCTAGACTGTGCTGCATCCGACGGTCCACTCCCAGGAGACTCCCGTGCCTTCATCCGCTTCGGTCTTTCAGCGCGTATCGGTCCTTCGCCGCAAGGTGTGGGTCAAGACGCAGGTCTTCGTCCTCGAGGGCTTCCTGCGCCCGGTTCGCCCGCCGGGAATGATCCGGTTCGGCTCGTTTTATGGTGGATTCCGGAGGTCGCGCCGGACCGTGGTGTCGCGATCTGTGTGGGTGCCGGCACCGACGTGACGTTCGACCTGGAGCTGCAGCGGCTGGGCTACACCGTCTACACCGTTGACCCGACTCCTGCAGCCGTCGCGTACGTCACGGAGCACGCGCCGTCTCTCACCCTCGTCCCGGTCGGGGTCTGGTCGATGACAGGCGAGCTGGAGTTCGCCCGTGACGAGGAGTGGAACGAGTCGTGCCTGCCGGGGCGACCGCCCCGGCAGGCACTGCGCTCGACCAGGTCGCGCGGTTCCCGGTATCGTCGGTCAAGGACCTGATCGCGTTGGTCGGGGATCCGGTCGTGGACGTGCTCAAGCTCGACATCGAGGGTGCCGAGCACGTCGTGATCGAGTCGATGATCGCCGACGGCGTGAAGCCTCACTGCCTGTGCATCGAGTTCGACGACCACACGATCCGCAAGGTCGCCCGGTCAACGCGACGGCTGCAGCGCTTCGGCTACGACCTGTGGCACATCGAAGGGCTCAACTATATCTTCGTGGCGCGCTGAGCGGTCAGTCTCCACTCGAGCTGCTCGTGGATGTTCTGTGCCCAGCCGGCGGAGCTGGTGCGGGAGCCCAGCGCACGACTGACGTCCGACATGTGCTCGAGGCGGGCCTCGTCCTGCTGGCTCATCCGCAGCATTGCGGTCGCGAGTGCGTCGACATCATCGCTCGCGACGACCCAACCGTTCTGGCCGTCCTGCACGAAGGCCGATGCAGCGCCGACCTTGTAGGTCGAGACGATCGGCATTCCGCTGATGGCTCCCTCGTGGACGATGACGCCGAACGGGTCGATGCGTGATGGGACGACGAGCGCGGATGCGTGACGCATGAGCTCCGCCAGCTCGGCCGGCTGGCGGAAGCCCAGCATCTCGACTCCCTCGATGCCGTCGAAGTGATGCGCCATCTCGCCGAGCCCGGCCACGTGGAGCTCCCAGGGGTCGTCGCTGAGGTCTCGGTAGCGGCGGTAGGCATCAGCCAGTACGTCGGCGCCCTTGTGATGCACCAGGCGGAGGCACGCGATGAAGCGTCGGCGCGAGGCGAGTTCCGTTCCGCTGCGGGGCGGGCTGCGGAAGAGCGTGGTGTCGGCCGACAGTGATCCGCGGATGACCTCGGACTCGGCGAAGCCCAGGCGCCGGGCGAAGAACTCGGTGCGGTCACTCGGCACCATGACGCAGTCGAACAGGGGGCGCACGAACGCAGATGACGACATGCGACCAAGCCACTGTTTGGGAGTGTTGCGCCAGACGTTGTCCATCCACAGCACGCGCAAGGTGCCGGCGGGCAACGCCTTCATGGCCTCTCGGTAGGGCTTGAAGTGCCACGAGTGCATCAGCACGGCATCAGGGCGGAACCTCGTCAGGACCTCGGTGATCTCGTCCGGGCCCGGCGCGCCGTGCCAGCAGTGCTCTTGGGCGTACTCGTGCACGGTGTGCGTCGAGTAGGCCGTGTCGGGGCTGTCGCCCTCATAGACGACGAGAAGCTCGACACCTCGCTGCACGAGCAGACGGCAGGCGGCGTCGTTGAAGCCCGCCCAACCGGTGGCCAGGATCGCGATGCGCACGATGACAACACTAGCGACCGATTCGCGCGTCCGGGGCCGTCCGCCGGTTGGTAGGGTGCCGTCGTATCCTTCGGAGGGTGCCATATCTTGAGTACAGGGAGTAGTGCTATGGACGTCGCCCGGACCACGACGATGATCGTAGAGCCCGACCCCGGGGGCCACCACTTCCAAGCCACCAACAGTGTTGCTGCTGTCGCAGCCAGGTCAGGCCCCGTCGTGCTGTTGACCAGCGTGGGCGCGACCTCTCAGCCGTCCTTCGACGTCTACCTGGGGGAGGCGGTCGCCAGCGGTACGCTCGTTGTGCACGAGGTGTACAGCGCGACCCGGCCGCGCACGACGGAGCTGGCGGCGGTCGCGGCGACGTGGTGTCGTTCGCTCACCGAGGTGCCTGTCACGACGTTGGTGTTGATGGACGCCGACAACCTCGTCAAGCAGTGGTGGCTCGTGGCAATCTGGCACTTCCGCGGTCTACGACCCCGCCCTCGCGTCGTCCTGATGCTGACCCGTTACCCGGCCCGGCTCGAGCTGATGGATCTCACGAGCTGGCGCCTGCGGGGTCCCAAGGCGATCCTCACCGCGCTGGCGATGCTGACGGGCACCGTCGACCGGGCGTCGGGCTTCGCCGGGCGCGACGACACCTCGAACGGCTGGCTGGTCAAGCGGGTGCGCGACCCGCACTACTGCCTGGCCCACTCGCGCGAGCGCGCTCGCTGGCGCTCCGAGCTCGACCTTCCGGCCGATCGCCACCTCGTCGGGATCTTCGGTGCGATCAGCGAGCGCAAGAACGCGCCACTCGTGCTCGACGCCATCATGTCCGCTGGGCTGGAGGCCGACCTGGTGCTCGCTGGTGGGCTCGACGACGACGTCCGCGCCTGGGTCGCCGGGCTCGACGCCGATGACCGTGCCCGGGTCATCGTGCGCGACGCCTTCCTCAGCAACGAGGAGCTCGACCAGCACGTCGCTGCGGTGGACGTGGTTCCGCTGCCGCTGACTCTGAATGGGCCCAGCGGCATCATGGGCAAAGCCGCGGCCGCTGGTGTGCCGGTCGTGACGACCGGTTCGAAGGTGCGGGACCGCGAGGTGCGCGCCACCGGGACCGGCTTGTCGTGCGAGTTCACGGTGGAAAGCATCGGCCACGCCATGCGTCAAGTGCTCGACGGAACGTTTCGATCGCCGCAGCAGCCTGCCGGCACGGAGGCGACCGCCGATGAGTTCGGAGAGACGATTCTCGGGGTAGACGCACGCGGGCGCTTGCCGGGTCGTCGCGGTCGCCGGCGCACCGTGAAGCAGTTGCGCGCATGACGGCTCGAATGTGGATGGCCCACGCAACAGCAGAGCGGCTCGGACGGCGCGGTTTCGAGGTGCGCAGGCACTCCGCGACACGTCGGCAAGGGGTGTTCAATCGCCACGGAGTCGACCTCGTGCTCGATGTGGGCGCAGCCGACGGCGGCTACGGCACATCGCTGCGGTCGTTCGGGTACACCGGTGACATCGTGTCGTTCGAGCCCCAGGCTGCCGCCTATGCCCGCCTCGACCAGACCATCGCGGCGGACCCGCGATGGACGGCACGGCACCGCGCACTCGGGCCCGAGCCGGGTGAGCTCTCGATGAACATCGCGTCCAACAGCACCAGCAGCTCGTTCCTGCCGATGCTGGACACCCATATCGACGCGGCGCCGTCGGTCACCTACGTCGGCACCGAGATCGTGCAGGTCGCCCGCCTCGACGACGAGGTTCGCGAGCTCGTGGAGGCGGGGCGGCGCCCGTTCCTCAAGATCGACACCCAGGGCTTCGAACGAGAGGTCTTGGCGGGTGGCAAGGACACGGTAGCGGTGTGCGTGGGGCTGCAGCTCGAGCTCTCGCTCGTGCCGCTCTACGACGGTGGCATGTTGATCGACGAGGCCATCGCATGGGCCTATCAGCAGGGCTTCGCGATGGTGGGTCTCGAACAGGGCTATGCCGCACCGACCGGTGAGCTCCTGCAGATTGATGGCGTGTTCATCCGAGTGGGCGAGAGCGGCTGAAGCCTGTAGTAGCGTTCGTGCGGTGTCGAATCAGCCATCATCGACGACTCCGGGCCAGCTCGGCTTCAGCGACCTCGTCTTCTCCGACTACGCCCGATACCGACCTGGCGGCAAGAAGAGCTGGCTGCATGTCCTGCTCCGCGTGCCGAGCCTTCCGGGAATGCTCGCCTCGATCATCCTGCGGGCCCAGCAGTGCTTGTTCCGATCCGGTCGGGTCAGCCTCGCGAACGCGCTGCGGACCCCGGCCAACATGTTGGTCGGTGCCGACTTCGGTGCGGGCATGCAGATCGGCCCGGGGTTCATGCTCGCGCACCCCGTGGGCGTGACGATCGGCTTCGGCTTGGTCATCGGTGAGAACGTGACCTTTGCTGGGGGCGTGACCTGTGCCGCTCGCCACTACGACGACAAGCCTGGCCGGGTGCAGGAGTTCGCGACGATCGGCGACGGCGTGCTGATCGGTGCCAACGCGGTGCTGGTCGGCGGCGTCACGATCGGTCGGGGCGCCATGGTGGGTGCCAACTCGGTCGTGCTCTCCGACGTCCCAGAAGGTGCGGTCGTGATGGGATCCCCAGCCCGCCGAGTCGGCACGCGAGAGGACGTCTGATGACCACCGAGGCCTATGACCCGGCTTCACACTACGACCGGATCATGGCGGCCTGGCAGCTGCTGCTGGGCGACGAGCTGCACTACGGAGTCTTCGACCAGGGCGACGATCCCCTCGATGTCGCGACGCGGGCCCTCACCGAGCGCATGATCGCGGCTGCCGACCTCGGCACAGGCATGCGGGTGCTGGATGTCGGCTGCGGTTCGGGCACGCCAGCCCGAGCCATTGCAACGCGCTTCGGCGTCGAGGTCGTCGGCATCACCACGAGTGGTGTCGGGGTCGAGACCGCCCGACGCCGCACGACCGAGGCTGGCGTCGGGGGCGTCACGTTCGAGCAGCGCGACGGCACCGACAACGGCTTCGATGACGCGGAATTCGACCGGGCCTGGGTCATGGAGTCAGCCCACCTGATGCGCGACAAGGACGCCCTGATCTCCGAGTGTGCTCGGGTGCTGCGTCCCGGCGGGCGGATCGTGCTCTGCGATCTCGTCCGGTGGCGCGACATCCCCTTTCGAGAGGTTCGCGACCGCCGAGTCGACTTCGCCGTGCTGCGTGCAGCCTTCGGCGACGCGCACTTCGAGTCGCTCGAAGGCTTCGCGCGCCTCGCCGCGAACCACGGCCTGGAGGTCGATCGCAGCGACGACCTCACCGCTGTGACGCTGCCGACGTTCGACCGCTGGCGTGCCAACGCCGACTCCCATCACGATGCCGTCGACGAACTCATCGGCGTCGAGGGGCACGGTGCTTTCGTCCGGTCGTGCGACATCCTGGAGGCATTCTGGCGCGATGGCACCTTCGGCTACGGCCTGGTCTCCGCGACCAAGCCGTCGTGACAAGATGATCTCGGTCTCGTTGACCAACGGTGGGGCGACGTGGCCCCGGATCTCACAAGGAGAGCACAGCAGCCCATGAGCACCTCGCCCGAAGACATCCAGCGCACCGTGGTCGATTTCCTCACGATGACCTCCAAGCTGCCTGACGGCTTCACCGCCGACACGCCGCTGTACGCCGACGGCGCGGGGCTCGACTCGCTGGAGACCGCCGAGCTCTCGGCGACGCTCGAGGACGTCCACGGCAGCGACCCGTACTCGACCGGCGAGATGCCCCAGACGCTCGGCGAGATCCAGGCCTTCTACGCTGCTGCCGAGGCCTGAGCCTCCGTTGTTCGAGCTGCTCCAGCGCGTCGCCGAGCAGGAGCCTGGGCGCGCTGCGATCGTCACGTATGACGGCACCCGTTCGTACGCTGATCTGGTCGCCGACTCGCAGCGGGTTGCTGAAGCGCTGATCGCTGCCGGCATCACGCGTTTCGCCGTGGTCGACCACGAGGCGCCCGTGGTGGTGCCGCTGCTGGCCGGCGCCTCGCTCGTGGGTGTCGAGGCCTGCCAGTACGCGCCGGTGGAGGTCGACGAGGTGCGCGACCTGCTGCGGCGGTTCGACCACGACGTCCTGGTGACCGATCGCACCGATCTCGACGGTCTCGGTGCGCGGGTCGTGGGCTCGAGCGAGCTGTTGGGCGGGTCCGGCCGACCGGAGCGATCCGAGGCGCCACCCTCCGATGATCGTCCGCACCTGGTGCTGACGACCGGCACGACCGGTGCGCCCCGTGGCGTGCGGCACGACTGGTCTCGACTGCTGCACGGCTCGAGCCGCAGTCGCCCCGCCCCCGGTCAGCGGTGGCTGCTCGCCTACGGGCTGCACCAGTTCGCGGGGCTGCAGGTCCTGCTGCACGTCTTCGCCGCCGGTGCGACCCTGGTGGCGCCAGCCCCACGTCGCCCGCGTGAGGGGCTGGCCGCGATGCGCGACCTCGCCGTCACCCACGCAAGCGCCACACCGACCTACTGGCGCTTCTTGGTCGCCGAGATGCGCTCCGACGGGGGCGCAGTCCCCGCGCTCGAGCAGATCACCCTCGGGGGTGAGGCCATCCCCGGTCCGTTGCTGGCGACGCTGCGGACCACCTTTCCTGGCGCCTCGATGTCGCAGGTCTACGCGGCCTCGGAGTTCGGCTCCACCGGGTCGATGCGCGACAGCCGACCGGGCCTCTCGACCGACGTGCTCGACCGAGGCGACGACGCACCGGTCGACATGAGGATCGTCGACGGCGAGCTCTGGATCCGATCGCGCACGGGCATGCTCGGCTACTACGGCGAGCCCCCGGTCGACGCCGACGGCTGGCGGGCGACGGGCGATCTCGTCGACATCGAGGACGGACGGATCCTGTTCCGTGGTCGGACGTCGGAGATCATCAACGTGGGCGGCGTCAAGGTGCACCCGTTGCCGATCGAGGAGCGGGTGTCCGCGGTTCCCGGCGTCGACATGGCCCGCGTGCTCGGCCGGCCCAACGCGATGACCGGCGCGATCGTCGCGCTCGAGGTCGTCCCTGCTCCCGGCGTCGACGAGGACGAGCTCAAGGCGGCCCTGCGTGCCGCCTGCGCCGACCTGCCGTCGGCAGCCCGCCCCCGCAGCATCCGCTTCGTCGAGGACATCGACACCACCGGCAGCAAGATCATCAGGAGACAGCAGTGACCGAACCCCGCATCGTCATCGTCACGGGCGGCAGCCGTGGTCTCGGCGCCGGCATCGTCTCGTCCTACCTGGCTTCGGGTGACCGAGTCGCGGCCTGTGCGCGCTCCATCACGCCCGAGGTCGAGGCATGGCAGGCCTCCCACCCCGACCACTTCCTGTTCATGCCGGCCGACCTGTCCCGGTCCGAGGACGCCAAGACGTTCGTCGACGAGGTCATCGCCCGCTGGGACCACGTCGACGTCTTGATCAACAACGCCGGAGTCGCGCGCGACGGCATCCTCGGCATGGCCAGCGACGAGGACATCGACATCGTCGTCGACCTCAACATCAAGGGCACGCTCTACATGTCGCGCCTGGTGAGTCGTCGCATGCTGGCCCGTCGGTCGGGCAGCATCGTCAACATCTCGTCGATCGTGGGCCGCTCGGGCTACCGCGGTCTCGGTGTCTACAGTGCCACGAAGGCAGCGCTCGACGGGCTGACCCGCTCGATGGCCCGTGAGCTGGGCTCGCGCGGCATCACGGTCAACGGCATCGCCCCCGGCTACCTCAAGACCGAGATGAGCCACGGTCTCGACGGTGGCCAGATGGACCAGATCGTCCGCCGCACCCCGGCCGGCCGGCTGGGAGATCCCGACGACATCGCGCGCGTCTGCCAGTTCCTGACCGACCCGCGCAACGACTACCTGACCGGCCAGGTCCTCGTCGTCGACGGCGGTCTCACGAGCTGACAGCCGTGCTCGCGCGACGCTCTGCGGTTCTGCGAGCGTGGCGTCCTCGGGATGCCTGCTGACCGGAAGGTGTGTTCGGCGAGCTGGAGATCGCGCGAGCCAGCGCGATGCAGCTCAGGAGACCGACGGCGGCCAACGTCATCCCGACGCCCGGGAGCGAGCCGCTGACGCCGGCCACCACGAATCCGATCACCATGATGGGAACAAGAGCCAGCTCGACCCACGACGCGACCGCTCCCCGGCCCTGACCCTGCAGCACCCCGATCAGCACCCCCCGCAAGGCCATCAGCCCGCCCGCGACGATGAGCCACCGGGCGCATTCGACGGCACCGAGGAACTCGGTGCCGAACGCGATCCTGATGAGGGGCTCGACGATCACCTCGAGGACGACGACGATCCCGAGGATCAAGATGGCGGCGATGCTGGTCCATCGGCGGATCACTGAGCGCTGGAGATCGGGATCGTGGTGGGCGGCGGCCACCCGTGGGAGGACTATCACCCCGATGGCGTTGCTCACCAGTGCACACAGGCTGGAGACCGCGGTCCCGGCCGCGTACAGTCCGAGCGACGTCGTCCCCAAGAAGCCGCCGAGGATGATCCGGTCGAGGCCCAGGCTATCCAGCGGCCGGACGCTGCTGACGTAGTTGCGGCGCGCCTCGGTCCAGATCTCGCCCTCGCTCAGCTCGTCCTCGACCCGGTGGCGGGGCTTGAGCAGTGAGACGTACGCCGCGACGAGGCCGGCGGTGAAGGTCGCGAGGTAGGCGGCCAGAACCTCGAGCGCGCTCCAGTCCCAGCCGGCGGCGACGACGACCACGAGCGTCACCGTGAACAGGAGCTGAGGTGTCAGTGCGACCCAGGCCATGCGGACCAGTCGGCCCTCGCCCTGGAGACACCCGGCGATGAGTCGGAACACCATGGCCTGGAGTGCCACGACGAAGACGATCGCGACGGTGATCCAGGCGGCGTCGCCCTGTCGCATGAGGAACATCTGCCCGCTCGCGGCGATCGCCGGAATGAGGAGCCACCACCAGCGGCGACGGACGATCAAGCGGAGACCGTCGCGGGCCGCAATTCCGCGCTCGGCCACCAGCTTGGTCAGGGCGCTGGGGAAGCTGCCGCCGAAGGTGAGCTGTGGGATCAATCCACCCACGGCGAGCACGAGGACGATGAGGCCGCGCCCGTCGGCGCCGAGCATGCGGGACAGGATCACCCCGGTCACGAGGGTGAGGAACTGCAGGCCGAAGGTGGCACCGATCACGAGGAGGAAGGTGAAGCGATCTCGCATCCGGGGAAGCGTACGATCGGTGTCGTCGTCCGCGTCAGCCATGCTGTTAGCATACTTTCTCGCGGGCCCGACGGGTCGCCGATGACGTGGGTCCGGCCGATAGGGGATTGTCATGCACGAGCCTGTCAGGCTACCGATCCGGATCCTGGTCAAGGGCGCGTCGACCGTCAACTACGTGTCGTGGATGGGTGGACCCCGTCAGGACTTCATCTTTCCGCGGGTCATCGAGGAGCAGCTGATCGCTGCAGCTCGGCCCGTCGAGATGCGGACCATCACCATGACGTCCGAACGGACGTCGACGATTCTGGGCACGTGGCAGGCGGAGGTGCTGGGCTTCTCGCCTGACGTCGTCGTGCTCGTCTACGGGCACTACGAGACGATCCACCTGTTCACCCCCCGCTGGCTCGAGGTGCATGCCAACAGCCTCAGGTCCAGGCCTCGTCTCCTGGCCACCGCCTACCGGAAGTACCTTCTGCGGCCGGGGTGGAGGGCGCTGATGCAGGTGCAGGCCAAGGTCGACTCGATCCTCTCGCCGACGTTGCGCCGGGGAAGGCCTCGGCAAGTCGCCGCTGACCTCGAGCGATACATCGCCCACATCCAGACTGTCGGCAGCCCCTTGGTCTACGTGTTCGAGCTGCTGCCTCCCGGAACCCGATACCGCACGTGGTTCCCCGGCATGGCCCGCCGGATCGAGGTCATGAATCACACGCTGAAGGCGATGGTCGACCGCATCGGCCGGGACAACGTCCGCTACTTCGAGGTGGCAGGACTGGTCAAGGAGCGGGTTGACGGGGACATCGACATCGCCATCCCGGATGGGTTCCACTACTCACCGCAGATGCATCGTGTCATCGGCACGGCACTGGCCTGTGAGATCGACGAGTGGGCGCAGACCCAGACGCATCTCACGACCCGCGACAACGGGCGCTGAACGGGCGTCTCGTTCCGTATCATCGTGCCCATGGCCAGCCCCACTCCCGTCCCGACGGCACCCGTCGCACCACCCCAGTCTGCGAAGCAGCGAGCCGCTCGGTTCCTGCCGCACCCGATAGTCGAGGCGCTCGACGGGGTCGTCTTTCGCTTCCGCAAGGCACGCATCCGCTCCGCGCAGCGATTCTTTGGACTCTTCGGATTCAACATCGTCAAGAAAGCCGACTACTACTCCACCCTCCCGGTCCTGGCCGAGATCGAGCAGACGCGGGAGCGGTGGGACCGTCCCAGCGCGCTGGTCGGCATTGACCTCGATATCCCGGTGATGTCGGCCCGTCTCACCGAGCTGGCCGGACGGTGGGAGGACGAGTTCGCCACCGTCACGGGTGACTACCTGACCAACACTACGAAGGGGTTCGGTCCCGGCTACCCGCAACTCGACGCCCGCACCCTCTACTACGTCCTGCGTGAGTACAAGCCTGCCCGCTACGTCGAGATCGGCTCCGGTCTCTCGACGTACTACGCCTCACTCGCTGCGGCCCGCAACGCCGACGAGGGTTCGCCCCTGCAGATCACCTGCGTCGAGCCGTACCCCTTCGACGCGCTGCGGACGGTCGACAATTTCGAGCTCATCGAAGGTTTCGTGCAGGACGTCCCGCTCGCGACGTTCGAGGCTCTCGAGGCCGGCGACGTGCTGTTCATCGACTCCTCGCACGCCCTCAAGATCGACAGCGACGTCGCGTTCTTGTTCCTGGAGGTGCTGCCGCGGCTCAAGCCCGGCGTGCTGGTCCACATCCACGACGTGCACTTCCCGTACAACGGCCCGTACCCGGCCGACACGTGGTTGTTCGGCGAGCGGTGGCCCGTCTACTGGAACGAGGCGATGGTCGTGCAGATCTTCCTCGCCCACAACTCCGCCTATCGGGTGCTGTTGTCGACGCCGATGATCCGCCACGAGCAGGAAGACGTCCTGACGGGCCTGTTCGACGACTACGTGCCGGTGGCGCACGACGGCAATCCGCCGTCGTCGCTCTGGCTGGAGCGCGTCAGGTCCTGAGCCACGACTGTCCCAACAACGACGAAGCCGGCGTCACCCGAGAGGGCCGCCGGCTTCGTCGTGCAGGTCCGTCAGGCGCGCTTGGCGAGGATGTCGTAGATCCACGCGTACGTCTTCTCCAGGCCGTCACGCAGCGAGATGGACGGCTCCCAGCCGTAGATCTCGTGGAACATCGTGTTGTCGCTGTTACGGCCACGCACGCCCTGGGGTGCAGTGAGGTCGTGCTCCTTGGTGACGGTGATGCCCGCGATGTCCTCGAGGATGCCGATCATCTGGTTGATCGTGACGAGCTCGGACGACCCGAGGTTGACCGGCTCGATGTTGTCGCCGGCGAGGATCTCCTGGGTGCCACGCACGCAGTCGTCGATGTACATGAAGCTGCGGCTCTGCTCGCCGTCGCCCCAAACGTCGACCGTGTGGTTGCCGGTGAGCTTGGCCTGGGCGATCTTGCGCGACAGGGCGGCAGGAGCCTTCTCGCGGCCGCCCTCGAACGTCCCCTCGGGTCCGTAGACGTTGTGGTACCGCGCGACACGGGTCCTGATGCCGAAGTCCTCGCGGAAGTGGCGGGCCATGCGCTCGCTGAACAGCTTCTCCCAGCCGTAGCCGTCTTCGGGGTCGGCCGGATAGGCATCGGACTCCTTGAGAGCCGTGACGTTGGGGTCGGTCTGCTTGTCGCCGGCGTAGACGCAGGCGGAGCTGCTGTAGAAGAAGTTCTCGGTGCCGGCCTCACGCGCTGCCACCAGCATGTTGGTGCTGGTGAGGACCGAGAGCATGCACTCGGCCTTGTTGTTCTCGATGAACCCCATGCCGCCCATGTCGGCGGCCAGGTTGTAGATCGTGTCGGTGCCGGCAGAGATCTTGCGGGCGTCGGTCATGTCGGCGCAGTCGGCGACGATGTTCTCGGCGTCGGAGCTGACCTGGTACCACTCGTCGATCGGCTTGACGTCAACCGATCGGACGTCGAGGCCCTTCTCCAGCAGGTCAGCCACCAGGTGGCCGCCGATGAAGCCGCCGCCGCCGGTCACGAGAATCGTCATTGAGGTCCGCCTATTTCTCACAGGTGTTCAAGGGAAGGAAAGAACGACGGTCGACAC
>JBKJIW010000003.1:0-23491 GCA_046598255.1 Aeromicrobium sp. | reverse complement strand
CGTAAGGAGATACCCCATCAACACCGTCAAGATCGACCGAGAGTTCGTCGAGGGGCTCGGGAGGAGCGCCGAGGACGAGGCCATCTGCCGCAGCGTCGTCGGCCTCGCAGAGGCGATCAGTGCCACGACGATCGGCGAGGGGGTGGAGACCGCCGAGCAGCACGTCGTGCTCCGGTCGATGGGGTGCGTGCAGGGACAGGGGTTCCTCTGGTCGCGTCCTGCGCCTGTCGACGAGCTGGTCCAAGCCTTTGCAGCGTGCGACGAAGTCCCGGTGGCGGAGCCGATCTCGCTGTCGAGCGGAGCGTGACTCGCGGCCGGTGAAGGTTCAGCCGCGACGCTTGCTGAACGCCTCGCGTCCGTTGCGGCGCAGCAGGGAGAGTGCCGTCCTCGTCTTCGAGCGTCCGACGTCGGGCTCCTTGCCGGCGCCGATGCGGTGCAGCTGATCCTCGTGCCAGCCGAGGTCGATCGCGCTGTTGATGGTCTTGACGTCGGTGACGCGGCTGAGCAGCCCCGTGCGGCTGAAGCCGATGTGGTGGGCCTCGATGCGGGGTGCCCGGGCCGACAGGATGACGTCGGCGGCGTCCGGCGTCGTGCAGGTGGGTCGGCCGATGCCGACGAGGTCGCAGTCGCCGGACGCGAGCGCCGACTCCATCGCGGTCCGTGACCGGAAGCCGCCGGTGACGGCGAGCGGCACGTCCCCGGCGACGGCGCGCACCGTGCGGGCGTACTCCAGGAAGTACGCCTCACGGTCGAGCGTGCTCTGGGCTGCGGAGCCCATCATGGCGGGCGACTCATAGCTGCCGCCGCTGACCTCGATGAGGTCGAGACCCTCGGTCGCGAGGGCCTCCACGACGCCCTGCGACTCCTCCTCGGTGAAGCCGCCGCGCTGGAAATCGGCAGAGTTGAGCTTGATGCCGACCGCGAAGCCGGGGCTGACCCGGCCGCGGACGCGCCGGACGACCTCGATCAGGAACCGGCGGCGACGCTCGGGGTCTCCACCCCATTCGTCGTCGCGCAGGTTCGACAGCGGTGACAGGAACTGGGCGGCGAGGTAGCCGTGTGCGGCATGGATCTGTACGCCGTCGAACCCGGCGGCGTCAGCGACGGCGGCGGTCGTCGCGAAACGCTCGATGATGTCCTCGATCTCCGCGCCGGTCAGGGCGCGCGGCGCGCGGGCGCCCGGGATCTTGAGGGCGACGGCGCTCGGCGCGACGGCCTGCTGGCGCAGCGCCATCGGGTTGGCCTGGCGGCCGGGGTGGTTGATCTGCATCCAGATCGGGGTGCCGGTGTCCTGCGTCGACTTGGCCCACCGCGACAGCGCGTCGAGGTGCTGCTCGTCCTCGACGACGACGTTGCCGGGCTCGCCGAGCTGGCTGCCGTCGACCATCACGTTGCCGGTGACGAGCAGGCCGTAGCCGCCGTGGCTCCACGTGTCGTAGAGCTGGGTGAGGGCCGGCGTGGGAGCGCCGCCCCGGGTGCCGAGCGCCTCGCTCAGGGCCGACTTCATGAGCCGGTTGGGAATGACCTGGCCGCAGGGCAGGGTCAGCGAGTCGTGGAGCAAGGAGGAGGCCATGGGAGTCCTGTCAGGAGATCGAGATAACGACAGTATGCCAGTGGAGTCGCATCGGCGGACGGGTTCAGGGGCCGAAGAGGGCGGCCTCCGCGGAGTCGAAGTACTCGTCGAGGCGGCTGATGCGGCCCTCGTCGTTGACGGCGATGACGACGCACGCGTGCAGCGCAACCCTCTGGCCGGTCGAGCGGGTGGTGCCGCGCAGGACGTGCTGCTGGACGGCGCCACCCTCGAACGCGGTGACCCGACGGTCGGTGTACTCGCGGTCGGTGACGAAACGGTCCATCGCCTCGAGCACGCGGGCGTTGCGCTCGACGGTCTGCGTGCGGTCGTCGGTGTTGTGCCAGATGACGGCGTCCTCGGCGTAGACCTCGTGGAGGTCGGTGGCGTCGCCGGCCCGGGCGGCAGCGATGATGCGGTCGAGCAGGACGATGTGGGGGTGGGTCATGGTGTCCTCCGGTGGGTGGTGTGGTGGTCGGGGTGGTCGCGGATCAGGGCTTCCTGGGCGACGTGGCAGACGGACCGGCCGTCGAGGTCGAAGACGCCGGCCTCGATCAGTGCCCGGCCGGATCCGGCCATCGGCGTGGTGTGCTCGAACAGCAGCCACTCGTCCGCGCGGGTCTCCCCGCGGAACCACATCGTGTGGTCCAGCGAGACGGCGTCCCAGCGCGCGGCGAGGCTGCGCTCGTGACCGGACACGTGGCCGTGGGGGGTGACGGCGGTCGACATCAGCATCAGGTCGCTGGCATAGGCGAGCGCGGCGCGCTGCACCAGCGGGTCGTCCGGCAGCCGCTCGGCCGACCGCATCCACACGCCGTTGGCTGGAGAAGCGGAGTGCGGGACCTCGCCGGCCACGTCGGGTGCCAGCCGCACCTCGATCGAGGCGAAGTCCTCCCAGAACTCGCCGAGCCCTCCGTCTGCCTCGGCCACGTCCGCCAGGGATGGGCACTCGTCGGGTGCAGGCGTGTGCGGGGCTGGTCGGGCGTGCGACAGCCCCCCCGCGGCGTCGACGGCGCACGACACGACGGTGCGGCACAGGAGCCGGTCACCTTGCCGGGCGCTGACCTCGCGGGTGGAGATGGTGCGGCCGTCCCGCAGGCGCTCGACGTCGAACGTGACGGGCTGCCCGGGGGTGCCGCCGCGCAGGAAGGTGGTGTGGGTGGAGTGCACCGTCTTGCCCTCGACACTGGCGCCGGCGGCCATGATCGACTGGCCGACCAGCTGCCCGCCGAACAGCTGGGGCAGGCGGAGGCCGTCGGTGCGTCCCGTCCACGTGTCGCCGCCCGTCCGGTCGAGGGTGAAGAGGTCGGCCAGGCCCACGGTCTGCTGCGTCATCGATCAGCCCTGGGCGTCGCCGGCCGGGGCCGGAGTGCGCTTCGGGGGCAAGGGGAAGAAGCCGCTGGTGCGGGCGACGTACGCCTCGTACGCCTCGCCCTTGCTGCGCCGCATGCCCTTCTCGAGCAGGGCCTTGCCGCTGTAGCTGACCAGCAGCTTCGTCATGACGATGGGCGAGATGATCGCGACCAGGCCCCACGGGGCACCGAGCGCCAGCACGAACAGGCCGGCCCAGACGCACGCGTCGCCGAAGTAGTTCGGGTGGCGCGTCCAGGCCCACAGTCCGCCGTCCATGATCCGGCCGGCGTGGGCCGGATCGGCCTTGAAGCGGGCCAGCTGCCAGTCGCCCACGGCCTCGAAGAACAGGCCGACGGCCCACAGGGCGATGCCGATGGCGCCGATCACGCCGAGCGCCCGCTGCTGGTACATCGCGAGTTGCACGGGCAGGGACACGAGCACGATCAGCGCGCCCTGCAGGCCGTAGATCTTGCGGACCAGGAAGCCGACCAGCGATCCCTGCTGGTGCCGCATGAGTGCGGTGTAGCGCTTGTCCTCGCCGTGGCCCCGGTTGCGGTTGCCGATGTACAGGCCGAGGCGCAGGCCCCAGATCGCGGTCAGGACCAGCACGACGAGGCGCCGGGTGTCGTCGCCGTCGTCGCCGATCGACATCAGGTACGAGACGACGGCGGCCACGACGAAGCCGGGGCCCCAGAAGATGTCGATGATCGACTGGTTCTTGATGCGGATGGCCGTTGCCATGATGGCGCCGATGAAGACCGCGACCGCAATCGTCACGGCGAGCAGGTTGAGGGCGAGGTCGCCCCAGGGAACATCGTTCATGGTGGTCCTTCGGCTGAGAGGGGTGGATCAGGAGCGGAGGTCGGCGGCGAAGTCCTGGAAGGCTTCCTGGGCGTGGGCATACGTGTGGGAACTCCCCGACCGGCTCGTGGCGATCAGGTCGGCCAGGACCGCAGGGGTCAGGTCGTCGGGCAGGCGGACGGTGTCGCCCTCGACCGACTCCGCGATGCGCAGCCCCGATCCGGCGGCGACGATCACCTGCCCGTTGATCGTCGAGGTCGGATCGACCAGCGCGGTCACGACCGGAGCGACGAGCTCGGCGCGCATCGCGTCGACGTGCTCGGGGTCCATGCCGTCGGACGTCATCTGCGTCGTCGCATAGGGAAGGAGGACGTTGGTCAGCACGCCGCGGCGGACGCCCTCGGCGGCGGCCGTTCGACCGAGGGCGATGACGGCCCCCTTGCTGGCGGCGTAGGCCGAGACGGTCGGCTCGCCGTGCAGCCCGGCGGTCGACGCCACCAGGACGATGCGGCCGTGGCCGGCCTCGCGCATGACCCGCATCGCGGCCGAGGCGACCATCGCGGTGCCGGTGACGTTGATGTCCATGACGAGCGCGAAGTTCGCGGCGGTCGTCTTGTGGAACATCTCGGGGCTGCTGACGGCAGCGCTGGTGACGCAGATGTCGAGGCGCCCGTACGCCTGGAGCGCGGCGGTCACCAGGGCCTCGGCGGTGGCGGGGTCGGACACGTCTCCGTGGTCGGCCACGGCCCGTCCACCGGCAGCGACGATCTCGTCGACGACGTGGTCGGCGGCGCTGCGGCCGTCGGCGTCGACGACACGGGCGCGGTTGTTGGCGACGACCGCGGCGCCGGCTGCTGCGAGGTCGAGGGCGAACGCGCGTCCGAGGCCCTTGCCGCCACCGGTGACGATCGCGACCTGCCCGCTGAGTGACGTCACGATGTCAGCCGCTCGATCAGGACCGCGATGCCGAGCCCGGCCGCGCCGCTGACGGCAGCGACGCCGTAGCGGCCGTCGCGCCGCTCGAGCTCCTCGATGCAGCTGCCCACCAGGATCGCGCCGGTCGCCCCGAAGGCGTGCCCCATCGCCATCGTGCCGCCGTGGGGGTTCATGCGGTCTGGTCCGGCGTCGAGGTCGCGGCGGAAGCGCAGGCACAGCGCCGAGAACGCCTCGGCGAACTCGAAGACGTCGATGTCGGCGGGCCGGAGGCCGGCACGGGCGATGACCTGCTCGACGGCGCTCTGGCCGGCGGTCAGCATGATGACGGGGTTGACCGCGGTGGAGGCGGCGCCGAGGATCCGTGCCCGCGGGGCGAGACCGGCCCGGGCCGCGGACTCCGCGGTGCCGATCAGCAGCAGCGCCGACGCGTCGGCCATGGCCGGCGACGTGCCGACGGTGTGCAGGTGGGTGATGTGGTCTGCTCCGGGGTAGGCGCCCAGTGCGATGGCCTCCTGGCCGCCCTCGCCCAGCTCGGCGAACGCCGGCGGCAGGGCCGCCAGCGCCTCGAGGGTGGTGTCGGGCCGGACGAGCTCGTCGTGGTCGAGTCCGGGGCCGTCCCCCGTCGCCGGCACGGGCACGAGCGAGCGCTCGAAGGCGCCGTCGGCCCGGGCCCTCGCCGCCTTGAGCTGGGTCTCGAGCCCGTAGGCGTCGAGCTCCTCGCGACCGAACCCGTCGAGCGTGGCGTTGAGGTCGGCGGCGATGCCCATGTGCACCGAGCCGATCGTCCGGATGACGTCGGGATCGGTCCAGAGCGGACCGCGGTCGGTGAACATCGGCACGCGCGAGACGCTCTCGACGCCGCCGGCGACGGCGAGGTCGAGGTCTCCGGCGCGGATGCGGCCGGCCACCTGTCCGACGGCGTCGACACCCGAGGCGCAGAACCGGTTGATGGTGCCGCCCGGGACGCTGTCGCCCCATCCGGCGAGCAGCGTCGCGGTGCGGGCGATGTTGGCACCCTGCTCGTCGACCTGACCGGCGCAGCCGAGGATCACGTCGTCGACCTGCGAGACGTCCAGACCGTTGCGTTCGACCAGTGCGTGCTGCAGGTGGACGACCAGGTCGGTGGCCGTGTGCGAGGCCAGGGAACCGCGGGACGACGCCTTGCCGCGGGGGGTCCTGACGTAGTCGAGCACGAGCGCTTCAGGCATGTTTCCTCATTCATCTGGTGGAGATACTCTGTTAGTTGTAGTACGGTTTGTGTGACCTACGCAACCCCCCGACGACAGGAGCGCGGCATGACGGAGAACATCTGGGTGCTCGGCGGACACCAGAGCGACTTCGCCCGCAACCTCGTCCGTGAGGGCCTCGACTTCGCCGATCTGACCACCGAGGTCGTGCAGAAGACGCTCGAGTCGGCATCGGTCGGTGGCGCCGACATCGGCGTCGTCCACGTCGCGAACGCGTTCGGTCAGCTGTTCACCGGGCAGGGTCAGCTCGGGGCCATGCCCGCCACCGTCCACCCCGACCTGTGGGGCACGCCGGCCTCCCGCCACGAGGCCGCCTGCGCCTCGGGCAGCATCGCGGTGCTCGCCGCGATGGCCGACCTGCGCGCCGGCAACTACGACAGCGCCCTGGTCATCGGCATCGAGCTGGAGAAGACCGTCAGTGGCGACGCCGCAGCGGGTCACCTCGGCGCCGCCGCGTGGATCGGTCACGAGGGCCAGGACGCGACTTTCATGTGGCCGCACATGTTCAGTGAGATCGCCGAGGAGTACGACGAGCGCTACGGCCTCGACGAGGTGCACCTGCGCGCCATCGCCCAGATCAACTTCAAGAACGCCCGCAACAACCCCAACGCGCAGACCCGCGGATGGGACGTCCCCGACCTCGTGGCCGGACTCGGTCGCGACGACGTCACCAACCCCGTCATCGAGGGCCGCATCCGCCGATTCGACTGCAGCCAGGTCACCGACGGCGGTGCCGGCGTCGTGCTGGTCAACGACTCGTACCTGCGCGACCACCCCGGTGCGGTCGTCACCCCGCTCGGGCGCGTCCTCGGCTGGGGCCACCGCACCGTCGGCCTCGGCCTGCAGCAGAAGCTCGACCACGACCGCGACAACCCCTACGTGCTGCCTCACCTGCGCGACGCCGTCAACGACGCGTTCGACCGAGCCGGCATCACCCTCGACGCCCTCGACGGTCTCGAGACCCACGACTGCTTCACGCCGAGCGAGTACGTGGCGATCGACCACATCGGGCTCACCGGCCCGGGAGAGTCGTGGAAGGCCATCGAGAACGGCGAGATCGAGATGGGGGGCATCCTGCCCATCAACCCCAGCGGCGGCCTCATCGGCGGCGGGCACCCCGTCGGCGCCAGCGGCGTCCGGATGCTGCTCGATGCCGCCAAGCAGGTCAGCGGCACCGCCGGCGACTACCAGGTCGAGGGCGCGAAGACGTTCGGCACGCTCAACTTCGGCGGCAGCACCGCCACCACCGTCAGCCTCGTCGTCGGTGCCACCCCTGCCTGAGCCCGCCCCATCATCCCGGCCCACCAGCAACCCGAAGGAATCCCGCATGGACGTCGAAGTCGTCGGCCGCCTGTTGTCCACCCTCCCCGAGGACGATGACCACCCGTACCGCACGGGCCCGTGGCAGCCGCAGACCACCGAGTGGAAGGCCGACGACCTGCAGGTCGTCGAGGGAGAGATCCCGAAGGACCTCGACGGTGTCTACCTGCGCAACACCGAGAACCCCGTCCACCCATCGCTGAAGAACTACCACCCGTTCGACGGCGACGGGATGGTCCACGTGGTCGGCTTCCGCGACGGCACGGCGTTCTACCGCAACCGGTTCATCCGCACCGACGGCCTGATGGCCGAGCAGGCCGCGGGGCACGCCCTGTGGGCCGGGCTCGCCGAGCGCCCGTCCAGCTCGCTGCGCACCGACGGCTGGGGAGCGCGCACCCGCATGAAGGATTCCTCCAGCACCGACATCACGGTCCACCGCGGCACCGCGCTGAGCACCTTCTACCAGTGCGGCGACATGTACCGGATCGACCCGATGTCGGCCGAGACGCTGGGCAAGGAGACCTGGAACGGCAAGTTCCCGTTCGAGTGGGGCGTCTCGGCGCATCCCAAGGTCGACGACCGCACCGGCGAGATGCTGTTCTTCAACTACAGCAAGGAGGCGCCGTACATGCACTACGGCGTCGTCGACGCCAACAACGACCTGAGCCACTACATCGACGTCCCGCTGCCCGGGCCGCGCCTGCCGCACGACATGGCGTTCACCGAGAACTACGCGATCGTCAACGACTGCCCGCTGTTCTGGGATCCCGAGGCGCTCAAGCACGACGCGCACATGGCCAGCTTCCACCCCGACATGCCGATGCGCCTCGGGGTCATCCCGCGCAAGGGCAAGACCGAGGACATCCGCTGGTTCGACGCCGAGGCCACGTACGTCCTGCACTGGGTCAACGCCTACGAAGAGGGGGACGAGATCGTCCTCGACGGCTTCTTCCAGGGCGACCCGGAGCCTGCCGACAACGGCATGGGCAATGCGTGGGAGCGGGCGTTCCGCTTCCTCGCGCTCGACCGGATGCAGTCGCGGCTGCACCGCTGGCGGCTCAACCTCAGGACCGGCGAGGTCAAGGAGCAGCAGCTCAGCGACAGCATCACCGAGTTCGGCATGATGAACGGCGCGCACGCTGGCCAGACGTACCGCTACGCGTACGCCGCGACCGGCAAGCCGTCGTGGTTCCTGTTCGACGGACTGGTCAAGCACGACCTCCTGGACGGCACCGAGGAGCGCTTCTCGTTCGGCGACGGCGTCTTCGGCAGCGAGACCGCCATGGCGCCGCGCGTCGGGGGCGATGGGGCCGAGGACGACGGCTACCTGATCACGCTCACGACCGACATGAACACCGACGAGTCGTACGCCGTCATCTTCGACGCGGCTCGCGTCAGCGATGGTCCGGTCTGCAAGCTGAGGCTGCCCGAACGCATTTCCAGCGGCACCCACTCGACGTGGGCTGCCGGCGACGAGCTGCGGCGCTGGCAGACGGCCGACACGGCCGCCGAAGCGGTGGGGCTGTAGTCATCGACGTCTCCTCCATCGATCTCGACGGGCCCGTGGCGCTGCAGACGCAGCCCACGGACCTCGAGCCCGGATCGGCCAACGCGGTCGGCCGGATGCTCGGCCTGCTCGGCGACGAGTGGACGCTGCTGATCATCCGCGAGGCGTTGCAGGGGGTGGGCCGGTTCGGCCAGCTGATGTCGGCGCTGCCGATCTCCAACTCGGTGCTGACCGGACGGCTCAACCTGCTGGTGCGCGAGGGTCTGCTGCGCCGGCACATCTACCAGACCAACCCGCTGCGCGCGGAGTACGTGGTGACCGATCGCAGCCGCGCGCTGTGGCCGTTCATGCTGGCGATCTGGGACTGGGAGCGTCGCTGGGTCGACCAGCACGCGCACCGTCTGCCAGCGATGCGACACGACAGGTGCGGCCAGGACTTCAGCCCGCTGCTGACCTGTCGGTCGTGCGGCAAGCCCGTCGAGGCCAAGGACGTCGCCGCCGAGTGGGGTCCGAGCGGCTCGTGGGAGCGGTCGGTGCCGCACTCGGCCACCCGACGTCGCTCCGACTCCGACTCGTCGCGGGCGTCGGCCGGGCTGTTCCCCGAGACGATGATGGTCTTCGGCAACCGGTGGTCGTCGGCCCTGCTCGGAGCGGCCTTCCGCGGCGTCACCCGGTTCTCGGACTTCGAGGCCAACCTCGGCGCACCGCCCACCGTCGTGGCCGAGCGGCTCAAGGCGTTCTGCGCCGGCGGCATCCTCGTCGCCACCGAGAACGCGCAACGCCCCGACTGGGTCGACTACCGCCTCACCGAGAAGGGCCGCGCCTTCCATCCCGTCATCGCCACCTCGCTGCAGTGGGCGCACGCCTGGTTCCGCGCCCCAGAGGGACCTGCCCTGCTGCAGCGCCACCGCGCGTGCGGCGAGGCCTTCGACGCCACGTTCCGTTGCGACCAGTGCGGCGAGGTGCTGACCGGTCACGAGATCGCCATCGTCCACCGCGACGCCGCCTCCACTGCTCCAGCCGCAACCCCGACCCCATCCCGAGAGGACGACCGATGAGCCACCAGACACTCGCTGAGGTGATCCGCGCCAACGCCAAGGACTTCCATGACTCCCCGGCGATCGTCGGGGAGGGACGCTCCACGACGTACGGCGAGCTGGGCACCCGCTCGGACGCCGTCGCCAGCGGCCTGGTCGCCGCCGGTCTCGGCGTCGGCGACCGCGTGGCCTACCTCGCCCGCAACGCGACGGAGTACTGGGAGCTGTTCTTCGCCGCCGCCAAGGCCGGCGTCGTCATCGTGCCGCTCAACTTCCGGCTGTCGGCCGACGAGATCGGCTGGATCCTCGGCGACGCCGACCCGTCCGCGATCCTCGTGGAGGACCACCTGACCTCCCTCGTGCCGGCCGAGTGGCCGGGGCTCAAGCTGGTGTTCGCCCAGGACGCGGAACCCCGGTTGCCCGCCGGCTGGCAGGCGTACGACCGGTGGGCCGCCGAGCAGCCCGCGACGGATCCGCACCGTGATCAGACCGGCGACGCGCTCGCCTCGATGATGTACTCGTCGGGCACCACGGGTCGCCCGAAGGGGGTCACGACGACGGTCGGCGGCTTCCTCTGGGCGGTCGACGCGTTCGGTGCCCTCTTCGACGTCTCGCCCGCCTCGGTGAGCCTCGTCTCGACGCCGTACTACCACATCGCGGCGGGCGGCTGGTCGCTCATCGCGCTGGCCGCGGGCGGGCGGATCGTGCAGTTCACCGAGGTCACGCCGCAGAACATGCTGGGTCAGCTGGTCGGGTTCAAGGCCACCCACGTGATCATGGTGCCGACCGTGATGCAGCTGTTCATCACCAGCCCGGAGGCATCCGCGGCCGACTACTCCAGCGTCGAGCACGTCGTCTACGGCGGCTCGCCGATCTCCGAGACCGTCATGCTCGGCGCGCAGAGGACGTTCGGGGCGCAGCTCTCCCAGAGCTACGGCCTGACGGAGACGGTCGGCGTCACGACCTTCCTGCGACCGGAGGACCACGTCGTCGGGCCCGACAGCAAGCTGCGCTCGGCCGGACGTGCCGTGCCCGGCCTCGAGGTCGCGATCTTCGACCCCGACACCGGCGCCGTGTGCGCGACCGGTGAGGTCGGCGAGGTGGTCACCCGCGGCCCCGGCGTCACCACCTCCTACTGGCGCAACCCCGAGGCGACCGAGGCGGCGTTCTGGCCGGACGGCTGGTTCCGCACCGGCGACGCCGGCTACATGGACGCCGACGGCTACGTCTTCCTCAAGGACCGGATCAAGGACCTGCTCATGAGCGGCGGCGAGAACATCTACCCCGCCGAGGTCGAGAACGCGATCATGGCGCACCCGGCCGTGCAGGAGGTCGCCGTCATCGGCGTGCCGTCCGATCGCTGGGGCGAGACCCCACTGGCCGTGGTCGTCCCCAAGGCGGGCGAGGTCGTCGACGCCGACGAGCTCATCGCCTTCACCCGCGAGCGGCTGGCGCACTACAAGTGCCCGACCGCCGTCCAGGTGATCGAACAGCTACCCCGGAACCCTTCCGGGAAGGTGCTCAAGCGGGAGCTTCGTGCCCCGCACTGGGCAGGACACGACAGGAGCATCGGATGAGCATCAACCACGGAACGTTCCCCATCATTCGCCAGGTCATCATCGGCGCCGGCGACATGTCGATCGCCAGCAAGGAGCTGCGGGAGGCCTTCGGCCTGGCCGTCGGCTTCGCCGATCCCCTGCTCGAGGGCATCAACATGGACGACGAGACGTTCCGGGTCGGACCCGAGGCGCACCTCGAGCTCGTCGGCGCGCTCACGCCCGAGGCTCCGATCGCGAAGTGGTGCGAGAAGGTCGGCGGCGGTGGCGGCTACGGCCTGGCCATCCAGGTGCCGGCGCTCGGACCGCTCCTCGAGCGTGCCGGGTCGCTCGGGGCTCGCACGATCGAGGACCTCGTGGTCTACGAGCGCCGCATCGTCCAGCTGCACCCCGGCGACCTGGGCATCCTCGTCGAGCTCGACGAGATCCCCGAGGCCGAGCAGTGGTTCTGGGACGACATCGTGGCCGACGTGTCGCAGAACCCGGTCATCGACGACGTCATCGCCGTCGAGGTCAGCAACCCCGACCCCGCCGCCATCGCCCAGAAGTGGTCGACGCTGTTCGACGTCCCGGTCGAGACCGTCGACGGGGTCCTGCAGATCGCCCTCGGCGCCCGGTCGGTCCGCTTCGTCCTGGGCGACGTGAAGATGATGACCGGCTGCGACGTGCAGGTGACCGCCGGTGTGGAGCCGCACGCCCGCGAGGTCGTCGTCAGCGGAGTGACGTTCACCCTGATCTGACCCCCTCCCGTTCGCCAGGCGGTTGGGTGATCGCTTCGGCTGGGCCGTGTGGCTAGTGTCGCGACCATGACTCACTTCGACCTGGCCATCGTCGGTTCCGGTTCGGGCAATTCTCTGATCGGTCCCGAGCTCGCCGACTGGCAGATCGCCATCATCGAGGAATCGACGTTCGGCGGCACCTGCCTGAACGTCGGCTGCATCCCGACGAAGATGTACGTGTATCCCGCCGACCTGGCTGAGTCGGTCAGGAGCTCGGGCCATCTGGGCGTGGACGGCACGATCGACCGGGTGCGCTGGACTGACATCCGGGACCGCGTGTTCGGGAGGATCGATCCCATCTCTGTCGGTGGCCGCGACTTCCGGGCGCACGGAGAGCCGAGCACCACGCTCTACGAGGCGCATGCAGAGTTCGTCGGCCCCCACGAGCTCCTGCTCTCGACCGGCGAGACGATCACCGCCGACCGCATCGTCGTGGCCACAGGATCGCGTCCGACCGTCCCCGACGTGGTGGCCGCATCGGGCGTCCCCTTCCACACGTCCGACACGATCATGCGAATCGACGAGCTGCCTGGGCGGGTCGCGATTCTCGGCGGCGGCTACATCGCCGCCGAGTTCGCCCACGTGTTCTCCGCCTTCGGTGTCGACACGACCGTGCTCGCCCGCAGCGCCCCCTTGCTGCGTCATCTCGACGGGGAGATCGCCGAACGGTTCACCGAGATCGCTCGGCAGCGCTGGGACGTCCGGACCGAGACGCGCGTCGAGTCCCTGGAATCCGTCGACGGCGCCGTGCGGCTCAGCCTGGACGACGGCTCGGTCGTGGAGGCGGACCTCTTGCTCGTCGCGACCGGGCGCACCCCCAATGCCGATCGTCTCAACCTGGCCGCCGCCGGCATCGACGTTCATCCCGATGGCCGCGTGATCGTTGATGCCTGTGGTCGAACGACTGCATCTGGGGTGTGGTCACTGGGCGATGTGAGTTCCGAGCACCAGCTCAAGCACGTGGCCAACCACCAAGCACGGGTCGTCGCGCACAACCTCGCACACCCCGACGATCTCGTGGAGTTCGATCACCGTTTCGTGCCCGCCGCGGTCTTCACGCATCCGCAGGTCGCCAGTGTCGGGCTCACCGAGGAGCAGGCGATGGCGAGCGGTCGGCCCTTCGTCACAGCTGTCCAGGAGTACGGCGGGACGGCGTACGGCTGGGCCATGGACGACACCACCAGCCTCTGCAAGGTCCTCGCCGACCCGACATCAGGCCAGCTGCTGGGCGCGCACGTCATCGGCGAGCAGGCCGCGAGCCTGATCCAGCCGCTGATCCAGGCCATGAGCTTCGGCCTCGGGGCCCGGGACATGGCACGCGGGCAGTACTGGATCCACCCCGCGCTCACCGAGGTCGTCGAGAACGCGCTGCTCAAGCTCGAGCTCGACTGAGGAGCAGACACCCGTCTCCCGGTCGTCAGACATCGTCTGACGGAGGTCTTCGAGTGCGGAGGGTTTCAGCATTCAGAGGCACTTCGATGGGTGGTCGCTTGCTCAGCACACCTGACGAGCACGATCCGTCCTGCCCACGATATGAGTCGTTCCCGTTGCCGATGGGCACTGATGCCGCCAGACTGTCCACAGCCTTTCGCAGGGCGAGCCCGAACTGACTGCCTACCTCCAGCGCCACCGGAATCGCGAGGACCGCATGATCGAGTACCGCCCCATCGGCATCACCGAGCCAACGCGCCGACGAATCGCGCCGGCATGATCGAGTTCCGCGGCGTGACCAAGCGCTTCCCCGACGGCACGGAGGCGGTCGGAGACTTCAGCCTCGTCCTGCCGTCCCACAAGACCACGGTCTTCGTGGGGTCGTCGGGCTGCGGCAAGACGACGCTGCTGCGCATGATCAACCGGATGATCGAGCCGACCGCGGGCCAGATCCTGATCGACGACGTCGACATCGCCTCCCGGGACAAGGTCGAGCTGCGGCGATCGATCGGCTACGTGCTGCAGGCCTCGGGACTGCTTCCGCACCGCAAGGTCATCGACAACGTCGCCACCGTCCCCATGCTCAAGGGCACGCCCAAGGCCGAGGCGCGGGCGGCGGCACTCGAGCTGCTCGACAAGGTCGGGCTCGACCGGACGCTGGCCCACCGCTATCCGCGTCAGCTCTCCGGCGGGCAGCAGCAACGAGTGGGCGTGGCGCGGGCCCTGGCCAGCGACCCCAACATCCTCCTGATGGACGAGCCGTTCGGCGCGGTCGACCCGATCGTGCGCGACGACCTCCAGGTCGAGCTCAACCGGCTCCAGCGCGAGCTGGGCAAGACCATCGTGTTCGTCACCCACGACATCGACGAGGCCTTCGTGCTCGCCGACCAGGTCGTCATCCTCAGCAAGGGCGGCGTGATCGCCCAGGTCGGCACGCCGGCCGAGATCCTGGCGGCGCCGGCCAACGACTTCGTGGCCAGCTTCATCGGCGCCGACAAGGGCAAGCGCGACCTGCACCTGCAGCAGCGCGAGGGTGACGGTGGGTTGACCCTCGTCGTCGACGGCGACGGTCGCCCGGTGGGCGTGCTCGGCACCTCGGACGAGACCGGTTCGAGCTCGTCGTGAACTGGACGTTCAACAACCTGGACCTGATCCGTGAGCTGACGATCAACCACGTCCAGCTCGCGATCCTCCCGATCGTCCTGAGCTTCGTGCTCTCGATCCCGCTCGGCTGGCTGGCCAACCGCACCCGCCTCTCGCGGGCCGTCGTGATCACCGGCGGCAGCCTGCTCTACACGATTCCCTCGCTGCCGCTGTTCGTGGTCCTGCCGTTGATCCTGCCCACCCGGGTGCTCGACGAGACCAACCTGGTGGTCGCACTGACGATCTACGGGGTCGCCGTGATGGCCCGCTCGGCTGCCGACGCGCTCGCCTCGGTCGACGCCACCACGATCGATGCGTCCAACGCGATCGGGTACTCCCGGTCCGCCCGCTTCTGGCGGGTCGAGCTGCCGCTGGCCGGCCCCGTGCTGCTGGCCGGCATGCGGGTCGTCTCGGTCAGCACCATCGCCCTGGTCTCGGTCGGGGTGATCATCGGCTCGAGCAACCTCGGCAGCCTGTTCCGCGAGGGCAAGCAGCGCGGCATCCTGGAGGAGGTCATCGTCGGCATCGTCATGAGCCTTCTGCTGGCGTTGATCTTCGACGTCATCATCGTGCTCATCGGGCGCGTGCTGATGCCGTGGTCACGCGATACGGCCAAGGGGGCCCAACAGATGCCGCAGCTGCAGGGCGTCCCCGGCGGCGGGGCGATGTTCTGATGGACCTCCTCCTCAGCGCCATCGGCTGGATCTTCGACGGAACCCACTGGAAGCCCGGCAGCCAGAACCCGTTCCCGCTCCAGGATCGTCTGGTCGAGCACCTGCTGTACACCGTCGTCTCCGTGGGGATCGCGGCACTCATCGCCCTGCCGCTCGGCTTCTTCATCGGTCACTCCGGGCGGGGCCGGCAGTTCGTGATCGCGTTCACCGGTGCCATGCGGGCGCTGCCCACGCTGGGGTTGCTGTTCTTCCTCCTGATGGTCTTCGGCTACTTCCTGAGCTACGACACCGCGCCGATCGTGGGCGCCACGATCGCGTTCGTGATCCTGGCGATCCCCTCGATGCTGGCGGGCGCGTACTCCGGCCTGGAGGCGGTCGACCGGCAGGTCATCGACGCGGCGCGCGCGAACGGCATGACGGAGTGGCAGATCCTGACCAAGGTCGAGATCCCCCTCGCCCTGCCCTTGATCATCGGTGGCATGCGGGCGGCGACCCTGCAGGTGATCGCCACCGTGACCATCGCCTCGTACGCCGGCCTCGGCGGACTGGGCCAGATCATCAGCAACGGCATCGGCCTCAACGACTACGACCGCATCCTCGGTGGCGCCCTGCTCGTCATCACCCTCGCCCTCGGCGTCGATGCGCTCTTCGCGCTCGCGCAGCGCCTCACCGCCACCCGGGGACTCACCGACACCCACCCCGCGACGTCTCGTCGCACGAGGAAGCGGTCACCCCGACCGCACGCAAAAACCACTGCATGACTCGAAAGGAACACCCACACATGTCAACCACTCCACGCTTCGTCCGCCTCGGCGCGGTGGCCCTCACCCTCGGGCTCTCCGCCGCCACCCTGGCCGCCTGTGGCGCCAGTGACCCCACGTCCGCCGACACCTCAGGTGCCGGCGGCGGCTCCAAGGTCGTGATCGGCTCGTTCGCCTTCCCGGAGAGCGAGATCCTCGGCGAGATCTACGCCCAGGCTCTTGAGGCCGAGGGCGTCGAGGTCGAGAAGAAGTTCAACATCGGCCCGCGCCAGCAGACGATCCCCGCCCTCCAGGACGGCTCGATCAACCTGATCCCGGAGTACAACGGCAACCTGCTGGCGTACTACAACGAGGAGTACACCGAGCGGACCACCGAGGACGTCGACGCTGCCCTGGTCGCCGCGGTGGCCAAGGACAAGCTCAAGGTGCTGGACTCGGCCGCGGCCGAGGACAAGGACGCCTACGTCGTCACGAAGGAGACGGCCGACAGCAAGGGCCTCACCTCGATCGGCGACCTGTCCAAGCTCGTCCCGTTCTCGCTAGGCGCCAACCCGCAGTTCGGTGACCTCGGCTACGGCATCCCCGGGCTCGACAGCGTCTACGGCGTCAAGGCCTCTGACGTGAAGTTCGTCCCGATCGAGGACTTCGGAGGACCGGACACCGTCAAGGCGCTGGTCGACGACACGGTCCAGGTGGCCGACATCTACACGACGTCGCCGGCGATCAAGTCCGAGAACCTGGTCGTGCTCGAGGACCCCAAGAACATGATCTCGTCGCAGAACATCATCCCGCTGATCTCCGACTCGGTCGACAGCAAGGAGATCAACGACGTGCTCAACGCCATCTCGGCTGCGCTCACCACCGACGACCTGATCGCCCTGCGCGACCGGGTCGAGGGTGACGAGAAGGCCTCGGCAGCCACGGCGGCCAAGGACTGGCTGAAGGACAAGGGCCTCAGCTGATCTGCTGACGCACTCCTGCTCCTTGAGCTTGGAAAGGAACCGCCGGCGACCGCCCTGGTCGCCGGCGGTTCCTTGTCTCGGTGCCGGGCTTGGCCTCAATGCATGGGGTGGGGCATTCCACCCAGAATGCGCCAAGGGCTTCGGCGGAAACTTGATGCTCAGCAGGAGCAGGAGCAGGAGCAGGAGGATGATGATCGTCAGGAGGTCACCGAACGGACCGAGCCTTGGCCGTTTCGTAACCGTCGTGCCTCGAAATTAGTCGCAGATCGTGCCGAATCGGTCGGGTGACGGGCGTCGCGTCGACGCCCGGCCGGCCAGCGGCCTGTTGACGTTCGGTCAGCGTGAAGCGACTTCTATGCGGGTGCTGAGATCCTCGATCTCGTCCAGGATGGCGACGGCCCCCCAGACCTGGTCGCGCTTGCGATCTGTCAGTGGAACAAGCACGCCCGCGTCGACAAGCCTGTCGATTGCGCGGTAGACGGCCGACCCGCGAGCGTCCATGGTCCGGACGGCGTCGGCGGCAGTGATCACCGGGCTTGCAGTTATCCGGCCAAGTAATTCGTGGGTGGCGCTACCTGCACGCACCCTGCCCACCTGGGTGGCCCACTGCTGTGGGATCTCGGCCAGGTTCTTGGCGGTCGTTTGCGACTCCTTGGCAGCGATGAACGACGCTCCCGCGAACGCAGCGATAATCGGCGTGGGTGCCCCGTCACGGTACTTCCCGAGTAGGTCGAAGTAGCGCTGGCGCTGAGCGACGAGGGCGGAGGCGATGGGAACGACCACCTTGGTGGTCGCGCCGCGGCGACGGAGAATTGTGTTGACCAGAGCGCGTCCGATGCGGCCGTTGCCGTCAGTAAACGGGTGTATGGACTCGAACTGAGCATGAGCGATCGCAGCCTGAGCGAGCACTGGAACATCATCTCGGTTTGAGAAGGCGACCAGGTCGGCCATGTACCTATCTACCGTCGCGGGTGGAGGCGGAACGTAGAGCGCACCTCGAGGCGAGTAGTCGCTGCCGCCGATCCAGTTCTGCATGTCACGCATGCGCCCGGCGTGCGCACTCTCCATAGCGTCGTCACGCATGAGGGCCTCGTGAGCGACCGTGAGTGTCTCTATCGTGATGTCTTGGGCTTGACCATCGGGGCCGGGAGACACGTTATTGATCATGGTCTCAAGTGCAGTGGTTGCGGCGACCATGGACACTGCCGACGAGTTGGCCTTGCTGCCGTGTAGTGCCTTGGCAAAATCGATCATGGACGCTTCGACGTGCTCGATCTTGGACGACGCAACGGACTCGGTGCGTAGCAGCATGCTGCTGAGTGCTTGGAGGTCGCCGGCGTGCGTGGTGTCCAGGACGGTGATTTCACGGATCGCGTCTGACATCGTTGTGACCAGGTCGGAGCGGAGTTCGATGTCTCGGTCGGCGATCATAGGGGGCAGCCGCACCTCAACCGAGGTGAGCATGCGGTCATCCTTGGTGCCTTGGCGCTGAGCCTGCTTCCACGGGACGACTTCACGTACGTGCGCGGGCCAGATGGATTCGCCGGTGGTGATGTCCAGGTTCTTGCCCCGGGATCTGTCGAATTCCTCTGGGGTCGGGTTGCTAGCGAGCTCGTGGAGCTGAGTTTTTGGATCGACCATGGTTTCCCTTAAGTGGGAACAGCCTAGCCGGTATTCCCACTTATTCTGCGTAAGTGGGAATATCTCGAGTCCTACTCCCACCTATTCGAGTTGACCTCGCGCGTGTGGGAACCAACGCACATCGACGATGATAGAGCGAAGTGGCCTCAACGAAGCACAGGCTGCGTCAATCCACTGCGAATGAGGCTTGTCGCTCCTCAGCCGAGCATCAGCATGACCGCCAGCACCACGATCGCGATGACGAGCAACGCAACGGCGGGCAGCATCCATCGGCGTTGGGGTACCTCCTCGACGACCGCCGCGCGGATGCGTCGCGCGAGCTCGGCGGCGTCGTTGGGGTCCACGCACCCAGCCTACGAGGCAGGTCCGATCGACACGCCGTACTGCTCGGGCCATGCGGGGCGGGCACGCAGCACCTCGAGAGCCACCTGCTGACCTCGAGATCCAGGTCGTCCGGACAGTTTTCGGGAGTTGTACACAGGCCGCGATCGCAGGGAAAAGGAGTGTCAGTGGGAGTGTCTAGGTTGGATGTATGGCCACTTCGACACCTGCTCCGACCGACGTCCTGACCGGCGTCGTCCGTGAGCGTTCGCGGGCTGAAGCGCGCGAGGTGGTCGCCATGCTGGACTTTCGTGATCGCGAGATGGACCGGATCGCGTCGGTGGAGTCGCCGATGAAGCGGCTGCTCGAACGAGGTGCGATCGCCCTGGCGATCGGCGAGGCCGCAGGTATGAGCGAGGGCCAGGTCCAGCACCGGTTGTCGTTCGCCGATGCGGTGCGTGACCACTCGCCGGCCTCGTGGGATGCGTTCGTCGACGGTCGGATCGACCTGGTGCGAGTGCGCGAGATCGGGCACACGATCGACCAGCTGAAGCGGGCCGAGTCGCTGCACCGGTTGGACCGGCGCGCCGTCGGCTACGCCGAGACACACACCGTGGCCGAGCTGCGGACGTGGCTGAAGGCGTTCGTGCGGCGGGTCGAGGCCGACCTCGCGGTCGAGCGGGCCGAGGACGAACGTGCCAAGCGGTACGTGTCGGTCAAGCACGGCGACGACGCGATGGGGTGGCTCAGCGCCTACCTGCCGTCCCACGAGCTGGCAGCCATCGAATCCCGCTACCGCACAGCAGCCCGCCGTCCGACCGATCCTGATGACGAGCGCACGATCGCCCAGCGCGAGGCCGACCTCGTGGTCGCGTGGTGTACCGAGTCCGATGCCGCGACCTCGGCGATCGACGCGAACATCGCCGTCACGGTCGGCGCCGACGTCCTGGCTGGTGCGAACCCCGGGTTCGCCGAGTCCACGGATGGCCGGTGGGGTGTCCCCGCCACGTGGATCGCCGCGGTCGTCGGTTCCGGCTCAACCTTCTGGCACCGCATCGTGGTCGATCCGGTCACCGACGACGTCCTCTCCCACGAGTACCGAGGGCGCTTCGCCCCCGACGTGCTGGCCATCGCACTGAGATTCCTGCACGGCACCTGCCAAGGCCCCGGATGCATGGTGCCGGCCGAACGGTGCGACATCGACCACCGCACGCCGTTTCCCGATGGACCGACCAGCGGTGAGAACCTGGGCCCCTTCTGCAGACGGCATCACGGCTACAAGGGGCACGGCCTCCTGCGCTGGACCACCAGACCCGAGCCGGAGACACCGGCAGCCTGACCGACGAACCGACTCAGCTGAAGCGGGCTCTCAGCTCTGTCTTGAGCAGCTTGCCGCTGGCGTTCAGCGGGAGGGCGTCCACGAAGGCGACCCCGACAGGGCACTTGTAGTGGGCCATCTGGTCGCGGGTGAAGGCGATCAGGTCGGCCTCGGTGACCTCGACGCCCGGCGTCTTGACCACCACGGCGTACGGCGACTCGCCCCACTTCTCGGACGGGATGCCGACCACGGCTGCCTGGGCGACACCGGGGTGCTCGGTCAGGACGCTCTCGACCTCGGCGGGATACACGTTCTCGCCGCCGGAGACGACCATGTCCTTGATGCGGTCGTGCAGGTAGAGGTAGCCGTCGGCGTCGAGCGAGCCGCCGTCGCCGGAGCGCAGCCAGCCGTCCGCGGTGATCGCGGCCTCGGTGGCGGCGGGGTTGCGCCAGTACTGCTTCATGACGTGGGCGCCGCCGATCCACACCTCGCCGCGCTCGCCGAACGGCAGGTCCTCGCCGGTGGCCGGGTCGACGATGCGCACCGGGATGTTGGGCATCGGCCGGCCGACGGACCGCAGGCGATGGGTGGTGTCGGTGTCGACGCGGTGGTCCTCCGGCGTCAGCATCGTGACGCCGCCGGTCGACTCGGTCAGGCCGTAGCTCTGGAGGAACTTGCAGCCCAGCAGCGCCGTCGCCTCGCGCAGCACCGGCACGGGCATGGGGGAGGCGCCGTAGATCATGTACTTCAGGTGCGACCAGTCGGCGTCGCGCGCCTCGGGCGTCGCGATCAGGAACTGGATCACCGTCGGGACGGCCACTGCGTGGGTGACCCGGTCCTCCTGGAGGATCTGCGCGAGGTGCGCCGGTGACTCCGGGTTGCGAAGGAGCAGCGCGCTGCCGTTGACGTTGCTCACCATGGCCAGGCCGAGGCCCGAGACGTGGAAGAACGGCACGGGCGCCAACGCGATCGACGTCGTGTCGAGCTCCAGCACGTAGTGCATCGCGGCGATGGCCTTGCCGATGTTGGGGCCGGTCAGCTCGATGCCCTTGGGGCGTCCCGTCGTGCCGGACGTGTAGAACATCAGCGCGGTCGCGTCGAGGTCGCGGGCGTAGCCGGGGTCGTCGTCGCGGACGCCGTCGAGCCAGGCATCCCACGCGACGGAGTGCTCGTCGCCGGCGACCGTCACGACGGTCCGGACGCTGTCGAACGCGGACGCCGCCGCGGCGAGGCGCTCCTGCTCGCGGCCCAGCACGACGACGGCAGGCTCGCCGTTGCCGAGGATGTACTCGACCTCGGCCACCGCCAGGCGGAAGTTCAGGGCCGTCGGCACGGCGCCCATCTTGGACGCGCCGTAGAGGACGGCAAGGAACGACGGGGCGTTCTCGCCGACGTAGGCCACCCGGTCGCCGGGCTGCACGCCGTCGCGGATCAGCGCCTGCGCGACCCGGTTGGACTCGCGGTCGAGCTCGGCGAACGACGTCACGCCGGAGGGCTCGATGATGGCGGGCAGGTCGGGCGTCGCGGCGGCACGGCGGCGCAGGATGTCCTCGAGCCGTTCGACCCGCGAGCCGTCGGGGTGCAGCGCGTACTCCGGGTCGAGGTACTCCGGCGGGGTCGGCACGTGCACCTGGCCGACCTGCTGGCCCTGCCACTGCTCCTGCCGGGTCGTCATCACTGCTCCATCCGGAAGGGTGCGAACACCGGCGGCTCGAAGATGCCCGCGGGGGCGTCGACGACCGACCGGATGGCTCTCAGCGCCGGCCCGGCGGTCACGTACTGTCCGGCGGTCGTGCGGCTGCCGGGCTCGTCCGGCTCGACCATGTTGAGCGTCACGACCATCTCGGGCTTGCCGTAGAAGTGGATCGTCCACTCGTCGCGGCCGGCGTACTCGGGCCGGTCAGGCTCCATGGTCCAGATGATCGCGAGGGTGAGGAACGGCTTGCCGTCGACCATCGCGTGCCAGCGCCACTCGGTGCTGCCGACCGTGCCGGCGGCGATGTGACCGGCGGCGACCTCGAGGTCGCGGCTCGCCGGGAGCACCCGGTGGTCGGGCTTGACCTCGTCGTACGTCACGCCCATCCGCTCGCACATGAACGCGATCGTCTCGAGGTAGAGCGACGCGTACAGGGTGGGCAGGGGGCCTGACCCGTCCAGCAGTGCCGGGTCCGAGCCCATGCCCATGACGGTGAAGGCGAAGTCGGGGTCGGGCATCTTGCGGGCGTCGAGGACCTCGTCGATCGTGATGGCGCCCAGCTCCATCGAGGCGCCGGTCAGCCCGAGGGCGAGACGCTCACCGATGATGCCGGGGCTGACGCCGATGCCGAACAGCGTGCTGTCGCCCTCGTGACAGGCGTCGAGGAACATCTGCTCGCGCTCGGTGCCGTGCGCGCGGGGGAAGTGCTGCCCGGCGGTCGTGATGACGTCGATGCCGGCGCGCAGGAGACGGAGCAGGTCCTGGTCGTGCTTCTCGTACGGCACCTGCAGGCGGGGTGCGTGCATGAGCACCTGTGGCTCCGTGGCGATCAGCTCGTCGACGTCGCGAGTCGCGATGACGCCGGTGGTGTCGCGGCGGGCGATGTCGCCGGCGTCGCGGCCGACCTTCTTGTCGCCGTAGACGTAGAGGCCGACGAGCTCGAGGTCGGGACGGTCGATGACGCCGCGCAGGATGGTCTTGCCGACGGCGCCGGTGGCCCACTGGGCCACCCGGATGGGTGCGGTGCTCATGCCTTGGTGCTCAGGTCGGACATGAACAGCAGCTTGCCGAGGCCGGTCTCGTAGCGCACCGGATCCATCGCCATCCGGGCCCGTGACTCGTACGCCATGCGGTCGGTGTCACACGTCCACTCGCCGCGCTCCATGGCGCGGAGTCCGACCTTCGCGATGTCGCGGGGGTCCTCCTTCTTGCCGTCGACGTGGGAGGCCATGCGGGTGTCGACCGATCCCACGATCAGCGAGGTGCAGGTGATGTGGTCGGGTCCGAGCTCGGCACGGGTGATGCCGCCGAGGTAGAGCGCGGCGGCCTTGGAGGGGGAGTAGCCGCCCATGAACGCGGTCGGTGCGATGGCCGCGACCGACAGGACGTTGACGATCGATCCGCCGCCGTTGGCCGCGATGACGGGGGCGAAGGCGCG
>JBKJIW010000057.1:0-90930 GCA_046598255.1 Aeromicrobium sp. | reverse complement strand
GTCCTCGTCGACGGTGAGCGCACCGACGAGGTCGCCGCCCTTGTCGCTGAGCTTGGCGACGGAGACACCGAGGATGCCGCGGCCCTTGACGTTCCACTCCGAGACCCTCGAGCGCTTGGCCAGGCCCGACTCGAAGACGACGAACACGTTGGGGTCGGTGCCCTCCTGCACGACCGACATCGACAGCAGCGAGTCGTCGCTGCGGAACTTCATGCCGGTGACGCCGGAGGTGGCGCGGCCCATCGGGCGCAGGGTGGCGTCGTCGGCGTGGAAGCGCACCGACTGCCCCTTGCGCGAGACGAGCAGCAGGTCGTCGGAGGACTCGGCCAGGCCGGCGCCGACGAGCTCGTCGCCGTCGCGCAGGTTGACCGCGATGAGGCCACCGCTGCGGGGGCTGTCGTACTCCCCGAGGCGGGTCTTCTTGACGAGACCGTTGCGGGTGGCGAGCACGAGGTAGGGCGCCTGCTCGTAGTCGCGGATCGCGAGCACCTGGGCGATGTCCTCGTCGGGCTGGAACGACAGCAGGCCGGCGACGTGGCCGCCCTTCGCGTCGCGCGCAGCCTCGGGCAGGTTGTAGGCCTTGGTGCGATAGACGCGACCGGCGGTGGTGAAGAACAGCAGCCAGTGGTGGTTGGTCGTGGAGATGAAGTGCTCGACCACGTCGTCGCCGCGCAGGGTCGCGCCGCGCACGCCCTTGCCGCCACGCTTCTGGGTGCGGTACTGGCTGGCCAGGGTCCGCTTGGCGTAGCCGCCGCGGGTGATGGAGACGACGAGCTCCTCGTCGGGGATCAGGTCCTCCATCGACAGGTCGCCGTCCGCCGCGATGATCTGCGAGCGGCGGTCGGTGCCGTACTTCGCGACGATCTCGGAGAGCTCCTCGATGATGATCCGACGCTGGCGCGGCTCGTTGGCCAGGATGTCCTCGAGGTCGGCGATCTCGAGCTCGATCTTGGCGAGCTCGTCCATGATCTTCTGGCGCTCGAGGGCAGCCAGCCGGCGCAGCTGCATCTCGAGGATGGCGTTGGCCTGGACCTCGTCGACGTCGAGCAGCTGCATCAGGCCGCTGCGGGCCTCGTCGACATCCGGTGAGCGACGGATGAGCGCGATGACCTCGTCGAGCGCGTCGAGCGCCTTGGCGTAGCCGCGGAAGATGTGCGCGCGTCGCTCGGCCTCGGCGAGGCGGTAGCGGGTCCGTCGCTGGATGACCTCGATCTGGTGCGTCACCCAGTTGCTGATGAACTGGTCGATCGTCAGCGTGCGCGGGACGTAGTCGACCAGCGCGAGCATGTTGGCCGAGAAGTTGGTCTGCAGCTCGGTGTGCTTGAAGAGATTGTTGAGTACGACGCGGGCGACCGCGTCACGCTTGAGCACGATCACCAGGCGCTGGCCGGTGCGCGAGCTGGTGTCGTCACGCACGTCGGCGATGCCCTGGATCCGACCGGAGTCGGCCAGCTCGGCGATCTTCAGCGCGAGGTTGTCGGGGTTGACCATGTAGGGGAGCTCCGAGATGACCAGGCAGGTGCGGCCCTTGGAGTCCTCGTCGATCTCGACGACGGCGCGCTGGGTGATCGAGCCGCGGCCGGTGCGGTAGGCCTGCTCGATGCCCTGGCGCCCGACGATGAGCGATCCCATCGGGAAGTCCGGGCCCTTGATCCGCTCGATCAGTGCGTCCTGCAGCTCCTCGCGGGTCGCGTCGGGGTGCTCGAGCGCCCAGATCGCGCCGTCGGAGACCTCGCGCAGGTTGTGCGGCGGGATGTTCGTCGCCATACCTACCGCGATGCCGGCCGAACCGTTGACCAGCAGGTTGGGGAACCGGGCCGGCAGGATGGTCGGCTCCTGCGAGCGACCGTCGTAGTTGGGCTGGAAGTTGACGGTGTCTTCGTCGATCTCGCGGACCATGTCCATGGCCAGCGGCGCCATCCGGCACTCGGTGTAACGCATGGCCGCCGCGGAGTCGTTGCCCGGCGAGCCGAAGTTGCCCTGCCCCGCGATCATCGGTGCGCGCATGACCCACGGCTGTGCGAGCCGCACGAGGGTGTCGTAGATGGCCGTGTCGCCGTGGGGGTGGTACTGGCCCATGACGTCACCGACGATGCGGCTGCACTTGGAGAAGCCGCGGTCGGGCCGGTAGCCGCCGTCGTACATCGCGTAGAGGACGCGGCGGTGCACCGGCTTCAGTCCGTCGCGGACGTCGGGCAGCGCACGCGACACGATGACGCTCATGGCGTAGTCGATGTAGGAGCGCTGCATCTCGACCTGCAGCTCGACGTGCTCGATCCGGTCGTGCTCGGGGGGAGGCGTGGTGTCAGTCATCAAGAGACCTTAAATGTCGATACGTCGTGAGGTGAGGGAAGTGTTAGATGTCGAGGAAGCGGACGTCTTTGGCGTTCCTCTGGATGAAGGAGCGCCGCTGCTCGACGTCCTCGCCCATGAGGATCGTGAACATCTCGTCCGCGACCGCACCGTCCTCGAGGGTGACCTGGCGCAGGATGCGCTGGGCCGGATCCATCGTGGTGTCCCACAGCTCGGAGTCGTTCATCTCGCCGAGACCCTTGTAGCGCTGGACCGGCGCCTCCTTGGGCAGACGGCGACCGGCCGCGGCACCTGCGGCCAGCAGTCCGTCGCGCTCGCTGTCGGAGTAGGCCAGCTCAGCGGGCGCGTTGGTCCACTTGATCTTGTACAGCGGCGGCTGCGCCAGGTAGACGTGGCCCGCGTCGATCAGCGGCTTCATGAACCGGAACAGCAGGGTCAGCAGGAGCGTCGAGATGTGCTGGCCGTCGACGTCGGCATCGGCCATCAGGACGATCTTGTGATAGCGGAGCTTGGCCATGTCGAAGTCCTCGTGGACTCCGGTGCCGAGGGCCGAGATGATCGCCTGGACCTCGTTGTTGGCGAGCACCTTGTCGATGCGGGCCTTCTCGACGTTGAGGATCTTGCCACGCAGCGGCAGGATCGCCTGGGCGTACGGGTCGCGACCACCCTTGGCCGAGCCGCCGGCCGAGTTGCCCTCGACGATGAAGATCTCGCACTCCTCGGGGTTGCGGGACTGGCAGTCGGCGAGCTTGCCGGGCAGCCCGCCGCCACCCATCAGGCCCTTGCGGTTGCGGGCGAGGTCGCGGGCCTTGCGAGCGGCCATGCGCGCGGTCGCCGCGTCGATCGACTTGCGGACGATGGTCTTGCCCTCGGCGGGGTTCTGCTCGAACCAGGCGCCGAGCTCGTCGTTGAGCACCGACTGCACGAAGGACTTCGCCTCGCTGTTGCCGAGCTTGGTCTTGGTCTGGCCCTCGAACTGGGGCTCCTCGAGCTTGATCGACAGGATCGCGGTGAGACCCTCGCGGATGTCCTCGCCCGAGAGGTTGTCGGACGCCTTCTTGATCAGGCCCTGCGTCGTGGCGAACTTGTTGACCGTGGTGGTCAGTGCGGCACGGAAGCCTTCTTCGTGGGTGCCGCCCTCGTGGGTGTTGATCGTGTTGGCGAAGGTGTGGACCGACTCGATGAAGCTGTCGTTCCACTGCATCGCGATCTCCAGGGAGAGACCCTTGCTCTCGTCCTCGGACTCGATCGAGATGATGTCGCGGTGGATGGGCGACTTGCTGCCGACGTTGATGTGATCGACGTAGTCGACGAGCCCCTTGTCGAAGCGGAAGCGCGCGTCGCGCACCCGGTCGTCGCCCTGGGGACCCTCCGGGGTGTCTTCGCGGTCGTCGCGCAGGACCAGCTCCAGGCCCTTGTTGAGGAACGCCATCTCGCGGAAGCGCTTCTCGAGCGTGTCGTAGCTGTAGTCGACGGTCTCGAAGATGTCGGCGCTGGAGTAGAACGTCGTGGTAGTGCCGGTCTCGTCCGTCGCGGCGCCCTGCTTCAGCGGAGCGTCGGGCTCACCGTAGGTGAACGACTGCGTCCACACGAAGCCGTCGCGCTTGACCTCGACGTAGAGCTTGGTCGACAGGGCGTTGACGACGGAGACGCCCACGCCGTGCAGCCCGCCGGACACCTTGTAGCCGCCGCCACCGAACTTGCCGCCCGCGTGCAGGGACGTGAGCACGAGGGTGACGGCCGGGATCTTCTCGGTGGGGTGCTCGTCGACGGGGATGCCTCGCCCGTCGTCCTCCACCCGGATGCCGCCGTCGGCCTGCATCACGACCTTGATGTGGGTCGCGTATCCGGCGAGGGCCTCGTCGACCGAGTTGTCGACCACCTCGTAGACCAGGTGGTGCAGACCGCGCTCGCCGGTGGAACCGATGTACATGCCGGGACGCTTGCGGACCGCCTCCAGCCCTTCGAGAACCTGGATGTTGCTGGCGTCGTAGGAAGCAGCAGGATCTGGAGTTTGGGTCACCCGATCAGTATACGGGCCATTCTGTGCGTCTCAGGGCTTACCCACATGTAGCGAGCGGCGAGTCGCGCGCGCCGTGTGGCCTTGAGAGCCACGTAATGGCACCTGTGAGGACGTCCGACACCCGCCATCGAGCAGAGGATCGTGGCCGGGGGCGCTACCTCGTCCTGTCGCCCGAACACGTTCCACGACGTTCGTGATTCTTCGGTCCGCTCAGGCATCGTGGAGGCATGGCCACGATCACCAGGGGACGCGAGTCGACCGCCACGGCGGTCAGCTCGGTGATCCTCGGGGTCCTGACGCTGGTCGTCCTGGTGCGGATCGCCCTCTGGTCGCAGCGTGGCCAGTCCTGGGACCAGTCGGCGATGACGACGGTGATCGGTGGGCGCGACACGCAGCTCGCCGTGCTGAGCGTCCTCGGGTACGTCTCGATCGGCGCGGTCGTCGCGGTGGTGGCCGGCTGTGCTGTGGTGGCGCTGCTGCGCGGACGCGTGGCGCTCGCCGCCGGCGCGGTCGTCGTCATCGCCGGCGCCAACGTCACCACCCAGCTCCTCAAGCACTCGCTGCTCGACCGTCCCGACCTCGGCGCCGGCACGCTCAACAGCCTGCCGAGCGGCCACACGACCGTGGTTGCCAGTGCGGTCGGCGCAGCTCTGCTCGTCGCGCCGCGGGCCTGGCGTCCTGTGGTCGCGCTGCTCGGCGGCTTCGCCACGACGCTCACCGGTGCGTCGACGATCGTGGCCGGCTGGCACCGACCGTCCGACGTGGTCGCGGCGCTCGCGGTCAGCCTGGTCTGGACCGCGTTCGTGTCCCTGGTGCTGCGGGGCCCCGCGGCCCCCGTCATCGGCACCTCCGCCGGTGCGATCGCAGGCTGCGCGGGAGCCGTGCTGTTCCTCATCGCCGTCGGCGTGCGGCCGCTGCTCGGCTGGGACGGCTTCCTCCAGGCCGGCCTCGTCCTGGGAGCAGTAGCCGCCGCGACCGCGGTGTTCGTCGTAGCCACAGCAGCCACGGCCCCAGCCGACTGATCAGCTCGCAGATGTTTCACATGGGGCACACGGCTCCTTCGTCGCTTCGCTCGCTCGTCCCGTGGTCACCGCGCGTGCATGTTTCACGTGAATCATCCATACGTGTCGCGGGGGCCTCTGGCGCCCCGAATGGATCTCGGTCCGCTCTTCCACGACGGTGCCTGCGGTCCCCGCACCTCGATGCGGGTGACGGTCCCGTCGCCCAGCGCCTCGTTGAGCTTGGCGACGATGCGCGGGGCCAGCAACTTGAGCTGGGTCGACCACGCCGTCGAGCTGGCACGCACGTGCACGATCATGTCCTCGAACCCTTCGATCTGGGCGTGCTGGGCGACCTCCGCCCCGACGATCTGCGCCCATTCGGTGAAGATGCGCTGGTCGTCGAGCTTCTCGGCCCAGCCCTGGTTGCGCACGACCTGGCACAGCAGCTCGGAGATCGTGCTGGGGTCCTCGTTCGCAGCGCGCGACGGCTTGACCGGTCCGCGCCTCTTGGAGCGGGCGGGGCCGGCGGGTGATCCCTGTCCCTTGCCTCGATAGGAATCGGCGATCTGGCGGGCCAGGTCGAGGGGGTCGTCCTCACTCACGGGTGACCACCCCCGCGGCCACCCGGAAGCGGTGACCCTTCAGTGCGTCCGGGACGTCGTCCGGGACGGCGGCCGTCACCAGCACCTGTTCGGCGTCGCCGACCAGCTCGGCCAGCTGCTCCCGTCGTCCCTGGTCGAGCTCGGCGAACACGTCGTCGAGGATGAGGACGGGATCGTCGTCGTCCTCGCGGAGCAGCTCGAACGAGGCGAGCTTGAGCGCGAGCGCGTACGACCACGACTCACCGTGGCTGGCATACCCCTTGGCTGGCAGCTCGCCGATCGTGAGGACGACCTCGTCACGGTGCGGTCCGACCAGACTGATGCCGCGGTCGACCTCGTCGCCACGCCGGCGAGCGAGCTCGTCCAGGATGAGCCGTTCGATCTGGCCCTGGTCACGCAGCGCCGGGTCGAGCTCGACCGATGCCTTGTAGGTCGCGGCGACGATCCGCCGGTCGGGGGCCGACGCCGCGGCGACCCGCTGGTAGGCGTCGATGAGGTGGGGTGCCAGTGCATCGATTAGCAGCAGTCGTGCGGCGACGAGCTCGGCGCCGGTGCGGGCCAGGTTCTCGTCCCAGATGTCCAGGGTGGCGATCTCGGCGTTGCGCCGACCCCGCGCCGACTTCAGCAGGGTGTTGCGTTGGCGCAGCACCCGCTCGTAGTCGGCCTTCACCCCGGCCAGCCGTGGGGTGCGCAGGATCAGCAGCGAGTCAAGGAACCGGCGCCGGTCGGACGGATCGCCCTTGATCAGGGCCAAGTCCTCGGGCGAGAAGATCACCGTGCGCAGCACGCCGATCAGGTCCCGGGTCCGCGGCAGGGCACCCCGGTTGATGCGGGCGCGGTTGGTGCGACCGGGGGTGATCTCCAGCTCGAGGAGCGCCGTGCGGTCACCCTTGACGACATCGGCCCGGACGATCGCCTGGTCGGCTCCCGCGCGGACCAGTGGCGCGTCGTGGGAGACGCGGTGCGAGTCGAGGCGGGAGAGGTAGTCGATCGCCTCGACCAGGTTGGTCTTGCCCTGTCCGTTGGACCCGATGAAGGCGGTGGCACCCGGCTCGAGATCGATCTCGACGCTCTCGTACGACCGGAAGTCGTGGAGGGTCAGCTTGCTGACGTGCACCAGGGTCAGGCGTCCTGGGGGTCGTGACCCGCCTCGGCTGCGGCCTGCACGGCGTGGCCGCCGAACTGGTTGCGCATCGCAGCGACGGCCTGCATCGCCGGCGACTCGTCCTGCCGGGACGTGAAGCGTGCGAACAGGGACGCCGCGATGGTGTGCATCGGGACGGCGTTGTCGATTGCCGCCTCGACGGTCCAGCGCCCCTCGCCGGAGTCCTCGGCGTAGCCACGGATCTTCGACAGGCCCGGATCCTCCTCGAGCGCCTTGACCAACAGGTCGAGCAACCACGAACGGACCACGGTGCCCTCGCGCCAGGAGTCGAAGACCGCCGTCACGTTGTCGACGAGGTCGACCTTCTCGAGCAGCTCGTAGCCCTCGGCGTAGGCCTGCATCATCGCGTACTCGATGCCGTTGTGGACCATCTTGGAGAAGTGGCCAGCGCCCACGCGACCGGCGTGGACGAAGCCGGACTCGCCCTCGGGCCGCAGGGCGTCGAACGCCGGCTGCACCTTGGCGATGTCGGCCGCCTCGCCGCCGGCCATCAGGGCGTAGCCGTTCTCGAGGCCCCAGACTCCACCGCTGACGCCACAGTCGACGTAGCCGATCTTCTTGTCTGCGGCGAGGGCCGCGTGCTTCTCGTCGTCGGTCCAGCGCGAGTTGCCGCCGTCGACGATGACGTCACCCTCGTCGAGCAGGCCGATGAGCTCCTCGACCGTCGCGCGGGTGATGTCGCCGGCCGGGACCATGACCCAGACGACCTTGGGCGAGGGTAGTGCCGCCACCAGCTCGGCGAGGCTGGCGACATCGGTGACGTCGGGGTTGCGGTCGTAGCCGACGACGGTCACACCCCCGTTGCGCATCCGGGTGCGCATGTTGCCGCCCATCTTGCCGAGTCCGACGAGTCCGATGTGCATGGCGCGCTCCCTGTCGATCCGTGGTCAGCTCTGCAGGCGGACGGGCATGATCAGGTAGCGGAACGCGACGTCGGGGTCGGCCCCGATCTCCCGAACGCCCGAGATCGCCGCAGGCTTGGTGTGCTGGGTGAAGGACAGGTGGACGACCGGGTCGGACATCACCGCGAGTCCCTCCAGCAGGTAGGTGGGGTTGAAGCCGATCGAGATGTCGGCTCCGTTGATCGTCGCCTCGATGGACTCCGACGCCTGCGCCTCGTCGCCGGATCCCGCCTCGAGCAGCAGGTGGCCGTCGGAGAAGGTCAGCCGGACGGGGGTGTTGCGCTCAGCCACCAGAGCGACGCGCTTCACCGAGTCGACGAACGCCTGCGTCTCGACGTAGGCGACGGTCTCGGCGGCGGCCTGGAAGAGCTGCCGGACGCGCGGGAAGTCACCTTCGAGCAGACGGGTCGTCGTGCGGCGGGTGCCGTTGCCGACCACTCCCTCGAAGCCGATCAGTCCGTCGCCGGCCTCGCCGGACGACACCGCGATCGTCACGTCGCCGCCACCGGTCAGTGACCGCGCGGTCTCGTTGAGGACCCGGGCGGGCACCAAGGCGTTCGCGGAGAGGTCGCTCGACTCGGGGAACCACTGGAGGTCACGGAGGCTGGCTCGGAACCGGTCGGTGGCCATGAGGGAGATCGTCGAGCCCTCGAGCTCGAGCCGCACGCCGGTGAGCAGGGGCAGCATCTCGTCGCGGCCAGCTGCTGCACTCGCCTGGGCGACAGCGATCGAGAAGTCCTCGGACCTGACAGTGCCGGTGGCGGTCGGCATCTCGGGCAGCTGCGGGTACTCCTCGACGGGCATCGTCTGGAGGCTGAAGCGGGCGCTGCCGCAGACGACCTGGACCTTGGTGCCCTCGAGCGACACGTCGACGGGCTTGGCCGGGAGCGACTTCACGATCTCGGCGAGCAGTCGGCCCGAGACCAGCGCGCGTCCGTCGGCACTGACCTCGGCGGGGAGCGTCGCGCGGGTGGACGTCTCGTAGTCGAAGCCCGAGAGCGTCAGTCCATCGGCGGCCGTCTCGACCAGGAGGCCGGCAAGGACCGGGACGCTCGGACGGTTGGGCAGGCTGCGGGCAGTCCACGCCACGGCGTCAGCCAGGGTGTCGCGCTCGATGCGGAACTTCACGTGATGGGGCCTTTCCGATGACGGGGTCCGTCGGGATGAATCCTGCCACGGCAGGAGAGCTGGGAGGTAGCCAGGGGAAGCGGTCGTGTCGGGTGGTGCGGGTGCGTCCGCGTCGTCCACACCACAGGCACGATGTCACTTCGGCGGGAGTTTTGGATGAATAGAGAAGTAGTAGTGGTAGTAGCCTCTGTGGATTCGGTGCACAACCCTGATCCACGCCGGGATGACGGTGTGCGGGCCGGTGGACAACCTGTGCGGCCATGAGCGGTGAAACTACACGGTGCTGTGGATGTCGGCGCTGCGTTCACACCGTGTTCACACGCGGACTCCTGATGTCCACGGGACTCGTGTGGTTTCCCACAGTTCCGTCCCCAGGTGTGCATGGTGCTTTGGCGGGGTCTGGGCGTGCGGGCAGTGGTCGGACGGGGCCACTGCCAGGTCATGACTGGCGTGCCTGCTGCTTGATGCGCGCGGTCAGCTCGGTGACCTGGTTGTAGACGGCGTGCTTCTCGGCCATCAGCTTGCGGATCTTGCGGTCGGCGTGCATCACCGTGGTGTGGTCGCGGTTGCCAAACTCCTGGCCGATCTTCGGCAGGGACATCTCGGTGAGCTCGCGGCACAGGTACATGGCGATCTGTCGAGCCAGGACGAGGTTGCGGCTGCGGTTGACGCTGCAGAGGTCGTCGATGGAGAACTCCGAGTACGCCGCGGTCTGCGCCATGATCATGCCGACCGTGATGTCCGGCTCCTCGCCCTCGGCGATGAGGTCCTTCAGCACGATCTGCGCGAGCTGGAGGTCGACGGTCGTCCCGTTGAGGTTGGCGAAGGCGGTGGCGCGGATCAGCGCTCCCTCGAGCTCGCGGATGTTCGTCTGCACCTTGCTGGCGATGAACTCGAGGACGTCGGCCGGCGCCGTGAGCTTCTCGTTGGCGGCCTTCTTGCGCAGGATGGCGATGCGGGTCTCGAGGTCTGGGGGCTGCACGTCGGTGGTGAGACCCCACTCGAACCGGTTGCGGAGACGGTCCTCGAGGGTCGTCAGGTTCTTGGGCGGCCGGTCGGACGTCATGACGATCTGCTTGTTCTCGTTGTGCAGGGCGTTGAAGGTGTGGAAGAACTCGGTCTGCGTCGACTCCTTGCCCTCGAGGAACTGGATGTCGTCGACGAGTAGGACGTCGATCTCGCGGTACTTGCGCTTGAGGGCCGCGGTGCGGTTCTCGCGGATGGCGTTGATGACGTCGTTGGTGAACTCTTCGCTGTTGACGTAGCGGACGCGTGACGACGGGTAGAGGTTGAGGACGTAGTGACCGATGGCGTGCAGCAGGTGGGTCTTGCCCAGGCCCGACTCCCCGTGGATCACCAAGGGGTTGTACGCCTTGCCCGGTGCCTCGGCGACGGCGACGGCGGCGGCGTGGGCGAAACGGTTGGACGATCCGATGACGAAGTTCTCGAACAGGTAGCGAGGGTTGAGGCGTGCCTCTGCAACCGTGCCGATGCGGGGTGGTGCGCTGCTGCGCTCGGCCCAGCTGGGGACGAACTCGTCGCCGGTGTCGTCGTCCTCGTCATCGAGCTCGATCTCGTGGACTGCGCCTACTCGTCGATTTATCGACAAATCGTCTTGTTGACTATGAAGGGCCTCGATGAGGGAGGGCTCGATCGTCACGACCAGCCGGGTCTCCTGCTGGAGCGCAGAGCTGATGGCGTGCTCGAGGGCGGGACGGACACGCGACTCGAGCTGTGCTCGGGTGAGATCGTCCTGCACCGCGACGATCAGGATGTTGTTGTGGAGAGTCAGTGGCTTGGCGGAGTAGACCCAGACCTTGGCCCCGGGAGAGAGAGTGTCGACCGCGCGCTGCCAGACCTGTTCGAGATGTTCCTCGGGGCTGGCGTCCTGGCCGTCACTCATTCGATGCCTCCCGACATGTCCCCACACTTGGTAGGTGCTCAGTGGAATGTGCACAGTGTTTTCCACAAGGTGTGAATGCAAACTTGAGAGTTGCGGCCGGGTTGTGGAAAAGTCGGTACCGCGGTGACGCTAGCAGCGTTGCGGATGCCATACAAGCGGATTTCCCCAGCAGCCGGCGACCGTACGGCGTGTCGTCTGGACCTGGCGGTCCGTGACGCGTAAGCAGGTCAGTTTGACCCCGCTGTGGCGCCCCCGTACCGTTGCCTAGTCGTCCGAGGACGACGTCTGCCGCGTGTCCACGATCCGATGTGTGTCGCGGACGAGCGGTGGTCGTCGAACGGCCCAGCACCGCCATTCCAGACTCCGTACATGCAAGACTCTGCACAGTTAAGGACAGCACCGTGAGCAAGCGTACTTTCCAGCCGAACAACCGTCGTCGTGCCAAGAAGCACGGCTTCCGTCTCCGCATGCGCACCCGCGCCGGCCGTGCGATCCTCGCGGACCGCCGCCGCAAGGGTCGCGCCAAGCTCTCCGCCTGATCCGTTGCTCGCGCGCAGCCAACGCATGCGCAGCGCGGAGGACTTCCGGCTCGCGATCCGTCGTGGAGCCAAAGGTGCACAACCGACCCTCGTCACCCACGTCCTGCTCAGAGCTGGCGTCCATGGAACCGGCGGACCTGCGTCCGTCGGTTTCGTCGTGAGCAAAGCGGTCGGCTCGGCCGTCGAGCGCAACCGCGTCAAGAGACAGCTCCGGCACCTGATGCGTGATCGTCTGGATCGTCTGCCCGAGGGTTCGCGCGTCGTGGTGCGGGCTCTGCCTGCTTCCCACGGGTCGCCGTGGTCGACCCTGTCGGATCATCTCGATGTGGCGCTCGCGCGTTCGGGTGTGCGGTGACGATGCGCCATCCCGTCAGAACTGCCCTGATCTGGCTGCTGCGCGGCTACCGTTTCGCGATCAGCCCCCTGTACGGCCAGGTGTGCCGCTACCATCCGACCTGTTCGGCCTACGCTTTGCAGGCCGTGGAGACTCATGGAGCAGCGCGTGGTTCCTGGCTCGCGGGTCGTCGCGTCCTGCGATGCCACCCGTGGAGCTCGGGCGGTTACGACCCAGTTCCGCAGTCACACAGAGGAGAACAATGTTCGGCTTTCTAGGCGACATCGGCGGCGCCATCATGACGCCGCTGTACTACGCCGTGTCCGGGATCCTGTTGTCCTGGCACAAGCTCTTCGAGACGATCGGCCTGTCCGGCGATTCGGGGTGGACGTGGGCGCTGTCGATCATCGGCCTCACGATCACGATCCGCACCCTCCTGATCCCGCTGTTCGTCAAGCAGATCAAGTCGAGCCGCAACATGCAGCTGCTGCAGCCGCAGATCAAGGCATTGCAGCAGAAGTACAAGCACGACCGGGAGCGTCTCACCCAGGAGCAGATGAAGCTCTGGAAGGAGACGGGCACCAACCCGTTCGCCTCCTGCCTGCCCCTGATCCTGCAGATGCCGATCTTCTTCGCGCTGTTCCGCGTGATCGACCGCGCCGCCCAGGATGGTGCGGCGGGAGCACGCGGCTTCCTCGACGGCGGCGACGCTGAGTCGCTGTCCAAGGCCAAGCTGCTCGGCGCCCAGATCGCTGACACGTTCCTGAAGAGCGACGCCACCGAGACCAAGATCCTCACGATGTCGCTCGTCGTGATCATGTGCATCACGCAGTTCACGACCCAGCGGCAGCTGATGAGCAAGAACATGCCGGCCGACGCGATGACCGGCCAGTACGCGCAGCAGCAGAAACTGCTTCTCTACATCCTCCCCGTGGTGTTCGCCGTGGGTGGCGTGGCCTTCCCGCTGGGTGTCCTCTTCTACTGGACCACGTCGAACTTCTGGACCATGGGTCAGCAGTTCTACGTCATCCGCAACAACCCCGCACCGGGGACGCCGGCGTTCAAGGCCAAGCAGGACCGCGACAAGAAGCACGGCAAGTCGGTCGCCGAGGATCCATTGAAGGTCGTGGAGGAGGAGGCTCCAAAGCCTCCGCCGCGGGTACAGCCCAAGAACCAGCCGCGGAGTCAGCGCAAGAAGCCGGCGCCCGCGGCCAAGACGAGCCCACCGAGGCCCGGTGCGCAGAAGCCGGTTGCCAAGCAGGTCAAGAAGAAGCCGGACATCACGGCCAAGAGCGATCCCGGCACAGGTGGTACTGACAACGGCTCGAAGGGTGACAAGTCATGACTGACGGAGCAAAGCTCGAGAACGAGGGCGAGATCGCCGCGGACTTCCTCGAGGGCCTGCTGGACATCGCAGATCTCGACGGCGACATCGACATGGATGTCGACGGGGACCGCGCGGCGGTCGAGGTGGTCGGTGGCAACCTTGACCACCTGGTGGGGCGTGACGGCGAGGTACTCGACGCGCTGCAGGAGCTCACCCGTCTGGCCGTCTACCGTGAGACCGGTGAGCGCAGTCGTCTAATGCTCGACGTGGCAGGCTTCCGCGCTGCCCGCAAGACGGAGCTGGTGTCGATCGCCGCGACGGCCATCGAGTCGGTCAAGGCTGGCGAGGCGTCGGTCTCGCTGGACGCGATGACGCCGTTCGAGCGCAAGGTGGTGCACGACGCCGTGGCGGCAGCCGGACTCGGCAGCTCGTCCGACGGAGTCGAGCCGCACCGCTACGTGGTCGTCCACGCGGCGGGAGAGTAGTCATCTCGATGTCGGATCAGTCCGAGCCTCCGGAGGGACACGATGTTTCACGTGAAACGGCGTCACTCGACTCACCCCCGCCGCACGCGGCGGGGGTGTTTGGTTCCCGCTTCGCGATGGCGGAGCAGTACGCCGAGATCCTCGCCACCGATGGAGTCGTTCGTGGCCTGATCGGTCCACGCGAGGTTCCCCGCATCTGGGAGCGGCACATCATGAACTCCGTGGTGGTCGTCCCACGTCTTGCGGATGGTGCTTCGGTGGCCGACGTCGGAACAGGAGCCGGCCTACCCGGTCTGGTCTGGGCGATCGCCCGACCCGACCTCACCGTGACACTGATCGAGCCGTTGCTGAGGCGCACCTCGTTCCTGGACGAGACGGTCGAACGCCTCGGCCTGACGAACGTCGTCGTCGTGAGGGCGCGGGCCGAAGAGGTTCGTCAGCACTTCGACGTCGTGACGGCCCGCGCCGTGGCTGGCCTCGACAAGCTCGCCCGCTGGTGCATGCCGTTGGTCGCACCCGGAGGGGTGTTCCTGGCGATGAAGGGACGCAGTGCGGCCGAAGAGGTCCAGGTAGCGACCGCGACACTTCACCGGCTCGGTGCCACGTCTATCGTGGTGGCGACGTACGACAACGGCGAGGTTCCGACCACGATGGTCGAGGTGACCACATGAGCCTCGTTTCACGTGAAACATCGAAGGGGAGACGGCATGACTGATCCGATCCGCCCCACCCAACCCACCGCTGCGTCGAGCTACAGCGTCCCGGTGCCCTCCAGTGACGACTCGACACCCTTGGCCGCCGAGGCCCACGAGCACGTCTCCCTGCTCCAGCGCACCACGTCGGTGTCGCGGTTCGAACGCCCGGACGCGACGCGCATCTTCGTCGTGGCCAACCAGAAGGGCGGTGTCGGCAAGACGACCACCACCGTCAACGTCGCTGCCGCGCTGGCCCTCAAGGGGCTGCGGGTCCTCGTGATCGACCTGGATCCCCAGGGCAACGCGTCGACCGCGCTCAACATCCCGCACTCGGAGGGGACGCCCGGCGTGTACGAGGCGATCGTCGACGGCACCGACCTCGATGAGCTCGTGAAGCCGTGCCCCGACATCCCGGGTCTGACCGTGCTGCCTGCGTCGATCGATCTGGCGGGCGCGGAGATCGAGCTGGTGTCGCTCGTGGCCCGTGAGTCACGACTCGACCGCGCGCTGCAGTCGTACCTCAAGGACTGTGCGGAGGCGGGCGACCGCATCGACTACGTGCTGATCGACTGCCCGCCGTCGCTCGGGCTTCTCACGGTCAATGCGATGGTTGCCGGCCGTGAGGTGCTGATCCCGATCCAGTGCGAGTATTACGCACTCGAAGGGCTCGGCCAGCTGATCCGCAACATCGACCTGATCCGGGCGCACCTCAACCCTCAGCTCGAAGTCACCACGATCCTGCTGACGATGTACGACGCGCGGACCCGCCTGTCGTTCGGCGTCGCGGAGGAGGTGCGCTCACACTTCGCCGAGAAGGTGATCCCGACGCCGATCCCGCGGTCGGTCCGTATCTCGGAGGCACCGAGCTACCAGCAGTCAGTCATCACCTACGACAGCACCTCATCGGGCGCGTTGTCGTACCTCGAGGCGGCCCGTGAGATCGCGGCCGCCGGAGTCAGTGGAGGGAAGTCATGAGTACTCGTCGCGGACTGGGCCGGGGCCTGGAGTCCCTCATCCCGTCCAGCCCTGCCGATGCACAGGCGTCGGGGCTGAAGGAGATCGAGGGTGCTCGGTTCGCCGAGATTCCCCTCGAGCAGATCGTGGCCAACCCGCGCCAGCCGCGCCACGTCTTCGATGAGGACCACATGGCCGAGCTGGTCCACTCCATCAAGGAGGTGGGACTGCTCCAGCCGGTGGTGGTCCGGGAGGTCGCCAAGGACCGCTATGAGCTCATCATGGGCGAGCGCCGGTGGCGAGCCACCGGCATAGCCGGTCTCACCACGATCGGTGCCATCGTCCGGGACACCTCCGACGAGGACCTGCTGCGCGACGCCCTGCTCGAGAACCTGCACCGCTCTCAGCTCAACCCGTTGGAGGAGGCGTCCGCCTATCAGCAGCTGCTGGACGACTTTGGCTGCACGCACGAGGAGCTGGCCGACCGGATCGGACGGTCGCGTCCGCAGATCAGCAACACGCTGCGGCTGCTCAGGCTGACGCCGGCGGTGCAGCGCCGGGTGGCAGCCGGTGTCCTCAGCGCGGGCCACGCCCGTGCTCTGGTCAGCGTCGCGAACCCCGAGATCCAGGAGCGGCTGGCGACGCGCGTCGTGGCCGAGGGACTGTCGGTCCGCGCCCTGGAGGAGATCGTCACGGTGGGTCCGGACGCGACCAAGCGTCCTGCGTCGCGCCAGTCGGCGAAGGTGTCCGCACCCCGCCTGGCCGATCTGGCCACTCGCCTGTCGGAGCGGTACGACACGCGGGTCAAGGTCGAGCTCGGCCGGTCCAAGGGCAAGGTCACCGTCGAGTTCGCGACGATCGACGATCTCGAGCGCATCGTGGCACTGATGGATCCCTCGCAGAAGAAACAATAAAGCACTAAGTCGATAAAACTATATGACGACATGCAAAGGCCCGGCACCCTCAGGATGCCGGGCCTTTGCGATAGGCGGACGAGACGTCAGCTGGTGTACTCGCTGAGGTCGTTGAGGATCGCGCTCTTGGGGCGGACGCCGACGATCGACTTCACGACCTCGCCCTTGTAGTAGAGGTTCATCGTCGGCAGACCCGTCACGCGGTACTGCGCGGGGGTCACCGGGTTGGCGTCGGCGTCCATCTTGAGGATGGTCAGCTTGTCGCCCTTCTCGGAGGCGATCTCCTCGAGGATCGGGGCTAGCTGGCGGCACGGGCCGCACCAGCTGGCCCAGAAGTCGACGAGCACGGGGCCGTCTGCCTTCAGGACGAGCTCGTCGAAGTCGGCGTCGGTGACGGCGGAGAGAGTGGATTCAGCCATGGGTTGCTCCTTCAGGTCTGTGATGAGTTGAACGTTGGGGGGTGACGGTTATTCCACGAGCGCCGATGCCGGCGACGGCTGCCCGGCGGCCTCGAGGTCGGCGAGGTAGCGCTCGGCGTCGAGCGACGCCGCGCAGCCGGTGCCGGCGGCGGTGATGGCCTGGCGGTAGGTGTGGTCGACCAGGTCGCCGGCGGCGAAGACGCCCGGCAGGTTGGTCGCGGTCGTGCCGGGCGTGACCAGCACGTAGCCCTCGTCGTCGAGGTCGACCTGTCCGGTCAGCAGCTCCGAGCGGGGATCGTGACCGATCGCGATGAACAGGCCGGTCGCGTCGAGCCGGCGGGTCTCGCCCGTCACCGTGTCACGCAGCGTGAGGGCCTCGAGCTTGTCGTCACCGATGATCTCGGCCACCTCGGAGTTCCAGGCGAACTCGATCTTCGGGTTCGACAGCGCCCGGTCCTGCATGATCTTGGACCCGCGCAGCTCGTCGCGGCGGTGGACCATCGTCACCTTCGAGGCGAACCGCGTCAGGAACGTCGCCTCCTCCAGTGCCGAGTCGCCGCCGCCGACGACCACGATGTTCTGCTCGCGGAAGAAGAAGCCGTCGCACGTCGCGCACCAGGAGACGCCGTGGCCGGACAGCCGGTCCTCGCCCTCGACGTCGAGCTTGCGGTATCCCGATCCCATCGCCAGCACCACGGCGCGGGCCGAGAACGTCTGACCGTCGGCCAGCGTCACGACCTTGACGTCACCGGTCAGGTCGACACCGGTGACGTCGTCGCTGATGAGCTCGGCACCGAAGCGCTCGGCCTGCGCCCGCAGCTTGTCCATGAGCTCGGGGCCCATGATGCCGTCGGGGTAGCCCGGGAAGTTCTCCACGTCGGTGGTGTTCATCAATGCACCGCCGGCGGTGACCGAGCCCTCGAACACCAACGGCTCCAGGTTGGCGCGCGCCGCGTAGATGGCCGCGGTGTAGCCCGACGGGCCGGATCCGATGATGATGAGGTTGCGCACGTCGCTCATGAACGTCCTTCGTGTTGACTTGGCTGTGCTCGGTGTCCTGATGTCAACGAATTCTAGGTCGCCGACATTCCCAGTTCTCGGCCGACCGCCCTCACGACCGCCCGCGGATGACCACGTCGCGGATCTCGCCACGGAACGAGTCGGGCTCGACCTCGGGCAGCGACGTCAGCCAGACGATGACGTAACGGGTCACGACGCCGGACGACAGCGAGATGGAGGCGTCCGCACCGGCGCCGTCGACGGTCGCGACCGTCGAGAGGTCGCGGCGCGAGGACGGCCGACGGGTCATGCTCTCCGGTGCGGCGTAGACGACCACTCCCGTGGGTGCCCCACCCAGCCGCAGGCGCAGGGAGTTGACCTCCCGCGGGCCACCCAGGTCCAGCACGAGTCCGACACCGTCCTTGAGCCCACCCAGCTCGGCCGAGCCCAGGTAGGTCGACGTCTGCCACCCGGTGGCGGGCAGACCGTCGATGGCCAGTCGTGCCAGCTCTCGATTCTCCCGCCCGTCCTCACCCTGCGGATCGAAGTCGATCGCCCGCTGCACCGGCAGCACCCGCACCGGCGACGAGCTGTCGATCGCATCGGATGGCTGGTTGCCGGACCGGCTGGCCAGGAGTCCCAGCAGCGACAGGATCACGAGGGCGCCGACGACACCGAGCAGCACGAGGCCCCGATCACCCCGGGCCGCGTTGCGTGCCCGTTCCTTGCTGCGCTCGTAGGTCGTGGGCGGCAACGGCTCGTGGGCCTTGGGACGACGCCGCGGCGGTTCGAGGCCCGGAGGCGGCCCGCCGGGCACGATCACCGGATCGAGGCGCAACAGATCCGGGGACGACAGGCCCGCCAGGCTCGGCTGGTCGTCGTGCAGGTCGTCGTCCTCGCCCGAGAGACGCAACGTCCTGCCGATCGCCGCAGCTGTGCGCAGGGGTGGCTCGTGGTGCCGCGGCGGCTGACCGAGGATGCGGTCGGCCGCACTGTCGATGTCGCGGGACACCCCGGCACGCACCTGCCGGGGACGTAGGAGCCTCCCGTGCTCGGTCGGGGCCGCCCGCAGGCCGTCGACGTGGGCACCCGGCCACCGACCGGTGACGCTGGCGTAGAGCAACCGGCCCAGGGCCTGGACGTCGAGCTGCTCGTAGGCCTGCAGATCAGAGAGGGTCTCCTGGCGTCCGACCGGGGCCAGGGCCGTGGCGACGCCGAGTCCGACCACGCGGACCGCACCCGACTGCTTGAGGAGCACCTGGTGAGGAGTCAGGCGCCGGTGGTAGATGCCGTGCTCATGGGCGTGGGCCATCGCCTCGGCCACCTCGGCGACCACGGTCGCCGCTCTGCGGTTCGGCAGGGGCGACTGCGCCAGCAGCTGGTCGAGGGGGAAGGCCCGGGCCCACTCCCGGATGACCAGGTGGTGGCTCTGCTCGTCCTCGATTAGGTCGAGCACGCGCAGGAACCGTGGATCGGTCACGACCGTCGACTCACGGGCGGCATCGAGGAAGTGCGTGGCCCGCTCGTCCTCGCTGGCGATCATCTCGATGCCGACGTTGCGATTGAGCGTCGTGTCGTGGGCACGCCACGTGGTCGAGCCATGCTTCTCCGACACGAGGTCCTGCAGCTCGTACCGACGGGCCACGACGTCTCCGGACGCCAGCGGCCTCCGCTCAGTCATGTTCGGCCTCTCTGTCTGAGCCCATCGTAGCGACGGGCCGGTGTCGCCCGTGGTGCTAGGAGCGGCGCCGCAGGACGGTGTCGACGAGGTAGGTCAGCTGGGTGAGCCCGAGCACCTTGGCCGCGGCCACGTAGGTCAGCACGCCACCGAGGCCGGCGACGGACGTCGTGACCAGCCCGCCGAGGGCCCGCCGGGGCTCGATGCCCGCGGTGTCGAGGCCGTGCGCGATGCCGAGGGTGACGAATGCCGCCAGGACGACCGCTACCAGCAGCCGTGCCGCGAAGGTGATCATCTCCCGATCGACGATGCGGCCGACCTGGCGCGACAGCGCCGTCACGGACAGCACCGATCCGGCGAGGTAGGCCAGGCCGTACGCCAGCGCGAGCATCGCAGCGACGCGGTCAGGCTCGACGTGCGCGGTCAGGAGGAAGGCGAGGGCGACGTTGACGACAGCCACGACGACCTGGATGAAGAAGGGGGTGCGGTTGTCCTCGTTGGCGTACAGGCCGCGCAGCATCAGGTAGTGGATCGTGAACGTCACCATGGCGAGCGAGAACGCCTGTACGGTGTGGCCGATGGGTGCGGTGAAGCCTCCGAGGGATCCGAAGCCGCCCGCGATGGCCGTGAGCGGCTGCCCGAGGCACAGCAGGGCGACGGCGATCGGCACGACGATCACCAGGGCGATGCGCACCGTCCGTCCGAGCTCGATCGTGAACTGGCCGTAGCGACGATCGGCGGCCAGGGAGGCCAGCGTCGGGATGATGGCGGTGGCCAGCGACACGGTCACGACGCCGTGCGGCAGCTGGCTGATCAGGAAGCCGAAGTTGTAGACGAACGAGCCGGCGGCCTCCTTGCCGTCGTCAGCACCCTCGATCGTGGCACCGGTGGCGATGCGCGCCACGATGACGAACGCGATCTGGTTGGCCACGATGAACAGCAGGGTCCAGGCGCCCAGACGCAGGGTGTGACCGAGACCGACCCCGCGGAAGTCGAACCGCGGCCTGAAACGGAATCCGGCGCGGCGCAGGTACGGGATGAGGACGAGGGTCTGTAGGACCACCGCGACGGTGGAGCCCGCACCCAGCAGGACCGACTCCGACGTGGTGAATCCGCCCACTCCTGCACTGGCCCCGAAGGTGACGTAGAAGGCGAGGATGACGCTGCAGGCGACGACGTTGTTGACGATCGGCGCCCACATCATGGGTCCGAACCGTCCGCGCGCGTTCAGGACCTGGCCCACGAGCACGAACACGCCGTAGAAGAAGACCTGCGGCATGCACAGGAACATCAGCAGCTGGGCGGACTCGCGCTGCGCCGACCGGTCGGCGTCGAACAGGCTCGCGTCGAAGACGACGTGCAGCAGCTGGGGCACGATCACGACGAGCAGGACGGTTCCCACCCCCAGCACCAGCAGGCCGAGCGTGATCACGCGGTTGGCGTAGGCCTCACCGCCGTCCTCGTCCCGCTTCATGGCCCGGACGAGCTGGGGCACGAGCACGACGTTGAAGACGCCGCCGGCCAGCAGGATGTAGAGAGTGTTGGGGATCGTGTTGGCGATGTCGAACAGGTCGGCGTTGAGCTGGGTGCCGATGACCAGCGCCAGCAGGCCGGCCCGCAGGAACCCGGTGGCGCGCGACACGATCGTGCCCAGGGCCATCCAGGCGCTGGCCCGGGCGATCGTCTGGTCAGACATCGTCATCCGTCAGCGGCTCGGAGGGGGAACCGTTGCGACGCCGGTGGAACCGGCGCACCAGCGCGAGCAGGACGAACACGCCCGCCAGGCCCATGGCCACCCACAGCACGGCGCTGATGCTGCTCGACCGGACACGGAAGGTGGTGGCCGAGCCGAACGACTCTCCGGTCTCGGTCCGAAGACGCGCCGTCAGGTCTGTCGCGCGCTGGCTGCCGAGATCCACCTGGACCGTGAGGGTCATCCGCTCACCGGCGCCGACCTCGACCTGTCGGACGGCCGGGATCGACAGGGCCGGATTGCTCGAGTCGAGGTTGACGCCGATGCTGATGGCCTCGTCGGTGTCGTTGCGGATCGTGAGCGGGAACCCGCCCTTGGAGCTCGAGAGGGTGACCGAGGGAGGCGCCTCGATCGTGATCTTGCGCAGCTCGGCGCCGATGCGGCGGGCGCGGGCCGTCGCGATGGACAGCGCCTCGGACCGGTCCAGACGCCATCGCACGGCCAGCACCTCGGCGACGTCGCGAGCCAGCGTGGCCGCTACCGGGTCGCTCTGCGCGATGATCGATCTGAGGGTGCGGCCTGCCGTCACGATCGCCGTCGCCTGCTGGAGCTGTTCGCGGGACAACGCGCCGGCCTTCGCGCGAGCGGGGACCGACCCGTCGTAGGTCCTGAGCGATCCGCCCGACAGGAGGGAGTCGAGGTTGGTCGGTTGGACGTACGGCGCGGCGAACGCCGAGGCGAGGTCGCCGGCCGCCCAGTCGGCACCGGGATCCCACTCGGGGTCGACGACGACCACGGCGTCGGCGTTGGACCGGGGATCGATGGCGCGCTCCAGCACCGCGACGGACGCCTCGGTCAGGAGCCGCTGTCGCAGCGTCGTCACCGTCTCGGGGCCGGACGCCGCATTGTCGATGAAGTCGTCGACCAGCAACGGCATCGGACCGGCCGGGGTGTCGTACTGGATCAGCGATCCCAGCCGGCTCTCCCAGTCGGGCACCGAGTTGGGCCGCACGATGACGGGTGTGTCACCACGCCCGCTGCCGTTGCCGCGCAGATTCACCAGCAGGTCGCGACTGACGCCGTCGCGCGTCGGCCAGGAGACCCGGCGTCCGCTGACCTGGTAGGTCCGGAGCGCGTCGGCCGTGGCGGAGTCGATGGCCTCCTGGAGTGCCGGTGCGAGATCCGGGTTGTCCGACAGGGCGAGCACGTCGGGACGGTCGTAGTCGACCACCCACGCGCTTCGTGACCGGGCGAATCCCAGGAGGTCGTCGAGGAAACGTCCGGCCTCGGCTCGCTGCACGACTGACACCGGGACGTCGTCGGGCTGGTCGCGGTCCTTGGCCAGGTCGTCGACCCCGACCAGCAGGGCCGGATCGACCAGCACCGTCGACGCCCCGGCGGGCGTGCTGCTGGCCAGGTCGAGCAGGGAGCGCAGGCGCCCCCCTGTGCTCACCGCGTCCAGCAGGGCGGTCGAATCGTCATAGTCGCCGGACGAGTCGCGGTGGTCCGGCATGAGGAACGGCCACACGATCGAGGTCGGCACGGCCTGCTGCGGAGTCTCGACCGACGGGAGGAACGTCGTGGCACGGGCGATCGCGGTCGGGCTGCGGTTGCCCTCGTCGTCAGTCGCCAGGATCTGCACGCCGACCGGGTAGATGCCCTGCGCGCCGGTCACCCTGAGCTGCTCGTAGGGAACGGTGACCTGGAACGGCAGGGACTGACCCGGGGCCAGGTCACCGACCTCGTCGAACGACCCGGCCTCGACGACGCGGACACCGGTGTAGGTGCCCGTGCTGCCGATCGTGTCCTCGACCTGGCCGCGGGTCGTGAACGGCGACGCCGGGATCACGAGGTACGCCTGCACGGCGGTCCAGGCGTGGCCGTCGGAATTGGTGACGGTGCCGGTCATCGTGACGGCGTCGCCGGGTCTGAGCCCCGACGGATCGAGCGTCGCGATCGTGACGTCGACTGACGGATCGCCGTCCGCCGCGGCCACCGGTGGGACGGACAGCAGAGGCCCGAGCACCGTCATCAGCAGCGCGACGAGGATCGTGCGTCGGCGGCTGCTCACCCGAACATGCTAGACGCAGGCCCCCCGCCAGCAGGCCGTCAGCGCGCGGGGCCGGGCGATAGAGTGTCTGCCCGTGCCCCAGTCCTCGCTCACCCCCGACCGACGGGCCCGGATCGACGCGGAGCTCGACGCGAATCCGTTCCTGGTCGAGCTCGGTGCACTGTTCGAGCGAGCGGGCCACGAGCTCGCGGTCGTCGGCGGTCCCGTGCGCGACGCCGTGCTGGGTCGTCCGGGCAACGACTGGGACTTCTCGACGTCCGCCCGTCCCGACGACATCGAGCGCATCGCCAGGCCGTGGGCCGACGCGGTGTGGGACATCGGACGCGAGTTCGGCACGATCGGCGTCCGCAAGGGCGATCACCAGCTGGAGATCACGACCTACCGGTCCGATCGGTACGACGCGACGTCACGCAAGCCCGACGTGCAGTTCGGGGACGACCTGGACGGTGACCTTTCTCGGCGCGACTTCGCGGTCAACGCCATGGCCATCCGTCTGCCCTCGCGGGAGTTCGTCGATCTCTTCGGGGGCCTGGGCGACATCGATGACCGCCTGCTGCGGACCCCGGTCACGCCGGAGCAGTCGTTCAGCGACGACCCGCTGCGGATGATGCGTGCTGCGCGCTTCGTCGCCCAGCTGGGCTTCTCGGCAGCGCCGGAGGTCGTCTCAGCGATGACCGAGATGGCGTCGCGGCTGGAGATCGTCTCTGCCGAGCGCATCCGTGACGAGCTCAACAAGCTCGTCACCAGCGAGCACCCCGTGGAGGGGCTGCGGCTGCTGGTCGACACGGGTCTGGCCGGACGGATGCTGCCCGAGCTGCCGGCCCTGATGCTGGAGCGCGACGAGCACCACCGCCACAAGGACGTCTACGAGCACTCACTGACGGTGCTCGAGCAGGCCATCGAGCTGGAGCACCGGCTGGAGTCCCCGCCTGACCTGGTCATCCGGCTGGCCGCGCTGCTGCACGACATCGGCAAGCCGAAGACGCGCCGGTTCGTCGAGGGTGGAACGGTGACGTTCCACCACCACGACGTCGTCGGCGCCAAGCTGACCCGCAAGCGGATGAAAGCGCTGCGCTACAGCAACGACCTGGTCGACCAGGTCGCGACACTCGTCGAGCTGCACCTGCGCTTCCACGGCTACGGCTCCGGGGAGTGGACCGACTCGGCGGTGCGGCGGTACGTCCGAGATGCCGGCGACCAGCTCGAACGGCTCCACATCCTGACACGGGCCGACTGCACGACCCGCAACCAGAAGAAGGCGCTGCGCCTGCAGCGCACGTACGACGAGCTCGAGGAGCGGATCGCGGTCCTCGCCGCCCAGGAGGAGCTGGGGTCGATCCGTCCCGATCTCGACGGCGCGCAGATCATGACGATCCTCGGGATCTCGCCGGGTCCGGAGGTCGGCGAGGCCTACCGGTTCCTGCTCGACCTGCGGATGGATCGTGGGCCCCTCAGCGAGGCCGACGCCACCGAGGCACTTCGTGCATTCTGGGCTGCGCGTCCTACTCTTTGACCATGAATTCCTTGGGAATGGCGTAATGGCCGGCGGACTGGTCGCGCTGCTCGACGACGTCGCAGCACTGGCCAAGCTGGCTGCCGCCTCGGTCGACGACATCGGTGCGGGTGCCGGTCGGGCCAGCGTCAAGGCGGCTGGCGTGGTAGTCGACGACGCCGCAGTGACCCCACGCTACGTCCAGGGGTTCGACCCGTCCCGCGAGCTCTCGGTCATCGGCCGCATCGCGAAGGGCTCGCTGCGCAACAAGATCGTCTTCATCCTGCCGGCGGCGCTGCTGCTGAGCCAATTCGTGCCGTGGCTGCTCACCCCGATCCTGATGGTCGGCGGCACCTATCTGTGCTTCGAGGGAGCCGAGAAGCTGTGGGAGAAGTTCGGGCCGGGCGACCACGAGTCCACGGCCGAGCCCGTCGCCGCGGACGGGACCGATCACGAGGCCACGATGGTCAGCGGTGCGATCCGCACCGACTTCATCCTGTCCGCGGAGATCATGGTCATCGCCCTCAACGAGGTCGCAGACGAGCCGTTCCTGTCGCGAGCCGCGATCCTCGCGGTGGTGGCGGTGGCCATCACCGCCCTCGTCTACGGTGCCGTCGGCCTCATCGTGAAGATGGACGACATCGGCCTGCACCTGGCGAAGAAGTCCTCGACCGTGGCGCAGAAGGTCGGGCGCGGACTCGTCGTCGCGATGCCCATCTTCCTGCGGGTCCTGGCGAGCGTCGGCATCGTCGCGATGCTCTGGGTCGGCGGCCACATCCTGCTCGTCGGCGTGGACGACCTCGGGTGGCACTGGCCCTACGACCGGGTCCACCACTGGGAGGAAGAGGTCGGTGGCGGAGCGCTCGGCTGGCTCGTCAACACGAGCTGCTCCGCGGTGATCGGGGCCGTGGTCGGCGCTGTCGTCGTCGCCTTCATGCACGTCGTCCCGCGCAAGAAGACCAAGCACTGAGCCGGCACCGCCCCTGGAGCCCCGGCACCGCCCCTTGGGCTTGTCGAAGCGGCCGTTCGACAAGCCCAAGGGGCGGATGCATGGCTACTGCAGGCTGAAGCAGGGCTTGGTGAAGTCGTACCCCTCTGCGGTCGGCCCGGTCGTCAGGTCCTGCTCGATCGATACGCCGGTGGGTGCGGCGGTGTCGACCTTGCTGATGACGCTCGACCGGAACGCGACGTCCGCCGGATCGCCCTGCGTGGCGCCGGCCTCGTTGGGCAGCATGCCCTCGTAGTCGACCTCGGTCAGCTCGCCGGCTGCCTTGACGAGGCTCTCCCGCGTGATGCCACCGTCGGCGTCGGCCTTCTTGAGCGCAGCCAGGAGCGGGTAGCTCCAGGCCCAGCCGGCGGTGTAGCCGTCATTGGGCGTGACGTCGCCGAGCGCGGTGCGCATGGCCTCGTGGCCCGGGGTGTCGGTGCCGAAGGGACCCCACGGTCCGGCCTGGAAGTACAGCTTCTCCAGGGCGGGCGCGGCGGGCGACTTCAGCAGTGCCGGGTTCCAGGTCGGGCTGGACCCGACGAACGTCCCGGTGAACCCCTGAGCGGCGGTGCCACCGACGATCGTGGCCATCTCGGCTGGGCCGGTCGACACGAACACGAGGGCCGGCTTGGCCTTGAGGATGGCTGCCACGGCGCCGGCCTGGTTGTCCTGGCCGGTCGGCGTCTCGATCTTCTCGAAGTCGAGGCCGTTGGCCTCGGCGGCGGCCTCGACGCCGGCGGCAGCGTCTCCGCCGTAGTCGCCGGGATAGCCCACCGCGATGACCTTGCCGGTGACGGCACGGTTGGCCACGGCCCAGTCGACGCCGTTCATCGCCTCGAAGCAGTAGTTGGCACCGCTCTCCAGGATCTGGTCCTCGAACTCCCACGCCGAGTTCCACGACGCCGGCAGCCCGATGACCTGGTCGGACTTCATGTCGTCGAGGATCGCGAGGGTCTGGGAGGAGCCGAGGGTCTGCCCGAGAGCCAGGATGTCCTTGCGCATCTCCTGGTACTTGCGGTTGTGGATCTCGGGGTTGTACTCGGCGTCCGCGATGTTGGAGGTGATGTCGATGTCGTAGCCGCCGACGCCGCCGTCCTCGTTGACCTTCTGCCAGAACGCCTTCTGCGCGTCGGTGATCGGCACGGCGAGGGGCGCGAACGGACCCTTGGTGAGGTCGGAGATGACACCGAGCGAGATGCAACCGTTGTCGGCGTTGACCGCGTCGGGGCAGGCCTCGTCGCTGATGCCGGGGCTGCTGCCTGCGGCGGAGTCGCTGCCGCCGCTGCGGCATCCGGTGAGGACGAGGGCGGTCGCAGCGATGACGACGGACGTGCGAAGGACGTGTCGTTGGAGCTTCATCTGGTCATTCCTGTCTGGTGAGTCGATGTGCTGGAGGTTCGGGCACGGCGGTCAGTAGGAGAACGGCCACCCCTTCCAGTAGTTGCGGACGCGCATCCAGATCCCGAAGAGGCCCCGAGGCTCGAAGATCAGGAAGACGATGATGAGGACGCCGTAGAGGATGGCCTCGAGCTGGAAGACCGAGATGAGGCCGCTCGATCCCGACGACTCGCTGATGAACGGCAGGACGTGGGCGATCTCGCCGGAGATACGGCCCAGCGAGCTGATGAACAGGGCGCCCATGATCGCGCCCGAGATGGTGGCCACGCCGCCGATCAGGATCATGGCGAGGTACTGGACGCTGAGCAGCAGGCCGAACGCACTGGGCTCGAACACGCCGACGACCGCGTAGTACAGCGCACCGGTGACCCCCGCGAAGAACGAGGACATCGCGAACGCCATGACCTTGTACTTGGTGAGGTCGACACCGATCACCGCCGCGGCGACGTCGCGGTCGCGGATGGCCGAGAAGGCACGCCCGACGCCCGACCGCGCGATGTTGCGCCCCAGGATCGCGAAGACGATCAGGAACACCAGCGCCATGATGAACTGGCGCTGCTCGCGGGCGAGGTCGAGACCCAGCACCACGCCGCTCTCGCCCATGTCGACGCCGAAGATGACCAGGTCGGGTCCCCGCCGGCCGACTCCCGGACCGCCCGTCAGCGTGCGGGCCTCCCGGAAGACGTGATCGCCCAGGAACACCAGGCCGAGGGTCACGATCGCGAGGTAGAGGCCGCGCAGTCGCACGGCGATCGGCCCGACGAGCAGCCCGGCGATCGCTGCGACGACTCCCGCGGCGGGCAGCCACACGTAGATCGGCAGTCCATATCCGGTCACGGCCGCATCGGTGTCGCCGCCCAGGACGGCCCCCGTGTACGCGCCGAGTCCGATGAAGAAGGCGTGTCCGAGGGACACCTGGCCGGCATAGCCCGTGACCAGGTTCAGCCCGATCGCGCCGACGGCAGAGATCATGCCGAGCGTGAGCACGAGCAGCAGGTCGTCGGTGACGATGAACGGCACCAGGAACGAGACGATGACGATCAGGATCGTCGACCTTCGCTTGGCCGGGGTGTTGAGCAGGGCCATGTCCTGCGCGTAGCTGGTGCGGACGAGGGGACGGCCGCGCAGGCCCGTGCGGCGGGTGGTGCTGGTGCTCATACGCGTTCGACCTCCTTGGTGCCGAAGAGTCCGTAGGGTCTGACCAGCAGCACCACGAACATCAGTGCGTACGGTGCGACCAGCGAGAAGTTGGCGCCGAGCCACGGTGCGACATCGGGCTGGAACGTCGCGGTCAGTGCCTCGACGATGCCGACGGCCAGCCCGCCCACGACGGCTCCCTGCACCGAGTCGAGCCCGCCGATGATGATCGCCGGCAGTGCCTTCAGCGCGATGATCCAGCTGGTCTGCTCGATGCCGGCGTTGCCGGTCGCCACGAACGTGCCGGCGATGGCCGCGAGCCCTCCGGCGATGGCCCAGGCGAGAGCGAAGATCGCCCCGACCCGGATGCCCTGCGCCAGTGCTGTCTCCTGGTCGAGTGCCGTGGCACGCATCGCCAGTCCTGTCCGGGAGTACTGGAAGAACAGGGCCAGCGCGGCGACGGTGACCGCGGTGACGGCGATCAGCCCGAGCCGCTGGTGGGAGATGGACACTCCACCGACGCTGAAGCGCTCACTGCCGCCGGGGTACTCGATGATCCGCGACTGCACACCGATGTAGCGGTTGGAGATGATGCGCAGCACGATGTCGACACCGATCGTGATGATCGCGAGGGTGAACACCGGCTTGCCCAGCATGGGCCGCAGCGCGAGGCGTTCGACGACCATGCCGACGAGGGCACCGCACACGATGCCGAGCAGCAGACCGACCCAGAAGGGCAGCCCGAGCTCGCTCGTGAAGTGGTAGGAGAACAGTCCACCGACCACCATGAGGGCCGGCTGCGCGAACGAGATGACCCGTGTCGACTTGTAGATCATGACGTAGCCCAGGGCGAGCAGCGCATAGATCGACCCCTGCCCGAACCCGTTCACCAGTGCCTGCAGGAACTCGGTCATGCGCTTGCCCCCGCGTACATTCCCTCGATGTCGTCGGCGAACTGCGCCGTGATCGCCGATCGCTTCACCTTCTGGGTCGCGGTCAGCTCGCCCTGCTCGTGGTCGAGCTCCTTGGGCAGCAGCCGGAACGCCTTGACGGTCTCGACCGCGGCGAAGCGGGTGTTGACCTCGTCGACGATGCCCTGCACCAGCTCGACGACCTCGGGCTTGCCGGAGAGGTCGCGATAGGTCGTGTACGACATGCGCCGCTTCTGGGCCCACTCGCCCACGGTGTCGAGCTCGATGCCGATCAGGGCCGTGAGGTACTTGCGCCGGTCGCCGATGACGATGGCCTCCTTGATGAAGGGGGATGCCTTGAGGCTGTTCTCGATCTCGCTCGGGGAGATGTTCTTGCCGCCGGCGGTGATGATGATGTCCTTCAGCCGGTCGGTGATCTTGACGTGCGTGCCGTCGACCCACTCGCCGACGTCGCCGGTGTGCAGCCATCCGTCGGTGTCGATCGCTGCCGCGGTGGCCTCGGGGTTGTTCCAGTAGCCGGCGAAGGTGCCGGCGTGCCGGGTGAGGATCTCGCCGGTCTCGTCGATGCGCAGCTCGGTGCCGGGCTGGACCTCGCCGACGGTGCCGACGAGCACCCGTCCTCGGACGTTGGCCGTCGCGATGGCGCTGTTCTCGGTCATGCCGTAGACCTCGAACATCGGCAGCCCGATGCCCATGAAGAACTCGAGCACCTCGGGTGAGATCGGTGCGGCGCCCGAGGCCGCGTACCGCACCTTCGACAGACCGAGGCGCTCACGCAGCGGCCGGTAGAGCATGACCCACCCCACGGCGTAGGCGACACGGGTGGCCACCGTGTGACGCCCCCGCCGTGCGACGAGGGTGCGACCGATCCAGCGCGACACCTTCATCCACACCGCGAAGTTGGCCCGCTTGAGGCGTGAGGCGCCGCTCATGCGGATCTGCACGCCGGCGACGAGCTTCTCCCAGATGCGCGGCACCCCGAACAGCAGCGTCGGCTGCACCTCGCGAAGGTTCTGCTGCACCGTGTCGATCGACTCGGCGAAGGCGACCTGCGTGCCGAGACCGGCGTTGAACCACGTGGTGAACACCCGTTCGGCGACGTGGCACAGCGGGAGGTAGGACACGATGACGTCCTTGCTGCTCGCCGGCGGGTCGACGAACGCCCCTTCGCTCTGCAACGTCTCGAGGACGAACTCGATGTTGCCCATCGTGAGCATGGCGCCCTTGGGGGGTCCGGTGGTGCCGGACGTGTAGACGAGTGTGGCCAGGTCGGCTGGCTCCACCTCGTCCATGCGGGTGTCGACGGCGCCGGGGTGGGCCGCCTGGTGCGAGCGGCCCAGCTCGACGAAGGCCTCCCACGGCATGAGGCGCGCGTCGTCATAGCGACCGACGATGCCGCGTGGCTCGAGGTAGACGATGTGCTCGAGGTGTGGCAGGTCGTCGATGACGTCGAGGGTCTTGTCGAGCTGTTCCTGGTCCTCGACCACGATCAGCCGGCTGCCGGAGTCGGCCAGCACGTGCAACACCTCGGCTGCCGGGTTGGTCGGGTAGAGACCGACGGTGGCGGCCCGCACCGCGGTGATGCCGATGTCGCAGAAGAGCCACTCGCGGCGGTTCTCGCTGTGGATCGCGACCCGGTTGCCGGGCTCGACCCCGAGCGACAGCAGGGCGTGTCCGACGAGCGACGCGGCGGCCCAGTAGTCGGCCCACGTCTCGGGCTCCCAGAGGCCCAGGTTCTTCTCGCGCATCGCGATGCCGTCGGGTGTCGAGACGGCCCGGTCACGGATGCGTTGCGGCAGGGACGATCCGGTCATGCGCGATCCTCCGCGTCGTCTTCGAGTGCCGTGGCAGTGCCCAGGTAGGCCCGGATGACCTCCGGGTGCGCCTGCACCTCGGCCGGGACGCCGGTCGTGATCGGCCGGCCGAAGTCCATGGCCATGACCCGGTCGGCGAGGTCCATGACGAGTCCCATGTCGTGCTCGACGAGGATCATCGGGATGCCGAGCTCGCTGCGGATGTCGAGGATGAAGCGCGCCATGTCCTCGGTCTCCTCGCCGTTCATGCCGGCGACCGGCTCGTCGAGCAGCAGCAGCCGGGGCTCCATCGCGAGAGCACGTCCGAGCTCGATGCGCTTCTGGATGCCGTAGGGCAGGAGCCCGACGGGCGTGCGGCGGTAGGCCTCGATCTCGAGGAAGTCGATGATCTCCTCGACCCGTCGGCGGTTGCGGATCTCGGCCTTCTGGGCCCTGCCGAGCCAGGCGACGGCCGACGGCCACCCGTAGCCGACGTGGTGATGGCGGCCGAGCATCAGGTTGTCGACGACGTCGAGGTTCTCGAACAGCTCGATGTTCTGGAACGTGCGGGCCATCCCGAGGCCGGCGATGACGTGCGGCCGACGGCCCAGGAGGTCGTCGCCCAGGAAGGTGACGCTCCCGACCTGGGGACGGTAGACGCCGGAGAGCACGTTGAAGATCGATGTCTTGCCGGCCCCGTTGGGTCCGATGATCGCGAAGAGCTCGCCGCCGGACACGTCGAAGCTGACCCCGCTGAGCGCCTTGACGCCCGCGAAGTTGAGCTCGACGTCCCGGACGGACACGACCGGATCGTTCATGAGAGCCAACGCTTCCTGCGCTTGTAGTGCTTGACGTCGCGGTAGCTCGTGGCATCACGACCGCGGCCGAGGTAGAAGTCACGGATGTCGTCGTCCTCCAGCAGCTCGGCCGCGGGCTTGTCCATCACGACCTTGCCGTGCTCGAGGACGTAGCCGTGCTGGGCGATCGACAGCGCCATGGATGCGTTCTGCTCGACCAGCAGCACGGTGGTGCCGCGGGAGTTGATCTCGACGACGATCTCCTTGATCTGCTGGACGATCTTGGGGGCGAGGCCGAGGCTGGGCTCGTCGAGCAGGAGGTAGGTCGGCTGGGCGACGAGCGCGCGCCCCATCGCCAGCATCTGCTGCTCGCCGCCTGAGAGGTAGCCGGCGGTGCGCTTGCGCCGTTCGCGCAGGACGGGGAAGAGCTCGTAGACCTCCTCGATGCCCTCGGCGAGACCGCTGGAGCGGGTGTGGCCACCGACGCGCAGGTTCTCCTCGACGGTGAACTCGCCGAAGACCCGCCGCCCTTCGAGCACCTGGCTCACGCCGGCATTGACGATGCGCGGTGCGCCCCACGACTGGATGGGGGTCCCGTCGAGCAGGACCTGGCCCTTCGTGGCCTTGCCGTCGTGCACGTCGAGGAGCCCGGTGAGGGCGCGCAGGAGAGTGGTCTTGCCCGCGCCGTTGGCGCCGAGCAGGGCGACGATCGACCCCTGGGGGACTTCCAGACTCACGCCTCGCAGGACCTGGATCACATCGTTGTAGACGACTTCCAGATTCTTGACCTGCAGCATGAGCCCCCCGGCTGGTTGAAGTAGCCGGAGCGTAAGCATGATGCAGGTCACATGTCTACGATGATTGCAGAAGGCAACCACTACTGGTTGGCGTCCCAGTACGCAGAAGTCCCCGGTGGTCGAGCAATCGCTCGACCACCGGGGACCTAGGGTCAGACTTAGCGCTCGACCTCACCGCTGATGTACTTCTCGAGCATCTCGCGACCGAGGTCGTCCGGACGCTGCTCCGGCGGCGACTTCATCAGGTAGGACGAGGCCGAGAGCAGGGCGCCACCGATGCCACGGTCGAGAGCGATCTTCGCCGCACGGATTGCGTCGATGATGATGCCCGCCGAGTTGGGCGAGTCCCAGACCTCGAGCTTGTACTCCAGGTTGAGGGGGACGTCGCCGAACGCGCGACCCTCGAGGCGGACGTACGCCCACTTGCGGTCGTCGAGCCACTGGACGTAGTCCGACGGTCCGATGTGGACGTTCTTGGCGCCGAGGTCGTGGTCGATGTTGGACGTGACGGCCTGGGTCTTCGAGATCTTCTTGCTCTCGAGGCGGTCGCGCTCGAGCATGTTCTTGAAGTCCATGTTGCCGCCGACGTTGAGCTGGTACGTGCGGTCGAGCGTGACACCACGGTCTTCGAACAGCTTGGCCATGACGCGGTGCGTGATGGTCGCGCCGACCTGGCTCTTGATGTCGTCACCGATGATCGGGACGCCGGCGTCCTCGAACTTCTTGGCCCACTCGGGGTCGGACGCGATGAAGACGGGCAGGGCGTTGACGAACGCGACCTTCGAGTCGATCGCGCACTGCGCGTAGAACTTGTCGGCCTCCTCCGAACCCACCGGCAGGTAGGAGACGAGGACGTCAGCCTTCGTGTCCTTGAGCACCTGGACGACGTCGACGGCCGGGGCGTCCGACTCCTCGATCGTCTCGCGGTAGTACTTGCCGAGACCGTCGAGGGTGTTGCCCTTCTGCACGATGATGCCGGTCGGGGCGACGTCGGCGATCTTGATCGTGTTGTTCTCGCTGGCCTGGGTGGCCTCCGACAGGTCGAAGCCGACCTTCTTGGCGTCGACGTCGAACGCAGCCACGAACTCGATGTCGTTGACGTGGTACTGGCCGAACTTGACGTGCATGAGACCCGGGACGTTGCCGTCGGGGTCAGCGTCCTTGTAGTACTCGACGCCCTGGATCAGGGACGTGGCGCAGTTGCCCACGCCCACAATTGCTACGCGTACCGAACCCATGGGTTCTCCTTCATTGAGGTGATTACTTCTCTGTGGCGGTGCTGGACTGGGGTGTGCTGGACTCGGACGTCTCGTCCGCGGGGACGTCGACGTCGGGGTAGCCACCGGACCGCTCGCGGTCGATGAGCTCGGTCAGCCACTTCACTTCGCGCTCGACCGACTCGAGGCCGTGACGCTGCAGCTCCAAGGTGTAGGAGTCGGCGCGGTCACGCTTGCGCTGGCCGGCCTTGCGGACGTTCTCGCGGCGCTCCTCGAGGCGCGCGCGGCGGCCCTCCAGGATGCGGACCCGGGAAGCGGCGTCGGTGCGTGCGAAGAAGGCGAACCGGACACCGAACGTCTCGTCGTCCCACGTAGACGGACCGGAGTCCTCGAGGGCCTGGGCGAAGTGCTCCTTGCCCTCGGCGGTGAGCTTGTAGACGATGCGGGCGCGTCGTCCTCGGCCCTCGGGGTCGACGGTCTCGTCGGCGACGATGAAGCCGGACCTGCCGAGCGCCTTGAGGGCCGGGTAGAGCGTGCCGTAGGAGAGGATGCGACCCCAGCCGAGCAGGGCGTTGACCTGCTTGCGCAGCTCGTAGCCGTGCATCGGGGCATCGTGGAGCAGTCCCAGGACTGCCACCTCGAGTGCCGCGCCGCGTCGTGTCATCATCCATCCAGACAAAGTTGATCGTTTGTTATATCGAGACGATACATCGATTCGTCATGATCGCGCACCTGGCCCCGCCGTGAGTCCCAACACCCCGTCCTGCCGCGATTACCCATCTCTCAGGTAGGTTCGGCACACTTGACCACTGCGGATCCGGATCACGGATCCCGTATGGAGGTAGACGGACCCTTGGCTGCACAGCGGAAGAGCACGTCGGCGACGAAGCGTCCATCGAAGACCACGCGGAGCTCCGCGGCGAATGCCGGCGGACGTTTCGGGGGTCTCGGTGCGTTCGGCCGCAAGATCGGTGGCGACGGCCCCTGGTGGACCAAGACGATCCGGTGGATCGTTTTCCTCGGCGTCGCGGGACTGCTCTCAGGAGCGCTCTCCTTCTTCATCCTCTACCGGGCGATCGCGATCCCCGACGAGAACTCCGACTTCCAGACGCAGACCACGCAGGTCTACTACTCCGACGGTAAGCACAAGATCGGTGAGTTCGCCCTGCAGGACCGCGAGAGCGTACCGATCGACGAGGTCCCGGCGTCGATGCAGGCGGCCGCGATCGCCGCCGAGGACCGCTCGTTCTACACGAACCGCGGGCTCGACTTCAAGGGCATCATCCGCGCGGTGCGGGACAACACGACCAGCGGGCAGATCACGAGCGGCGGCTCGACCATCACCCAGCAGTACGTGAAGATCCTCTACCTGACGCAGGAGCGGTCGTACACGCGCAAGGTCAAGGAAGCCATCCTCTCGATCAAGATCCACAACCAGCTCAGCAAGAAGGAGATCCTCGAGGGCTACCTCAACACGATCTACTTCGGCAACGGCGCGTACGGCGTCCAGGTCGCGTCACAGACCTATTTCGGCAAGCCCTCCTCCGAGCTCAACTACGCGCAGTCGGCGATGCTCGCGACGATCATCAACAGCCCCAGCTACTACGACCCGTACGCCGAGGGAGCGCAGGCCCGCATCCAGCCCCGCTTCAACTACGTGCTCGAGGGCATGGTCAAGTCCAAGGCGATCACGGCCGAGGAGGCCGCGGCGTTCGCCGACAAGATCCCCGAGGTCGAGCCCAAGCGTGACCTCAACCGCTTCAGTGGCACCCGGGGATTCCTGCTGGCTGCGGTCAAGCAGGAGATGGGCAAGCTCGAGTTCAGCTCGTCGCAGGTCGAGGGCGGCGGTCTGCGCATCGTCACGACCTTCGACTTCCAGGACCAGAAGGCGGCCGTCGAGTCGGTCAAGGCCAACCGTCCGGCCAACGCCCCCGAGCTGCACCCGGCGCTGGTGTCGGTGCAACCCGGCACGGGCGCGGTCCGTGCGATGTACGGCGGACCGGACTTCCTGAAGAGCGAGCAGAACTGGGCGCTCCTGGGCACCCAGCCGGGGTCGACGTTCAAGGTCTTCGCCGTGATCGCGGCCCTCGAGGACGGCTACAGCCTCAAGACCCAGCTCGACGGCAACTCGCCGATCGAGATCAACGGCAAGATCGCCACCTACAACCAGGGCGACACCGGTACCGGTGGAGGCTCGTACGGACGGGTGCCGTTGTCGAGGGCGACCGAGGACTCGATCAACACCGCCTTCGTCGACCTGACCGACCAGATGAGCGAGGGCGGCGACATCTCTGTCGGCGCCAAGAAGGTGCTCGACGCCGCCCGCCAGGCCGGCATCCCCGCCCCCGTCGCCGACGCCATCGACCCCGTGGCCGTGACGTCGCTCGGCTACGCCCCGGTCGCCCCGGTGGACATGGCCAACGCCTACGCGACGCTCGCGGCAGGCGGCAAGCGGGCCAACTGGTACATGGTCGAGAAGGTCACCGACTACCAGGGCAGCACGCTGCACGAGCACAAGGTGACCACAGAGCAGGCCATCCCCGAGGACGTCGTCGCTGACACCCTCTCGGCGCTGCAGGCCGTCACGCGGTCGGGCACCGGCACCAACGGTCGGACCATCTGCCCGACGGCCGGCAAGACCGGCACGGCCACGGCCGGCACCGACACCGACCAGTACGTGTCGTCGTCGTGGTTCACCGGTATCACGCCCAAGGCGGCCACCGCGGTGATGTACAACCGCGGCATCGGCAACGAGGATCTCGAGGGCTACATGCTCCCGACCTTCTTCGGCGGCCAGACACCCGCCAAGACCTTCAAGTCCTACATGGACGCGACGCTCGACCCCAGCGACTGCGGCACGTTCCCGAAGGCCGCCAACATCAAGGGCGACAAGGGCACGGTCTTCAAGCCGCCGCCGCCCCGGTGTGACTCGGACGAGCGCCTCAACGGCGCCCGGACCGGGTGCGTCAAGAAGCCGGCGAAGACGACCCCGACACCGGACCCGGTCGTCCCGACGCAGGAGCCGGTCCCGGTCGAGCCCGTTCCGACGACACCGGAGCCGGTACCGACCACGCCGGCAACGACCACGCCGGCGCCGGTCGTCTGCACCAACCCGCCTGTGAACAACCAGCCGCCTGGCTGCAAGCCGGCCTAGCGCAGGTTGATGGCGTCGAACGTCGCGGTGGTGAAACGCACCGCGACGTCGACGCTGTCGCCGACGGCCGGCGCGGTGGCGCTGCCGGGCAGGAAGATCATGCTGGCCTGCATGTGCGGCGGCTCGGCGAACCAGCGCTGCTTGCCGTCGATCGTGAACGGTGACAGCGACAGCCCGGCCGCCTCCAGGCCGCCCTTGGCCAGTGACTTGCCGCGCTGGACCACGCCGGCGGTCGCCTTCGGCGCCTCCAGGCCGATGCCGTGGCTGGTGCCGCCGGAGACGATCAGCAGGGTGCCGTCGCGGGGCACCGCCCGCTGCCGGTAGCCGATCCGTTCGCCGCGGGCGACGAGGTGGGAGTCGATCACGGTCGCGCGCACGGTCAGGGCACCGAGGTCGCCGAGCCACAGCGACGTGCCGATGCGGGGCCTGATCGTGAGCTGCGGCCGGCGGGTCGACAGGGCACCGAGCTCACCGGGGGTGAGGTGCGAGACGAACAGCGTGGTCGTCTCGACCTGGGACGTCTCGAGGGCGGCGGCCCAGCTCTCGGCCTCGGCGTAGTTGCGTCCGGCGAGCGGCAGGTGGATCGCGAAGCCCTCGACCCGCAGGTCGCCGAGCACGGCGACCGCCGCGGCGAGCTCGTGCCGGTCGAAGCCGTGGCGGGCCATCGACGTCTCGCCCTCGATCAGCACCCGCGCGCCGGGTGCTGCGACCGCCAGGGCGGCGACGTCGTCGACGCGGCCGAGCGTGTGGATGACCCGGTCGTCGGTCACGACGTCGGTGAAGAACGGTCGCCACGGCGTCATCACCATGACGTCGCCGCCGAAGGCCGCGAGTGCGGCCGGCACCTCGGCGTACGTGCCGACGGCGATCGTGTCGAGCCCGAGTGTCGTGGCCTCGCGGGCCAGCCGGTCACGACCGATGCCGTAGCCGTTGCCCTTGACGACCGGCACGAGGCCGGGAGTCGCGGTGGCCACGGCCGCCAGCCCGGCGCGCCAGCGGGTGGCGTCGATGTCCAGCTCGAAGCCCATCGTCATCGTCCCCTGCTCATCGGCGCTTCATGTATTGGACGAACCCCAGGTGCAGGGCGCGGTTGAGGGGCAGGTCCCACTCGCCGAGGTACTCGACCGCCTCACCGCCTGTACCCACCTTGAACTGGATCAGACCGACGTGTGGGTCGTCGGGATCGAGGGTCTCGGTGATGCCGCGCATGTCGTAGGTCGTCGCTCCTGCCGCGAGGGCGTCGCGGATCATCTGCCACTGGATGGCGTTGGAGCCGCGGACGTCGCGCTTGGCAGTCGTCGAGGCGCCGTAGGAGTACCAGGCGTGCTGTCCGACGCGCACCATCGTGGTGGCCGCGACGAGGTCGCCCTCGTGGTGGGCCAGGTGGAGGACGAGGCGGTCGGACTCCTCTGCGGTCAGCGCGTCCCACATCCGTTCGAAGTACGACAGCGGCCGGGGGGTGAAGTGATCGCGCTCGGCGGTCTCGGCGTAGACGGCGTGGAAGGCAGGGAGGTCGTCGCGCGTCCCGGTCGTGACCTCGACTCCTGCCTTGGCGGCCTTCTTGATGTTGCGGCGCCAGAGCTGGTTCATGCCGGCGAGCACGTCGGCCTCGTCGCGCCCGGCGAGCGGCAGCTGGAAGTTGAACTTCGGCTGCCCGGCGGAGAAGCCGCCGACGGTCTCGATCTCGGACCAGCCGATCCGGGCCAGCTCGGTGGCGACGCCGATGGCCGTCTCGTCGCGGACGTCGGCCGGCACGTCGGACAGCGTCGCGAGGACCGGGTCGGCGATGGCCTGCTTGATCGTCGAGGCGTGCCAACGTCGGGTGACGACGGGTGGGCCCATGCGGATGCCGAAGGCACCCTGGGCCTTGAGGTGCGCGGCCATCGGTGTCAGCCAGCGGGCGAGGTCGCCGTCGGTCCAGTCGATGTCGGGCCCCTCGGGGAGGTACGCGAGGTAGCGCTTGAGCCGGGGCAGCTGGCGGTACAGCACGAGCGCGGCGCCGACCATCTGCCCCGCACCCGGACCACTGCCGTCGGCGAACCAGCCGATCGACTCGCCGCGCCAGTCGTTCTTGACGGTCGCCCAGGCGGGGGTCTGCAGGAAGCTGACCGACGGACGGCTGCGGACGAAGTCGAGGTGCTCGGCACTGCTGACCGGTCGGACACTCAGCGATGGGGCGAGGGGAGCAGAGGTCACCACCCCACGCTACCAACCGGCGGGCAGGGGGCTGCCGACGCGATGAATTAGGCTTGCCTAACTCATACGGCCTGACTCGTGTCGATGGTCTCCTCTGGAAGGTTCGACTGTGAAGACGTACTCCGCGACCGTGCTCGGTCGCCGCACCCTCTCCACCCACCTGGTGACGGTCACGCTCGGTGGACTCGAGGACTATTCGACGACCGGCATCCCCGACGAGTACGTCCGCGTCCTGATCCCGCCGGCCGGCGCCGCTCTCGCGCTGCCGCAGATCGACTCCACGTGGGCCATCACCTACCCGGACGGAGCCGTAGAACCCGACTTCCGCGTCTACACGATCTCCGACCACCGGGTCGTCGACGGCATGACCCAGATCGACCTCGACATCGCACTGCACGACGAGGGCGTCGGGTCCGACTGGGCCCGCAGCTGCCAGCCCGGTGACGTCGTCGGGCTCATCGAGCCGCACGGCCTGTACGCAGCGGCGGCCGATGTCGCCTGGCAGCTGCTCGTCGCCGACATCACGGGCCTGCCCGCTGTCGCCCGGATCCTGCGCGGCCTCTCGCCGGACCAGAAGGCCGTCGTCCACGTGGTGCTGACCGACGAGGGCGACCAGATCGCCCTGCCGAGCGCGGCCGACGTCGACCTCACCTGGCAGCTCGTGGCGAAGGACACCGACATCTGCGAGGCGCTCGCCGAGGCAGTCACCTCACGCGACCTGCCGGAGGCGGACCGCTACGTCTGGCTGGCCGGCGAGGCCCGTGCCAGTCGTGCGGTCCGCCGGCACCTGCGCCGTGAGCTCGGGTGGCCGCAGGCCGACTTCTACACCTGCGGCTACTGGCAGATCGAGGCCGAGAAGTGGAACGCCCGCTACGAGGAGGTCGCCGAGGTGGTCCTGGCCAGGTCCGCTGAGGTGCAGCAGGAGATCGGCGACGACCAGGGGGCCTACCTCGACGCCCTCGACGACATCTACGAGTCCGTCGGCCTCTGACCCGCCCGCCCGTCCCCAGCGGCTGATTCCCAGGTTCACCCCCGAATCTTCCGGGGTGAACCTGGGAAACCTGCACGTGACCCAGGTGGCGACAGGGGTCACGTGCAGGTTTCCTGTGTGAGGTTCGGCGTGAGGCCCGGACCTACCGCCGGACGGTGATCTTCACGGTGTGGACGGTCGAGCCGACGCGGACGAGCACCTTCCACTGGCTGCCTGGCTTGGCCGAGCGCGGGATGCGGATCGTCGCGTTGCCGCCGCGGAGCCGGTCGGAACCGACCGCCGTCCGACCGATCCGTGCCGGCCCGTAGACCGTCCCGGCCGCCTTCACCGTCCCGACGAGGCGGTACGCCTTGCCGCGGGCGAGGACGAACGTCCCGTTGCGGTAGCTCGCACCCTTCACGACGTACGCGCGGGTGCGGTACGCCGTCGTCGCGGTGCTGACGTTGCCGGCGCGGTCGGTGGCCGTGGCAGTGATGGTCGTCCGGGTCGGGGTGACTCGGCGGGTGATGACGCACGACGCGATGCCCGTCTGCGTGTCGGTGGTGGCACAGGTCGCCGTCGGGAGGGTGCCGACGTAGAGCTTCTCGGCGACGACGCCACCGACGCTCACCGACGGTGCCGTGGTGTCGGCCGGCGCCGCAGGAGCGGGGGGCGTCACCGGCGGGGTGACGGCAGCCGCGGTGCACGTGATGGTCCCGGCGCGCAGCGAGAATCCGCCGGTGTCGCCGTCGTCGGACCACAGCACCTGCTTGGACCCGTCGACGCAGCGCGACTGCGGGGCGATCGCGAAGCCCTCGTTGTTGAGGTTCGGCATGCCGACCGGACGGTCGTACGCCTCCGCCGGGACGAATGCGCCGTCCTGCAGCTTCAGCAGCGAGCTCTTGCCGTCGTGGGTGTCGTCGGCGACGGCCCACAGGCGCTGACGCTCGGGATCGAACGTGACGTCGGCGAGGTTCGGCAGGCCGCTCGTGATGGTGGCGACCAGGTGCGAGGTGCCGCCGGTCGAGTCCAGCGCGAAGGCATGCAGGGCGCCGGTGTCCTCGACCGCGACGACGTACAGCCCCGTGCCGTGCAGCGGGTACGCCGACGGCTGGTAGGCCTGACCGGTGCTCTGGTCGATGAATCCGCCAGCGGTCAGGAAGGTGTCGGGCACCCACGTGACGCCCTCGAGGCCGAGGTTGGCCCCCGCAGCGGGGATGGCGCCGGTCAGGTTCCACTCATCGGTCGGCAACAGGGTGGTGCCGGTCGCGTCGGGGTCGTAGCGGAGCACCGACATGCGGCTCACCCCGCTGGCGGCGTTGTTGCGCTCGGACGACGCGTACAGGAAGCCGTCGGGCCCGACCGTGATGCCCTCGGTGTCGGGGGCGCCCGTGCCGTCCAGGTACTTCGGTGTCTTGCCGGCGCCCCAGCTGTTGGCGGTGTCAGGGACCCAGGTCCCGTTCTCGCCGCGGACCAGCTTGAACAGCGTGCCCAGCTTGTTCTGCGCCGCGAACAGGAGGTCGGGGTCCTTCGGGTCGAACGACAGGCCGCTCAGGTCCTGCATGAACGTGCTCGCCAGGTCGGCGGTGCGAACGGTCTGGCTGCCGGGCCACGGCTCGGTGTTCAGGCCGGGGCACGAGTTGGCGGCGCCCTTGGTTGCGGCCTTCGTGTCGACGAAGGAGCCGAGGCCGTCCTTGCAGCGGCCGTACGTCACGACCGCGGCGGTCGTCCAGGTGTACGACTCCACCAGTGTCGTGCCGTCGGCGGCGAACAGGCGGACGGAGTCCGAGCCGCCGAGACCTGCGAGGTCGCCTCCCAGGTCGACGGTGGCGTACGCCTTCGGGCCGATCGTCGAGCCGGTGGGGAACGTGTAGGAGCCGGTCTCGGTGGAGTCCTTGATGACCCAGCCCGAGATGTCGGCCGTCGTGTCGCTGATGTTGGTCAGCTCGACCCAGTCCGGTCCGGCCGTCGGGTCGCTGGACTCGATCTCGTTGATCCGTACCGGGCTGCACGCGTTGGCGTCACTGCGGGTCGAGGTCGTCGTGGTCTTGAACGCGCCGGCGCCGTCGGGGCAACGGCCGTACGTCGTCGCGGCATGCGTCGTCCACGCGTACGTGTCGACCTGGGTGGTGCCGTCGGCCAGGTACAGCGTCGCGGAGTCGTCGCCGCCGAGGCCGAAGCCCGGCGCCTGGTTGATCTCGGTGTAGATCGCGTAGAAGGCACCCGGGGCGATTGTCGTTCCCGCCGGGACCACCACGGGGGTCGCGACGTGCGACGCGTCGTTGTCGAGAATCTTCCAGCCGGAGATGTCGACCGCGCTGGTGCCGGTGTTGGTCAGCTCGACCCAGTCCGCGACCTTGTCACCGTTGGACTCGACCTCGTTGATCCTGATGGCGGTCTTGGGGTCGATCGCGGGTGCGCAGGTGTTGACGGTGCCCGGGGTCGCGGTCGTCGTCACCGCGAAGTCGCCGGTCCCGTTGGGGCAGCGCGCGAACGACGGGGAACGGTGGATTGTCCAGGCGTACGTATCGACGACCGACGTGCCGTCCGGCTTCAGGATCGTGATCGAGTCCGCGCTCCCGAGACCGAAGTGCCCGGTGATGGCCGCGGCGTCCGGGTCGAAGGAGAAGTACGCGCCGGCCTGCAGGGTGACGCCGGCCGCGAAGACGATCGGCGTGTGCGCGGGATCGTTGTCGACAGCGAGGAGGCCGGAGATGTCGACCGGTTGGCTGCCGGTGTTGATCAGCTCGACGAAGTCGGGGTTGGGGTTGCTCCGCACCTCGTTGATCTTGATCGTCGAGTAGTCAGGTGTGACCGCGACTGCGGGGCCGCTGAACACGGCGACCAGCACGAGGGTCAGACAGGAGAGAAGAGGGACGGACAGGCGGCGGGGGCTCGCGGGCATGACGGGTCCTGGTGAAGGAGGAGGGGGTCGGCGCCCGCAGGCTCGCAGGGTCGTGGCAACGCTCGGTGAACGCCCGGCGACGCCGGACGGAACGTTGATCGACTGCAGCTCGGGTCAGGCCGGGACGGCGTACTGCGGCTGGCTGGGTGTGATGAGCAGCGTCATGCCGGCCTCGGCGGGGGTGCGGTCAGCCTTGCGGTGGTTGCACCGCACGCAGGCGGCGACGGCGTTGTCCCACGTGAGGGCGCCACCGCGACTGCGCGGTAGCACGTGGTCGACGGTCTCGGCCTTGCCTCCGCAGTAGGCGCACATCTTGTCGCGGGCCTTGATCGCCGACTTGGTGCAGAGGTTGGAGCGGCGATGCATCCACCGGGTCACGACGTAGCGGACAAGTCGCAGCACCTTCGGCACCGGGAACGGCCCGAACGTGCCGGCGTCGGCCTCCTCGATGACGGCGACCTCGCGCACGAGCATCTTGATGGCATGGCGCATGGAGACGCGCTGCAGGGGCTCGTAGCTCGCGTTGAGCACGAGAACGTACGCATCAGACATCCGGTCCGCCTTCCGACGGTTGAGCCTGAGGCAGATGGTAGCCGTACGGGACGACGCCCGCCCTGCAAGCCGAGCAGAAACCCAGGGGATGGGTCCCGACACGCACGAGCCGAAACACACCGTTAGCAAATCTGTCCTACGGTGAACACGTGGACACCTCTGAGCTTTTCGACGGCTATGGCCCGGTCGCCGGGTTTGACGAGATGTTCGAGGGCACCGAGGTCCGTCCGAGCTACGGACAGGTGCACACGTCGTTCGAGAAGATGGGCGCCGACGAGGTTCGACTGCGCGCCGACTCCCTGGCGTCGTCCTACCTCGAGCAGGGCGTCACCTTCGGCGTCGAGGGTGAGGAACGACCCTTCCCCCTCGACATCGCCCCGCGCCTGATCGAGGCGGATGACTGGGACCACGTCGAGCAGGGTGTCCGCCAGCGGGTGCTGGCGCTCGAGAAGTTCCTCGCCGACGCGTACGGCTCCGGTGAGCTGTTCGCCGACGGCGTCGTGCCCCGCGACACCGTCGTCACCTCGCCGCACTACCACCGTGTCGTCGCCGGGCTCGAGCCGGCCAACGGCGTCCGCGTGCACGTCGCCGGCGTCGACCTGATCCGCGACGGCAACGGTGACTTCCGGGTGCTCGAGGACAATGTCCGCGTGCCGTCCGGCGTCTCGTACGTCATGACCAACCGCCGGGCGCTGTCGGCTGCGCTGCCCGAGGTGTTCGCCGACCACCGCATCCGCCCGGTGTCCCAGTACTCGCAGTACCTGCTCGCGGCGCTGCGCAAGTCCGCCCCCGCGGGCGTCAGCGACCCGACCGTCGTCGTGCTGACGCCCGGCGTCTACAACTCCGCCTACTTCGAGCACACCCTGCTGGCTCGCACGATGGGCGTCGAGCTCGTCGAGGGCCGTGACCTCGTGTGTCGCTCCGGCCGCGTCATGATGCGCACCACCCAGGGCCTCGAGCCGGTGCACGTCATCTACCGCCGCATCGACGACGAGTTCCTCGACCCGGTCCAGTTCCGTGCCGACTCGGCCCTCGGCGTGCCGGGCATCATCAACGCCGCCCGCGCCGGCCACGTCACGATCGCCAACGCGGTCGGCAATGGCGTCGCCGACGACAAGCTGCTCTACACCTACGTCCCCGACCTCATCCGCTACTACCTGTCGGAGGAGCCGATCCTGCGCAACGTCGACACGTGGCGGATGGGCGAGGCCGATCAGCGCGAGGAGGTGCTCGACCGCCTTGACGAGCTCGTGCTCAAGCCCGTCGACGGATCCGGCGGCAAGGGCATCGTCATCGGACCCGCCGCGTCCAAGGCCGAGCTCGAGGAGCTGCGCGGCAAGATCCTGCTCGACCCCCGGGCGTGGATCGCGCAGCCGGTCATCTCTCTGTCGACCGTCCCGACCCTGGTCGAGGACGGCATCCGTCCCCGCCACGTCGACCTGCGACCGTTCGCGGTGCACGACGGCGACGACGTGTTCGTCCTGCCCGGCGGCCTGACCCGTGTGGCCCTCCCGGAGGGCGAGCTCATCGTCAACTCCTCGCGAGGCGGCGGTTCCAAGGACACCTGGGTGCTGGCTCGTCCGACCGATCCGGACGACGAGGGAGAGGTCGCGCCGACCGCGTCTCCCGTCGCCGGCGTCTCGCAGTCCGCGGGTCCCGCCCTCGACGGCGAGGTCCCCGAGGTCTTCGTCCAGGAACAGGAACAGCAGCAGGGTCGTGTTCAGGGGGTGACGTCATGCTGAGCCGCATCGCTGAGTCGCTGTTCTGGATCGGCCGCTACCTCGAGCGGGCCGACGACACCGCTCGCATCCTCGACGTGCAGATGCAGGTCCTGATCGAGGACCCCGGCATGGACGAGCGCACGTCGTGCGAGCAGCTCCTGTCGGTCATGGGGGTCGAGGACTACACCGGCCAGCCCAACCGCTGGATGATGCTCGACCTGCTGGCGCACAATCCCGAGTCGCCGGTGTCGATCGCCGCGGCGATCGGTGCCGCCCGGGAGAGCTCGCGCCGCGCGCGCGAGACCCTCTCGACCGACATCTGGGCCGCGATCAACACGACGTGGCGAGGCCTGCCGACGGCGCGGGCGATGCGTCCGCCGGACATGTTCAACTGGGTCCGCAACCGCACCGCCATGATCTCCGGCATCGCCGACTCCACGATGTCCCGCGACGACGGCTGGCACTTCTACATGCTGGGTCGCAGCATCGAGCGCGTCGACATGACCGCGCGCCTGCTGTCGACGGCAGCGCTGGCCTCCGGTCCCCAGGTCGCCTGGCCGACGACGCTGCGCGCCTGCGGAGCATACGAGTCGTTCATCCGCGCCTATCGCGGCATCGAGGCCGACCGGCAGGCCGCCGAGTTCCTGCTGCTCGACCGCTGGTTCCCCCGCTCGATCGTCTCGTCGCTGGCCGAGGCCGAGCGCGCGCTCGGCAACCTCGAGTCCGCCGGTCAGCGCTCGGGCTTCAGCGACGAGGCCCAGCGCCTGCTGGGTCGCGCCCGCACCGAGCTCGAGTACCGCCCGCTGGCCGACATCGTGTTCGACCTGCCGGTCGAGATGGAACGGCTCCAGCGCAGCTGCGCAGCGGCGAGCGACGCGGTCTCGGCGCGCTACTTCGCCGAGTCCGAGATCCACACCTGGCGCGGAGGAGTTCTGCTGTGAACGAGCGTCAGCGAGCGAACGACGAGGCTGTCATGCCGGCGTCCCCGATCCTCGCCCTTCCCACGGAGGTGACGGCATGACGACACCGATGCAGCTCAGGATCAAGCACACGACGGGCTACCACTACGAGAAGGGTGCGATGGCGTCGTTCAACGAGGCCCGCATGACGCCCATGACGACGTCCGAGCAGTACGTCCTGCGGTCGCGCCTGGAGATCACGCCGTCGCCGTGGTCGTACGAGTACCGCGACTACTGGGGCACGACGGTGACGTCGTTCGAGGTCCACGACCCGCACGCCGACCTGACGGTCGTCGCGACGTCGATCGTCGACACGCAGGACGTCCCGCTCAAGCCGCACGGGGCCGAGTGGGCCGACCTCACCGACGACGTCCGCGACGAGTGGTGCGAGTACCTCGTCCTGTCGAACTGGGTCGCGCCGTCGCCCGCGCTGCACGAGCTGCTCGCACCGATGAAGGCGTCCGCCGCACGGCCCGGCGACTACGTGACGGCCGTGATGCGGCTGCTGCACGACACCATCGCCTACGTGCCGGGCAGCACCGAGGTCACCACCACGGCGGCTGACGCGTGGGACGCCAAGACCGGTGTCTGCCAGGACTTCGCCCACCTCAGCCTCGGCGCGCTGCGCGACGCCGGTATCCCGGCGCGGTACATCTCGGGATACCTCCACCCGTCGCCCGATCCCGCCGTCGGGGAGACTGTCGTCGGCGAGTCGCACGCCTGGATCGAGTGGTGGGACGGCGAGTGGGTCGGCTGGGACCCGACCAACGCGATCGCCCCGGGCCCCCGGCACGTGGTGGTGGCCAAGGGACGTGACTACGCCGACAGCCCTCCGCTGCGCGGCATCTTCTCGACCGCGGGCGGCTCCGAGCTGTTCGTCGGCGTCGAGATCACGCGCCTGCGCTAGGGGCCGAGACTAGGCTCGCGGCATGGCCCTCCTGCACGCTGCCTCGATCACCCCGACCAAGCTCGAGCTGATCCGGGCCTGGGTGCCGACCCAGCCGTGGTTCGCCGGTGACGACGAGGGCCTCGAGATCATCGGTGCCTACCGGTTCGACGACCCGGACGGCGAGGTCGGCATCGAGACCTTCCTGGTGCGTGCGGGCGATGGGCCGGTCCTGCAGGTGCCGGTCACCTATCGCGGCGCGCTGCTGGCCGGCGCCGACGAGTGGCTCATCACGACGATGACGCACACCTACCTCGGCGACCGGTGGGTCTACGACGCGTGCGGCGACCCGGTCTACGCCGCGGCGCTGGCGACGACGATCCTCGGCGGCGGGACGGAAGCGGCCCAGGAGCGCCAGCTCGAGGACGGCTCCCGCGAGGACGTCGACCTGGCGGTGCACGTCATCGGCAGCGGGTCCTCCGCGGACGTGGGTTCCGTCGGCCTGGTCGACGTCCGCGACCAGGACGCCGCGACGCTCGTGGTGACGTCGGTCGCGGAGGTCGAGGTGCTGCGCGTCCTGGCTGGGGCGTGGGCCCTCGGCGGTGAGACGCTGACCGGCACGTGGCCCGGCCAGGACAGCCCCGCGCTCCTCGCCGTTGCGCACTAGCCAGCCGCCGCGGCTAGCGTGGGTTGCATGACCGAGCCCGAAGAGCGCTACTACGCCGATCCCGTGCCCGACCTGCACCGCCCCTACGTCGCCGCGGACGACCGCTACCAGCACCTGGACTACCGCCGCGTCGGCACGTCCGGGCTGCTGCTGCCGCCGATCTCGCTCGGACTGTGGTGGAACTTCGGTGACAACCGGCCCTACGACACCCAGCGCGAGATCCTGCGGCACGCCTTCGACCGGGGCATCACCCACTTCGACCTGGCCAACAACTACGGCCCGCCGTACGGATCGGCGGAGGAGAACTTCGGTCGCATGATGCGCACCGACTTCAAGCCGTACCGCGACGAGATGATCCTGTCCAGCAAGGCCGGCTGGGACATGTGGCCCGGCCCGTACGGCAAGCTCGGCTCCCGCAAGTACCTGCTGTCCAGCCTCGACGCCTCGCTGGAGCGGATGAGCGTCGACTACGTCGACATCTTCTACTCGCACCGCGCCGACCCCGGCACGCCCGTCGAGGAGACGATCATGGCGCTCGACACGGCGGTCGGCCAGGGCAAGGCGCTGTACGTCGGTATCTCGTCCTACTCGCCAGAGCGCACGGCCGAGGCCATGGCCGTCGCCCGAGACCTCGGCACGCCGTTGATCATCCACCAGCCGTCGTACTCGATGCTCAACCGCTGGATCGAGCGCGGTCTGCTGACGACGCTCGACGAGGAGGGACTCGGTTCGATCGGCTTCTCCCCGCTCGCCCAGGGGCTGCTGACCGATCGCTACCTCGGGGCCGAGTCGGTCGAGCGGGCCGGCGACCGTGGCAGCTTCGACGACGGCGTCCTGACCGACGACAACCTGGCGCGGCTGCGGGGGCTGGCCGGCATCGCCGAGCAACGCGGCCAGTCGCTGGCGCAGCTGGCCATCTCGTGGGTGCTGCGACCCGGCGGTGTCACGTCGGCCCTGATCGGCGCCTCGACGACCCGGCAGCTCGACGAGAACCTCGCCGCGGCGGCGCAGACGGACTTCACCGACGAGGAGCTCGCGGCGATCGACGAGTTCGCCGGCGACGCCGAGGGCGTCGACCTCTGGAAGGGCTCGGCCGAGCTCTGACGGACCCGATCCAGCGGCTGTTGGACAGCCCGCCCGACCTGCCGGTCCTGGGCGGGCTGTCGGCGCTGACGATGGCGCTGCGCGAGCACCGGTGCGCCGTCATGCAGGCCCCGCCGGGAACCGGCAAGACCACGCTGGTACCGCCGGCTGTCGCCGCGATGCTTCCTCCGGGAGCACGCGTCATCGTGACCCAGCCGCGACGCATCGCCGCCCGTGCGGCGGCCCGCCGACTGGCCGGTCTGCTGGGCGAGCGGGTCGGCGAGACCGTCGGCCACTCGGTCCGTGGGGATCGGAAGGTCGGCCCCGGCACGCGCATCGAGTTCGTGACGACCGGCGTGCTGCTGCGCCGTCTGCAGCGCGATCCCGAGCTGCCCGGCGTCGCGGCGGTGATCCTGGACGAGGTGCACGAGCGGCAGCTCGACGCCGACCTGACCCTGGCCTTCCTGGTCGACGTCCGGGCGACGGTCCGCGACGACCTGCTGCTCGTCGCGATGTCGGCGACGGTCGAGGCCGAGCGCACGGCGGCGACGCTCGGTGGCGTGCCGGTCGTCGACGTCCCGGGGGCGTTGCATCCCGTGGCGCAGCACTGGGCGCCGCCGCCGCCGGGCGTGCTGCCGACCGACGAGAGGGGGGTGCCACCGAGGTTCCTCGACCACGTCGCGGCGACGGTGCGGCGGGCGATCGCAGACGACGAGGGGGACGTGCTGGTCTTCGTCCCCGGCGTGGGCGAGGTGGACGGGGTCCAGCGCCGCCTGTCGGGTCTGCCAGGCGTCGACGTGCTGCCGCTGCACGGCCGTCTTCCGTCCCGCGAGCAGGACCTCGCCCTGGCGCGTGGTCCGCGACGCCGCGTGATCGTCTCGACCGCGGTCGCCGAGTCGTCCTTGACGGTTCCGGGGGTGCGCATCGTGGTCGACGCCGGACTGTCGCGGGAGCCTCGCACCGACCAGGCGCGGGGCCTGCCCGCCCTGGTGACGGTGCGGGTCAGCCGGTCGGCTGCCGAGCAACGCGCGGGACGTGCCGGCCGCGAGGCCCCCGGATCGGTGCACCGGTGCTGGTCCCGCGCGGACCACGGCCACCTCGACGCCCATCCTGCTCCGGAGATCGCGGTCGCCGACCTGACCGGCTTCTGCCTCGAGCTCGCCGCGTGGGGCGATGTCGAGGGTGAGGGCCTGGCGCTGCTCGATGCGCCGCCGCGCGCCGCCGTCGACACGGCCCGGCGGACGCTGCTCGGTCTCGGCGCGATCGACGACCACGGCACCATCACGTCGCGGGGCACGGCGATGGCGCAGGTGCCTGCCGACCCCCGTCTGGCGCGGGCGTTGCTCGACGGGGCCGATGTGGTCGGTGCACGCCGCGCCGCGGAGGTCGTCGCCCTCCTCGACGACGACGTGCGCGCGCCCGGCGGAGACCTGGTCGCGACGCTACGCGCGATGCGACGGGGCGGCCCGGCGGCCCGGTCCTGGTCCGACACGGTCGCGCGGCTGGAGTCGGTGGCGGTGGCGGTGGCGGTGGCGTCGCCGTCGCGTCCTGCCCGGACGGACCTGACCGACGATCTCGCGGTGGACGCGGTCGTGGCCCTCGCGCACCCCGGACGCATCGCGCGCCGCCGACCCGACGGTGGCTCTTACCTGATGGTGTCCGGCACGGGAGCCTCCTTCCGCGCCGCCGACCCGTCCCTCGCGGGGCTGACCTGGATCGCGATCGCCGACGCCGAGCGGCGTCCGGGGGCCCGTGACGCCACGATCCGGTCGGCCGCGCCGATCGACGAGGACATCGCACTCGAGGCGGCGTCGGGGTCGTGGCTGGAGTCCGACGAGGTCGTCTGGTCCGAGGGACGCCTCGTCGCCCGGCGGGTGACGCGACTGGGTGCCATCGAGCTGTCCGCGGTGCCGCTGGCCGATCCGCCTCTCGCGTCGGTCGCCGCAGCGGTGGCCGAGGGTCTGTCGCGGGAAGGCCTCTCCATGCTGCCCTGGAGCGAGAAGGCGACTGCGCTGCGCTGCCGGATGGCGTTCCTGCACCACTCGCTCGGCGACCCGTGGCCCGATGTCGGGGACGAGGCGCTCCTGGCCGGCATCGACGCGTGGCTCGGATCAGACCTCGCCCGCGTGCGGGGCGCCCGTGATCTCGCCCGGATCGACGTCCTCGGTGCGCTGCGCCGGCTGCTGCCGTGGCCTGCCGCCGGTCGCCTCGACGAGCTGGCTCCCGAACGGGTGAGTCTGCCCGGCGGCAGGTCGGGCCGCGTCGAGTACGGGGCGTCCGGCACCGAGCAGCCGGTGGTGTCGGTACGGATCCAGGACGCCTTCGGCTGGACCGAGACGCCTCGCCTCGCCGACGGTCGGGTGCCGTTGCTGCTGCACCTGTTGACCCCGGCCCGTCGCCCGGCCGCAGTCACCGCCGACCTGGCGTCGTTCTGGGCCGGTCCCTACCGGCAGGTCCGGGCCGAGCTGCGCGGTCGATACCCCAAGCACGACTGGCCGGAGGACCCCTCGGGAATCAGCTCGTAGGAGCTCGGCGCACCTGGCGGGTCAGCTCGTCCTGCGGGATCGCGGCGATGTCGGCGACGGTCGCCGGTCCGACGGACAGCACCCCGTCGTCGAGCGGCTCGCACCGGATGCCGGCGTGGCCGCGCAGCGCCTGATGCGCCCCCGGCGCGAAGACCTCGTTCATCCACGCGCACGGGTTGGCGGGGGTGATCGACCGGAAGCGGATCGGTCCGTGCCCGGCGTCGATCGTGAAGGTGCTGCGCACGAGGACGTCGACGTCGAGCCCGCGGGTCACGACGTTGCGGCGGGCGAGCACCGGGTCGAACGGGGTGTTGGTCGCCGGGAAGAGACCGTCTGCCGCGATCTGCGTCTCGAGCTGGGCGATCTTCTCGGCCGCGAGGAGCGTGACCGAGGCGTACGTGAACCGGGTGCCGAAGTAGCGGTCGCCGACGAGCCCCTTGTGCGCCCGCACCCTCACCGAGGCGGGTGTCTCGTCGCCGTCGAACGGAGCAACGCCGTCGCCGGGCCGCCCCTCCATCCGGTGCAGCGGTGAGATCAGCAGGGAGTCGATGTCGAACCGCACGCGTCGAACCTACCCCGTCACCCGGCGGCGATCTCGGCGAGCCGGCGCCGGATGCGCCGGCCGGATGCGCTCGGCGGGTCGCAGTCCAGTGCCTGCCCGAACGCGGCGACCGACTCGTCAGATCGGCCGAGACGGTCGAGCAGCTCGGCGCGGCAGGTGTGCCACAGGTGGAACCGCTGGAGTCCGTCGACGGCGTCGAGCGCGACCAGCCCCTGCTGCGGGCCGTCCCGCTCGCCGACGGCCACGGCCCAGTCGGTCTGCTCGAAGGTCTGGGCAGAGGCGTGGCACGCGGCGATGGCGGCCTGCAGCTCGAAGCGTCCGGCTCGATGCCGCGACCGGCGCAGCGCGTGGTGCACGAGGTCGAGTCCTTCGTCGATCATGGTCTGGTCCCACCGCGTGCGGTCCTGCTCGGAGGCACCAGGTCGCCAGCCTCGTCGACCCGGGTCGACCGGCGGGCGTCGGTGAGCAGCAGGAGCCCGAGCAGTCCCTGCACCGACGACTCGTCAGGCATCAGCTCGAGCAGCAAGCGGGCCAGGCGCAGTGCCTCGTCGCACAGCTGGGCCTGCGGACCGACCAGGCCCGACGAGGCCCCCGAGGTGAACAGCAGGTGCACCGTCGTCGCGACCCCGTCGAGGCGCGACGGCAGCTCGGTGGCGTCAGGGATGCGGTAGGGGATGCCGGCCGCGGCGATCTTTCCCTTGGCTCGGCTCAGGCGCCGGGCCATCGCGGCCTCGCTGACCAGCATCAGCCGGGCGGTGTCGGCGGCGGTCAGCCCGCACAGCGTCGTGAGGCTGAGGATGATCTGGGTGTCCAGCGCGAGGGCGGGGTGGCAGCAGGTGAAGACGAGCCGCAGCATCTCGTCGCGGACGTCCGACGCGTTGGGCTCGGGCTCGGGGGCGAGCAGCTCGTTCATGACCGCCTCCTTGCCGGCGCGGTTGGCGTCTCGTCGGACGCGGTCGATGGCCTTGCGCCGGGCGACTGTCGTCAGCCACGCCCGCGGCTCGCGCGGGACCCCGTCGACCGGCCAGCGCTCGAGCGCCGACACGACGGCGACAGCCGCGGCAGCGGCGCCCGGCACAGATCAGCCCATCGGCGGGATGATCGGTCGCAGCTCGATGCCACCGTCCCAGGCGCCGGGGATCTGCGCGGCCAGCGTGATGGCCTCATCGAGGTCGGCGGCCTCGAGCAGGAAGAAGCCCGACAGCACCTCGCGAGCCTCGGCGAACGGTCCGTCGGTCGTGACGACGTCGCCACCCCTGCCGCCCGACACGCGGACGGTCGTGGCCGTCGACGTCGGGTGCAGGGCCGCGCCGCCGACGATCGCGGCGCCGGCGGCCATGGCGAACTCGCCGTACTCCTGCATGGTCGAGGCCTCCTCGGGCGAGGTCCAGTCGCCGTCGCGGGAGTAGATGATGGCTGCATAGGTGGTCATGTCGTTGCCTCTCGGTCGGTGACGCCTCTTCGTGAACGTCTCACTGAAGGGACGATTGGTGCACGACGAACAGGACACTTCAGAAGGTGATCTGGGTCATAGTCGGGAGGGAGTCGATTCGGCACGTGCCGACAGGGGGCCGGTCGCGGGATTTCCCTCAGGGAGCAGGGGTCCCGTAGACTTCAGCGGTTGCTGTTCGGCAACCACTCCTGCTACGGAATCCCCGTAGCCGTTTAGTCCGAAGGAGACTGAATGTCACTGCGCCCGTACGAAGTCATGATCATCCTTGATCCTGATCTCGAAGAACGCACCGTCGCCCCCAGCCTGGACACGTACCTCAACGTCGTGCGCCAGGACGGCGGCTCCGTCGACGAGGTCGACGTGTGGGGCAAGCGTCGTCTTGCCTACGAGATCAACAAGAAGAACGAGGGCATCTACGCCGTCGTGCAGCTCAAGGCCGAGCCCGCCACGGTCAAGGAGCTCGATCGCCAGCTGACCCTCAACGAGTCAGTCGTGCGCACCAAGGTCACACGTCCCGACGTGAAGTAGGCCCGATCCGTGGTCCACAGGCCCCCGACAAGCCGTAGCGCTTTGTCTGTTGCCTGAGGAACACTCGAGCCAGACACCCACACACCTGAAAGGCTGCGCCACATGGCAGGCGAAACGATCATCACCGTCATCGGCAACCTGACGGATGACCCGGAGCTCAAGTTCACTCCTTCGGGCGCCCCCGTTGCCAACTTCACCGTCGCGTCGACGCCTCGGACACTCGACCGTCAGACGAACGAGTGGAAGGACGGCGAGGCTCTGTTCATCCGCTGTGCTGCATGGCGCCAGCTCGCCGAGAACGTCGCTGAGTCGTTGCAGAAGGGTCAGCAGGTCATCGTCCAGGGCCCGCTGAGTATCCGCAACTACGAGCGTCAGGACGGCTCGCGCGGCACGAGCGTGGAGATGACCGTCAACGAGATCGGTCCTTCCCTGCGCTTCGCCACGGCCAAGGTCACCCGTGCCAACCGCTCCGGCGGTGGGGGCGGTGGCGGCTTCGGCGGCGGCAACTCAGGTGGCGGCGGCTTCAACGGAGGCAACTCCGGTGGAGGCGCCCCGGCACCGGCCAACGACCCCTGGTCGTCGCAGCCGGCCTCCGGTGGGAACTCCGGCGCATGGGGTGGCAACTCCGGCACGTCCGAAGAGCCCCCCTTCTAACCACTCACGTCCGACCGGTCACCCGGTCGCGCTGAACACTCAGTCAGAAAACCAGGAGCAACATGGCAAAGCCAGTCGTCCGGAAGCCGAAGAAGAAGAGCAACCCGCTCGCCGCGGCCAAGGTCACCGAAATCAACTACAAGGACACCGCGCTGCTGCGCAAGTTCATCTCGGACCGCGGCAAGATCCGCGCGCGCCGCGTCACGGGTGTCACCGTCCAGGAGCAGCGTCTCATCGCCAAGGCCATCAAGAACGCCCGCGAGATGGCACTGCTTCCCTACACGACCACCGGTCGTTAAGGGGATCTGATGAAGCTCATCCTCACGAACGAGGTCACGAACCTCGGCGCTCCCGGCGACATCGTCGACGTCAAGGACGGCTACGGCCGCAACTACCTGCTGCCGCGCAACTTCGCCATCCGTTGGTCGAAGGGCGCTGCGAAGCAGGTCGAGTCGATCAAGGCTGCGCGTGACGCGCACGCCGTCCACGACCTCGAAGAGGCCACCAGCATCAAGGGCAACCTCGAGTCCGGTCCGATCAACGTGCCGGTTCGCGCCGGTGCCGGTGGACGCCTGTTCGGCGCCGTCACGGTCTCCGACATCGCCAGCGCCCTCGGCGAGGCCGGTGCCAAGGTCGACAAGCGTCGCATCGAGGTCGGCAACCCGATCAAGTCGCTCGGAGCCCACACGGTCTCCGTCCGCGTCCACCCCGAAGTGAGCGCGCAGGTCAAGCTCAACGTGGTCGCCTCCAAGTAGTCCACTGACGGGCCGACACCTCTCGAGGTGTCGGCCCGTTGTCGGTGGCTCACCCCCCATGCGTTCCCCTCTCAGCGTCACAGCCGCGTCCCTCCTCCTGACCGGGAGCCTGGTGCTCTCCGGTTGCTCGCTCCTGCCCGGAGGCGATGACGTGCCGGCGCCCAAGCCGGCGCTGACCGCCAAGGCCCCCCAGACGCTCCCCGCCACGGCGTGGAAGGCGGCCGACCCGGCGACCGTCGACCAGGGTGGCGACCTGCGACTGGCAGCGTCGACGTTGCCCACCAACTTCAATCCGTTGCAGGCCGACGCGGCCAACTCCGATGCGGCCAAGATCCTCGCGCCCACGACGGGCGGTGCGATCCGGACGACGGCCGACGGTGGCTGGGAGGTCGATCCCGACTATGCGCAGTCGGTCGAGGTCACCGACCAGGATCCGCTGACGATCGAGGTCACGCTCAACCCCCAGGCGGTCTGGGAGGGTGGCACGTCCATCACCGCGCAGGACATGGTGGCGTTCTGGAAGGCCCAAAACGGGTCCGACGCCGACTACCAGGTCATCTCGTCCTCGGGCTACGACAAGATCGCCGCGGTCGAGCCCGGGGACGACAAGTTCTCGTACACCGTGACGTTCAAGGAGCCGACGGCCGAGTGGCAGCAGGTCATCTACCCGCGCCTGGCCAGCAACGTCTCGAAGTCCTCCCAGCTGTTCAACGAGGCCTTCCGCACTCGGGCGATCTCGTCCAACGGCCCCTACGTCGTCGCGTCGATCGACGCCGCGAAGGGCATCATCACCCAGACGCCCAATCCGCGCTGGTGGGGAGCCAAGCCCAAGCTCGACACCATCACCTGGAACATCGCCACGCCGGATCTGCAGGCCGAGGCCTTCGTCGACGGCGGCCTCGACGCAGTCGAGCTCGAGGCCGGCACCTACGGCACGGCCAGGAAGACCGGCTCGATCCAGCGGGCTGCCGGGGTCGAGTGGACGCAGGTGACCCTCAACGGTGGACGTGGCCCGCTCGCGGACGTCGCCGTGCGCCGCGCGGTCGCCCGGGCCATCGATCGCCAGCCCATCGCCGCCACAGCGGCCAAGGCGCTCGAGGCGCCGGCTGTGACGCTCGGCAGCGTGCTGCTGGTGCCGGGCCAGCGGGGCTACGCCGACTCGTCGGCGGAGATCGGATACGACCCGGCCGCCGCCAAGCAGCTCCTCGCCGGGGCCGGCTACGTCGAGGGTCCCGACGGGATGTTCGCCAAGGACGGCGTGCCGCTCGAGCTGACGATGCCCGTGCCGGAGGACACCCCGACCAACCAGGCGCGGGCAGCGTCCATCGCGAAGGACCTTCGGGCGGTGGGCATCTCGGTGGTGCTGCGCGCGGTGCCGGCTGCCACCTTCTTCGACGACTCGATCATCCCGCTCGACTTCGATCTCGTGACGTTCGTGCGTCGTGGCTCGCCCTATCCGCTGACGGCGGCCGAGCCGATGTTCTTCCCGCTCGACTCGGCCCAGAACTACACCGGCACCGGCACAGATCGCATCGGCGGCGGCTTCGACACGGTGCTGGGCACCCTCAACGACGAGCTCCGCTCGCGGCGCATCGCCAAGCTCGACGAGTGGCTGTTCGAGGACGTCCCGGTCATCCCGCTCGCGGTCACGCCGGTCGTGGTCGGGGTGCGGGGAGGGCTGGTCAACTACGGGGCGTCGCAGTTCGAGCAGCCCGACTGGACGTCGGTCGGCTTCGTCACGAAGAAGAAGTAGCCGCCCCGGCGATCACGGCCGCGACGGTGTCGGCGGCACGGACGACGTGACCGGCATCCGACCGTCGGTACTGCTCGGTGCGGGGGTCGAACCGGGTGCCGACGATCCCGGCGTGATCGGTGTCGACCCCGTGCAGACCGGTCTGCCAGCCGGCGACCCGCAGCCTCAGCTCGAGGCCGGCCACGAGGTCGGGTGTGGCACTGGTGTCTCGCTCCCCGTAGACCAGGTCGACCCGTCCGCGGCCGGTACCTGGCGGCATCGTCGTCGGCAGAGGGGATCCCGAGATGGCATCGACCACGCGCGGTCCGTCGCCCGGGGCGATCAGCACGACCCCGCCGAGCCCGATGCCGAGACGCTTGGCGTGGACCGCGAGACTCGCCGCCGCCGTGCCGCCGAGCGACCACCCGGCGACGGCTACGGCGTCGGGATCCAGGCCGTGGTCCGTCGCCAGGGTGCGGGCGAACCGCAGCGACGAGAGCAGGTCGGACCGTCCACCGTCCGGCCCCTCGGAGCTCCAGTCGACCGCCACGGCGAGGACGTCTCCGACGTCCGCGACGCGCTCGGCCAGCGGCAGCATCCAGTCGGCTCCGTCGACGCCGCGCCCGTGCCAGAGCAGGGCGACGCCACGGTCGGGCGATCCGCTCAGCAGCGCGCGACGGCCGGGGGCGTACTCGTGGACGTCCATGGGGTCAGTCTGCCGAACGGGTGGCACCCAGGATCATCCAGGCCTCACCGCTCTGTCGCACCCACAGCGTGACGAGTCGTGCGGCCATGAACCCTCCGTAGGCCGCCCAGAGCCAGGTGAAACCGGCGCCGGTCCGCCCGACCAGCAGGACGAGGGGCGCGTAGACGGCGAGGACGACCAGGCCGGCAACGGCGAGGTAGCGTCCGTCGCCGGCGCCGATCAGCACACCGTCGAGAACGAACACGATGCCGGACAGTGGTTGGATCGCGGCCACCACGAGCAGGGCGGGCACGAGCGCGTCCCTGACGGCCGGGTCGGAGGTGAACAGGTGCGGGAGCCACGGGGCCGCCGCGGCGAGGACTGCACCGGCCGCGAGCCCCGTGCCCGCACCCCAGCCGATCATGCGGCGGGTGAGGGCTCGAGCCCCTGCCGCATCGCCGGCGCCGAGAGCACGACCGGTCAGCGTCTGGGCGGCGATGGCGATGGCGTCGAGGGCAAAGGCCAGCAGGCCGACCAGTGCGCCGGCGACCTGGTGGGCCGCCAGCTGGACGTCGCCGATCCCGGCCGCGACCAGGGCGGCGAGCACGATCGCGGCCCGCAGCGTGAGGGTCCGCACGAAGAGCGGAGCTCCTTCGCGCGCGGCCGCGATGATCAGCCACAGACGGGGACGGGTCGCGGAGCGGGCTCGCCGGGCCCGCCGGACGACGACGGTCACCAGCCAGGCGGCCGCCAGCCACTGGGAGAGGACGGTGCCGGCGGCGGCACCGCGGACGCCCCATCCGAAGCCGTGCACGAACAGGACGTTCAGCACGACATTGACGATGTTGGCGGCCACCACGACGACCAACGGCGTTCGCAGGTCGAGCACACCCCGCAGCGCCCCGGTCGCAGCGAGCAGCAGGAGCATCGCCGGGACGGCCAGGGTGGAGACGAGCAGGTACTCGCCCGCGAAGCCGGCGACCTCGGCGGAGCTGGACAGCTCCCGTGAGAGAGGTCCGCTGGTCACGGCGACGACCGTCCCGAGCAGCACACCGAGTCCCGCAGCGAGCCACAGCGAGCTGATCGCGACACCGAGGGCGATCCGGTCGTCGCCAGCACCATGGTGTCGCGACACGCTGGCCGTGCTCGCGTAGGCGAGGAACACGCACAGCCCGACGGCGGTGACCAGGACGACCGAGGCGGCCGCGAGTCCACCGAGCTCGGCGGTGCCGAGGTGGCCGATGATGGCCGTGTCGGCCAGCAGCATCAGGGGCTCGCTCACGAGGGCGAAGAAGGCAGGCACGGCGACGGCCACGATCTGCCGATCGGCCTCGTCGCGGAGCCGCATGCCAGCCTCTCAGAAGGTGACCACGGGGTGACGTGTGGTCAAAGTGACGGGGTTTGTCGACAAGTCCATGAACAGGACCGGTGGATGACCGCTTGCCGCGGACTATTTTGTCTCCACACGGCCACACTGTCATCTCCGCAGGTCAGAAGGGGTGCTGGCCTGAAAGGTTTTTCTCTGTCCACATGTTCGTCCACCGGCTGTGCACATGGCTGGTCGGCGTTTTCCACAGCAATGACCTGGTTGCACACACCCCCTGTGTGGAGGCGTCTTGGTGGCGACTCGCCGTGGGCCTACTGTGACGAGTCGGCTCTTTTGTGGGTGCCGCTACCTAGGCTTCACAGTGACGACGAAAGGGGCTCATCGGTGAGTGTCGCGGACCTCTACGAGGCAGGCGCCGGACCCGGCGAGGATCGTGGTTCCGGACGCGTCCCGCCCCAGGACCTCGCCGCCGAGATGAGCGTCCTCGGCGCCATGCTGATCAGCAAGAACGCCATCGACCCGGCTGCCGACGTCCTGCAGGGCCGCGACTTCTACCGCCCCGCCCACGAGCTCATCTTCGACATCATCGTCGACCTGGCCAACCGCGGCGAGCCGGCCGACGCCATCACCGTCGCCGCCGAGCTGCAGCGTCGCGGCGAGATCGGTCGCGTCGGCGGCGCCCCCTACCTGCACGATCTCGTGCAGTCTGTCCCGATCGCCTCCAACGTCGACTTCTATGCCCACATCGTGCGCGAGAAGGCGGTGCTCCGCCGGCTTGTCGAGGTCGGTCAGCGCATCGCGCAGATGGGTCAGGCCCAGGAGGGCGAGGTCGCCGAGATCGTCGACCGCGCCCAGGCCGAGGTCCTCGACGTCGACGGCACCAGCCAGGCCGAGGACTACCGCCTGGTCTCCGAGCTGATGCCGCTCACGATCGACGAGATCGAGGAGATCCAGGGCCGCGACGGCACGTTGACGGGTGTCCCGTCGGGCTTCCCCGACCTCGACAAGTTCACGACCGGCTTCCGCGCGGGCCAGATGATCGTCGTCGCGGCTCGTCCGGGCGTCGGCAAGTCGACGCTCGGGCTCGACTTCGTGCGTTCGGCGGCCATCCGCCACCAGATCCCGTGCGCGATCTTCTCGCTCGAGATGACGGGCGCCGAGATCGCCATGCGGATGCTGTCGGCAGAGGCGCGGGTCAGCATCGGCCACATGCGTGGCGGCGGCATGCACCAGCGCGACTGGGACGCCATCACCAAGGCCATGCCCCGGGTCAACTCCGCACCGATCATCGTCGACGACAGCCCCAACATGACGATGCCCGAGATCCGGTCGAAGGCCCGCCGCATCAAGAAGCAGCACGGCCTGGGCTTCATCGTGATCGACTACCTGCAGCTGATGACGTCCGGCAAGCGCGTCGAGAACCGTCAGGTCGAGGTCTCGGAGTTCTCCCGCAACATCAAGCTCCTCGCCAAGGAGCTCGAGTGCCCGGTCGTCGCGATCAGCCAGCTCAACCGTGGCTCCGAGCAGCGCACCGACAAGACCCCGCAGATCTCCGACCTGCGTGAGTCCGGCTCGATCGAGCAGGACGCCGACATCGTGCTGCTGCTCAACCGCCCGGACGCCCAGGGGGCCGGCGAGTCCGACCGCCCCGGCGAGGCCGACATCATCATCGCCAAGAACCGCTCCGGACCCACCAACAAGATCGCCGTCAGCTTCCAGGGCCACTACTCACGCTTCACCCCGATGGCCCGCGACGCAGAACCATCCGCCGTCGCGGCCGGCGAGTTCTTCGGCTGAGGTCGGGCCCGCTCACTGATACGAGATCAGGTCCGGGTGGGGCCTGACCTGGCGCCAGGTCTGGCGGGCGGTGAGCATGGGGTCGTCCTCGTCGACGAAGTTCTTCCAACCCCAGCCGACCCCGGCAGGCGCATTCCTGCGCAGCGCCTTCCACGTCCCCTGTTTGGCGCCCTGCGGGCCGGACCCGTCGACGTGGATGACGGTCGCGAGCTCAGGGCGCGAGGTGTCGACGCGGCCACGCTGCTTGATCATCGACGACGAGAACTGGTGCAGGACGAACATCTTCTGCGGCAGGTGGTGGTCGCGGGTCAGGTCGGCGAGCCAGGCGCTCGTGCGGTTGATCTCGTCGGCCGTCACCGACCCGATCTGCACCAGGTGCTTCTGCTTCCGGGTCAGCCGCCACTCGGGGTCCAGCGCCAGTCCGACGTGCGGGCGTGCCAGGAGGGACCGGTAGCGCTTGGCCTGGGTCAGGAAGTCGGTGCGGCCGGGTTGCAGATCGAGCACCACGTAGATGCCTGCCTTCTCCGCCGCGTCGATCAACGGCGTCAGAGTCGCGATCTTCGCCTCGGCTGAGTAGTTCCTGTCCTTGCCGGCCGAGGCGGACGCGACGGACGCGATGATCTCGAAGGTCGGCACGAAGGTGGTCTGGCCGGCGCCGACCCGTTCGTACTTGCGGACCAGGCGTTGCACGCGCTTGACCGAGGCGCGGACCCCCTGCTCGCCGAGCACCCCGAGCTGCGGCGCGCCCGGGTGGCCGTACATCGCGGTGTACGTCTTGTCGCCGAGCGCGAACCAGCCGCCGGTGGGCTGCTGGAGGTCGTGGCGGACGACGTCGAGCGGGTAGGCGAGCTGTGAGAACGCCGATCCGAGCGCGATCACCGGCTGCTCGGGGTGTGCGGCCAGGTAGGCGGCCGCGGTGGGGTCGGTGCGGGGATCGGCACCCGGGAGCACGAGCACGGTGGCTCCGGCGCTGCGGGCCGTCGCCACCGCGACGGCGTTCTCCTGCTCGGACCTGGTGAGGACGACTGCATCGGCGCTGCCGGGTCCGGGGGCCCTCACCTCCGAGCGCACTCGAGCTGCGGCGTCGGTGGCGGCCGCATCGTCCAGCGCGACCGGATCTGCGCCGGGAACGGCCTGTGTCGCGCCGAAGGTCAGGACGGTCGTGGCTCCCAGTCGATCCAGCTCACCGGGCGCGTCGGGGCCGTCGATGAGGACGGGAGCGCCGAGACCGCTCGCCGCGATGATCGCCAGGCGTTGCGCCTCCGGCTCGTCCGCCGCGGCGAGCACGGCCACCGGCGCATCGGTGAGGAGTCGTCGTGAGACCTCGATGGGTGCCTGGGCGGTGGTGGTGTCCACGATGTCGAGCGGGACCTCGGGCAGCCGCACCCGGGTCGTCGTCTCACGGGACGACACCTGGCCGGGAGGGGCGCTCTCATCGGCGAAGTCCACGGTCGACGCGACGGCGACCAATGCCACGGCCACCAGTCCACTGACGAGGGTCACCCGATTGAGCCCGGCCGATACGCTCATGCCCGTGACCTTACTGACCGCCCTCCTCGCCTCGACCGGCAACGCCCCCGACTCGGGACTCGCCGGGTGGACCGTCGACCTGATGGACAGGCTGGGGCCCGTGGGAGTCGCCCTCGCGGTGGGCATGGACAACCTGTTCCCGCCGATCCCCAGCGAGATCATCCTGCCGTTGGCCGGCTTCACCGCGAGCCAGCCCGGCACCTTCTCGCTGGCCGAGGCCCTGATCGCCGCGACCGTCGGGTCGGTCGTCGGAGCCGTGATCCTCTACTGGCTGGGCGCCGTCTTCGGGCGCGACCGCGCCGTGCTCGTGTTCGACAAGGTGCCGCTGCTCAAGATCAGCGACCTGGAGAAGACCGAGGCGTGGTTCGCGAAGCACGGCGGGAAGGCGGTGTTCTTCGGCCGCATGGTGCCGATCTTCCGCAGCCTCATCTCGTTGCCGGCCGGCCTGGAGAAGATGAACTTCGCCCACTTCTTCGTGCTGACGACGCTCGGCAGCCTGATCTGGAACTCGCTCTTCATCATCACCGGATATCGCCTCGGCGAGAACTGGGACGCGGTCGAGCCCTACGCCAACGTGTTCCAGAAGGTCGTCATCGCCGCGGTGCTGCTGGTGATCGTCGTCTTCGTGGTGGTGCGCCTGCGCGAGAAGCGTCGTCCGACCGCAGCCTGAGGATCCGCCGGAGTGAGGCGTGTGGGGCCGCCTCCTACAGTTGCGGAGTGAATTCTTCTGCCCTTCGTCTGACCACCGTCGCTGCTGCACTGATCCTCCTGTCGGCCTGCAGCGGTGGCTCGGACGAAGAGGCGGCGGCTGAGCCGTCGGCGACGCCGAGTACCGCCGCGACGCCCGTGCCGATCGACGCCGAGCAGATCGCCTGCAAGCTGTTGACCGCCCAGGACCGGACCAAGCTGGCCGGCACCGCGGTCGACGAGATCGTCGCCGCCTCAGGTGCTGACGGCAGCAGCCAGTGCAGGTGGCAGAGCACCGCTGCGCTGATCCAGGTCACGACGCTGCCGGCGAAGGAGTGGGCCAAGTCGCTGCCCGACGTCGTCACGCAGCTCGAGTCGTCGAGCGACATCAGCAGCGACGCCGACAAGAAGGACCTGGCGGACGCCAAGAAGCTGCTCTCGGGTGCTGCGTCGTTCACCGATGACGAGGCCTGCCAGGCGTTCGTCACGCTGGCCGAGCTCGGGGGCGAGGCGAAGGGCACGACCACCACGATCACCGCGATCCCGATCACCGAGACCGAGTCGGGCCTCTCGGCGCAGACGTGCGTCGGCGGCGAGCTCACCTCGATCGTCTACTCCGTGCCGGGCCTGACCGAGACCGCGGAGATCGACGCGACGGTGACCGCGGTCCTCGCCTCGGCCCAGAAGCGCGTCGACCGCTCCTAGAAGACGGGAGGGTCTAGAACGACACGTCGGCGCGGCGGTCGTCGGCGCCGGGACGATCGCACATCGTGCTGCCGTCGGTGAACCGCACGCCGTCGGTGAAGCGGGCCTCGATCTGCCCCGAGCCGAACTGCTCGACGTACAGCCGCGAGTAGAGGCCGCCGAGCTCGAGCAGCTCGTCGTGCGTCCCCTGCTCGACCAGGTGACCGTCCTCGAGGCCGAAGATGACGTCGGCATTGTGGATCGTCGAGAGCCGGTGGGCGATCGCGATGGTCGTCCGGTTCTGGGTGGCCCGCTCGAGGGCGTCCTGCACGAGACGCTCGGTCTCGGTGTCGAGGGCGGACGTCGCCTCGTCGAGGATCAGGATGCGCGGATCCATGAGCAGGACGCGGGCGATCGCGAGGCGCTGCTTCTCGCCGCCGCTCAGCCGGTAGCCGCGCTCCCCGGTGATGGTCTCGTACCCGTCGGCGAAGGACATGATCCGGTCGTGGATGTTGGCGTCGCGCGCCGCCTGCTCGATCTCGTCGGCGCCGGCGTCGGGCTTGGCGTACGCGATGTTGTCGCGGATGGAGCCGTGGAAGAGGTACGGCTCCTGCGTCACCATGCCGACGGCCTCGGCCACCGACCCCATCGTCAGGTCGCGGACGTCCGTGCCGTCGATCAGGACGGCCCCGGTGTCGACGTCGTAGAAGCGCGGCACGAGGTACGTCATGGTGGTCTTGCCCGAACCGGACGGGCCGACGATCGCGGCGAGCTGACCCGGCGCGACCTTCAGCGAGATGCCGTCGAGCGCCCACCCCTGCTCGGGGGCGGGTGCGACGCGGTCGATGCGCACGCCGGTGTCGCCGAACCGGTCGCCGCCGACCGGGCCGCTCAGGCTGCGGGGCTCGGGGTAGCGGAAGAAGACGTCGCGGAACTCGATCTCGCCGCGCACCTGCTCGGCCTCGAGGGCGACCGCGCCGGGACGCTCGGTGATGGCGGGCTCGAGGTCGAGGTACTCGAACAGCCGGCGGAACAGCGCCAACGACGTCTGGACGTCGAGCGAGACCCGCATCAGCTGCAGCAATGGCATCTGCAGGCGGGCCTGCAGCGTCGTGAACGCCACGAGCGTCCCGGCCGTCAGGGCGCTGCTGCCCTGCAGCCACACGCCCGCCGCGAGGTAGATGAGGGCCGGGGTGATCGCGAAGAACGTCTGCACCGTCGCGAAGAAGGCACGGCCCGTCATGGCCTGGTCGACCTGCAGGCGGGTCTGCTCCCGGTTGGCCTCCCGGTAGCGCTCGACCTCGGAGTCGGCCCGGTTGAAGACCTTCGACAGCAGGATGCCGGAGACGCTCAGCGCCTCCTCGGTGATCGCGGTCATCTCCGACAGCGACTCCTGCGTGCGCCGTGCCAGGCGCTGGCGGCGCTTGCCGACCTGCAGCTGGATCCACACGAAGAGCGGCATCAGGACGAGGGTCAGCAGCGTCAGCTGCCACGACAGGATGACCATCGACACGAACGCGGCGATGACCGTCACGCTGTTCTGCAGGATGGACGTCGCGGTGTCGGTCAGGACCGTGCGGACGCCCGCGACGTCGTTGGCCAGTCGTGACTGGATCGCCCCGGTCTTCGTGGCCGTGAAGAAGGCGAGCTCCATCTTCTGCAGGTGCGCGAACAGGTCGCTCCGCAGGTCGGCCATCGCGGAGTTGCCGATCGTCGACGTCAGCCAGTTCTGCGCGATGCCGATCAGCGCCGTCACGACCGGGATGGCGCACATGCCTGCGACGAGCCAGGCCAGCAGCGACGTGCGGATCTGCCCGTCGGGCGGGAACAGGGCCTTGTCGAAGACGGCCTTGGTGAGGAAGGGGACGATCGACGTCAACGCCGCGGCCACGACCACCGCGACGGCGACGAACACCATCTTGGTCCGGTACGGCTGGAGCATCAGGGCGATGCGGCCGAGGATCGGTGCGCCGCTCGTCCCGATCTCGTCGTCGCTCAGGTGCGTGACGGGCGGCCGGCTGTCGCCCCTGGCCATCAGCCCTCGTCGATCTTGGTGACGAGCACCGCGTTGGCCCCACCGTCGACGGGGACGAGCTCGGTGGTGCCCCACACGCCGACGTCGGAGCGGAGTGCAGCCCACAGCAACAGCTGGTCGGCATCCTGGACGAACGCGGGGTCGACGGCGAGCGTGAACTGCGCCGGCACGCCGGGGGCGTCCACGGCCGTGGCGGCCAGGACCTCACCCTCGGTGTCGACGAGCTTGACGGTGACCACCGCTCCCGGCGGGAGGGCGATCCTCTCGCGGATGGAGACGGTGCCGGCGATGGTCAGGAGCTCGGAGGACATGGGTACAGGCTATGCCGATTCGGCGATCGCCTCGTCGAACGAGGTCGCCGGGCGTCGGAGCAGCCGGTCGACGTCGCCGCTCACGTGCTCGAGCTCGCCGTCACGGATCGCGGTGTACGTGCTGACCCAGGCGTCGACCTGCCAGTCGGGTGCGCCGTGGTGGGCGCGGCTGGCGCGGGCCTCCTCGAGGGTCTCGTCGACGAACGTGTGCGGACGTCCGGTGATGCGGGTGACGATCGACGCGACCTCGTGGAACGTCAGCGCCTCCGGGCCGGTCAGGTCGTAGGTGCGGCCGGAGTGCTCGCGGGGATCCTGCAGGACGTGCGCCACGACGGCACCGACGTCGCGCTGGGACACCGCGGCGACGCGTCCCTGACCGGCCGGCCCGCGGATGACTCCGTCGGCGTCGGCGAACTGCGGCAGGACCTCGGCGTAGAAGTTGTCGCGCACGAACGTCCAGTCGAGGCCCGAGGCGCGGATGTGGTCCTCGGTGGCGCCGTGGTCGCGCCCGAGGGTGAACCCGGACGTCGCCGAGGCGCCGACGAACGAGAGGTAGACGATCTGCCGCACGCCTGCCTCGACGGCGGCGTCGACGAAGGCGCGGTGCTGGTCGAGCCGGTCGGCCGCCTCGTGGCCCGACACCATGAAGACGGTGTCGACGCCCTCGAGCGCGGCGACGCAGCCGACCTGCCCGTAGACGGCCTGGCGGACGTCGGCTCCGGACAGGTGCGGTGCGCGGGCCAGATCGCGCACGAGGAGACGGACCGCCACTCCTGCGTCGGCCAGCAGGTGGGCGGCGGTGCCGCCGACGGCTCCGGTGGACCCGGTCAGTGCGATGACGGTCATGACGGGTGCAACCGTCGCGTGCGGCCCGGCATTCCGCCGAGCGTGAACAGCCCTGTCGCCGGGCGGAACCCGGTGCTTGGTTGGTGAGGTGAGGGTTCTCGTGCTGGGAGGGACGTCCTGGGTCGGCGGGCAGGTGGCCGTCGAGGCGTTGGCGCGCGGCCACGACGTCACGTGCCTGGCGCGCGGCGAGTCAGGCGACGCGCCACCGGGAGTGTCGTTCGTCCGTACCGACCGGTCGGCCACGGGTGCCTACGACGACGTCGCGGATCAGCACTGGGATGCCGTCGTCGACGTCTCGCGGCAGCCGGGCCAGGTGCGGTCGGCCCTCCTGGCGCTCGGCGCGACGTCCTCGCACTGGACGCTCGTGTCGACCGGCTCGGTCTACGCCGACCAGAGCGGCCCGCTGACCGAGTCGTCCGCCGTGCTCGAGCCGGTGCAGGGTGAGGTGGCCGAGCCCGACGAGTACGGCGAGGGCAAGGTCGCCTGCGAGACCGCGGTCGCCGAGCACCCGCACCACCTGATCGTCCGGGCCGGCCTGATCGGCGGTCCGGGTGACCGGTCCGATCGGTGGGGACACTACGTGGCGCGGTTCGCGCTGGCCGGTGTCGAACCGGTGCTGGTGCCAGATGCCGCCGACCAGCCGATGCAGGTCATCGACGTCCGCGATCTCGCCCGGTGGATCGTCGGGTGTGCCGAGCGAGGCACGACGGGAGTCGTCCACGGTTCCGGCGAGTCCACGACGGTGGGCGAGCTGATCAGGTTGTCGGCCCGGGTGGCCGGCTTCCGCGGCGAGCAGGTCACCGCTGCCGTCGACTGGCTCCACCGGCACGGCGTCGAGGAGTGGATGGGGCCGCGGTCACTGCCACTGTGGCTGCCGCCGAGCCACCACGGGATGGGTCAGATGGACGACTCGCTGGCGCTCGAGCTCGGCCTGACGAGGCGGTCGTACGCCCAGACCCTCGCTGACACCCTCGACGACGAGCGGCAGCGAGGTCTGGGTCGCGAGCGTCGTGCCAGCCTCGGTCGGGCCGACGAGCTCGAGCTCCTGTCGGCGCTCAGGCCTTGAACCGGCGCAGCCGGAGGCTGTTGGTCACGACGAAGACGCTGCTGAACGCCATCGCGAGCCCCGCGATCAGCGGGTTGAGATAGCCGAGGGCGGCCAGGGGGATCGCCGCGACGTTGTAGGCGAAGGCCCAGAACAGGTTGCCCTTGATCGTGCGCAGGGTCGCGCGCGACAGCCGCACTGCGTCGACCGCCGTGGCGAGGTCGCCCTTGACCAGGGTCAGGTCGGAGGCCTGGATCGCGACGTCCGTGCCAGTGCCCATCGCGATGCCCAGGTCGGACGCGGCCAAGGCGGCGGCGTCGTTGACACCGTCTCCGACCATCGCCACGACCCTGCCTTCGGCCTGCAGCTCCTGGACGACGCGGAGCTTGTCGGCCGGCGTCACGTCGGCGACGACCCGCTGGATGCCGACCTCGGCCGCGACCGACCGGGCCACGGCGTCATTGTCGCCGGTCAGCAGCACCGGCTCGAGGCCGAGGGCCCTGAGGTCGGCGATCGCACGCGCCGACGACGGCTTGATCGCGTCGCCGACCGAGATCGTCCCCTTCAGCTGACCGTCCCACGCCACGGCGACCGTCGTTCCGGGTCGCTGCTCGGCGGCCGAGACATCGATGCCCCGCCCGGCGAGCCAGGTCGGGCGACCGATGAGGGCGCGCCGTCCCTCGACCGTCCCGCTCACGCCGAAGCCCGCGTGGTTCGCGAAGTCCTCGACCTCAGCGGGCTCGGCCAGCGTCGCGACGGCGCAGGCGATGGGGTGCTCGGAGGAGTGCTCCAGCGATGCCGCGACGAGCCGGAGCTCGTCGACGTCGACACCCGTCGTGGGGTCGACCGAGGTCACGCCCATGACGCCCGTCGTGACCGTGCCGGTCTTGTCCAGCACCACGGTGTCGATCGTGCGGGTCGACTCGAGCACCTGCGGACCCTTGATCAGGATGCCGAGCTGCGCGCCGCGGCCCGTGCCGACCATCAGCGCGGTCGGTGTCGCGAGCCCGAGGGCGCACGGGCAGGCGATGATCAGCACGGCGACCGCGGCGGTGAACGCCTCGGTCCACGTTGCACCGCTCAGCACCCACGCGGCGAGGGTGGCCAGCGAGAGCAGGATGACGGCGGGGACGAACCACGCCGAGACGCGGTCCGCGAGCCGTTGCACGTCGGCCTTGCCCTCCTGGGCGGCCTCGACGAGCTGCGCCATCTGGGCCAGCTGCGTGTCGGCGCCGACGGCCGTCGCTCGTACGACGAGGCGTCCGTCCTGGTTGACCGTGGCGCCGGTGACGGCGGTGCCGGGAGCGACCTCCACGGGCACGGACTCGCCGGTCAGCATCGACTCGTCGACCGAGGACGACCCGTTCTCGACGATCCCGTCGGTCGCGATCTTCTCACCCGGACGCACCACGAAGGCGTCTCCCTCGTGGAGGTCGGCGAGGGGGATCTGCGACTCGCGCCCGTCCCGCAGCACCGTGACGTCCCGGACGCCGAGGTCCATGAGGGCGCGCAGCGCGGCGCTCGACTTCGACTTGGCGCTGGCCTCCAGGTAGTGGCCGGCCAGGATGAAGACCGTGACGGCCGACGCGACCTCGAGGTAGAGCTCGTCGTGGCCACTGTCGGACGGCAGCAGGGAGAACTGCATCGTCATGCCGATCATGCCGGCGTCGCCGATGAACAGGGCGTACAGCGACCACAGGTAGGCAGCGCCGACCCCGACGCTGACCAACGTGTCCATCGTCGCGGCGCCGTGACGGGCGTTCGTCCAGGCGGCGGTGTGGAACGGGTAGGCGCCCCACACGACGACCGGTGAGGCCAGCGCGAGGGCGAGCCACTGCCAGTTGTCGAACTGCCAGGCCGGCACCATCGACAGCACCACGACGGGGATCGCGAGGGCTGCGGAGACCCGCAGCCGCTGCAGCATCGAGGCGGCGCCGTGCATGCCCTGGTGGTCGTCGGCGCCGGCCGGCCCGTGCTGCGCGTGCGGCGGAGCCGGGACGGAAGCGGCATAGCCGGTCTTGGCGACGGTGTCGATCAGGGTCTGGACCTCGACGTCGACATCGCCGTCGACCTCGACCGTCGCCTTCTCGGTCGCGTAGTTGACGGAGGCCGTGACGCCCTCGAGCTTGTTGAGCTTCTTCTCGACCCGCATCGCGCACGATGTGCAGGTCATCCCCGCGATGTCGAGCTTGACGATGCTCGAGACGGGCGGGTCGATGCGCGTGGTCATGCCAGGGGGAGGTCGCGCGGACCGGCGAGGGCGTAGCCGGCCTCGTCGATCGCTGCGGCGACCAGCTCGGGGTCGAGCGGGCTGTCGCTCTCGACCGTGACGGTGGAGGTGCCTCCGGCGACGAGGTCGACCGTGACGTCGGTGACGCCGGCCAGGGCGACGATCTCGTCGTTGACGGCCGTGACGCAGTGACCACAGGTCATCCCGGTGACGCGGTAGGTGTCGGTGGTGCTCATGTCATGCCTCTTTCTGTGGGGTGGTGTCGTCGTGGATCGTCATGAGCGGACCAGACGCGCGATGGCGTCGGACGCTTCCTTGATCTTGCGGTCGGACTCCTCGCCGCCGGCCCGCGCGGCGTTGACCACGCAGTGGGCGAGGTGCTCGTCGAGCAGCTTGAGGGCGACGGCCTCCAGGGCCTTGGTCGTGGCGGAGACCTGGGTCAGGACGTCGATGCAGTACGTGTCGTCCTCGACCATCCGGGTGAGGCCACGTACCTGTCCCTCGACCCGCTTGAGGCGCTTGAGGACGGCGATCTTGTCGTCGGAGTAGCCGGGAGCGGCGTGGTCGTGCGTCATCGGAGCAGTCCCTTCATGGTCGTGATCTCCGCCTGTTGCGCGTCGATGATCTGCTGGGCCAGCTCCTTGGCCTCGGGGCTCTTGCCGTCGGCGATCTCGGTCTCGGCCATCTCGATCGCACCCGTGTGGTGGGCCGTCATCAGCGTCAGGAACTCCCGGTCGAAGGCGTCACCCTGTGCGTTGGCGAGCTGATCGAGATCGGCGTCCGACGCCATGCCGTCGCCCATGTCCATGGCGTCCATGTCGCCGGACATCTCGTTGAGGCCCCAGTCCTTCAGGAAGCCTCGCATCGTCGCGATCTCCGGGTCCTGGGCGGACTCGATCTGCGCGGCGAGGGCCGTCACCTCGGGTCCCGCATCGCCGTTGGGAACCAGACGGGCCATGAAGACGGCCTGCTGGTGGTGCGGGATCATCTGCTGCGCGAACGCGACGTCGGCGTCGTTGTGGTCGGACGACGAGCCGCAGGCGGACAGGATCAGGAGGGGCAGGGTCACGAGGATGGCGAGAAGTCGACTCATGCCACAACCATACCCCTAGGGGGTATCGAATTCAAGGGCGGCCTAGGCTGGTCCCATGACTGACATTCCCGGACTGGACGGCACGCTGGGCGTCGAGCACGTCGAGGTGGGCCCCGACAAGGTGGTCGCGCGCTTCACGATCGGCGAGCAGCACCTGCAGCCCTTCGGCATCCCCCACGGCGGTGTCTACTGCGCCGTCCACGAGTCGACCGCGAGCACCGGGGGCCAGGTCTGGCTCGGCACCAAGGGCATCGTCGTCGGCACCAACAACTCGACCGACTTCATCCGCCAGGCCAAGGTCGGCGACGTCATCACCGTCACGGCCACCCCGATCCACCGCGGACGGACCCAGCAGATCTGGCATCTCGACTCGACCAACCAGGACGACAAGCTCATCGCGCAGGGTCAGGTGCGCCTGGCGAACCTCGACCAGGAGATCCCGCCGGAGGTCCTGCAGCGGTTCACCGGTGTGTACGACGGCACCGGTCCCACGGGCTAGACTGGGGGCAAGCAGGCGCGACTGGCGTTGAGGTGGGTACCACCGGGGAGCGACTGCGATCCACACGACATCGGGACCGTTCGCCTGGGCCCCACGTCAGCCGAGTTCCGCTGACTGGAGACACCAGAGATGATGATGACCATGACGAACACTGATCACCTTCCCGAAGGATCGAGTCCGACCGCGCTCCTCGATGACGGCGACGTACGGGTGTTGCTGCTCGAGAACATCCACCCCGATGGCGCCGACTTCCTGCGCGGCAAGGGCTTCCAGGTCGAGACCCAGGACGGCGCGCTCAGCGAGGACGACCTGATCGAGGCCATCCAGGGTGTGCACCTGCTGGGCATCCGTTCGACGACCTACATCACGGAGAAGGTCCTCGACGCTGCTCCGGACCTGCTGGCGATCGGCGCCTTCTGCATCGGCACCAACCAGATCGACCTCGCCGCGACGACCAGCCGCGGGGTCGCGGTCTTCAACGCGCCCTACTCCAACACGCGCAGCGTCGTGGAGCTCGCGATCGCCGAGATCATCTCACTCGCTCGCCGCCTGCACGAGAAGTCGACCGACATGCATGCCGGCGTGTGGAACAAGTCCGCCGCCGGCAGCCACGAGATCCGCGGCCGGACGCTCGGCATCATCGGGTACGGCAACATCGGCAGCCAGCTCTCGGTGATCGCCGAGGCCCTCGGCCTGTCGGTCGTGTTCTTCGACATCGACGACAAGCTCGCCCTCGGCAACGCCAAGCGCTGCTCGACCCTCGAGGAGCTCCTCGCGGTCTCCGACGTCGTCACGCTGCACGTCGACGGGCGTCCCGGCAACGCCGGGCTCTTCGGCGACCAGGAGATGCGTCAGATGAAGCCGCGCTCGCTGTTCCTCAACCTCTCGCGGGGCATCGCGGTCGACACCGCCGCCCTGCGCGAGCACCTCGAGTCGGGTCACATCGCCGGTGCGGCGGTCGACGTCTTCCCCATCGAGCCCAAGCGCCAGGGCGATGCCTTCGAGTCGGACCTGCGTGGCCTCAAGAACGTCATCCTCACCCCGCACGTCGGCGGATCGACCGAGGAGGCGCAGCAGGACATCGGCCGGTTCGTCGCCTCCAAGCTGCGTTCGTACGCGTCCTTCGGTGGCACGTCGCTGAGCGTCAACCTGCCGGAGATCAACCTGCCGTCGGACACGTCAAAGCACCGGCTAGCCCTGGTGCACCGCAACGCGCCGGGGGTGCTGGCCGCGATCAACGGCCTGCTGGGCGAGCGGGGCGTCAACATCGAGGCGCAGTCGCTGTCGACCCGCGGCGAGCTGGGGTACGTGTTGACCGATGTCGCCGCACAGGTCAGCCCGGAGGTGCTCAGGGAGCTCGCCTCCCTGCCCGAGACGGTGCGGCTGCGCCAGCTGAGCTGAGACCGGCCACGGTATGGACCGGATCTGGCTAGTGTGGGGCGCTCGCACTGCCCGACGATCTGAGGACCATCTGCCATGTCCGACCCCTCCCTCCCCCCGCCGCCGCCAGCAGGCTTCGGTGGATACGCGCCTGCTCCCGCCGGGCCCGGTTTCCACATCGACCAGGCCAGTGGTGTCCTGCTGCCGGACGGCGTGCAGCTCGCGTCGAAGGGCCGCCGCATCGGCGCCTACTTCCTGGCCATCCCGCTGGCCATCGTGACCCTCGGCATCGGCTACCTGATCTGGGGAATCATCGTGTGGGGCAAGGGCACCTCGCCGGCGCTCCAGGTGCTGGGCATGAAGGTCTACCGTCCCGAGCAGCGGCAGGTGGGCACGTGGGGAACGATGGCGCTGCGCAACATCGTCGGCGGCCTCGCGCAGGGGATCCTTTCGCTCATCACCCTGCTCGCCTCCTTCGTGCTGTTCCTGGTGAGGCCCGACCGCAAGTCACTGCCCGACCTCATTGCCAGCACCGTCGTGGTGCACGACCCCGACAAGCGGCTCTCGTAGTCAGTGCGCCGGGGCCACGACAGCAGTCAGGGTCTCGGCGCAGCCGGCCTCGAGCTTGAGGGTGGCGAGGTCGTCGCCGCGCGTGGTCCCGCGGTTGACGATCACGATGGGGATGTCACGCAGGCGCGCAGCCTTGACGAACCGTAGACCGGACATCACCTGCAGGGACGAGCCCAGCACGACCAGGGCCTCGGCCGCCGCGACCAGCGCGTACGACCGCTCGACGCGGTCCTTCGGGACGTTCTCGCCGAAGAACACGACGTCGGGCTTCAGGTGGCCCCCGCACGTGAGGCAGTCGGCGACCACGAAGTCCGACGTGTCGTCGAGGACGACGTCTCCGTCGGGGGCGAGGACGCTGATGCGCGATGCATAGCCGGGATTGAGCGCCGCCAGCCGCGCGTGCAGCTCGCTGCGGGGAGTGACCTCGCCGCAGCCGAGGCAGATGACGCGGTCGATGCGCCCGTGCAGGTCGATGACGTCGCGGTGACCGGCTCGTTCGTGGAGGCCGTCGACGTTCTGCGTGATGAGCCCGGTCAGCCGGCCCTGCGACTCCATCTCGGCGAGCATCCGGTGAGCACTGTTCGGCTCGGCCGTCCACATGCGCGCCCATCCGACGTGCGACCGCGCCCAGTAGCGCTGCCGACCGTCGGACGTCCGGACGAACTCCTGGTACGTCATGGGGGTCCGCACCGGCGATCTGGGGCCGCGATAGTCGGGGATGCCGGAGTCGGTGGAGATGCCAGCGCCGGTCAGCACGAGCCAGCGCCGGTCGCCGAGGGTCCCGGCCATCGCGCTCACGAGGCGAGCTCGATGAGCTTGGTGACGGTGTTGAGGTTGCGGGCCGTGCCCGGTGTGCCGAGAGCCCGCATGATCGAGTCGACCTTCATCTCCGGTCGGCCGGCGCCGCCGGCGTAGCGGATGTGCAGCTCGGCGCCGATGACCTGCCAGCGGTCGTCGCCGGTGGCGAAGGTGCGGGCCATGTCGATGGCCGCGTCGGCGGGCTCGGAGACGAGGAAGGAGACGTAGGAGAACTTCGGCGTGACGATCTCGAACGGATGCGCGGCGAGGGCGTCGCGCAGCTCGTCGGGCGTACGCGAGATGGCCTCGCGGAAGAAGCCGAAGCGGGCCGCCACGGCTTGCTCCAGGGCGCGGTCGTAGGCGGCGGCATCGCCGGGCACGTCGGCGATGAGGTTGCCCGACGCGATGTACGTCGCGACGCTCGAGGCCCCCAGGTCCGTGGCGATCGCCCGCAGCTCGGCCATCGGCAGCTGGGCTCCGCCGACGTTGACGGCGCGCAGCAGGACGATCCGGAGGCTCACCCGTCCAGTATCGCGCCCAGCGCACGATGAGCATCACGAATGCCACCGTCAGTGCCGCGGTCACGACGAGGCCGCCGACGGCCCCGCAACCACGCGGCCCGTCCACGACGTGAGGACCGGACGATCGCGATCGGCACCAGGCGGAGGAGCCCGAGTCAGCGGCGCCGCCCGCCGGGATTGAAGGCGTCTGGCCGCCTGCAGTACCTCGATCGGTCAACGACAGCTCGGGGCCGCACAATGGGCGTCATGCGACGACTCGGAGTCTGGTTGGCCCTCATCGCCCTGATGGGAGCGTGTGGTGGCGACCCTGACTCCCCGGAGCCGAGCGTGCTGTCGACCTGGTATGAGCAGACCAATGACGCTGTGGCTGAGCAGGGGCCGCCACCGGATCCGGTCGCCGCCCGCACCTGGGCGCTGGCATGGTGGGCGGCCGATCGGTCGATTGCGGGTCGCTCTGATGGCCCCTTCGTCGATGCTGCGGTGGCTTCGGCGGTCCACGACGTGCTGGTCGCTCTGGTCCCGTCGCGTGAGGATGAGCTGGACTCGGCGATCGACCCCGATGCCGATCCAGTCGGTAGGGAAGCTGGCCGGGCCGCGGCCCGTGCGGTTCTGGCGGAGCGCGCGGACGACGGCCTGTCGGACGTCGAAGGGCCGATCACCGTGCCGCCGGCCGCGGTCGGCATCTGGCGTCCGACTCCGCCTCGCTTCCAGCCCGCCGCACAGGCCCGCGTCGGTGACGCGTCCCCGTTCCTGCTGCGTGCAGCCAATCAGTTCCGCCCGGGGCCGCCACCTCGACCGGGTACCGCGACCTACCGCCGAGACCTCGAGGAGACCCGTCAGATGGGTCAGGACACCAGCCGCGCCCGTTCGACCGAGCAGACCGCCGTCGCCACCTTCTGGGCCGGCTCAGAGCTCGACATCCAGGTCCGACTCGTTCGGGAGGCGATGCGCGCCAGTCGGGTGTCCACGGCGCAGGGTTCGCGACTGCTGTCGGCGTTTCACCGCATCACCGCCGATGCCGAGATCGCCGTGTTCGACGCGAAGTACACCTACGTCAACTGGCGTCCGATCACCGCGATCCGAGTCGATGGCGACGGGGACCCCACGACGCAGCAGGCTCGCGACTGGACGCCCTTCATTCGTACACCGGGCCATCCGGAGTATCCCAGCGGCCACACGGTCTACGCCGGAGCCGCTGCTGTCGTCCTCGAGCACTTCCTCGGGTCCGAACCCGCCGGCCCGCTGGTCTTCAGCAGCGCTCGATCGGGTGGGGTCGCGAGGACGTTCACCACGTGGGAGCAGGCGGTGTCTGAGAACGAGGACGCCCGGGTCTGGGCCGGCATCCACTTCCGCACGAGCGACAGCGTCGGCACGGATCTGGGCCGGGAGGTTGCCGAGTTCGGCCTGGGACAGCTAGCTGACTGACCGGCCGGGTCAGATCCGCGCGGCGAGCTCCGTCGCCTGCTTGATGGCGCGCTTGGCGTCGAGCTCGGCGGCGACGTCGGCGCCTCCGATGACGTGCACGGTCATCCCGCTGGCCTCGAGCGGCTCGACCAGGTCACGGACGGAGTCCTGGCCGGTGCACAGGACGATCGTGTCGACCGCGAGCACCCGGGACTCACTCGTGTCCTTCCCGGTCGAGACGGTGATGTGCAGGCCGGCGTCGTCGATGCGGTCGTAGGTGACGCCCTTGATCATCTCGACGCCCGAGTCCTTGAGGGTCTGCCGGTGCACCCAGCCGGACGTCTTGCCGAGGCCCTTGCCGAGCTCGGTGGTCTTGCGCTGCAGCAGGAACACCTCACGCTTCGGCGGTGCCTCCAGCTTGGTGGCGAGGCCGCCGCGCTCGAGGGCGGGATCGGTGACGCCCCAGCGCTGCATCCAGCCCTCGACCGACTCGTCGGGCTCGTGAAGCAGGAACTCCGACACGTCGAAGCCGATGCCGCCGGCGCCGATGACCGCGACCGTGCGGCCGACGGGGACCCGTTCGCGGATGACCTGCTGGTAGTCGACGACCGACGGGTGGTCGACGCCCGGGATGGACGGGATGCGCGGTACGACGCCCGTTGCGAGGACGACCTCGTCGAAGCTGGCGAGGTCGTCGGCCGAGACCCGTCGCCCGAGGTGCAGCGTGACACCGCCGAGCTCCATCCGGCGGGAGAAGTAGCGGATCGTCTCGGTGAACTCCTCCTTGCCGGGGATCTGCATCGCGAGGCGGAACTGGCCGCCGACCTCGGGCAGCGCCTCGAACAGCTCGACGGCGTGCCCACGTCCGGCCAGCTCGGCGGCGGCAGCCAGCCCGGCGGGCCCGGCTCCGACCACGGCGACCCGCTTGCTCGTGCGGGTCGGCGAGAGGATCAGCGTCGTCTCGTGCCCCGCGCGGGGGTTGATCATGCAGCTTGCCCGCTTGTTCTGGAAGGTGTGATCCAGGCATGCCTGGTTGCACGCGATGCAGGTGTTGATCTCGTCCGCCCGGTCCTCGGCGGCCTTCTGTACGAAGTAGGGATCGGACAGCAGGGGCCGCGCCATCGACACCAGATCGGCCTGGCCGGAGGCGATGATCTCCTCGGCGATCTCGGGGGTGTTGATGCGGTTGGACGCCACGACGGGCACCGACACCTCCGGCTTCAGCTTGCCGGTGACCCACGAGAACGCGCCGCGCGGGACGGACGTGACGATCGTCGGGATGCGGGCCTCGTGCCAGCCGATGCCGGTGTTGATGATCGATACACCGGCGGCCTCGATCTTCTGGGCCAGCTCGACGGTCTCGTCCCAGCTCTGGGCGTTGTCCACGAGGTCGAGCAGCGACATCCGGTACATCACGATGAAGTCGGAGCCGACGGCCTCCCGCACGCGTTCGACGATCTCGACCGGGAACCGCATGCGGTGCTCGGCGCTGCCGCCCCAGCGGTCGGTGCGGTCGTTGGTGCGGGCGGTCAGCATCTGGTTGATCAGGTAGCCCTCAGAGCCCATGATCTCCACGCCGTCATAGCCGGCACGGCGCGCCAGCACCGCGGACGCGGCGAAGTCGTCGACGGTCCGGTCGACCTCCTTGGTCGACATCGCCTTCGGCTTGCCGAACGGGGTGATGGGCGAGGGGATGGCCGAGGCCGCGCGCTTGAAGGGGTGGTAGCCGTAGCGTCCGGCGTGCAGCAGCTGCATGACGATCTTGCCGTCGTGCTCGTGCACCGCGTCGGTGACGATGCGGTGCTTGTCGGCGAACTTCGCGGACGTCATCTGCGAGCCGAAGGGCAGGAGCCAGCCGTGCCAGTTGGGGGCGTATCCACCGGTCACGGACAGGGCGACGCCACCCTTGGCCCGCTCGGCGAAGTAGGCGGCGAGCTCCGGCAGGTGCTTCGCGCGATCCTCCATGCCGGTGTGCATCGAGCCCATGATGACGCGGTTGCGGAGCGTCGTGTGGCCGAGGTCGAGCGGCTCGAGAAGGTGCGGGTACGGGGTCATCGTGTGGATCCTTCTGGTGTGATGGTGTCGTGCTCTCCAAGACAGCTGCCCGGTTCCTGATCGCTGCGGGCTTGTTCAACGTCGTGATTTGGCCACGCTTCGCCAAGGCGATCGTCGAGGACGACCGGGCGTGGGCCGGCGAACGATGGCACAGCGCTCCGCAGGCGTTCTTCTGGGTGCACGCGGTGCTGATCTCCACGGCGATCGTGATCGGCCTCGGCGTGCTGCTGGTGGGCGTGCGGGCTCATCGCTCGGCACCGTCCAGTCGCTGAAGGGTCGCCAGGATCTCGTCGCACCACGCGATACCGGTCTCCTCGGCGAGCATGCCGCCCCGCAGGACGAGCCATCCGCCGAGCTCGTCGCACGTGAGCTCGGCGGGGCGCGGGTAGAACTTCGCGGCGCTGTCGATGTAGTACGCGAGCCGGGTCTGGTGATCGCGTCGTCGGACGCGCACGTCGTCGACGATCGCCGTGGCGTCCCCGAACGGCAGGGCGCGCAGCTTGACCGCGAACTCGCTGCGCAGGTGCTCGACCGGGGTGGCCTTCGACGTCCAGGTCGCGAGCTCGTCGCGGCCCGCGGCGGTGATGACGTAGACCTTCTTGTCGGGCCGTCCGTGCTGGGCGACGAGGTCGGACGAGACCCAGTCGTCGCGCTCCATCCGGCCCAGCACCTTGTAGATCTGCTGGTGGCTGGCCTTCCAGAAGTGCCCGATCGAGGCGTCGAACCGGCGTGCGAGGTCGTACCCGGAGGCGGACTTCTCCGCCAGGGAGACGAGGATCGCGTGCTCGAGCGCCATGGCGGCGATAGTAGTGCGCATGCCGACGCAGTGCAACTAGATGCATAGACGAAGACGACGCCGGGGGGCGCGAGGGACGGCTACGCTCTGCCTGACACGACGGGAGGCCCTGACCGGTGAGCGAAGACATGGACGATCCGCAGGACGCCTCCGCCTTCGACCCCTCCCTGCTGATCGACGTCGCGGCCGCCTACCTCTTCGACGCGCCGCCGTCCCTGACCCAGGCGCAGGTCGCGGAGGCGGCGGGCGTCGACCTCGACACCGCGAATGCGATGTGGCGACACCTGGGCTTCCCCGAGGTGGGCGACGACCGGGTGGCGTTCACCCCGGCAGACGTCGAGGCGCTGCGCATCACGCGCCGGCTCACCGAGCTCGGCGTCGTCGAGCCGGAGCGCATGCCCCAGTTCGTCCGCTCGATGGGCCGGTCGTTCTCCCGCCTGGCCGACTGGCAGACCCGTCTCCTGCTCAGCAGCCTGGCCGAGTACGAAGGCCTGGACGAGCCGCCGCTCGAGGTGCTGACCGAGATCATCCCGATGGTCGAGCAGGTGCAGGGCTACATCTGGCGACGCCACCTGCTGGCCACCGCGAGCCGGATGGCGCTGCGCGGGGCGTCCAACGGTGGCACCACCCCGACGACAGTGGGCTTCGTCGACATCGTCGGCTACACGTCGCGCAGCCGGCAGATGAGCACCCGGGCGCTCGGCGACATGGTCGAGTGGTTCGAACGGGTCGTGACCGATCTGGTCGTCGCCCGGGGCGGCCAGGTGGTCAAGACTATCGGTGACGAGGTGCTCTACACGGTCGACGACCCGGTGCGGGCGGCCGAGCTGGCGCTGCTGCTGGTCGAGCGCTCCCTGGCTGACGACCGGTTCCCGGAGGTGCGGGTGGGCTCGGCGTACGGGCCGGTGCTCGCCCGCCTCGGCGACGTCTTCGGCCCGACGGTCAACCTGGCGTCGCGGCTGACGTCGACGGCCCGGCCCGGACGGGTCCTGGTCGATGCCGACATGGCGGCACTGCTGCGCGACCGGCCGGAGACGTTCCGCCTGCGCCGGACGCGCCGCACCTCGGTCAAGGGCTACGAGCATCTCGAGCCATGGGCGCTGAAACGTCCGCGTGACTGAGCAGATGCGGTGAACGACTTCGAGGCGCGGGCCGCCGAGCTGCTTGATCCGGGGGCACACGGCTACTTCGCCGGTGGTGCGGGAGACGAGCTGACGCTGCGCGACAACGTCGAGTCGTGGAGCCGCATCGGCCTGGCACCTCGGGTCCTGGTCGACGTGGAGCATCGCGACACCTCGGTGACGCTGCTGGGTCGCCAGCGGCCGCATCCGTTCCTCGTCGCGCCGATGGCGTACCAGCGGGCAGCGCACCCGGACGCCGAGATCGGCACGGCGCTCGCCGCCGCGGCGACGGGCACCACGATGGTCCTCTCGTCCCAGACCACGACCGATCCCCGCGAGGTCGCCACGGCGATGGGTGACGCCTCGCGCTGGATGCAGCTCTACGTCTTTCGCGACCGGGCACTGAGCCACGACATCGTGCAGGCGGCCAGTGCGGGCGGCTACGAGGCCCTCGTCATCACGGTCGACTTCCCGTTCGGGGGCCGGCGTGAGCGTGACGAACGGTCGGGGTACGTCGTCGAGCACCCGACCTACGTGCAGCTCGGCGCCGGTCCGATGACGCCGACCGAGCGGCACGACATGCACGATCCGACGCTGAGCTGGGACGACATCGCGGTGTTCGGCGAGGCGAGCGGCCTGCCGGTGGTGCTCAAGGGCATCCTTCATCCGACCGATGCCGCGCGGGCCGTCGACGCCGGTGTCGCGGGCATCGTGGTGTCCAACCACGGTGGCCGTCAGCTCGACACCGTCCTGTCCGGTGCCGACGCCCTCCCACCGATCGTCGAGGCCGTCGACGGGCGCGTCGACGTGCTGGTCGACGGCGGCATCCGGCGCGGCTGGGATGCCGCCAAGGCGCTGGCGCTCGGTGCCGACGCGGTGCTCGTCGGACGTCCGGTGCTGTGGGGCCTGGCGTGCGAGGGTTCGGCCGGCGCGCAGCAGGTGCTGGAGCAGCTGGTCGACGAGCTCGACAGCACCCTGGGCCTGCTCGGCTGCCCGCGGGCCCGCGACCTGGACACGTCGTACGTCACCCACAGGCCGACCTGACAGGATCGGGACATGCCTCTCTTCGCCACGACCTACCACTACGTCGCCGACTCCGACGCCGCCCGCGACGCGACCCGTCCGGCCCACCGCGACTACCTCGGCGAGCTGACCGCGCGTGGGCAGCTGGCCCTCTCCGGCCCCTACGTCGGCGGCGAGGCCGGAGCGCTCCTGGTCTTCGAGGCACCGACCGAGGCCGAGGCCGTGGCGCTGACCGACGCGGACCCGTTCGTGGTCGAGGGACTCGTCGCCGAGGTCACCGTGCGCGAGTGGCAGACGGTGTCGGGCCGCTTGGCGCAGCACGTCTGAGCTGGCCAGCGCCGATCACGACCGCGTCGAGGATGTCCACGACGGGAGAGGTCAGGCAGCCTGGTCGGCGACCGCCGCCCCGCCGACGGTCTGCTGGATGACGCGGATGATGAGCTCCGGGTCGTCGACCATCGGGACGTGGCCGCAGTGCGGCAGCGGCACGTGCCGCGCGTCCGGGAGGCGTTCGGCGGCGATCGCGGCCGAGCTGTAGGGCAGGATCACGTCGCGCGTGCCCCAGGCGATCGTCGTGGGGACGTGGACGGGCTCGCGGAACGCGTAGCTGACGCCCTTGACGATGGTTCGCTCGAAGCCGGAGCAGTTCTTGAGCGCGAGGGCGTCGCCGAAGACCTCGTCGGCGGTGAACCGTTCGGGGTGGGAGTAGAGCGAGCTGCCGGCGAGCTTGCGTCCCCAGGTCTGCCGCGACACGAAGCGCAGCGCGCCGGTGGGCAGCTGGCTGCTGAGTCGCAGGATGATCAGCAGGACGAGCGTCTGGACACGGTTGAGGACGCCGAAGAACCCGGCCGGGCTGAGCGCTGTGACCGAACGGGCCAGGCCGCGGGCGCCGAGCTCGAGGGCGATGGCCCCCCCGAGGGAGTTGCCCACGACGTGCGGACGGTCGATCCCCCAGTGGGCGAAGTTGTCGCTGAGGTTGTCACAGGCCGAGTCCATGTCGTACGCAGCGCTCAGCGGATAGGCGGGCGACTCGCCGAATCCGGCCAGGTCGACGGCGATGACGTCGTACGAGAGCGCCAGCGTCTCGAACACCGGGTCCCAGGCCTGGCGGCGGTGACCGATGCCGTGGATGAGGACGAGGGGCTCGCCGGAGCCCTTGCGCGTGTAGACCAATTCGGAGAGCATCCGGTCAAGATACCGACGGTATGCGAATGTGTCACGCGTTTCTCCGGTTGCAACCGTGACAGCACTACTGTCACAATGGTGCTGTGACTATTCCTGAGACGTCCCGGCCCACGCGGTCCGGTCCCTTGGACGGGGTGCGCGTCGTCGAGCTCGTCGGCATCGGCCCCGGTCCTTTCGCCGCGATGCTCCTGGCCGACCTCGGCGCAGACGTCATCCGGGTCGACCGGCCCGGCGGCAACGCCCTCCAGCTCGGCCCGGCGGAGAAGGACATCCTGGGCCGCGGCCGTCCGTCCGTCGCGATCGACCTGAAGAACCCGCGGGGCATCGAGACGGTCCTCGACCTGGTCGCCTCGGCCGACATCCTCATCGAGGGGCTGCGTCCCGGCGTGACCGAGCGGCTCGGTCTCGGGCCCGCCGACTGTCATGCCCGCAACCCGCGCCTCGTCTACGGGCGCATGACGGGTTGGGGCCAGGACGGACCACTCGCGCACACCGCCGGCCACGACATCAACTACATCTCGATCGCGGGCGCCCTCGGTGCGATCGGCCGCGCCGGCGGACCGCCGCAGGTGCCGCTCAACCTCGTCGGCGACTTCGCCGGCGGCTCGCTCTACCTCGTCACGGGTCTGCTCGCCGCGCTCACCCACGCCCGCTCCACCGGCGAGGGACAGGTCGTCGACGCGGCGATCACCGACGGCACCGCGCACCTCATGTCGATGATCGTCGCGATGCAGCAGTCGGGCGCCTGGAGCGACCAGCGCGGGACCAACATGCTCGACACCGGCACCCCGTTCTACGACGTCTTCGAGACGTCCGACGGGCAGTGGATGTCGGTCGGACCGATCGAGCCACAGTTCTTCGGCGCCCTCATCGAGGGCCTCGGCCTGAGTGACGCCCCCGGTCAGTACGACTTCGCCCGCTGGGACGAGCTGCGCACCGTGCTCACCGAGACGTTCGCGAGCCGGACTCGGTCCGAGTGGGAGAAGGTGTTCGATGGCACCGACGCGTGCGTCGCTCCCGTCCTGAGCCTCACCGAGGCCTATGCCCACCCCCACAACGTGGCTCGTGGAACCTTCGTCGAGCGCGACGGGCTGACGCAGCCGGCGCCGGCGCCGCGGTTCTCCGCTACTCCCGCGACGCTCACGACCCCGCCGGAGGCGGCGGGCTCAAGCACCAGGAGCGCCCTCACCGCTTGGGGCATCACCGACATCGACCAACTGATCGCCGACGGCGTCGCCGTGCAGGCCAACTGAGGAAAGAGACAGACATGAAGCGTCACATCTACGAAGCCGACCACGAGGCGTTCCGCGACACCGTGCGTGCGTTCATGGAAAAGGAGGTTGTCCCGAACCACGAGCAGTGGGAGAAGGACAGCATCGTCCCGCGCGAGCTCTGGCTGAAGGCCGGCGAGCAGGGGCTTCTCGGCTTCATGATGCCCGAGGAGCTCGGCGGCGGCGGCATGAATGACTTCCGGTTCAACGCCATCCTGCAGGAGGAGCTCACCCGCGCGGGCGCCAGCGGCGTCGGTTTCGCCCTGCACACCGACCTGGTGTCGGGCTACCTGCTCGCCTATGGGACTGAGGAGCAGAAGCAGCGGTGGATCCCCAAGTTCTGCACCGGTGAGATGATCACGGCCATCGCCATGACCGAGCCCGGCACCGGATCGGACCTGCAGGGCATCCAGACCTCGGCCAAGCGCGATGGAGACGAGTGGGTCATCAACGGATCCAAGACGTTCATCTCCAACGGCATCAACGCCGACATGGTCATCGTGGTCTGCAAGACCGACCCGGCCGCCGGTGCGATGGGCTTCAGCCTGATCGTGGTGGAGCGGGGCGCCGAAGGCTTCGAGCGTGGCCGCAACCTCGACAAGATCGGCATGAAGGCGCAGGACACGGCCGAGCTGTTCTTCGACAACGTGCGTGTGCCGGTCACCAACACCCTGGGTGAAGAAGGAAAGGGCTTCCTCCACCTGTTGGAGAACCTGCCCCAGGAGCGTCTGACGATCTCGGTCGTGGCGGCGGCAGCATGCCGCCAGATGATCGACATGACGCTGGAGTACGTCAAGGAGCGCAAGGCGTTCGGCAAGCCCATCGGGTCCTTCCAGAACTCACGCTTCGTCCTGGCCGAGCTCGAGACCGAGGCGCAGATCGCCCAGGTGTTCGTCGACCGTTCCATCACCGAGCTCAACGCCGGCACCCTCACCGTCGAGGACGCGGCGATGGGCAAGTGGTGGACGACGGAGCTGCAGAAGAAGGTCGCCGACCAGTGCCTCCAGCTGCACGGCGGCTACGGCTACATGAGTGAGTACCCGATCTCGAAGGCGTACCTCGACACCCGTATCCAGACGATCTACGGCGGCACGACCGAGATCATGAAGGAGATCGTGGGCCGCGGTCTGGGCATCTGACGGTCTGGGCATCTGACCCGGTGCCGCCGCCGCAGGCTCAGTCCTGCGCGCGGCGGCGCACCGACTCCCGGACCGACTCCCGCTTCGACTCGTCAACGGCGGTCTCGTAGGCCGTCACGAGCGCCTGGATCGTCAGCGGCTTGAATCGTTCGATCAGCGCGGTGATGTCCTCGAGCGGGCGACCGGACGCCCGCAGCTCCGGCCACCACATGCTGCGGAAGACTTCGGTGATCTCACGGGCGACAGCCTTGCCGGCGTCGTCGAAGATCTTGCGCGCGGCGTGCGCGACCTCGATCGGCATGTCGGTCTCGATGAACTGGATGCCCACCGCCAGGTGCGCCGGCGCCACCTGGAAGACGTCCTCGGTGGGGGTGGGCTCCACGACGTCGAGGGCGATCAGCATCTCGACGTCGTGATCGGTCAGTGCCCGCCCGGCCCTCAGCTCGAGGGCGGCCCGGTCGAGCTCCTCGGGGCGGTCGGCCATCCACGGTGCCAGCAGCGTGCGATGCAGGGCGACCTGCTCGGGAGTGGCGTCGGCCGGGATATTCTCGAGGTAGCCCTCGATCGCCGACAGGGTGAATCCGTGGCCCTGCAGCTCGCGCACGAGCTCGAGGCGGGCGATGTGATCGGGCCCGTAGAAGCCGTTGCGGCCCTCACGACGCGGGGGCGGGATGAGCCCTCGGCCCGCGTAGAAACGGACGGTTCGCACCGTCATGCCCACCCGCGAGGCGAGCTGCTCGACGCTCATCGTCTCCGCTGGCGTCGAATTCATGGGCCTGACCCTACCCCGACCCTTGGACTTTGACAGTGTTGCTGTCACAATCGACAGTGCCACCCTGTGGCGCTCTCTTCATGCGATATGTGAGCATCCGATTCAGCGAGTCTCTCCCGTAAGGAAACTGCCCATGACCGAGGCCTTCGTCTACGACGCCATCCGCACGCCGCGTGGTCGCGGCAAGAAGACCGGATCGCTCCACGAGGTCAAGCCGATCTCGCTGGTCACCGGCCTGATCGACGAGATCCGCAAGCGCAACCCGTCGCTCGACACCGACGGCATCGACGACCTGATCCTCGGCGCCGTCTCGCCGGTCGGCGACCAGGGCGGCGACATCGCCAAGACCGCGGCCCTCGCGGCCGGTCTGCCCGACACCGTGGCAGGCGTGCAGCTCAACCGCTTCTGCGCCTCGGGCCTCGAGGCCGTCAACCAGGCCTCGGCGCGGGTGCGCTCCGGCTGGGAGGACATGATCCTCGCCGGTGGTGTCGAGTCGATGAGCCGTGTGCCCATGGGGTCTGACGGAGGCGCGTGGGCCATGGACCCGCGCACCTCGTTCGACACCGACTTCGTTCCGCAGGGCATCGGCGCCGACCTCATTGCCACGATCGAGGGCTACAGCCGCCTCGACGTCGACACGTTCGCCGCCGAGTCGCAGGCGCGCGCCGCGAAGGCCATCGCTAACGGCTACTTCGCCAACTCGGTCATCCCGGTCAAGGACCCGTCCGGACTGACGATCCTTGACCACGACGAGTTCGTGCGTGAGGGCACCACGGCCGAGAGCCTCGGCGGTCTGCCGGCCTCCTTCGCCCAGATCGGCGACCAGGGTGGCTTCGACTCCGTCGCGCTCGAGAAGTACCACTGGGTCGAGAAGATCAACCACGTCCACCACGCCGGCAACTCGTCGGGCATCGTCGACGGCGCAGCCCTCGTCCTGATCGGCAACGAGGCCGCCGGTGAGCGCAACGGCCTCAAGCCGCGCGCCCGCATCCTGTCGGCTGCGGTCTCGGGCTCCGACCCGACGATCATGCTGACGGGACCCGGTCCGGCCAGCCTCAAGGCCCTCGAGAAGGCCGGCCTCAGCATCGGTGACATCGACCTGCTGGAGATCAACGAGGCCTTCGCGGCCGTCGCCCTGCGCCTCATGAAGGACCTCGGCGGCTACCCGCACGACCAGACCAACGTCAACGGCGGATCGATCGCGATGGGTCACCCCCTGGGCGCGACCGGTGCGATGATCCTCGGCACCCTGATCGACGAGCTCGAGCGCCGCGACCAGCGCTACGGCCTCGCGACGCTGTGCGTCGGTGGCGGCATGGGCATTGCCACCGTCGTCGAGCGCCTCAGCTGATTCCCTCCTCCACCACCTCTCACGTTGCAGAAAGACCACACACATGACTGAAGCAGTGCGCTACGAGGTCGAGGGCGGCATCGTCAACCTCGTCCTGGACGACCCCAACCAGAGTGCCAACACGATGAACCAGGACTACACCGACTCGATGGCCGCGGCCGTCGACCGGTTGTCCAAGGACATCGCCAACGATCCCGAGTCCATCAAGGGCGTCATCATCTCCTCGGCGAAGAAGACCTTCTTCGCCGGCGGCGACCTCAAGCTGATGACGCAGGCCACGCCGGCCGACGCCCCGAAGCTCTTCGAGAACGTCGAGAGCATCAAGGCGACGCTCCGTCAGCTCGAGACGTCCGGCAAGCCCGTCGTCGCGGCGATCAACGGCGCCGCGCTCGGCGGTGGCCTCGAGATCGCGCTGGCAGCTCACCACCGCATCGCGGTCGACGGCGCCTACCAGGTCGGCCTGCCCGAGGCGACCCTCGGACTCCTGCCCGGCGGCGGTGGCGTCACCCGCACCGTCCGCATGTTCGGCATCTCCGACGCGCTGATGAAGTTCCTGCTCCAGGGACAGCAGATGCGTCCTTCCAAGGCGCTCGCCGAGGGCCTCGTCGACGAGCTCGTCGCGACACAGGACGAGCTGCTTCCCGCCGCGAAGGCCTGGATCGAGGCCAACGTCGGCAACGAGGAGGCCGCCACGCAGCCGTGGGACCGCAAGGGCTACCGCATCCCCGGCGGCACGCCGTCGACGCCGAAGTTCGCGGCGTTCCTCCCGGCCTTCCCGGCCAACCTGCGCAAGCAGACCAAGGGTGCGCTCTACAAGGCCCCCCGGGCCATCATGAGCGCCGCGATCGAGGGCTCGCAGGTCGACTTCGAGACCGCGACCCGCATCGAGTCGCGCTATCTGGTCGAGCTCATCGTCGGCCAGCAGTTCAAGAACATGACGCAGGCCTTCTTCTTCGACCTCGGCGCCATCAACGCCGGCAAGTCGCGCCCCGAGGGCATCGCGCCCACCAAGGCAGAGAAGGTCGCCGTGCTCGGCGCCGGCATGATGGGCGCGGGCATCGCCTACGTCTCGGCCAAGGCCGGCATGCAGGTCGTGCTGAAGGACGTCTCGCTCGAGGCCGCCCAGAAGGGCAAGGCCTACAGCCAGACCATCGTCGACAAGGCGGTCGCGCGCGGCCGCCTGACGCAGGAGAAGGCTGACGCCCTGCTGGCCCTCATCACGCCGACCGACAACTACGCCGACCTCGAGGGATGCGACTTCGTCGTCGAGGCCGTCTTCGAGTCGGTCAAGCTCAAGCACGAGGTCTTCGGCGAGCTGCAGGACATCGTCAAGCCCGACGCCCTGCTCGGCTCCAACACGTCGACGCTGCCGATCACGATCCTCGCGGACGGCGTCAAGCGTCCCGAGGACTTCATCGGCATCCACTTCTTCTCGCCCGTCGACAAGATGCCGCTCGTCGAGATCATCGCCGGCAAGGAGACCTCGCCTGAGGCCATTGCGCGCGTCATCGACTACACCAAGGCGATCAAGAAGACGCCGATCGTCGTCGGCGACAGCCGTGGCTTCTACACGAGCCGCGTCATCGGCACGTTCGTCAACGAAGGCATCGGCATGCTGGCCGAGGGCGTCTCGCCGGTCAGCATCGAGCGGGCCACGACGCAGGCCGGCTTCCCCGCGCCGGTGCTGCAGCTGACCGACGAGCTCAACATGGAGCTCATGGTCAAGATCCGCAACGAGTCGAAGGCCGCCGTCGAGGCGGCCGGGGGCACCTGGCCGGCGTCGGCGTCGGAGTCCGTCATCGACACGATGATCGGGCTCGGTCGCCCCAGCCGCCTCAAGGGCGCCGGCTTCTACGAGTACGTCGACGGCAAGCGCACCGGGCTGTGGAGCGGTCTGGCCGAGAAGTTCCCGGTCGCCGACGAGCAGCCGGCGTTCGAGGACCTCAAGGAGCGTCTGACGTTCATCATGAGCATCGAGTCGATCAAGTGCCTCGACGAGGGCCTGCTGTCGGTGCCCGACGCCAACATCGGCTCGATCTTCGGCATCGGCTTCCCGGCCCTGCAGGGTGGTGCGATCCAGTACGTCAACGGCTACGAGGCCGCCGACGGCTCGATCGGCATCGAGGCCTTCACGGCTCGCGCCCAGGAGCTGGCCGAGAAGTACGGCGAGCGGTTCACCCCGCCGGCGTCGCTGCTCGAGAAGTCCAAGAACGGCGAGCAGTACGTCTGATCCAGACGCGTTGACGCTGCCCCCGGATCCGACAGGGTCCGGGGGCAGCGTCGTCCACCCGTAGTGGTGCTGTTGATCGACCGGCAACCGTCCCCTTGGATGACTGCATCTCGATCTCACCAGCGACTCCCCGGTCGATCAGGCGGCGCGCATCGCCACAGTCCTTCGGCTCGTCGGCCAGACCCGCTCTGACCGCCCGGATGACGGTATGTGCATGCGGCTGGCCCGTCTGCCATCGCCACGTACGACACGACCGCACACATGGGTGACATCGGTCGTGTTGTACCGCGGTCGCGGGCGTGCGTTAATAATTCGGCGTCTCGGAGCGAAACACGTCCCCGTCATCGTTGATGACTGGGCCATCGTCAACCGGAGGCTTCGTGACTGTCGCACGAACAACATTGACCGAACGCTTCATCGAGATCGATGGCTGGCCCACGGCGCGCAAGACCGTGCTGGTGATGGGGTTGGCGATCATCAGTCACCTCGCGGACTGGGCGCTCCTGCACGTGCTGCTGAAGGGGAACCGCTCGTATGACCTCGGCGTCATCGACAGGTTGATGGCCGCCGGAGGCGTCGCGTTCCTGGTCTGCCTGCTAGCTGGGGTCGCCGCCGTCCGGATGGGCAAGCCGGGAGGGTGGACGGCGTACCTGTTTGTCGTGCTCGGCGGCGGGTTCTTCGTAGCGATGCCCTACGTCTTCGGGTTCTGGACCTCGGCGCTGTATGCCACGATCCCAGTGACGATCCTGCTGACCGCACTCTGGTACGGCCGCAACGTGGCGATCGCCATGTTCGCCTTCTATTCGGTGGTCTCGGCGATCGTCGGGGTGATGCAGTCCTACGGAACACTCGTCTATGCGCCTGGGCTCTCAGACCCGACCGCGGACGTCTCGGGGTCCACGGCCTGGATCGTGGCGACCATGGTCCCGGTCCAGTTGGTCTTCGGGGTCGCGTTCGTGTTGTCGTTGTTGGTCATCGGCGCACGCCAGCTACAAGAGATCCGCATCATCGACGCCCAGAAGCAGTTACAGCACAGCAACTTGCTGATCCGCCGTTACGCACCTCCCGCAGTCGCGGATCGTCTCGAAGGTGGCGATACCACCATCGATGCTGCCCAACGACGACGAGTCACCGTCTTCTCATCCGACGTCGTCGGCTTCACGGTGATGGCCGACCGCCTCGACCCCGAAGCACTCGCCGAGGTCATCAACGACTACATCGCCGCACTGGCCGACCTCCTCGACCGCCACCACGGCACCGTGACCGAGTTCGCCGGGGACGGCATGATGGCGCTGTTCGGGGCCCCAGACGACCTCGACCCCGAGACACAAGTCCGCTCGGCCGTCGCCGCCGCCCACGAACTGCACGCCGCGCTGCCGCAGTGGTCGAAACGCTGGTACCGGCTCGGGATCACCGAACCCCTCCAAGCACGGGTAGGAATCAACACCGGCGTCGTCTCCGTCGGCACCTTCGGCTCCTCAGTGCGCGCCACCTACACCGGGATCGGCATCCAGATGAACATCGCCGCCCGAATCCAGGCAGAAGCC
>JBKJIW010000062.1:0-2773 GCA_046598255.1 Aeromicrobium sp. | reverse complement strand
CGGCATACCGTGGGCGCATGACCGAGCGACAGGTACGACCGATCGAGGACGGGGTCGCGACCGACCTGCGCGGCGAGCTGACCTACGCGGGCTACCTGCAGCTCCCGACGTTGCTCGCGGCGCAGCAGCCGGTGTCGGACCACCACGACGAGATGCTGTTCATCATCCAGCACCAGGTCACCGAACTGTGGCTCAAGCAGCTCATCCACGAGCTGCGGTCGGCGATCGCGCTCATCACGGCCGACGAGCTGTCGCCGGCACTCAAGCGCCTGGCCCGCATCAAGGCGATCCAGCGGCAGATGTTCGAGCAGTGGGCCGTCCTGGAGACCCTGACCCCGGTGGAGTACGTGCAGTTCCGCGACTCCCTCGGCAAAGCATCGGGCTTCCAGTCGCCGCAGTACCGCACCGTCGAGTTTCTCCTCGGCAACAAGAACCCGGCGATGATCGCGGTGTTCGCCCACGACCCGGTCCTGCACGACGCCCTGCTCGCCGACCTCGAGGCGCCCAGCCTCTACGACGCCTTCCTCCGCTTCCTCGCGCGCCGGGGCCACGACGTGCCGGCCGCCGTCCTCGAGCGGGACGTCTCCCAGCCGTATGCTGCCGACCCCGGCGTGACCGAGGCGCTGCGCGGCATCTACGCCGACCCGTCGACCCACTGGGACGCGTACGAGATGTGCGAGGAGCTGGTCGACGTGGAGGTCAGCTTCCAGCTGTGGCGGTTCCGGCACCTCAAGACCGTCGAGCGGATCATCGGGTTCAAGCGGGGCACGGGCGGATCGTCAGGCGTCCACTTCCTGCAGAAGGCCCTCGACCTGACGTTCTTCCCCGAGCTGAAGGACGTCCGCACCCAGCTCTGATCAGGGCTCGAGCCCCTGGTGGACGCGCCGGTCGGTGTCGGTGAGTCGCCGACCTGATCCGACCCACCGCCGGGTGATGATCTCGGCGGCGATGGACACTGCCGTCTCCTCGGGCGTGCGTCCGCCGAGATCGAGACCGATCGGGCTCGACAGCCGGGCGAGGTGGACGTCGTCCAGCCCGGCCTCCCGTAGGCGACCGAGCCGCTTCTCGTGGGTGGTGCGCGATCCCATCGCGCCGACGAAGGACGGCTGCTGGTCACCCTCGAGCCGCAGGGCCACCTCGAGGACCGGCACGTCGAAATTTGGGGTCGTGGGTCAGGACGCACACGACCGTCCGCCGATCGACACGACCGGCCCCGACCTCCTGCGCCGGGTAGCGGTGCGGCCAGCCGACGACGACCTCGTCGGCGGCCGGGAACCTCGCCGCCGTGCCGAAGACCGGCCGTGCATCGCAGACCGTCACGTCGTGGCTCAAGAGCTTCCGCTGCTGCGACAGTGCCGCCGCGAAGTCGATCGCCCCGCACACGACCATGCGCAGGGCCGGCCGCGAGCAGCCCGTTGGCGTCGTCGGCCACCGCGGCATCCGCACGAGGATGCCCCAGGTTCCCGTCTGACCGGTCCGGGCACCACGCCGCGGTCGTTCCCCATCATCTTCCGGGTCGACTTCGACCCCTTCCCGGCCCAGTGAGGACCTGACATGCCCCATCACACCTTCACCCTCAACGGCTCGCCGGTCACCGTCGACGCCCCTGACGACCTGGCCCTCCTGTGGGTGCTGCGCGACAAGCTCGGCGTCCGCGGCCCGAAGTACGGCTGCGGCATCAACGTCTGCAGGGCGTGCACCAGCCACCTGGGCAGGGAGGCGTTCAACCCGTGTGTCACCCCCGTCTCCGAGGTGGGTGGACGAGAGGTCACCACGATCGAGGGCCTCGCCGACGACGACATCGACGCGATCGAGAACGTCTGCCGGTGCGGATCGTACGTCCGCATCCGGGAGGCGATCAAGGCGGCCGCCGCCGAGATGTAGGCGGTCGGCGCATGACGAAGGCCCCGAACCGCTGATGCGGTCGGGGCCTTCGCTGGTGCCTGTCGGCGTCCTGGTCAGTGACTGACTAGAAGCCCATGCCGCCCATGTCGCCCATGTCCGGGGCGCCACCACCGGCGCCAGCCGGCTCGGGCTTGTCGGCGACGACAGCCTCGGTGGTCAGGAACAGGGCTGCGATCGAGGCGGCGTTCTGCAGCGCCGAGCGCGTGACCTTGGCCGGGTCGATGATGCCCGCGGCGATCAGGTCGACGTACTCGCCGGTGGCGGCGTTGAGGCCGTGACCGTCCGGGAGGTTGGCGACCTTCTCGGCGACGACTCCGCCTTCGAGACCGGCGTTGATCGCGATCTGCTTGAGCGGGGCCGAAGCAGCGACGCGCACGATGTTGGCACCTGTCGCCTCGTCGCCCGTGAGCTCGAGCTTCTCGAAGACCGCAGCAGCAGCCTGGACGAGTGCAACGCCGCCACCGGCGACGATGCCCTCCTCGACGGCGGCCTTGGCGTTGCGGACCGCGTCTTCGATGCGGTGCTTGCGCTCCTTGAGCTCGACCTCGGTCGCTGCGCCCACCTTGATGACGGCGACGCCGCCAGCGAGCTTGGCCAGACGCTCCTGGAGCTTCTCGCGATCGTAGTCGGAGTCGCTGTTCTCGATCTCGGCCTTGATCTGGTTGACGCGGCCCTGGATCTGGTCCTCGGAGCCACCGCCCTCGACGATCGTGGTCTCGTCCTTGGTCGTGACGACCTTGCGGGCCGTGCCGAGCAGCGTCAGGTCGGCGTTCTCGAGCTTGAGACCGACTTCCTCGCTGATGACCTCGCCACCGGTGAGGATCGCGATGTCGGCCAGCATGGCCGTGCGGCGGTCACCGAAGCCGGG
>JBKJIW010000027.1:0-38558 GCA_046598255.1 Aeromicrobium sp. | reverse complement strand
GCTCGAGGTCGGGACGGTCGATGACGCCGCGCAGGATGGTCTTGCCGACGGCGCCGGTGGCCCACTGGGCCACCCGGATGGGTGCGGCGCTCATGCCTTGGTGCTCAGGTCGGACAGGAACAGCAGCTTGCCGAGGCCAGTCTCGTAGCGCACCGGATCCATCGCCATCCGGGCCCGTGACTCGTAGGCCATGCGGTCGGTGTCGCACGTCCACTCGCCGCGCTCCATGGCGCGGAGTCCGACCCTCGCGATGTCGCGGGGGTCCTCCTTCTTGCCGTCGACGTGGGAGGCCATGCGGGTGTCGACCGATCCGACGATCAGCGAGGTGCAGGTGATGTGGTCGGGCGCGAGCTCGGCACGGGTGATGCCGCCGAGGTAGAGCGCAGCTGCCTTGGAGGGGGAGTAGCCGCCCATGAAGGCGGTCGGCGCGATGGCCGCGACCGACAGGACGTTGACGATCGAGCCGCCGCCGTTGGCCGCGATGACGGGGGCGAAGGCGCGGGTCGTGGCCAGCGGCGCGAAGTAGTTGACCTCCATCTCGCGGCGGGCCGCGTCGGGGTCGACCGCCTTCACCAGGCGGTCGTTCTCGTGCAGGCCGGCGTTGTTGATCAGCACGGTGGCGTCGGTGCAGTGCGCGGCGGCCGCGGCGATGTCCTTAGCGCTGGTGACCTCGAGCGCGATGATCTCGGCGCCGGTCGCGCGCAGCTCGTCTGTGACGCCGCCGGTGTCGCGGACGCCGGCGTAGACCTTGGCGGCGCCGCGCTCGAGCGCCTCGCGCACGAACCCGAGGCCTATGCCGCGGTTGGCACCCGTGACGACGACGACGGAACCCTCGATGCGGGCTCCCTTCAGCTGGCTCATGCGTGTGCTCCGATCGGGGGTCCTGCGGCGGTGGTGCGAGCGTTGACGACTCGCTCTGCTTACTGTAGTAATGTGTATCACACTGTTAACTGGAGTGTCACGAGGTGGAGCACAGATGACGATCACGCGGGGACTGCATCCGGCCGACAAGGTCCGGGAGTACACGTCCAAGGGATGGTGGACCGACGAGACGGTCGACCAGCTGTTCGCCCACCAGGTCGAGACCCGCGGTGACGAGCTTGCCGTCGTCGACCCGGCCAACCGCGAGGCGCTCACCGGCTCCGCCGCACGCCGCCTGACCTGGCACGAGGTCGACGCCGAGTCGACGGCCCTGGCCGACCGGCTGCTCGAGCTGGGCCTGCGCCGGGGCGACGTGCTCGGTGTCCAGATCCCCAACACGATCGAGCTCGTCGAGGTCTACGTCGCGGCGTGGATGGTCGGCATCATCATCTCGCCGCTGCCGATGCAGTACCGCGAGAACGAGATCGTCGGCATGGCCAACCAGGCCGAGTTCGCCGCCTTCATCACGGTGCCCAGGTTCGGCGGCCGCTCGCCCGTCGCCGACGTGCAGGACGCCCGCGACCGACTGCCGTCGCTGCGCCACCTGATCGCGTACGGCCCCTCCGCCGAGATCGTCGACGGGCTGCCCGACGGCGTGCTGCACCTGGCCCCGACCGCCGCCACCGCCGCGCAGCGGGAGCGCGTCGCGGCGCAGATGGCCGCCGACCCCAACGACCCCAACGACTGCCTCACGATCTGCTGGACGTCCGGCACCGAGAGCGAGCCGAAGGGCGTCCCGCGCTGCCACTACGACTGGATCGCCGTCAGCTGGGCCACCGTCGAGCTGCCGAACATCACCCACGACGACGTGCTGCTCAACCCGTTCCCGATGGTCAACATGGCCGGCATCAACGGAATGTTCCTGCCGTGGCTGCGCTCGGGCGCCGTGCTGGTGCAGCACCACCCGTTCGACCTGATGACGTTCCTGGCGCAGATCGCCGACGAGAAGGTCACGTACACCGTCGCCCCGCCCGCCCTGCTGTGGACGCTGCTGCACAACGAGGCGCTGCTGGCCCAGACCGACCTGAGCAGCCTGACCCGGCTCGGGTCCGGCTCGGTCCCGCTGCAACCGGTGATGGTGCGCGGCTGGCAGGAGAAGTTCGGCATCGGCGTCATCAACTTCTTCGGCTCCAACGAGGGCATCGGCCTGCTGTCGAGCCCCGAGGACTTCCCCGACCCGGACGACCGCGCGCAGTACTTCCCGCGCTACGGGACGCCCGGCGTCACCTGGTCGGGCCGCATCGCCGACTGGATGCGGGTGCGCCTCGTCGACGTCGCCACCGGCGAGGACATCACCGAGCCCGGCCGCAGCGGCGAGCTCTACATCGCGGGCCCGTCGGTGTTCGCCGGCTACCTCAACGGCGACCGTCGTCCCAGCCCGTTCGACGAGCAGGGCTACCTCAAGACCGGTGACCTGTTCGAGATCGCCGGCGACAAGAACCAGTACCTGCACTACCTCGATCGCGCGAAGGACCTCATCATCCGCGGCGGCATGAACATCGCGCCGGTCGAGCTCGAGGGCCTCATCGGCGACCATCCGGACGTCGTCGACGTGGCCGTCATCGGCGACCCCGACGAGGTGCTCGGCGAGCGCATCGCGGCCATCGTGACGCTGAAGCCCGACGCCGCCCTGACCCTCGACGAGCTCGTCGAGTTCCTGCGCGCGAAGAAGATCGCGTCGTTCAAGCTCCCCGAGCGTCTGGAGGTGCGCGTCGAGATGCCGCGCAACCCGGTCGGGAAGATCCTCAAGCGCGAGCTGCGGCTCGCACCGGCAGAAGGGCAGACCGTATGAGCACCATGACCGACACCGAGAAGCTGGACCTCGCCCGCGAGATGTTCGCGGCCTGGGACACGCTCGACTGGGACAAGGTCGTCGACCTGTTCGCCGACGACGGCGTGCTCCACAGCGTCATGCAGGAGCCGGTCGTCGGCCGCGCGGCGATCGCCGAGCGGATGGGCATCCTCGGGGCGAAGTCCGAGCGGCTCACCCTGCACATCAAGGCGCTGGGCATCATCGACGGCCGCGTGTTCACCGAGCGGGTCGACGACTTCGACTACGACGGCCACCACGGCGAGGTGCCGGTCGTCGGCATCCTGCGCATGGACGGCGGCAAGGTCACCGAGTGGCTCGAGTACTACGACCGCCCGACGCTGCTGGCGGGCATGGGCATCACCGACGACTTCGGCCACTGACCCGGGCCGGGTCAGAACGCGGGGTCGGTCCACCAGGGGTAGGACGCCGGGGCGTCGTCCGGGAGGCGGCCGGGGAACTGCGGCGGACGCTTCTCCAGGAACGACGTGATGCCCTCGACGACGTCGGGGGTGCTGCCGAGCTCGAAGTTGAGCCGCGAGTCGACCCGGTGTGCGTCCATCGGGTGCGGTGAGCCGGAGAACTGCCACAGCATCTGGCGGATCATCCCGACCGCGACCGGCGACGTGTGGTCGACGATCTCGCGGGCCAGCTCGTAGGCGGCGGGCAGCAGGTCGTCGGGGGCGTGCACGCTGCGGACGAGACCGGCCTCCTTCGCCTCGGCCGCCGACACCATCCGGCCGGTGAACATCCACTCGGCCGCGGTGCTGATCCCGACCTTGCGCGGCAGGAACCACGTCGAGCAGGCCTCCGGCACGATGCCCCGCTTGGCGAACACGAAGGCGAAGCGCGCCGACTCCGAGGCCAGGACCATGTCCATCGGCAGCAGCATCGTGGCGCCCAGCCCGGCGGCGACCCCGTTGACCGCACCGATGATCGGCTTGGTCGACCGGAACGCCGCCAGGGCGATGAGGCCTCCGGTGTCCCGGTACTGGTCGATGTCATCGCCCCAGCCGCGATCCTGGGCGTCCAGGGCCTTCGAGCCGCCCGACACGTCGGCACCGGCGCAGTACGCCTTGCCGCGGCCGGTCACCACGACGACCCGGACGTCGGGGTCGGCGTCGGTGCGCGTGAAGACGTCGATCAGGTCGTGCACCATCTGCGTCGTGATGGAGTTGAGCTGTTCGGGTCGGTTGAGCTCGACGGTCGCGATCTGGTCGGCGACCGTGCAGACGAGGTTCTCGTAGTCGTACGTCATGGTCAGACCGCCGACATCGTCAGGTCCGCGAACCGCCGGGCGGCGGCGCGGTACTCGGCGTCCAGCCGGTCGACCACGGCGGCCACCGGCTCGATCGCGTGAATGGTCTGCAGGCCCTGGCCCGCCGCCCAGATGTCCTTCCAGCGCTTGTTCCCGCCATTGTCACCGTCGCCGGAGTCGTAGTTGCGCGCGGCGGGAGCGGCGAGCGTCTCGGGATCCATCCCGTTGGCGATGAGGCTGGGGCGCAGCCACGAGGCGTCCGTGCCGGTGACGCCGGACGAGACGATGAGGTCCTCGGTGCCGTGGTCGACCACCATCTGCTTGTAGGCCTCGGGGGCCAGGCTCTCCGTCGTCGGCAGGAAGCGCGTGCCCATGTAGACGAGGTCGGCGCCGGCCGCGATGGCCCCGGCCACGCCGGACCCGTCACTGATACCGCCGCCGATCGTGATCAGACCGTCGAAGAACTCCCGCACCGCCGACACGAAGGCGAACGGCGACAGGTGGCCGGTGTGCCCGCCGGCGCCGGTCGACACGCATGCCAGCCCGTCGACGCCGAGGGCGGCAGCCTTGCGGGCCAGCTTGAGGGTGACGACGTCGGCGATCACGAGCCCTCCGTACGCGTGGACGGTCTCCATGACGGGTGCGGGCGAGCCGAGTGCGGTGATGACGATGGGTGGCTGGTGCCGGGCGACCAGCTCGAGGTCGGCGGTCAGCCGGGTGTTGGTGCTGTGGGTGACGAGATTGAGCGCCCACGGCGCGACGACGGCGCCCGGATCGTCCGCGCGGGCCGCGTCGAGAGAGGTGGTGATCGTGCCCATCCACGTGTCGAGCTCTTCCGCACTGCGGCAGTTCGGTGCCGGGAAGGCGCCGATGACGCCGGACGTGCAGGCGGCGATCACCAGGTCGGGTCCGGAGATGAGGAACATGGGTGCGGCGACGACCGGCAGGCGCAGCGGCGAGGGCAGGGGTGTGCTCATGGTGTCTCTCTGACGGTGGCGGTGACCTTGACGGTGGTGGAGAGTCCGGCGAACTGCGGCGCACGTCGCTCGATGAAGCTAGCGACGCCCTCGGCGACGTCGGGCGACGACAGGAAGCCATCGATCACGGCGTCGACGGCGTCGACCGACTCATCGAGACTGCGCTCCGAGGTGGTCCAGAGCTGACGCTTGATGTGGGCCATCGACGTCGGCGAGCAGCGGGCCGCCAGATCGGCGGCGATCTCGAGCGCGCGCTTCAGAGGGGTCTCGGCGCACTCGGTGACGACGCCGAGACGCTCAGCCTCCGCGCCGCCGAAGGTGCGGCCGGTGAGCAGCAGCTCATGGGCGGTCGCGGCGCCGGCGATCCGTTCGAGGAGCCATTCACCGCCGTGCATGGCGGGCAGGCCGCGTCGGGCGAAGGCGGTCGACAGCCGGGCGGTCGGCGCAGCGACGCGGATGTCGCACATCAGCGCCTGGACCAGGCCGATGCCGGCACACGGTCCGTCGATGGCGGCGACCATCGGCTTGGGGACGAGGCTCGGGAACCACTCGGGCTGCGGGATCTCGGCGACGAGGGGGTTGGTGGTGCCGGTCTCGGTGTAGGTGGTCAGCGCCGACATGTCGGCGCCGGGGCAGAAGGCGCCGCTGGCTCCGGTCACCACGATGGCGCGCACCGCGGGATCGCTGGTCGCCGTCTCGAGAGCTGCGTAGTAGGCCGCCTGCATGCCGACGGTCCACGCGTTCTTGCGGTCGGGACGGTTGAGCGTGATCAGGGCGATGCCGTCGGAGGTCTCGACGAGCACCGGATCGTCCTCGATCGCCGTCACCGTCGTCTGCTGGATCATTCGGTCGTCCTTTCGACAACGTAGCAATTCGCGTGCCTGTCTGGGCATCGGGCCCATTCTGCCGTGTGATCGCGCCGATGGCTAGTCACTTGCTATCTAGTAGTTTTGTGGATCTTGTTCTACGCTGGACGATGCCCGGCCCGCAGGTTGCGGAGCGGGGACCTGGCCCAGGAGGTGCAGCGCAGTGCGCTTGTTTCCCGAAGAACTCGCCGATGGTTTCCGTCGCGACGGGTGGTGGACGGGCCGGTCGTGGACCGATCTGCTGACCGAGCACCGGCTCACCCAGCCCGATCGCACGTCACTGCTCGACCCGCCCAACCGGTCGACGTTCATCCACGGCGAGCCGCGGCGATGGACGTGGGCCGAGGTCGGCGATCAGGTCGACCGCCTGGCGCGCGTGCTGTTCGAGCACGGGGTTCGTCGCGACGTCGTCGTCGGCGTGCAGCTGCCCAACTGCGTCGAGCTGCCCGTCGCGCTGCTGGCCGTGGCGCGGCTGGGCGCCATCGTGACACCGTTCCCCGTGCAGTACCGACGCCACGAGCTGGCGGGCATGGGCGCGGCCGCCGAGATGTCGGTCTTCCTCACGGCCCATCGTGCCGTCGGTCGCGACATGGCCGCCGATGCCGCGGCGCTGACGGCGGACGTCCCCTCGCTGAGGACGGTGCTCGCCCTTGGTCCGGGCCGGGCCGACGGGGTCGTCACCATCGATGCCGCTCTGGTCGGCGCCGCCGAGGACTCGTCTGAGCTGACCGACTACCTGGTCGGGCTCGAGCTCGACTCGAACGACTGCGTGACGCTCGTCTGGACGTCAGGCACCGAGGGCGTCCCCAAGGGAGTGCCGCGCGCCTACGGCGACTGGGAGGTCCTGTCGACCGCCTGCGCCCAGGCGCCGCGTCTGACGCGGGACGACGTGCTGCTCAACCCGTTCCCCATGGTCAACGGAGGTGGGCTCGCCGGGATGTTCCTGCCGTGGCTGACGCTCGGAACGACCCTGGTCCAGCACCAGCCGTTCGACCTCGACGTGTTCCTCGGACAGGTCGAGGACGAGGGGGTCACCTACACCTGCGCGCCGCCGCTCGTGCTCGACACTCTGGTCGTCGACGAGGAGACGTTCAACCGTCGGGACCTGTCGACGCTGCGTGCGGTCGGCTCGGGCTCGGCGCCGCTGTCCGGCTGGATGATCAAGCGGTGGGAGGCCGACCACGGCGTCGAGGTCCTCAACCTCTTCGGGTCCAACGAGGGAGGCGTCCTGTTCTCAGACCCTGACACCGTGCCTGAGCCCACCGAACGCGGACGGTTCTTCCCCCGCTACGGCGTGCCCGATATGCCCTACCGGGTCGATCTCGCCCACGCGATGCAGGCCCGGCTGGTCGACCTCGCCGACGGGTCCGTCATCACCGGTCCCGGTCGTGCCGGCGAGCTTCGGCTGAAGGGCCCGGCGATCTTCTCCGGCTACTGGAACCGCGGGCGTCACGGCTTCGACGACGACGGCTGGTTCTGCACCGGCGACGTCTTCGAGATCAGCGCCGACAACGAGTCGTTCCTGACGCACGTCGACCGCGCGAAGGACCTCATCATCCGTGGTGGCTTCAAGATCTCGGCAGCCGAGCTCGAGGGCCTGGTCATCGCGGACGACCGGGTCAGCGAGGTAGCTGCCGTCGCGATGCCCGACCCGCGCCTGGGCGAACGGGTGTGCCTGTTCGTCGTGCCGCGCGACCCGGCCGATCCGCCCACGCTCGACGACGTCCTCCAGCGGCTGGCGGCCGAGGGCGTGGCGAAGTTCAAGTGGCCCGAGCGCCTCGAGATCGTCGACGCGCTGCCCCGCAACCCGATCGGCAAAATCCTCAAGCGCGAGCTGCGGACGCGACTTGCCGCTCCTGTTCCCCAGGAGGTCTCATGAGCGCCCTTCCCCGCATCCGGCAGGTCGTCCTGCTGGTGCCCGATCTCGACGACACGCTGACACAGGCGCGAGACGCGTTCGGATTCACCAGCGGTACCCGCGACCCGGAGTCGATGGCCGAGCTCGGCTTCGTGCACGAGGTGCTGTCGTTCGCCGACACGTTCCTCGAGATCTGCGCCCCGATGACGCCGGACTCGGTGCCGGGACGACTCGTGGAGCGCAGGGGTGCCATCGGCTACATGCTGGTGGTGCAGGTCGCCGACCTGCAGGCGGCGGTCGACCGGGCGGCGGACATCGACGTGGCGCCGCTGTTCGCCCAGGACTTCGAGGGCAACCGCATCTCGCAGTGGCATCCCAAGGTGCTCGGCACGCTCGCCGAGCTCGACCAGGTCGACCCGCCCGAGAGCTGGCACTTCGCGCCGCGCATCTTCGAGGCGTCGTGCACCGACGTCGCGCGCGACATCGTCGCCGCGGACCTCGCGGTGCCCGATCCGGAGGCCATGGCCCGGACGTGGTCGCAGGTGCTCGACGTCCCCCTGACCGACGCCACCGCGCTGTCGCTCGACCGGACGACGCTGCGGTTCGTGCCAGCGTCCGAGGGGGTCGCCGGCCTGGTGGCGGTCGACGTCGAGGCGACGGACGCCGACCGGGTCGGCGAGACCGTGCGGCTCGGTGGGGTCGACTTCCGGCTGGTCCCGGCATGAGCGAGCTCGTCACGTACGAGGTCGCCTACCGGGTCGCCGTCATCACGATCGACCGTCCCCGAAAGCGCAACGCCCTGAGCTACGCGATGCTCGCGGCGATCCGCTCGTACGTGCTCGCGGCGACCGACGATCCAGAGGTCGGCGCGATCGTACTGACCGGCGTCGCGGGTCAGTTCTGTGCCGGCACCGACCTGACCGAGCTGCACGACGTCGAGCCGGGCACCACCGTGGAGGACCGCAGTCAGCACACCGACGGTCAGCACTGGTTCCTCCACGACTGCCCCAAGCCGGTCGTCGCGGCGATCGACGGACCGGCCGCGGGCCTCGGCGTCGAGCTGGCGACGCAGTGCGACTTTCGGATCGCGTCGACGCGGGCCCGGTTCTCGTGGATCTTCGTGCAGCGCGGGCTGGTGCCGGACACGGGTGCGGGCACCTGGTTGCTGCCGCAGCTGGTGGGTCTCCAGATGGCCAAGCGCCTGGTGTTCTCCGGCGACTTCATCGACGCCGCGGAGGCGCAGCGGATCGACTTCGTCCTGGACGTCGTCGAGCCGGACGACCTGATGGATGCCGCGCGTTCACTGGCTGCCAGTGTCTCGAGCGGCTCGCCGTTCGCGATCGCCCGGGCGAAGGAGCTGCTCAACGGCTCGTCGGCGAAGTCGCGCGACGAGCACCTCGTCGACCACGTCGCGCGGATGACGGAGTGCCAGCTGTCGGACGATCACCGGGAGGGCGTCGCGGCGTTCCTGGAGAGGCGTCCCGCCGTCTTCACGGGCCGCTGAGCGTCTGGGCGAACTGCTGCTGGAGCTGCTTCTTGTACAGCTTGCCGGCGGGGGAGCGGGGCATGCGGTCGATGATCTCGACGACCCGTGGCACCTTGTGCCGGGCGAGGTGGGCCCGGGCGTGCTCCCGGATCTTCGCGGCGGCCTCGGCGTGGTCGGTGGCCGGGTCGCTGAGCTCGACCACGGCCAAGACGCGTTCGCCGAACTCCTCGTCCGGAACACCGAAGACCGCCACGTCGAGCACCGCGGGATGGCCGATGAGGGTGTCCTCGATCTCCTGCGGTGAGATGTTCACGCCGCCGGAGACGATCATGTAGTCGGTGCGGTCGGTCAGGTAGAGGTAGCCGTCGGCGTCCAGGTGGCCGATGTCGCCGAGGGTTGTCCAGGTGGTGTGGACCGGGTGCCGCGTGGCGGCGGTCTTGGCCGGCTCGTCGCGGTACTCGAACGTCGTGGATGCCCCGGACGTCTCGAAGTAGACGACGCCGTCGACATCCACCGCCTGGTCGACGCCGTCGAGGTCGCACACGTGCACGACACAGCCCGGACTGGGCCGTCCGACGGTGCCCGGATGGGCCAGCCACTGCTCGGAGTCGACCAGGGTGGAGCCGTTGTCCTCGCTGCCGGCGTAGTACTCGTGCAGCACGGGCCCCCACCAGTCGATCATCTGCCGCTTGACCGAGGTCGGGCACGGGCTGGCGCCGTGGATGACGTGACGCAGTGACGACGTGTCGGCGGCCCGCTGCACGGTGTCGTCGAGCCGCAGGAGGCGCACGAACATCGTCGGCACCATGAGCGCGTGCGACGGGCGGTAGCGGGCGATCGCGTCCAGGGCTGCGCCTGGCTCGAAGTGCTCCATCAGGACGATGGTGCCGCCCATGGAGCTGATGCCGGCGCACAGTGACAACGGCGCTGCGTGGTGGAGCGGCGCCGGGCTCAGGCAGACCGTGTCGGGGGTGACGTCGAAGGCGTTCGCCAGCCAGGTGCTGAGCGCAGGGTTGCCCTCCGACACGTGCCGCCCGGGCAGTGCGCGCATGATGGCCTTCGGGCGTCCGGTGCTGCCCGAGCTGTAGAGCATGTGCGCGCCGAGTGGCTCGTCGTCGAGCGGTGTCGCGGGCAGGTCGCGCAGGGCCGCGTCGTAGTCGTGGAAGCCGTCGAGCGCCCCGCCGAGGCTGAGCCGGATCCGCAGGGGCAGGTCGTCACCGGTCAGGGCGGGAGCCAGCTCCGTCAGCCGGGCGTCCACCACCAGGGCCGTGGCTCCGCAGTTGTCGACGACGTAGTGCGCCTCGCCGCCGGTCAGGTAGGTGTTGACAGGAGTGACGTACAGCCCCGACCGCATCGCGGCCCAGTAGATCTCCAGGAAGCGGAGGTGGTTGCCGAGCGCGACGGCGAGGTGGTCGCCCGGCCGCAGACCGGCCGCGTGCAGCACCTCGGCCAGCCGCCGTGAACCGTCCTCCAGCTCGCGGTAGGTCTGGACCTCGCCGGTCTCGGCCATGACGACCGCGACCCGGTCGGGTGCGGTCGCCGCGTGCGTGGCCGGGTACGCCACGACGCTAGAGGCCGACCGCCGAGGCGGGGTCGTCGGCCGTCGCCCACGTCGGCAGGTCGTCCCCGGACGCCCAGGTCGAGTGGGTGCCGCTGGAGATCCGCTCGGGCAGTCGCAGCGTGCAGACCGGCCCGGCGGTGATGTCGGAGGCATCGAACAGCAGGCAGAACGAGGCGTCCTGGTTCATGTCGGTGATGAGCGTGACGAGGTAGCCGTCGTCCTCCGCGCCTGAGCCGCCGACACGCGGCGCCATCGCGGACTCGCTGCCGTAGACGCCGTCGGGGTAGCGGTAGTGCTGCTCGGAGCCGGTCCAGGTGTCGTGCTTGACCAGGCCGTCGAACAGGAACCATGCCGGCTTGCTGGTGGCGGCGTACGCGTACCGGTACGTCTTGCCTGCGCGGGTCCCGTTCATCACCCCGAACTCGGTGATGGTGTCGCTGAGCTGCTCCTCCTTGACCGCGCCGGTCACCATGTTGAGGCGCCAGCGGTGCAGGTGCGGCTTCATGCGGTCGTTGGCGAGGAACCGGAACGCGCGCTGCCACTTGTCGCCCATGCCGTTGTCGGCCGGCGACGGATCGTCCTCGAAGAAGCCGTCGACGACGACCTCGTCACCGTCCTCGAACGCGTTGACCCAGTGCAGGACGAACGTCGACTCGCAGTCGAACCAGCGGATGTCGCCGGGCCCGCCGCGGCGGGGGATGACTCCCAGGCGCATCGGCAGGTCGGGGTGGAACCGCGCGGCGTACGCGCCCTGGGCGATGCCCTCGGGGTCCCAGAACAACGGGCAGTCGTTGAGGATCGCGTAGTTCTTGGTGAACGCCATGTCGTGCGGCAGGCGCGGGCCCGGCAGCTCGATCGGCGTGTAGTGGACGAGCTGGTCGTTCGGGTCGACGACGCCGTAGTTCATGTACGGCGCCTCGGTGCTGTAGTTGAAGAACAGCATCTCGCCGGTCGCGTCGTCGATCTTCGGATGCGCAGAGACGCCCCACTCGAACGGGAAGCGGCCGTTCCACGAGTCCTTGCCGAGCGTGTCCCCGGTGAGCGGATCGAGCCGGTAGAGGTCGCCGCACTGGTAGAAGCTGGTCTTGGCCACGCCAGCGTGCACGACGACGTCAGTGCTCGACGCGTCCTTCATCATGGTGCGGGCACCCCAGCCGTGGTCCATCAGCGACATGCTCGGCCGCTCCGCGAGACCGGCCCACAGGCTCTGCTGGGACTCCTGCTCCGCGACGAGCCCGTCGGTGCGGACGAACCGGTTGCGGTAGAAGGCCGTGCCGTCGCGGAAGCCGACCACATGGACCATGCCGTCCCCGTCGAACGGGTGGTAGTTGCGGATCGCGGGATGCAGGGGGTTCTCGGTGTTGCGCAGGTAGACCCCGTCCAGATCGGTCGGGATCTCTCCCTGCACGACGTCGAGGTCGTCGGCCGTCCACTCGGTGGTCTGCGGCTGCCACGGCCCCGTGCGGTAGGGGTGGTCGTCGTCCGCGGGCAGGGTCGAGAGCATGCGTCCCACGACGTCGAGGTCCATCATGACCGCCCGGCGCCGGACTCGACGACGAACGAGACGGCCGTCGTGAAGGACCCGCCGACGTTGACGGTCAGGACGCGGCGGGCTCCGTCGACCTGCAGGGGGCCGGCGGTGCCGGTGACCTGGCGGGCCGCGTCGAGGACCATGCGTACGCCCGTGGCGCCGACCGGGTGGCCGGAGGAGAGCAGGCCGCCGCCGGGGTTGACCGGCAGGCGGCCGCCGGGCTCGATCGTGCCGTCCAGGATCGCCTCGCCGCCCTTGCCGCCGCCGACCAGACCGAGGTGCTCGAGCGTGACGAGCCCCGTGATGCTGAAGCAGTCGTGCATCTCCACGACGTCGACGTCGTCGATTCCGGCGACGTCGGCTCGGCGCATGGCGTCCGCGATGGCGCCGTGCAGGTGTGGGAAGAGGTGATCGGTGCCGCGGGACGCGGCGAGCTTGTCGGCCAGCAGCAGGGTGTCGGTGCGGTGCCCGAAGCCGGAGATGCGAGCAAGGTCCTCCAGCTCGATGCCGCGGGCAGCGGCCCACTCGGCGGCGTAGGCGGGACCGGCCACGACGATCGCCGCGGCGCCGTCGGTGATGCGACCGCAGTCGGTCTTGCGCAGCCGGCCCTCGACCAGCGGGTTGGCCCGGTCGTCCTCGTCGAAGGAGCCGGCGGGAAAGGTCCAGCCGCGGGTCTGGGCCAGCGGGTTGCGGGCACCGTTGGCGAACGCGATCTCGGCGAAGCGACCCAGTGCGGCGTGGTCGAGGCCGTAGCGGGCGTCGTACTCCTCGGCGACCTCGGCGAACAGTGCGGGCCACGCGTACTCGGCGCCGAGTGCCTCGCGGCCAGCCCATGCGGCGGTGCCGAGGTGGTCGGCGGCCTGCTTGGGCGACACGTTGCGCATCAGCTCGATGCCGACGACGAGGGCGACGTCGTAGCGTCCGGACGCGATGTCGGCCCCGGCGGCGACGATTGCCGTGCTGCCCGAGGCGCAGGCGGCCTCGTGCCGGGTCGAGGGACGTCCCACGAGATCGGGCTCAGCAGCCGCGACCAGTCCGCCGAGCTGTGCCTGGCCGGCGAACAGCTCGCCGGCGAGGTTGCCGACGTGCACGACCTCGACCTCGGACGGGCGCACCTGGGCGTCGTCGAAGGCGGCCGGCAGCACCTCGGTGAGCATGTCGATCAGGCCGAGTCCCTCGGACGCCCAGTTGCGGGCGAAGTCGGTCTGAGCACCCCCCAGCACGTAGAGATCCGAGGCGGTGGACCGTTCGTGGGACATGGTGCTCCTTCATGACGCGGTGTCCTGCCATTACTACATGGTCAACAGTCACTGTCAAGGGCCACTAGGCTGGAGCGCGGGGAAGCCGGCCCGGCCGACGAGGTGGTCGTTCGGTTCATCGTCGGAAGTCGACCCACGAAAGGTGTCGGGAGGTCTGATGGGCGAGCCACGCGACGTCGCGGACGGGTCGGTCGCGACCGCGTCCCCGCTCGGGCGCGCCCTGGTGATCACGGGCGACATGTGGTCGATGCGCATCGTGCTGTCGATCTTTCGTGGGAACCGGCGGTTCCAGGACCTGCGAGAGGACCTCATGATCTCCGACCCGGTGCTCTCGCGTCGCTTGCGGGGCCTGGTCGAGGACGGCATCTGCACGACGCGCGAGTACCAGGCGAAGCCGCCCCGCAACGAGTACCTGCTCACCGCCGCCGGGCTCGACCTGTGGCGGGTCATCATCGCGATGTGGGTCTGGGACCGCACCTGGGCCGGGCCGCAGCACCGGGACGCCGGGACGCGCCTGCGCCACGCGACGTGCGGGGCGTTGAGCCGGCCCGTCTTCGGCTGCGGCCACTGCGGTGCCATCGGCCTGACTGCCCGCGACGTGATCGGCTCGGTCGACGACCGGCTGCTGATGGACGTCACGAGCCGGCGGTCACGACGGTCGCCGGCCATGTCGAGCCCGATCGACGCGGCCGGGGTGCTCGGCGACCGGTGGTCGACCCTGATCCTGTCGGACGCTCTCATGGGCAGCCGCCGGTTCGGTGACTTCCAGACCCGTCTCGAGGTCTCGCCCGTCACGCTGACCGATCGGCTCAACCTGTTCGTCGACACGCAGATGCTGTCGCGCGAGTCGGTCAGCACCGGCGCCCGGAGGCAGGAGTACCGCCTGACGCCGAAGGGTCTCGACTTCTTCTCGGTCACCGCCATGATCAACGACTGGTCTGCCCGGTGGCTCGCCGACGACGGCCAGTCGGGTCTGAGCCTCGTGCATGCGTCCTGTGGTGCCACCCTCGAGCCAAGGTTCACCTGCAACACCTGCAACCAGGAGCTGAAGCGGGCCGAGATCGCGATCGTGAGTCGAGAGGACGTCGACGCGTCGGGTGCCCGGCTCGGCGGCTCGGGCGCCTGACCCCTACAGCAGCGGCTCGGCCGTCTCGCCCCGACCGGACTGGACCGTCTCGATCGTCGACCCGCGCAGCGGCTCGCGGCACTCGCTGCAGGTGAGCCGGCTGGTGAGGGCAGCCCCGCAGGTGGTGTGGGTCATGAGGAGGGCGGGTCCGTCCGGCGGGTGGAACCAGCGCTGACCCCACTCGATCATCAGCAGGGCGACGGGGAGGAAGGCCTTGCCCTTGGGGGTCAACCGGTACTCCATGCGATCGGCGCGCACCGGAGAGGGCACCTGCTGCAGGATGCCGAGCTGGCCGAAGACCCGCAGGCGGTCGGCGACGACGGTCGGCGAGGCGGAGAGCCGGCGTTGGATGTCGCTGAAGCGGGTCATGCCCTGCAGGGTCGCGCCGAGGATGGAGATCGACCAGCGGTTGCCGATCAGCTCCATGGTCTCGTTGACGACCTCGTCGGGACGCTTGTCGCCGCGTGAGCGCTGGCGCCGGCTCGTGGTCGGCGTGTTCCGTGACCAGTCGCCGCTCGGGCCGATGGCGCCGGACAGGTCGCCCCAGTGGACGTCGGCATCGCAGGCCGTGCAGGTCAGCAGCGGCCGGAAGAAGTGGCCGCACCCGGTGTGGCGCATGCGGGGCAGCTCGGCGTCGGCATGGTCAACCCACCGGCGTTCCCAGTCCCACATCGCGATCAGGATGGGCCACACCTGCCGGCCGCGCGTCGTCAGCAGGTACTGGTGACGGACCGGCTTGTCGCTGTACTGGTGCTTGACAAGGACGCCGCCCTCGACCAGGGCGGCGAGCCGTGAGGTCAGCGCCGAGCCGGGGATCGGGCCCCGGTGCACCCAGTCGGTGTAGTGGATCGCGCCCCGCAGCGCCTGGCGGATGATCCACAGCGACCACTCGTCGGCCAGCAGTCCGTAGGACATCGCGATGCCGTTGGGCCCCCCGGGCTCGAGCATCGTGATGCCCTCGGCCTCGGTGTCTGCGGGCGAATCGGCGGTCATGGGACATCAGTATCCGGGCAGGGGGTCAACGGCGCATGACGAGCCTGGTGGCGCCTCGTCCCGGTCCGTTGACCATGGTCGGCCGCATGGGGTATAACGTTAGTCACGTTGCTAACTATAGTGATGGCCGTCACGTTCGACAAGGACGCGGTCGAGAGAGAGTGAGGGACACAGGCATGCTCGAAGTCTCCGACCTGGTGATGCGGTTCGGCGGGGTCACCGCCCTCGACCACGTGGGATTCACCGTGGCCGACGATGAGATCTGCGGTCTGATCGGGCCCAACGGGGCCGGCAAGACGTCGGTGTTCAACGTCATCACCCGCATCTACCAGCCCGCCGAGGGCTCGGTCCGCTTCAACGGATCCGACCTGCTGTCGCTCAGCCGTCACCGGATCGTGCGGCAGGGAGTCGTCCGCACGTTCCAGAACCTGGCGTTGTTCCCGGGCCTGTCCGTGCTCGACAACACCATCGTCGGCGCCCACAGCATCCGTACCCCGTACCTGCTGCCGTCGGCGCTGGGCTGGCCCGGCACCCGCGCGGCACGTCGCGCCGTCGAGGACGACGCCTGGCAGCTGCTGGAGCGTCTGGACCTGATGGACGTCGCGGCGCACCCCGCCGCCGGCCTTCCCTTCGGCACCCTCAAGCGCGTCGAGCTGGCCCGCGCCCTCATCAGCAAGCCGTCCCTGGTCCTCCTCGACGAGCCGGCCGGCGGACTCACCCACGCCGAGGTCGGCGAGCTGGGCGAGCTGATCGTCGAGCTGAAGAAGGACTTCGGCTTCAGCGCCCTGCTCGTCGAGCACCACATGGGCCTGGTCATGGGCATCTGCGACCACGTCGTCGCCATGGACTTCGGCCGGACCATCGCCGACGGGTCGGCCGCGGTGGTCCAGCAGGACCCGGCCGTCGCCGCCGCCTACCTCGGGAGGACCGCATGAGCTCCGACACCCCCCTGCTCGAGGTGAGGGGACTGCGCGCCGGCTACGGCCAGGTCAACGTCCTGCGGGACATCGACCTCACGGTCGGCGAGGGCGAGGTCGTCGTGGTGCTGGGCGCCAACGGCGCGGGCAAGACCACCCTGATGCGCGCCGTGTCGGGCCTCATCCCGCACGCCGGGGAGCTGCTCGTCGACGGTGAGCCGGTGCGCAACGCGCGCCCCGACCAGATGCTGTCGCGGGGCGTGAGCCTGGTGCCGCAGGGCCGCGGCACGCTGACCGCGCTGAGCGTGCGCGACAACCTGCGCGTCGGCGGCATGGGTCTGGCCGACCGCAGCCAGGTCGACGTCGAGATCGATCGCTGGTTCTCGGTCTTCCCGCGGTTGGCCGAACGCCACGAGCAGGTGGCCGGCACGCTGTCCGGTGGCGAGCAGCAGATGCTCGCGATCGCGCGAGCCCTGATGAGCCGGCCGCGTCTGCTGCTGTGCGACGAGATCAGCCTCGGGCTTGCGCCGATCATCGTGTCCAACCTGTTCGACACGTTGCGGGACGTCAGTGCCGAGTCCGGCACCGCGCTGCTGCTCGTCGAGCAGAACGCCGAGCTGGCGCTCGCGATCGCCTCGCGGGTCTACCTGCTTGAGGTGGGATCGGTGGCCGCCAGCGGCACCGCGGAGTCATTCCGCGAGAGCAACGACATCCGCAAAGCGTACTTGGGCTACTAGGACGGACCTCTGATGGACATTTTTCTGGCCCGACTCTTCTCGGGCATGACCTCGGGGTCGATCTACGTGCTGATCGCCCTCGCCCTCGTCGTGGTCTTCCGCAGCTCGACGACGATCAACTTCGCGCAGGGCGAGTTCGCCCTGTTCACGACCTACTTCGCCTGGTGGCTGACCGAGAAGGGCGTCGAGATCTGGGTCGCCGTGGTTCCCACGGTGCTGCTCGGCTTCCTGATGGGTGCCCTGGCCGAACGCTTCCTGATCCGTCCGGTGCGCAAACGGGACGAGACGGCGATCCTGATCATCGGGTTGGGGCTGTTCACCGGTCTCAACGGTCTCGACGGCTGGATCTGGGGATCGGACGACAAGGTCTTCCCGGCGGTGTTCCCGTCCGGTGACGGTGACTACCTCTCGGTGCTCGGCGCTCGTCTGCACTACGACTCGATCCTGGTGTTCGGATCGATGATCGCGATCGTCGCCGGGTTGTCGCTGCTGTTCAACCGGACCACCATCGGCCTGCAGATGCGTGCCGTGGCCACCAGCCCCGAGTCGGCGTCACTGTGCGGCATCAAGGTCGGACGCATCCTGACCCTCAGCTGGGGACTGTCGTCCGCGATCGGCTCGTTCGCGGGCATCATCCTGATCCCCGTCGTGCCGCCCGGCCAGCTCAACCTCTCGAGCATGTTCCACATCCTGATCTTCGCGACGGCCGCGGCCCTGCTGGGCGGGCTCGACAGCGTCAAGGGCGCCGTCGTCGGTGGGTTGGTGCTCGGCGTCGGCCTGTCGATGATCAACGGCTACGTCAGCTTCATCGACGGGTCGTTCTCGCTGACCACGGCCCTCATCCTCATTGTGATCGTGCTGACGGTCCGGCCCACCGGGCTGTTCGGCACCCGACGACTGGAGCGCGTGTGAGCGCCGATCTGCAGACCCCCCCGACCGCCCCGCGTCAGACCGGTGGAGCACCTCAGCGGTCCAAGGGGCCGCGCGTCATCCGGCACGGATCCGGAGCCCATCGCGGGCTGATGGCCGCCGCGGGAGTGGTCGCCGTCCTCGTCATCCTGTGGGGCAGCGGGCTGGGCGCCTTCGACCAGGGCCAGCTGACCCGCGTGGCGATCTTCGCGATCGCGATCGCCGGCCTCAACGTCGCCACCGGCTACGTCGGCCTGCTGTCGGTCGGCCACTCCGCCTTCTTCGGCATCGGCGCCTACACGACCGGCGTGCTCGTCGTGAGGTACGAGTGGAGCCCGCTGGCGACGATCCCGGCCGCCTTCGCCCTGTGCCTGGTGGTCGGATTCCTGGTCGGGCTCCCCGCACTGCGGATCCGCGGGCTCTACCTCGCCATGGTCACGCTCGCCTTCGGCGTCGCCTTCCCGGAGATCGTCGGCCAGCTCGAGAGCCTGACCGGCGGCTCCGAGGGCATGACGATCCGCCGCCAGCAGCTGCGCCCGCCGGAGTGGTCCGGGTTCACCCTCGGGGAACGCACGCAGTGGCTCTACTGGCTCAGCGTGGTGGTCCTGCTACTCGTCATGTACCTGATCCACAACCTGGTGAAGGGCCGCTACGGCATGGCGATGATCGCGATCCGCGAGAACGAGATCGCCGCCTCCGCGTCCGGCGTCAACATCGCCGTCGTCAAGACCGCGTCCTTCGGTGTCTCGGGTGCCATCACCGGCGTCGGCGGCAGCCTCTTCGCGATGTACATCGGCAGCCTCTTCGCCGAGGGATCGTTCACGCTGCTGGCCGGCATCACGCTGCTGATCGGCCTGGTCATCGGTGGCGAGGCCACGCGCATGGGACCGCTCGTGGGGGCCGCGGCCGTCGTCTTCCTGCCGTACTACACGTCCGAGCTCGGCTCCGGTCAGGGCGCCGCCGTGCTGTTCGCCGTGGCCCTGATCGCCGTGATCTTCGTGGCGCCGGCCGGTCTCGTCGGTGGCATCGCCTCGTTCTCCCGCCGGTTCGTCGTGATCGCGCCGGCTGCTCCGCGTCGAGCGAAGGAGGGAGCCACCGACTGACTCTCGTCGGCGCTCACCGGGGGGACGCGCACATCACTCGAGCTTCAACCGTCATCTCAGAAAGGCCTTCCATGAACATCTCATCCATCTCCCGTCTGGGACGGGTCGCCATCCCGCTCGGCATCGCGGCAGCCCTCTCGCTGTCCGCCTGTGGCGGCGGCAGCTCCGACTCGGCCAGCTCGTCGGGCTCGGCCACCGACGCCTCCAAGTTCAGCATCAACATCGACGACTGCGAGGACCCGGACTCGGCGACCGCGCCGATCAAGGGCACGTTCGACATCGGCTACAGCGCTCCGCTGTCGGGCCCCGTCGCCGGAGCCGTCGAGCTCGCCACGGCCGGCTACGACGCCCGGATCGCCGCGGCCAACGCCGAGGGCGGCATCGACGGCGTCATGATCAAGGTCAGCTACAAGGACGATGCGTTCGCGCCGGACAAGGCCAAGGCCAACGGCACCGAGTTCATCCAGAGCGACAAGGTGGATGCGCTGGCGACCTTCGGCACCGGCCCGCTGAGTGCCATGGTCGACGACCAGAACGCCGCCTGCGTCCCGATGCTGTACCCGAGCTCGTCGACGGCTGAGTTCACCAGCGTCAAGGACTTCCCGTGGACCACCACGATCCTGCCGCTGGCGTCGAACGAGGCGAAGTTCCTCGTGGCCCTGATCCAGGACCGGTTCCCCGACGGGGTCAAGGTGGGTGTGGCCGAGAACCCGACCGCATCGGGCAAGGTGCAGGGTGATGCCTTCCAGGCCGCCGCCAAGGATGCCGGCCTCGAGATCAGCGACGTCGTCTCCGACGGCGACCCGGTCGCCGCGGCCACCGAGATGAAGGCCAAGGGCATCGAGGTCATCTACCACGGTGGCGTCACGGGAACGTGTGCCGCGTTCGACTCCGCGCGCGGTCGCATCGGCTACGAGCCGAAGCTCGTCCTCAAGCCCAGCAACTGCGTCAACGCGGTCGAGTACATCGCGGCCGGGGAGTCGGCCGACGGTGTCGAGCTCGGCGCCTTCGGCAAGGATCCGAACGCGGCGGACAACGCCAGCGACGCTGGTGTCGTCGAGTACCTCAAGCAGATGGATGCGGCCAACGTGCCCAAGGAGGTCCAGGGCAACGCCGTGGCGGTGTCCGGGTGGACCCAGGCCGACCTGGTCGTCAACACCCTCGAGCAGGCTGCTGCCACCGGTGAGCTCACGCGGCTCAGCGTCATGGAGGCCGCGCGCGACCAGGACTACGCCTCGCCGATGCTGATCAACGGCATCAAGTGGTACAGCACCCCGGACCTGCTCACCGGCATCGACGGCTTCAAGCCGATCAAGTGGGTCGCCGCTGACCAGAAGTTCGTCCCCGCTGGCGACGTCGTCAGCATCCGCCCCTAGGCGGAAACCCCAGGGGCCACGACCGTCAGTTGATCTGGCGGTCGTGGCCCTTCCAGAACTCCTCGCGCAGCTTGAACTTCTGGAGCTTGCCGGTCGCGGTGCGGGCCAGCTCGGCGCGGAACTCGATCTTCTTGGGGCACTTGTAGCCGGCCAGGTGAGTGCGGCAGTGGGTGATCAGGGTTGCGTCGTCGACCGTGTCCTCGTCGGGGTCGAGCACGACCAGGGCTGTGATGAGCTCGCCCCACTTCTCGTCGGGGATGCCGATGACGGCGACCTCCTTGACCGACGGGTGCGACATCAGGGCGTCCTCGACCTCGATCGACGAGACGTTCTCGCCGCCGGTGATGATGACGTCCTTCTTGCGATCGGCGATCGCGATGTAGCCGTCCTCGAACGTCCCGCCGTCGCCGGTGTGGAACCAGTTGCCGGCCTGCGCCTCGGCAGTCGCCTCGGGGTTGTCCCAGTACGACGCGAGGTTGTGGTTGGACTGCGCCAGCACCTCGCCCTGGTCGTCGATCATCATGCGGACGCCGATCGCGGGCGCCCCCGCCCGGCCGAGGTTGAGCGCCTGCTGGTGCGGGTCGAGGTCGTCCCACTCGGCGCGCATCCGGCTCATGGTCAGCAGGGGGGAGGTCTCGGTGAGGCCGTAGATCTGGATGAACTCCCAGCCGAGCTCCTCGCGGACGCGCTCGATCGTGCGGGTCGGCGGGGGCGCTCCGGCGACGATGATGCGGACACGGTCACGTCCGGGGACAGCGCCTTCCCAGGTCTTGGCGGCATCGAGGGCGGCCGCGACGACCGCGGGCGCGGCACACATGTAGGTGACACCGTGCCGTTCGATGCGGCGCAGGATCTCGGCGCCGTCGATCTGCCGGATCACGACGTGGGTGGCGCCCATGCCGGTGGCGGTGAAGGGGTGTCCCCAGCCGTTGGCGTGGAACATCGGCAGCGTGTGGAGGTAGACGTCGCGGTCGCTGACCGATGCCTGCCAGCCGAAGACCGTCGCGTTGAGCCACAGGTTGCGATGGGTCAGCTGGACGCCCTTGGGTCGGGCGGTCGTGCCGGACGTGTAGTTGATCGTGGCCGTGGCGGCTTCCCTGTCCACACCGTCGCCGTCCCACGGCTGGGGGGTGGCCGTCGACCCCCAGATCTGGTCGTCGTCCTCGCCGAGCACGAACGACCGCTGGCACTCGACCTCGTCGACCAGGTGCCGCAGCTCGGGGTCGACCAACATCACCTCGGCACCGGAGTGCTCGATGATGTAGCGGATCTCGGCGATCGCGAGCCGGAAGTTGACCGGCACCAGGACCCGCCCCCAGCCGGAGACGCCGTAGAACGAGGTCAGCAGCCGGGCCGAGTTCTGCGACACGATCGCGACACGTCCGCCGACCGGGACCCCCATCGCGTCGAGCGAGGCGGCCTGCGCCTTCGCGCGACGTCCGAGCTCGGCGTACGTGATCTCGCCCCACGACTCGGCGGGCTGGTCGGGCTCGTCGATCACCGCGACGCGATCGGGGTAGACCGTGACGGCACGGTCGAGGAAGTCCATGACGGTGAGGGGGTAGAACACATCAGCCTCCGGATATGGCGTGGGTCACTCATGTCTATCCTGCCGTGCGCAGCGCGAGCGTTGCGGCGGAACCCACGGACCAGTCGCCGGACGGTCGTTCCGGTCGCCGACCGGCCGGTTCGTGCCTACGATCACGGCATGGGACTGTCGGTGTCGCGCGAGGTGGCCGCTCCCGTCGACGTCGTGTGGGACCTGCTGACCAGGGTCGAGGAGTGGCCGGGCTGGGGGCCGTCGGTGCTGGGTGCGACCGTGCCGTCCGGCGTCATCACGGCGGGGGCCCGGGGGACGGTGCGGACAGCGGTGGGTGTGTCGCTGCCGTTCGAGGTCACCGCGTTCGCGGAGGGTCGCTCCTGGGCCTGGTCGGTGGCAGGGGTGCCGGCGACCGACCATCACGTGCGCCCGACGAGCAGCGGGTGCAGCGTCTCGTTCGGCGTGCCGTGGTGGGCGCCCGGCTACCTCGTGGTGTGTGCCGTCGCGCTGGGACGCATCGAACGGCTGGCGACGGCGCGAGCCTAGGCTGGGGTCGATCCCCGACGGAAGGCACGACATGACCATCATCGCGACCCTCGACCTGCGGCTGAAGCCGGAGCTCCTCGACGAGGCGCGGTCCGTGCTCGGGCGCGCCCTGGCCGAGACGCGGGCGTTCGACGGCAACCTCGGCGTCGACGTGCTGGTCGACGAGAACGATCCCGCGCACTGGATCGCGTACGAGACGTGGGAGTCGATCGAGCACGACACGGCCTACCGCGATTTCCGCGCGGGCGCCGGAGCGATCACCGCCCTGCCGCCGCTGCTCGCGGGCCGACCGGTGCTGACCTGGTTCCGGGTCGACGACTCGGTCTGACGCGAATCCGGTCAGTCGTCCTCGGGGGTCGACACCCGCAGGGCCTCGGCCTCGGGATCGGCGACGCCGCGGAACCGGCGGAAGCTGTAGACGATCGTCGCCAGGGCGATGACGGACGAGGCGATGAGGGTGCCGCCGGTTCCCCAGCCGCCGACGAGCCACCAGCGGTCGGCGATCGGCCACCAGTCGGGGACGTCCGTGCCGATGCCCCAGAAGACGCCGATCGCGGCGAGTGACAGGGCGCCCGCCGTGCTGGCGAGGATGCGCGGCCAGGTCTGGACGCTCTGCGCGGCCGACTTCAGTGCCATGACCTCGACGGGACGGACGCGGTGCTCGGCCCACTCGTACTGCTGGGAGAGGATCGCCAGGCCGGCGAACAGCGACAGCAGGCCCGGGCCGGGCAGGAAGATCGCCGCGATGCCGATCAGGACCAGCCCCCAGCCGGCGACCTCGATCGCGACGCGTCTCGCCATGCTCCTCGATTTCATGGGTCGACGCTACAAGAGGGTGCGAGCCTCCGCCGCATCACCGGCAGGTCGTGATGGGATGAGCCCATGCGTTCTGTGGCGACGGTGACGGTCCTGTTGCTGCCCCTCTCGCTCTCCCTCCTCGGTGCGTGCAGCGGCGGGTCGGACGAGCCGGACGCGAAGGCGTCGTCATCGGCCCCCGCGGCAGACCCGAACGCCGCTCCGACGACACCGGCCCCGACCGGCACGCCGGTGCCCGAGGCGCTGTCCCGGTTCCGGTGCGATCCCGACGGCACGGGCACGTACACCGCGACGGGAGTCGTCGCCAACCAGGCCAAGGCGGCGGTCACGTTCCAGGTCACGGTCTACGTCGGGCAGCCCTCGGGTGCGCCGCAGGCTGCCACCACCAAGCAGGTCCCGAAGGTCGCCGGCGGTGGCTCCGCCGAGTTCTCGATCGAGAAGATCCCTGCTTCGGCCGAGGGCGGCACGTGTCACGTCCAGGTCATCACGACGCCGTAGTCAGACGGTGCGGGTCTGGTGCCACTCCTCGGCCGGCAAGGCGTAGACGTACTCGTCCTGCCAACCCAGGTCGCGGTGCAGCGCGGATCGGAGGCGGTGAGCCTCGCGGCGCGAGGCGTCCGGTGGTCAGCGGCCAGGTCGTCGTCACCTCTCGAGCGCAGGACGGCAGGCCGCTACGGCTGCACGAGGATGCGGACGGGGCTGCCCTCGCGCTCGTGCAGGATGCGGATGCCCTCGGCGACGTCCTCGAGCGGGACGATGCCGCTGATCGAGCGGCTCAGGTCGAGGCGGCCGGTCGAGACGAGCCGCGCCAGCACGCCGATGTCGGCGACCTCGTAGCCGAGGTGGCCCATGACCTTCTTGCGGCTCAGGTTGAACCACATGCTCGGCCCGAGGCCCCACTCCTCGCCGCTCATGCCGACGCCGACGAGTCGTCCACCGTTGCCGAGCGAGGCGAGTGCCTGGTCGAACGTCACCTTGAGCCCCACGGCGTCGAAGGCCGCGTCGAGCCCCACGCCGCCGGTGATCTCGAGGATCTTGGCCGCCAGGTCGGGGTCGCGGGAGTCGAGCGCGAGGTCGGCGCCGAGGTCGAGGGCCCGCTGGCGCACCGTCTCGTCGAGGTCGATCGCGACGATGGGGCTGGCGCCGACGAGTCGGGCCAGCTGCACGACGTGGGTGCCGACGCCACCGGCTCCCCAGACGCCGACCGACTCGCCGACGCGCACCTGGCCGGTGTGGACGACGGCGCCGTACGGCGTGGAGACGGCATCGGCCAGGATTGCGGCCTGCTCCATCGAGACGTTGTCCGGGATGCGGGTCAGTCCGAGCGCTTGGGCGAGTGTGTACTCCGCCCACGCGCCGTCGTACGCGAACGCCATCAGCTGCAGCGCAGTGCAGTGCCCGTAGTCGGCCTTCAGGCACTGGTGGCACTGGCCGCAGGGGCGTCCGGCGGCAGGGACGACGCGGTCACCGACCGACCAGCCGACCACGTCCGGACCGAGCTCGGCGATGGTGCCCGAGGCCTCGTGGCCCTGAGTGATGACCTGGGGTCCCATGGCGGGGAACGTGCCGTCGAGCAGCGACAGGTCGGAGTGGCAGATGCCGCAGAAGGCGACCTTGATCAGCACCTCGCCGGGACCGGGGGTCGGCACGGGGACGTCGGTGACCTCGAAGGTCAACGTCGCGGTGTCGAGGCGCTGGGCCCGCATCGTGCGTGGCGTCATCAGGCCACCGCCTCTGACGCGGCGCGGACGGGGGTCGTCGGCTTGAGGGTCTTCGCCAGATCCGTGCGCATCGTGGTGAGCGAGTCGAGCACGTAGTTCTGGCGGACCCGCCACGGTCCGCTGTCGCCCTGGCGCGGGAACGCGTCGATCGACCGCTGGACGTAGCCGGACGCGAGGTCGAGCAGTGGACGTTCGGTGAGCTCGCGGTCGGGCTGCGGCTCGACGGCCGCGTAGCCCTTCTCGTCCATCCAGTTGAGGACCTTGCAGACCAGTCGGTGCGAGAGGTCGGCGCGCAACGTCCACGACGCGTTGGTGTAGCCGATGCAGACCGCGAAGTTCGGCACGCCGGTCATCATGGCGCCCTGCCACACGAACTGCTCCGACAGCGGCACGGTCGCGCCGTCGACCTGCGGCTTGATGCCGCCGAAGGCGAGCAGCTTGAGCCCGGTCGCGGTCACGACGACGTCCGCCTCGAGCACGCGGCCGGAGGTGAGCCGGATGCCGCCCGGGACGAACGACTCGATCGTGTCGGTGACGATCTCGGCATCGCCCTTCTTGAGGGACTTGAACAGGTCGCCGCTCGGTACTGCGCACAGGCGCTGGTCCCAGGGGTTGTAGGACGGGGTGAAGTGGTCGGCGACCATCTGCTCGTCACCGAGGAACTTGGTCGTCAGACCCAGCAGCAGCTTGCGTGCCTGCTCCGGCCGGCGACGGCAGAACTGGTAGAACGCCGTGCCGAAGGCGATGTTCTTGGAGCGGATGAGCGTGTGAGCGACGTCTGCCGGCAGGTGGCCGCGCAGCCAGTCGGCCTTCTTGTCGCGGCTGGGCACGGCGCTGATCCAGGTGGGGCTCCGCTGCAGCATCGTGACGTGGGCGGCCCGTCCCGACTGCTCGGAGTCCGTGGTCATCGACGGCACGAGCGTCACCGCCGTCGCGCCGCTGCCGATGACGACGACCTTCTTGCCGGCGTAGTCGAGGTCCTCGGGCCAGTACTGCGGGTGGACGACGGTGCCGGCGAAGTCCTCGATGCCGGGGAACTCCGGCCGGTAGGTGTCGTCGTAGTCGTAGTAGCCCGCGCAGGAGTACAGGAAGTTGCAGGTGAGGGTGCGCTCGACGCCGTCGCGCAGCAGCGTGAGCGTCCACCGGCCGTCGGTGGTCGAGAAGTCCGCCGCCAGCACCTTGGTGCCGTACCGGATGTGCTCGTCGATGCCGAACTCGCTGGCCGTGTCCTTGATGTAGTCCAGGATCGAGGCGCCGTCGGCGATCGACTTGGCCTCGCGCCACGGCTTGAACTGGTAGCCGAGGGTGAACATGTCGCTGTCCGAGCGGATGCCGGGGTAGCGGAACAGGTCCCAGGTGCCGCCCATCGCCTCGCGGGACTCCAGGATCAGGTAGCTGCGGTCGGGGCACTCGGTCTGGAAGCGGTAGCCGGCGCCGATCCCGGACAGGCCGGCACCGACGACGATGACGTCGACGTGGTCGGGCAGCGGCAGGGTGGCGATGTCAGCTTCAGTGGCGCTCATGTGTCCAGTGTCCGTCGACCGGACGCGCTCATACTTGATCTTCGACGACAGTCTTTTGATTTTCCACGACAACGCGGTGATGCTTGACGACATGCCTGTCATCCGATCAGCCGGGATCCGTGGCTTCCGTGATGTCGTCGAGGGGCTGGGCGGCGACCCGGTCGCCATGGCCCGCCGTGCCGACCTGCCGGTCGCCGCGCTCGACGCCGACGACGTGCTCGTCGAGGACGTCGTCCTCGCCCGGGTGCTCGAGCTGGCCGCCGCCGAGCTCGCGTGCCCCGACCTCGGCCTGCGGATCGCGGCACGGCAGGACGTGTCGATGCTCGGCCCCCTCGCGCTGGCGATCCAGAACGCCCCGTCGGTGGGCGAGGCGATGGAGGCGACGTCGCGCTACCTGTTCGTGCACGCGCCGGGCATGCGCATCTGGCTGCAGTCCGATCCCGACGACGTTCGCGGCGTCGACGCGCTGCGGTACGACGTGACGCCGCCGGGCATCGACCCGCCCCGGCAGGGCACCGACCTGAGTCTGGGGTCGCTGCACCGCGCGATCGTCTCCCTCGTCGGCGGCTCGTACGGGCTGCGCACGGTCGACCTGCCGCACCAGCCGCTGGCGCCACGGGCCGTGTACGAGGAGTTCTTCGGGGCGCGGGTACGGTTCGGCCGTCCGGCGGCGCTGCTGCGGCTGCCGTCGAGCCTCGGCGACCTGCCGCTGGCCGTCCACGACGAGACGGTGCGCCAGATGGCACTGGACTTCCTCGAGCGGCAGTCGCCGGCCGGCACCGTCCTGCTGACGTCGCGCACCGCGGGCGCCCTCCAGCAGCTCCTCGGCACCGGCTCGGCCGGCATCGACGCGGTCGCGCGGCTGCTCGACCTCCACCCGCGCACGTTGCAGCGGCGGCTCGCTGACGAGGGAACGTCTTTCGCGGCGGTCCTCGACGACGTCCGCCGCGACACGGCACGTCGCTACCTGGTGACGACCGACCTGCCGCTCAGCCAGGTGGCCGGGCTGCTGGGCTTCTCGGAGCAGGCCGTCCTGAACCGGGCGTGCCGCCGCTGGTGGGACCTCACGCCGCGAGAGGTCCGCCGCCGGGACGTGTGACGCTCGAGACGTCGCGACTCCTCGGGCTGCAGGACTTGGCCCGGCCCTGTTCGATGGATGGGTCGGACGCCACCGCGTCCGCCCCCCTCGACTCCGAAGGATGACCTCCATGCGCGTCAATGCCTACGCCGCTCCCGCTGCCGGTGAGCCCCTGACCCCCCTCACGATCGACCGCCGCGACGTCGGTGCCAATGACGTCCTCATCGAGATCGCCTTTGCCGGCATCTGCCACTCCGACATCCACACCGTCCGTGGCGACTGGGGCCCGCAGCAGTACCCGCTCGCGCCGGGCCACGAGATCGTCGGCACCGTCACCGAGGTCGGCGCCGACGTCACACGTCACGCGGTCGGCGACCACGTCGGCGTCGGCTGCATGGTCAACTCCTGCGGGGAGTGCGCGAGCTGCACCGGCGGCGACGAGCAGTTCTGCGTCAAGGGCATGGTCGGCACCTACGGCGCCAAGGATCGCGACGGCACCATCACGCAGGGCGGCTACTCCTCCCACGTGGTCGTCGACGCCGACTACGTCCTGTCCGTCCCGGACGGCATCGACCTGGCTGCCACAGCGCCGCTGCTGTGCGCCGGCATCACCACCTACTCGCCTCTGCGCCACTGGGGCGCCGGACCGGGCTCGAAGGTCGCCGTCGTCGGTCTCGGCGGTCTCGGCCACATGGCCGTCAAGATCGCACATGCCCTCGGCGCCGAGGTCACGGTGCTGTCGCAGTCGCTCAAGAAGCAGGAGGACGGTCTGCGCCTCGGGGCGGACTCCTACTTCGCGACCAGCGACCCCGACACGTTCAAGCAGCTGCGGGCCCGCTTCGACCTGATCATCAACACCGTCAGCGCCTCGGTCGACTTCAACGACTACCTCGGTCTGCTGGCCGTCGGCGGCACGCTGGTCAACGTCGGCGCCCCGCCGGAGCCGATCTCGATCAACGCGATGTCGCTGATCCAGGGCCGTCGTTCCGTCGCCGGCTCGATGATCGGCGGTATCGCCGAGACCCAGGAGATGCTCGACTTCTGCGGCGAGCACGGCATCGGCTCGGAGATCGAGGTCATCGACGTCTCGCAGATCAACGAGGCGTACGAGCGGGTGCTGGCGTCCGACGTCCGCTACCGGTTCGTCATCGACGCGACGACGTTCGGCGCCGCCTCCTGACGTGACGTCCCGGGCCGGGACGTCATCCCGATGGTGCCATCGCACGTACTGCCGTGATGACGTCCCGAGAGGTGGTCAGGGGTGGATGACGGTGCTGCCGCCCGCTCCGGAACCGACGGCGCTCAGGCCCATGAGCCGCCCGGGTGCCTTGGCGAGGTCGATGACCTCGCTCACGAGGAGCTCCGGACGGAGCACCCCGGCGGCGATCTCCTCGAGCATCCGGGGGTAGTCGTGGGCGGCCATGCCGTGGCTGCCGAGCACCTGCAGCTCGGACCCGATGACCATCCCCATCGCCGGGGCGAGAGACGCTCCGTCGCCGGCCAGCAGGCCGATCTGGACGTGCCGGCCGCGAGGGCGTAGGCAGGCGAGCGACTGCATCACGACCGCGTCGTGGCCGATGGCGTCGATGGACACGTCCGCCCCGCCGCCGGTGATCTCGTCGACCACCGCCGGCACGTCCTCCTGACCGGGGACGAGGGCGGTGGTCGCTCCGAGCGACGTGGCGATGGCCAGCGACGCGGGCGAGAGGTCGACGGCCACGACGTGGGCGCCTCGCGCGACGGCGATCATGACGGCGGCCAGCCCGACCCCGCCGCAGCCGTGGACGACCACCCACTCGCCGGCCTGCACCTGGCCGACGAGCGCCACGGCCCGGTAGGCGGTGGCGAACCGGCAGCCCAGACCAGCCGCGACGTCGAACGTCATGTCGTCCGGCAGTCGGACCAGGTTGACGTCCGCGCGCTCGATCGCGACGAGCTCGGCGTACGAGCCCCACCCGGTGAAGCCCGGCTGCCGCTGGTCCTCGCAGACCTGGTGGTCACCCCGCCGGCAGGTCCGGCAGACGCCGCAGGCGATGACGAACGGAGTGGTGACCCGGTCGCCGGCCCGCCAGCCCGTGACCTTCGGGCCGACCTCCGCCACGGTCCCGGCGAGCTCGTGCCCCGGCACGTGCGGGAGTGGGATGCCGGGGTCGTGCCCCTGCCAGCCGTGCCAGTCGCTGCGGCACAGACCGGTCGCGGCGACGCGGACGACGACGCCGTCCGGTGGGCAGAGCGGGTTGGCGACCTCGGTGACCCGCGGCGGCTCCCCGAAGCGGTCGTACAGCACTGCGCGCATCCGGGCTCCGTCCGTCGGTCCCAGCCTAGGGGCGCATCGTCAGGAGAAGCCCCACTCGCGCCGCATCTGCGCCATGGTCTCGGTCTCGAGCCGGATGGACACGAGGTCGTCCTGCACCAGTCGACCCACGGCAGCGCGATAGTGGTCCCGCTCAGCGGCGAGGGCCGCGGCAGCCTGCTGCAGCTCGGCGAGGGCGCTCGCGACGTGCCCGGAACCGACGTGCTCCCGGCTGAACCAGAGCAGCTGACGCAGGGCGGGTCCAACCGTTCGAGCGACGTCGCCGTCCGTCGCGCAGAGACCGGCGATGGTCTGCGCCGCCGAGAGCCACGAGCCGTGGCCGTCGACGCGAGTGCGCACCAGCTCCTCGCGATCGATGACGTGCAGGTGCGACGCATCGATGCGGCGCTGGTGGAGGGCGGGGGCCAGACGACCGAGGCGCACGAGGCGGTGGTGCTGCAGCAGGGTGTGGTCGTCGCCCGGATGGACGACCGTGACGCGGTACGGCAACGATCCGCACCGTTCCACCGAGCCGTACCCGGTCGTCTCGAAGGAGTAGGCGAGCCACTGCCTCCGAGCGCCGAAGAGCGGATCGGCGGTGAGCGGCGCGGAACGGTGCGTCCAGACACCTGGTCCGCTCATGTCCCTCCTCGACCCCGCTGGAGGGGTACGGAGACATTAAGCCGCCGCGAGACATTTCGCGCGGCGAGTGCCGGCCACGGGCTGACCCATGGGGGACTACAGCGTCGACTGCACCCCGGCGAGCAGCTGGCGGGCCATCACGACGCGCTGCACCTGGTTGGTACCTTCGTAGATCTGGGTGATCTTGGCGTCACGCATCATCCGTTCGAGCGGGTAGTCGCTCGTGAAGCCGTAGCCGCCGAGCAGCTGCACAGCATCGGTCGTGACCTGCATCGCGGTGTCTGAGGCGAAGGCCTTGGCGGCGGCGCCGAAGAACGTGAGGTCCTTGTCGCCGCGCTCGGACCGGCCGGCAGCGGCGTACGTCAGCTGGCGGGCGGCCTCGATCTTCATGCCCATGTCGGCGACCATGAACTGCAGTCCCTGGAAGTCGGCGATCGGGTGGCCGAACTGCTCGCGCTCCTGCATGTAGCCGAGCGCGTAGTCGAGCGCGCCCTGGGCGACGCCGACGGCCTGGGCCGCGATCGTGACACGGGTGTGGTCGAGCGTCTTCATCGCGATCGAGAAGCCTTCGCCCACCTCGCCGATGATCCGATCGCCGGGGATGCGGACGTTGTCGAGGTAGACCTCGCGGGTCGGGGATCCCTTGATGCCGAGCTTCTTCTCGGGGGCCCCGAAGGACACGCCCTCATCGGACTTCTCGACGACGAACGCCGTGATGCCCTTGGTGCGCTTGGCGGGGTCGGTCTGCGCCAGGACGGTGTAGTAGTCCGACCAACCGGCGTTGCTGATCCAGCGCTTGACGCCGTTGAGCACCCAGTCGTCACCGTCGCGGACGGCGGTCGTCTTCTGGTTGGCGGCGTCCGAGCCGGCCATGGGCTCCGACAGGCAGTAGGAGAAGGCGCCCTCGCCGGACGCGAGCTTCGTGAGGTACTTCTTCTTGATCTCCTCGCCGCCGCCGATCATGACGGGGAGCGATCCGAGCTTGTTGACGGCCGGGATGAGGGAGGACGACACGCAGACGCGGGCGACCTCCTCGATGACCAGGACGGTCGCGAGGGCGTCGGCGCCGGCGCCGCCGTACTCCTCGGGCACGTGGGGCGCGTGGAAGTCGGACGCCAGCAGGGCGTCAGCGGCTTCCTGCGGGAAGCGCGCCTGGGCGTCGACCTCGGCCGCGTAGGGCGCGATCTTGTTCTCGGCGACGGCGCGGACGGCCTCGCGGATGGCCTGGTGCTCCTCGGAGAGCACGAACATGTCGGGTGCTTGGTTCATCGTCATCAGCTTTCGTATCCGTAGAAGCCGTGGCCGCTCTTCTTGCCGAGCAGGCCCGCGTCGACCATGCGGTCGAGCAGCGGCGGGGGTGAGTAGAGGGGTTCCTTGAACTCGTCGTACATCGAGGCGCCGATGGCGCGGATGGTGTCGAGCCCGATCAGGTCGGACAGGGCGAGCGGTCCCATGGGGTGGCCGCAGCCGAGGACCATGCCGCGGTCGATGTCGGCGGCCGAGGCGTAGCCGGCCTCGTACATGCGGATCGCGGACAGCAGGTACGGCACGAGCAGGCTGTTGACGACGAAGCCGGCACGGTCGGTCGCGTCGATGGGCTTCTTGCCGAGCGTGTCGGTGACCCAGCCGCGCATGCGGTCGAGGGTGTCGGGCGAGGTGGTGAGCGAGGGGATGAGCTCGACGAGCTGCATGACCGGCGCGGGGTTGAAGAAGTGGACACCCATGACGTGCGAGGCGCGGCCGGAGACGGCGCCGAGCTTGACGATGGGGATGGACGAGGTGTTGGACGCGAGGATCGCGTCGTCCTGGGTCAGCACCTGGCCGAGCCGGCGGAACAGCTCGAGCTTGATCTCCTCGTCCTCGGACGCCGCCTCGACGACGAGGTCGCGGTCGGCGAGGGTCTCGAGGTCGGTCTCGAAGCGGACGCGGTCGAGCACGGCGGTGACCTCGGCGGCCTCGATCTTGCCGCGCGACTCAGCCCGGCGCAGCGACCCCTCGACGCGCTCAGCGGCCGCCTTCGCCGCGTCGGCGCTGACCTCGATGCCGATGACGTCGAGCCCTGCGCGGGCAGCGACCTCGATGATGCCGGAGCCCATCAGGCCTCCGCCGATGACGCCGACCTTCTCGATCTCGCTCATACCCACCTCTGTGATACTAGGACGTCCAACAAAAGTGTTAGGACGTCATACTATCTCGCCGGGGCACACTTTCCCAACCCGTCGGTGGAGCTCCTGCTGACCTCGAGGCCGGCACCGTTCTCACCGGTTGCGGTCGCCGAATCGAAGTCATCAATGCCGGCATCGATCCCGATGGTGGCCTTCATCCCGAGGTGCCACTGCCTGCCCTTCTCCCGCCGACGTTTCGCATACTCAGCACACTGAAAGACGGCTGCTCAGAGGGCATCGCCGATCTTCGCTGGCTACCCGTCTGCCGCCCTACGGCACGCCGCCCCGGCAACGGCAGGGAGGCGAGCGTCAGGACCGAGCGGGTGCCGAGCATCGCTGCGGGCGGCTCGGTCCCGTTCACGATCGACGAGATCCCAGCTCGGGTGCCGGCTGGCCCCTGTCACCTGCAGATCCTGGCGACGATGCAGGTCCACCACAGCGGCGTGACCGGCGGACAGATCGCCTGCTGGCGCCTACGGTGATCCGATGACCTACTTCCTCACCGGAGCAACGGGTTTCATCGGCCGTCGCCTCCTGATCGAGCTCATCGCCAACCGCAAGGGCGACGTCCACGTCTTGGTGCGCCCCGGATCCGAGGCGAAGATCGAACGGTATGCCTATCTGTGGCAGCGTTCGCCTCGGGTCAAGATCGTCACCGGTGATCTGACCCAGCGGTCGCTCGGTGTCGACGCGGACTGGATCGCGAAGCACGCCGGCAAGATCGACCACGTCTTCCACCTCGCCGCGTCGTACGACATGACGGCCTCCAGACAGGAGAACGACCGGCTCAACCTCGACGGGACCCGCCACACCCTCGAGCTCGCCACGGCTCTTCGTGCCGGCACCTTCCACCAGGTCTCCTCCATCGCCGCCGCCGGCGACTTCCACGGCGTGTTCACGGAGGACATGTTCGACGTCGGCCAGTCGTTCCAGTCCGACTACCACCGCACCAAGTTCGGCTCCGAGAAGCTCGTGCGCGACACCGCCACCATGCCCTGGCGTGTCTATCGACCGGCCGTCGTCGTGGGCGACTCCGAGACCGGTGAGATCGACAAGATCGACGGACCGTACTACTTCTTGCCGATGCTCAAGAGTCTCCGCGGAGCACTTCCCGCGTGGCTTCCTCTTGTCGCTCCGGGCATCGGCAAGACCAACATCGTCCCAGTCGACTACGTAGCCAAGGCCATGGACGTGCTCGCGCACCTCCCTGGCCTCGACGGGCAGGCGTTCCACCTCGGAAGTCCCGCGGCCCAGTCGAACCTCGACGTCATGGGTGAGCTCGCGTCGGCGGCAGGTGCGCCCCGGGTGGCACTCTCGGTGGATAACTCAGCGACCGACAGCGTGGCCGACGCCCTGCTCGGCTCGTTCGCAGCCAAGGTGCTGGAGACCGGCCCCGGGCACGCGCTTGCCTCGCAGACGATGGGGCGGCTGGGCGTGCCTCCGGAGGTTCTGGCCCACCTCCACATGGGAGTCACGTTCGACACCTCGGCCACCGTGGCCGCACTGGAGCCGTCGTGCCTGGTCGTGCCGGAGCTCTCCTCCTACGCCTCGGTGCTGTGGGACTACTGGGAACAGAATCTCGATCCTGCGATCCGTGCCGATCGGGCGACCCGCGCGGCGGTGACCGGCAGGACGGTCGTCATCACGGGCGCCACCTCGGGCATCGGCAAGGCTTCGGCGCTACGACTGGCCGCGCTCGGGGCCGACATCATTCTCGTGGCCCGCGGTGCCGAGGCCTTGCAGCTGTGCGTCGATGAGATCACGGCTCGCGGTGGTACGGCGCACGCCTACCCGTGCGATCTCGCTGATGTGGACGCGATCGACGCCCTGGTCAAGGACCTGTCCGCGGACTTCGAGGGGATCGACTTCCTGGTCAACAACGCGGGACGTTCGATCCGCCGTTCGCTGCGCCTCTCGTACGACCGCTTCCACGACTTCGAGCGGACGATGCAACTCAACTACTTCGGGGCGATCCGTCTCGTAATGGGCCTGACGCCTGGTATGGCCAAGCGTCGGCGTGGCCACATCGTCAACATCTCGTCGATCGGTGTGCAGACCAATGCGCCGCGCTTCTCGGCCTACGTCGCCTCGAAGGCGGCACTGGACGCCTGGACCCGTGTCGTCAGCTCGGAGATCCACGACCGGGGCGTCACCTTCACGACGATCCACATGCCGCTCGTCCGCACGCCGATGATCGCGCCCACCAAGCTGTACGACCGGTTTCCGGCCATCAGCCCCGCCCAGGCCGCCGACATGGTGCTCAAGGCGATGCGGGACAAGCCGCACGAGATCAACACGCTCGGCGGCAATGCCGGGGAGCTCGGGCACGCGCTCGCTCCCAAGGCGGCTTTCCGGGTGCTCAACCGGGCCTACCACCTGTTCCCGGACTCTGCCGCGGCTCGCGGCGCCGATGCCGGGTCAAGGGCGACGCGTCAGCAGCTGTCTCTTGCGCGGATCATCAGGGGCATGCATTGGTGAGCCCGCCGCGAAGGGTGTGCTCCTGCGGTCAGTGACCGACGACCGGGGCCGCGTCCGGGTCGATGACGATCGGGCCGCTGCGGTAGAGCGCGCCGCAGATGATCGCGCCGGCCACGAAGATGCCCGCGGCCCACCAGAAGACCGTCGTGTAGCCGTCGACCGCGGCGAGCGCCTGGTTGGCGGCCGACGGGGCCTTGCCGTCGAGGTAGTTGGACGTCGCAGTCGCGGCGAACGCGCTGAGCACCGCGGTGCCGATGGAGCCGCCGATCTGCTGGAAGGTGTTGACCGAGGCGGAGGCGACGCCGGCGTGCTCGGCGTCGACACCCGACGTCGAGGCGCCGAAGGCGGGCGCCATCGACAGGCCGATGCCGACGCCGGTGACGATCAGGCCCGGCAGGATGTTCGCGACGTACGTGCTGTCGACCGTGAGCTGGGCGAACAGCACCATGCCGCCGGCGGCCAGGAGCATGCCGAGAAAACCGGGGATGCGCGGCCCGGTGCGGGCAACGAGTCCGGACGTGCCGGTTGCCGTGACCATGATGCCGAGGATCATCGGGACGAACGCGAAGCCGGTCTTGACCGGGCTGTAGCCGAGGGTCAGCGACACGTAGTAGGTCAGGAACAGGAACACCGCGAAGAGGCCGATGCCGACGAAGGCGACGACCAGGAAGGCGGCGCCTCGGGTGCGGTCCCACACGATGTGCAGCGGCAGCAGCGGGTCCTTGACCCGGCTCTCGACGACGGCGAACAGGGCCAGCAGTGCGAGGCCGGCGACGATGAAGATCAGCGTGCTGGCAGCTCCCCAGCCGTCGGACTCGGCGCTGGCCAGGCCGTAGACGAACGAGACGAGGCCCGCGACGACGATGACCGTGCCGGGCACGTCGATGCCCTTGGCGTCCTCGGGCTTCGCCTGTGCCTTGAGCAGGACGACGGCGCCGACGACCGCGATGAGCGCGAGCGGGACGTTGACGTACAGGCACCAGCGCCACGACAGGTACTCGGTGAGCGTGCCACCGAGGATCAGGCCGATGGCACCGCCACCGCCGGCGATCGCCCCGTAGATCGCGAACGCCTTGGCCCGCTCGGCGGCATCGGTGAACGTGATGGTCAGCAGCGAGAGGGCGGCGGGGGCCAGGAGGGCGCCGAAGGCGCCCTGGGCGACGCGCGCTCCGACGAGGAGCTCGAAGCTCCCGGCAGCACCGCCGACGGCCGAGGCCGCGGCGAAGCCGATCAGACCGACGATGAACATCGGACGACGACCGACGAGGTCGCTCAGGCGTCCCCCGAGCAGCAGGAGCGAGCCGAACGCGAGGGCATAGCCGGTGACGATCCACTGGCGGTTGTCGTTGGAGAACCCGAGCGCCTCCTGCGCCGACGGAAGCGCGATGTTCACGATCGTCGCGTCGAGCACGACCATCAGCTGGGCCAGGCCGATGATGGCGAGGATCCACCACCGGGTGGCGTGGTGCGGGTTGTCAGGGTGCGCGTCGACGGGGCCGGTGGGCCGGTCGACGGTGTCTGTCGGTGCCATGGGATCTCCAGGTCCTTGAAGTGGAAAGATCGTTCCGTTTCACTGTAGACCAATGAAGCGGAGACGTCTCTCCGCCTCTGTGTGATCTGGCGCACTAACCGGAAAACGTCCTCCGTTCAGGTACTGTGGGGCCATGGAGACGGAGATCGAGACGCAGGCCGAGGTGAACGAGACGGAACGGCCGCTGCGTGCCGACGCCGCGCGCAACCGGGAGCTGATCCTCGAGACGGCCGCGATCGTCTTCGCCGAGCAGGGTCTCGAAGCCGGTTACGACGAGATTGCCCGCCGCGCCGGCATCGGCGTGGGCACGGTCTACCGCCGCTTCCCCGAGCGCGCCGAGCTGGTCCAGGCGCTGTTCGAGTCGCGCATCGGTGAGATCGTCCGGCTCGCCGAGCAGGCCGCCGAGCTGCCGGCGGCCTTCGAGGGTCTGGCCTGGTTCCTGGAGCGGGCCGTGGCGCAGCAGGTCGCCGACCGCGGCCTCAAGGAGGTCCTCGTCCAGACCATCGACCCCGACGCCCACCGCACGATCGGTCGCGACCGGCTGGGCCCGTACATGGAGGAGATGATCAGTCGGGCCAAGGCTGACGGCGCGCTCCGCGAGGACGTCGAGATGACCGACATCGGCATGCAGCTCATGATGATCAGCTCGATGACGACCCCGGCCGAGCCCGAGCTGTGGCGGCGCTACCTCGCCCTGCTGCTCGACGGCCTGCGCGCCCGTCCCGACCTCACGCCGCTTCCGCTGGTCGCCCCGCCGGACGAGGCCATGCACGACCTGATGTGCAACCTCCAGGGCCGCCGCGCCTGACCAGCCCCGGCTCCGCGAGTGGTGTCAGCTCGTGCGGGAGATCTGGACCATCTCGTCGCGGGGGACGACCTTGATGCGGGTGCGGCCGACCGCCTCGCCGAGGGCGATCTCGTGGGCGTCGAGCTTCTCGAATCCGTCCCACGTCGTGAACTCGATGCCGCGACCCTCGAGGTAGGTGTCGACGTCCTCGCGGGCGGGGTTCGCGGGCGCCTGGAGGTGGTCGACGTCCTCGTGGAGCAGGCGGATGGTCTCGGCGGCGTCGGATTTGGTGTGCCCGATGAGGCCGATGGGTCCGCGCTTGATCCAGCCGGTCACGTAGGCGCCGGGCAGGGGCTGTCCGTCGATGTCGATGACGCGGCCGCCGTCGTTGGGCACGGTGGCGGAGTTGTTGTCGAACGGGATGCCGGCGAGGTTGTCCGAGCGGTAGCCGACGGCGCGGTAGACGGCCTGGACGGGCCAGTCGATGAACTCGCCGGTGCCGCGGACGTTGCCGGTGCCGTCGAGCTCGGTGACCTCGGTGCGCAGGCCGACGACCTGACCGTCCTCGCCGAGGACCTCGACGGGCTTCTGGCAGAAGTGGATGTGGATGCGGTGGTCGGCGCCCGTGGGCTCCTTGGCCAGGTAGTTCTGCAGCACGTCGACGACGAGCTTGACGGACTTGGAGGCGCGGATCGCGTCCATCGATCCCTCGTCGAGCTCGAAGCCCTCGGGGTGGACGATGACGTCGAC
>JBKJIW010000060.1:0-8176 GCA_046598255.1 Aeromicrobium sp. | reverse complement strand
CGTGGCTCGACAGCGACGCGTCGGCCGATCTGGTGACCGCCCCGGCCGTGCCCGAGGCCGCGGCCCGTGCGGCAGCGCTGCTCTGGGGCTACTTCGAGCAGCAGGTCGCGGTGGGTCCCTTCGGTCAGGTCGACGGCTGGAGGTCGGGCGGGGATCCCGCGACGACCGGCACTGCGCTGGTCGAGGCGACCGGACACCGGTGGGCCTTCCCTCCCGGCGGTGACGAGACCATGGACGACGAGGTGCTGGCCGTCCTCGACCGCGACGGCATCACGGTCGCGTGGCAGGGCCAGACCTGGACGTTCGAGGTCCCCGATCCCATGCGAGGCGGTCACCGCGCCGGCGCCTCCACCGATGCGGATCTGGTCTCGCCGATGCCGGGCACGGTCCTGCGGGTCGACGTGGCCCGGGGCGATGCGGTCGTGACGGGCCAGCAGCTCGGCGTCGTGGAGGCGATGAAGATGGAGCTCGCGATGACCGCCCCGTACGACGGCACCGTGTCGTTCGTCGGCGCCTCGGCCGGCGACCAGGTCCCGATCAAGCACCTCCTCTTCACGGTGGACCCGCAGTGACCCGCCCGATGGTCGTCCGCGATACTGCACTCCCGTCCGAGGTCACGATCTACGAGGTCGGCCCGCGCGACGGCCTGCAGAACGAGTCGGCGATCGTCCCGCTCGACGTCAAGGTGGAGTTCATCGAGCGCCTGATCGCTGCCGGGCTCCCGATCGTGGAGGCGACGAGCTTCGTCCACCCGAGGTGGGTGCCTCAGCTGGCCGACGCGGCCGACCTCGTCGCTCGTCTGCCGCTCGACGGTCCGACGCCGCTGCCGGTGCTGGTCCCCAACGAGCGTGGCCTCGACCGAGCGCTCGAGGCCGGTGTCGGACACATCGCGATCTTCGCGAGCGCCACCGAGACCTTCGCGCAGAAGAACCTCAACTCGTCCCTCGTCGCGCAGCTCACCATGTTCGAGCCGGTCGTGACGCGCGCCCGGGCCGAGGGTCTGGATGTCCGCGCCTACGTCTCGATGTGCTTCGGCGACCCGTGGGAGGGCGACGTCCCGATCGGCCAGGTGGTCGGCGTCGGCCACCGGCTGCTCGACCTCGGGGCCTCCCAGCTCTCGCTCGGCGACACCATCGGCGTCGGGACGGCCGGCCACGTCCAGGCGCTCATCCGGGCCTTCGCCGACGCTGGGACGTCCGTGGATCACCTCGCGATGCACTTCCACGACACCTTCGGCCAGGCGCTCGCCAACTCCCACGCGGCGCTGCAGTCGGGCATCACGACGTTCGACGCCTCTGCCGGAGGCCTTGGCGGCTGCCCCTACGCCCAGAGCGCGACCGGCAACCTGGCGACCGAGGACCTCGTCTGGATGCTCGACGGGCTCGGCATCGCGCATGGCGTCGACCTCGACTCGCTGGTCGCGACGAGCGTCTGGCTGGCCGCGGTCCTCGGCAAGGAGCCTGCGAGCGCGGTCGTGCGGGCCAGGGGCTAGATTCCCTCTCCGCCGCTCACCGCCGCCGGGGGTTGGCCCTGTGTGGTGGGACCGGCTGACGTCGGCCTTCCGATGAGGTCGGCGACGCGCGATGCCAGGAGCGCCTGCTCCCGGTCGAGGCGGGTCGCCCCCGTCGGACGCTCGACGTCGACGCCGCCGACCACCTGCTCGTGGGGTGCGAACTGCTCGCGGGTGACGTCGACCTGCGAGCCGTCGGGCAGGCGGTTCCACCAGTGGAAGTCGACCCGGACCCCGTCGACGTGCACCTCGCCCTGCACGAGCGAGCCTCCGACGTAGTCGTGCAGGACGATCGCCGACGTTGCGCACTGGCCGCGAGCCGGATTCCCGGGCGTCCAGTCCGGTATGTCCTCCGGGGCGCAGGTGTCGGGCCCCCACGAGTCGCGGAGCGCGCGGGCGACGTCCTCCATCAGCATGGAGCCCACCCTAGGCGCGACGACGGTCCTTCAGTTCGGAGGCGGCGAAGAGGCCGATCTGGCGCGTGGCCCAGGCGTCGCTCGAGCCTGCGACGACGCCGCCGAGGAACGGGATGCGCCGGCCGATCATCGTGACGGCGCGCCGTCCGGCCGTCCGCCCGATCAGCTCGGCGGTGACCTCCTTCGACAGGCGGTCGTCGAGCACCGGGTCGTGCACGGGTGAGGTGGCCAGCGCCATCGGCGAGGAAGGCAGCCGGTGCTTCTTGACCAACTTCTTGACGGCGTCCTCGCCCATCATGCAGGCGAGGATGGCGTTGCGGACGCGCGGATCCTGCAGGTCGTATCCGCGCAGGTGGGCGATGCCGGCGACCAGGTGGCACTGCACGATCGTCACGCCGGCGACGTTGGCCGGAATGGCGATGGCGACCGTCGTCAGCCCGCCGAGGTTCGTCACGAAGCCCTGCGCGCCGGCCAGGCTCGTGTGCAGGCGGAGCAGGCTGGCGATGGCCTTCTCGACGTCGCCACCGGCGTCGACCAGCTTGCTGTCGGCCGACGCTGCTGCCGACCGCAGCGGGCCGAGGCCGTCGATGGCCTTGTCGAGGACGGTGCGGACATAGCCGGAGGCGACCTTCGGTGCCAGCTTGGTGCCGGCAGAGGTGGCGACGGTGCGACGGACTCCCATGGCCCCCAGCATAGGAGCGAAGCCGACCCGGGGCCCGCCGGGCGCACGCCTCCCGTCGCGCCGGTCGGCCCCCTACCCTTGGCCCATGGGTCGCCCCTTCTCCGAGCGCGTCGCGCACGACGACTGGCGCCGCGCGGCCGAACGGTGGACGCGCGACGAGCTCGCCGCCGCGGGCATCGAGATCACCGGGCCCATCGAGCAGCCACGCATCCGTCCGTGGTCGACCCAGCTCACGGTGCCGACGGACGCGGGCCTGGTCTGGTTCAAGGCCAACTGCACCTACATGTCCTTCGAGGCTGGCCTGCAGGTCGCCCTCGCGACGTTGGCACCCGCGGCGGTCGACATGCCGTACGCCGTCGACACCGACCGCGGCTGGATGCTGACCAGCGACCGCGGGCCGACGCTCGGCGACGCGGCTGACCCGACGGCCGACGACTGGCGCAGGGTGCTGCGCCACGCGGCGGGCCTGCAGCAGATCGCCGCCGACCACCGGGACGAGCTGCTGGCCGCAGGGCTCCCCGACTGCCGCCCAGCGACGGTCGTCGACCGTTTCGACCGCTTCGTCGAGATCTTCTCCGCGCTGCCGGACGAGCATCCGGCCCACGTCCCCCCCGGTCTCCGGTCACAGCTCATCACCTCCCGCAGCCGCGTCGTCGACGCCGCAGCCGAGCTCGGGGAGTCGTCGCTCCCGACGACCTGGCAGCACGGCGACCTCCACCCTTGGAACGTCTTCGCCGCCGACAACCGCTTCTTCGACTTCGGCGACGGGCAGTGGGCGCACGCCGCCGAGCTGCTCAGCGTCCCCCACGGGTGGATCTCGCGGCTAGGACAGGACACGAACGCGTGGTCAGCGATGGTCGACGCGTACGCAGACGCCTGGGGCCTGACGTCGGCCGACCTTGAGTCGCAGCTGCGAGCGGCAGCCCTCACTCAGCCGGTCAACCGGACGCTCCTGTGGTGGGGCTGCCTGCAGGAGGCCACGGCCGACGAGTGGATGCAGTGGGGCCACGGGCTGCTTCAGCACCTGACGCGGGTGCTCGAATGACGCGCTCGCCGCTCCTGCCGTCACCGTGGGTCTTCGACGCGTTCGACTGGCCCGACGACGACTGTGTCGCCGCCGGCGCGGATCTCGCTCCGGGGACGATCATCGAGGCCTACCGCAACGGTGCCTTCCCGATGCCGCACGACGACGAGCTGCTGTGGTGGTCGCCGATGCGACGCGGCGTCCTCGTGCCGGCGGACGTGCGCGTCAGCCGGTCCCTGGCCCGCTCGGTCCGCCGCCTCACCGTGACGGTCGATGAGTCGTTCGAGGAGGTCATCGCCGCGTGCGCCGATCCGTCGCGGCCCGGCGCCTGGATCGACAGCTCGATCCGGGAGGCGTACGTCCTGCTGCACCACCTGGGCTGGGCGCACTCGATCGAGACCCGCACCTCCGACGGGACGCTCGTGGGCGGGCTCTACGGGCTGAGCGTCGGTGCACTGTTCGCCGGGGAGTCGATGTTCCACCACGAGACCGACGCGTCGAAGGTCGCGCTCGTGGCACTCGCCGACCTCGTGGGCCCGGCCGGACTGATCGACACCCAGTGGAGCACGCCTCACCTGGCGTCGCTGGGCGTCACCGAGTGGCCCCGCGCGGTCTACCTCGAGCGCATCCGGTCACTGGTCGAAAGCCCTCCTCCGACCCGCTGGGACTGACATCACGGGCGAATGTCCACAGCACGCGGCGGGGGGTGCGCGCTCGGGCTGCGGGGGAGTTCATACACTGGACGACGCACACACCATCACTCACAAGGAGCTTTTGTGGCTATCTCACGCAACGACCTCGTCGCTGCCCTCGCTTCGAAGGCCGGCACCAGCAAGGCCGAAGCCGACGCGGTTCTCTCGTCCTTCAGCGAGATCCTGCTCGATTCCGTCGCCAAGGGCGAGAAGGTCTCGATTCCGGGCATCCTCTCGGTCGAGCGCGTCGCTCGTGCTGCTCGCACCGGTCGCAACCCGTCGACAGGCGAGACGATTGACATCCCCGCCGGCTACGGCGTCAAGGTCAGCGTCGGCTCGCGCCTCAAGGCTGCCGCCAAGTAGGTCAGCACCGACTCATCAACGCCATCGGGCTCCGGCCCGGTGGCGTTGCTGCATTTGTGATGTGAGGATCGCCCATGGCCAGTTCAGGCAGTGCCCCGCCCGTACCCGGCACCCGGTACCACCGCCTCGCGCGGGAGACGCCTGCCTATGCGTGGTGGAGGCTGCCGGTCGCGGGCGTCGTCATCCTCACGATCTACCTGGCCCTGTCGGCGCTCGTCATCGGAGCGGCGGCGCTCTACTTCGCGGCGGTCAGCGGTCCGGAGAACCTGGACCAGTGGCTCGACAGCGTCGGTGAGCTGGACGTGGCCCGGCCCGAGTACTTCGTGCTCGACATGCTGGGCCTCGTCGTGCTGATCCCCTCGGTGTTCCTCGGCGTGCGCGTGACCGGCCCTCGCCCGGTCGGCTACCTCTCGTCGGTGACTGGACGGCTGCGGTGGGGGTGGTTGGCGCGGACATCGTTGATCGCGATCGTGGTCTACGTCGTGACGATCGGCGCTTCGCTCGCGCTGACGGAGCAGACGGACCCGGGCGATCTCACGGCTCCGTCGAGGATCACCACCTCGATGATCGTGTCACTCGTGATCGTGGTGCTGATCGTGCCCTTCCAGGCCGCGGCAGAGGAGTACGTGTTCCGCGGCTACCTGATGCAGCTCGTCGGGTCGTGGTCGCGGTTCGCCTTCCTCCCGGTGATCATCTCCACCCCGTTGTTCGTCTCGGGGCACGCGTACGACCTGTGGGGTCTGCTCGACGTCGGCCTGTTCGGCCTCACCGCGGCGGTGCTGACGATCCGCACCGGCGGCCTGGAGGCGGCCATCGCGGCGCACGCGGCCAACAACGTCATCCTGTTCGTCCTCGACGCGCTCGGGGTCATCGTGGCCACCGATGACTCGGGCGCCAGTGCGATCGACCTCGTCCCGACGGTCGTCTCCGGCGTCCTGATGGTCGCGCTGGTCGAGTGGCAGGTGCGGCGTCACGGCATTCAGCGCACCCGCCCGCCGATGCCGGAGCCGCCCGGGCCGTTGATGCCGATGTGGCCGCCGCCGCCCTACCAGCTGATCTGGTACCCGACACCGCAGGAGCAGTACGTGCCGCAGCTCCTACCGCCGGAGCCGAGCCGACCGCTGGGGCCGCGAAGCGGCGCGCTGCATCCGGACACCCCCGACTACCCGGGGGAGCTGCCGCCCGGCTGGGGTCGATAGCCGGTGGCTGTGGTCGTCTACGAGACGACGGGGCGCCCGGCCTGCTCCCAGGCCTCCATGCCGCCGTCGACGTTGGTGACGTCGTGGCCCTGCGCGTGCAGCCACTGCGCCGCGCGCGCCGACCGTCCGCCCAGGTGGCAGACGACGTACGTCGGGACGGACGGGTCGAGCTCGCCGACACGGTGCTGCAGCTGGCCGAGGGGGATGTGGACGGCGCCGTCGATGTGACCGGCCGCCCACTCGTGATCCTCCCGGACGTCCAGGACGAGGCGATCGGTCGGGATCGCCGTCGGAAGGGCCGTGGCATCGACGCTCTGGAAACTCGAATCGGTCATGGCTCCATGTTCTCGTGCGACCAGATCACGGGTGTGACGGGGTCGTACCCGTCCCAGGGGTAGCAATGGACCCCCATCAGTAGTTACTTTGGACCATACGGTTTGGATGCTCCTGTTCCGATGGAGCAGTTGAGGCAGTCTCGCGCGAAGGGCGGTGAGGGTCATGAAGGCACATGACACCCTGCGCCTGCCGTTCGCAGCGTCCACGCCCGGCGTCGCCCGCACCCGTCTGGCGGGTTTTCTCACCGTGCACCGTGCGTCCAACGCCGTCATCGACGACGCCCTCATCGTGATCAGCGAGATGATCGCCAACGCGGTCAGCCACGGTGTTCCCGGCCAGGACGGCACGATCGAGGTCTCCTGGTCGATCAACGGGACGCTGCTCGAGCTCAGCGTCCTCGACGGCGGGGTCGGCGGCTCGCTCAAGCCGGTCGACTTCGACGAGGACTCGCTCAGTGGTCGCGGGCTCTCGATCATCAACCGCGTCGCCGACCGGTGGTGGGTCGACATGTCGGCTGGCACCCGGGTCAACGCGGAGCTCGCCCTCACGACCTACTGAGTCCGTGGCGCCACGCCCGCTGATCTAGACTCGCCGGTCATGGGCAAGAAGTCGCGGATCAAGACGCGTGTGGATGGAAAAGTAGCAGCCAAGAAGGAGCGCATGCCCTTCGTGGCGCGCACCTTCGAGGGACTCCCCGGAGAGGCCGACTGGGTCGCGCTGCGGGAGTTCGTCCCGGCCGGATCGGTGACCGTCACCCTGACCACGGGTGAGAAGGTGCGGGTCTGCTCGATGCTGCCGGGCAACGGCGCCGGCATCCGCCGTCAGGACGGCGAGATCTGGATCGGTCTGCAGGTCGCCCACAACTTCGGTGACATCAGCCGCGACCTCGCCCACGTCATCGACCTGGCTCGCGAGACCGAGCCGGGCAACCCGGTCCGCATGACGGACCCGGGCGTCGGGCCGCGCCTGCAGGACCTCGTCGACGGCTCGGCACCGTTCGAGGTCGAGATCCACGACGGCTTCGACTACTGGTTCGAGGGTGTCGACGCGTCGGACGGCACGGCCGAGGCGCTGGCCGAGGCCAACGACACGATCGCGCCGACGGTGCACCTGTCGACGGTCGACGGAGCGTACTGGACGGAGATGGGGCCGCAGCGGTTCCTGCGCTGGGTCATGACGCATGACGAGACGGCCCTGCTCAACGCGCTCGCTCGCCTGCACGCGGCGGACGGCGACACCTTCGGCGAGGGCACCAAGCTGATCGGCCACTTCCGTGCGCACGGCCTGCTGGTTCCGGTCTGGGAGTTCGAGCACGACGCCGACGACCTGGAGAAGCCGGCCGTCGAGTTCGAGAAGCGTCTCGCCGCGGCTCTGAAGGACGACAGCCCGCTGACCACCGAGCAGCGCTCGGCCCGTCAGTCGCTGATCAGCCGCCAGGTGCAGGTCTGACCGACATCCTGGCGTGATGGGTCAGTCGCGGTCGATCGGGCAGGACATGCAGCGCGGGCCGCCGCGTCCGGAGCCCAGCTGGTCACCGCTGATGGTGACGACCTCGATGCCGTGCTCCTCCAGCCGCGCATTGGTCTGCTCGTTGCGCTCGTACGCCACCGCGAGCCGGGCGTTGATGGCCAGGGTGTTGTTGCCGTCGTCCCACTGCTCGCGCTCGGCGGTGACCGGGTCGAGACCGGTGTCGATGCGGTGCAGGGCGTCGATGCCCATCGCGTGGGCTGCGGCGACCAGGAACGGTCGCGGCGCGGCGACCGCGAGGCGCAGGGTGCCGTCGTCCTCCTGGCCGTCGCGGGTCACGGCGTAGCCGACGAGTGAGTCGGCGACGTTCTCGTAGACGACCATCTGGTCGACGTCGACCATGGTGCAGATCGTGTCGAGGTGCATCGTCGCGCGCTCCTGGGCGATGGGTACGGCGAGCACCGTGTGCGCGAGGTCGTCCTCGAAG
>JBKJIW010000006.1:0-101728 GCA_046598255.1 Aeromicrobium sp. | reverse complement strand
CCGTGGCACCCGCACCGCGGCTTCGAGACCGTGACCTACATGATCGACGGGGTCATGGACCACCAGGACACCCACGGCGGCGGTGGATCGATCACCGACGGCGACACGCAGTGGATGACGGCCGGCAGCGGGCTGCTGCACATGGAGACGCCCCCGGAGTGGCTCGTCGTCAAGGGCGGCGTGTTCCACGGCCTCCAGCTGTGGGTCAACCTGCCGAAGGCCAGCAAGTGGCTGCCGCCGCACTACCAGGACATTCGTGCGGCCGACGTCGGCCTGGCATCGACGCCGGACGCCGGCGCGCTGCTGCGGGTCATCGCCGGCGAGGTCGACGGCGTCGCCGGCCCCGGCTCCACCCACACCCCGATGGCGATGGTCCACGCGACGATCCTGCCGGGGGCGGAGATGACGGTGCCGTGGCGGACGGACTTCAACGCGCTCGTCTACGTGATGGGCGGCGCCGGTCACGTCGGACGCGAACGGCGTCCGATCCGCGCCGGACAGCTGGCGGTGCTGGGCCACGGCGAGACCATCACGGTCGGCGCCGACCAGCGTCAGGACGGCAAGGACCCCGCGCTCGAGGTCGTCCTGCTGGGCGGCCTGCCGATCCGCGAGCCGATCGCCTGGGCCGGACCGTTCGTCATGAACACCAAGGCCGAGGTCATGCAGGCCTTCGAGGACTTCCAGAAGGGCCGCCTGGGGACGATTCCCAGCGTCCCGCACGCGGACGTGCGCGGCGAGCTCATCCCGGAGTGATCCCCGCCGGGGGTCAGCCCTGGCAGAACATCTGGTCGTAGGGCCCGGTCGTCGTGCGCTTCTCGGTGACCTTGCCGTTGACCGTGATGGTGCAGGTGATCGGGATTCCGGCGGGGCCGGAGATGGAGAACAGCTGCGCATAGTCAGGCTTGCCGTACCCGATCATCCTGCGCGACCAGTTGGTGCCGGGGTTCTTGTCGGCGCCTGAGCTGTCGTTGAGGCTGGTCGGGACGACGTAGCCCACGTAGGGGATCGGTGCGCTCGATGTCATGCGCAGCTCGATCGTCATCTTCGGCAGGCCCACGATGCCGCCCTCGCCGGCGAGGCCGAATCCACCGTTGAACGAGCTGCCGAGCGGTGGCAGGCCGGCCGGCTGGTCTGCCGGGACGGTCGTCGGGTCGTCCGCGAGGCCCAGGTCGTCGGGCTCGACGTACAGGGGTGCCCCCAACGTTGGCTGGGCGAAGGGGCGGTCGGAGGTGGCTGTGGCCGTCGATCCACCGAAAATGATCGTCCCGAGGGCGAACAGCATGACGAGGGCGCCGATGCCCACCGCGGCAGCCGCCGCCGACTGAGTCTTGTGCTTCTTGATCCAACGCATACCGTCAACAACGAGCCAGAGCCCGGATCGTTAGTCGTCGAGGGGCTCGGACGCCGGGCTGTGGTCGGACGTCACGTCGTGCGAGGCAGCCTCGCTCACGGACTCCCCGAGCCAGGACGTCACCCGCCAGCCCTCCGCGGTCGAGCCGTCGACGATGACGACCCCGGTGTTGGGGACGTAGTGGTCGGTCACGAAGTCGATGTCGATGTTGGCGGCGCGGACAGCGCACCAGGCACGGATCATCGCGCCGTGGCTGACCAGGGCGGCCGAGTCGACCCCGAGCGACTCCACCTCGGCGACGACCTCGTCGAACCGGGCGATCACCTCGTGCCCGTCCTGGGCGCCGGGCATGCGGACGTCCAGGTCGCCTCCGCACCAGGCGAACAGCGTGGAGACGTACTGGTGGACCGAGGCGTCGTCGACGTTGCCCTCGACGTCGCCGGCGGCGATCTCGCGCAGCCCGGGCCGCTCGACCGGGACCAGCCCGCGAGCGCTCGCGAGGGGTGCGGCGGTCAGGTGGGTGCGCACCATGCTGGAGACGAGCAGGACGTCGATCGGCTCGCCGTCGAGCGTTGCAGGGAGCTGCTCCGCCTGCTGCTGGCCCAGCACCGTCAGCCCCGGGCCGGGCACGGTCGACTCGAGGATCCCCTCGACGTTGGCCGGGGTCTGGCCGTGGCGGATCAGGAACAGGCGCATGGCCGAAGCCTACGGATAGGGTCGGGCACATGGCGAGGTATGTCGGCGCGATCGACCAGGGCACCGCGAGCACGCGCTGCATGATCTTCGACCACGAGGGTCGCGAGGTCGCGCGGCACCAGCTCGCGCACGAGCAGATCCGGCCTGCTGACGGGCAGGTCGAGCACGACCCGCACGAGATCTGGGAGGCGACCCAGGACGTCGTCGAGGCGGCGCTCGGACGAGCCGGCGCCACCGCCGCCGATCTCGCGGCCATCGGCATCACCAGCCAGCGCGGGACGACGGTCGTGTGGGACAGGCGCACCGGCGAGCCGTACCACCACGCGATCGTGTGGCAGGACACCCGCACCGGCTCGAGCGGCGCCATACCTGAACGGGACGACAGTGCCGACCTGGTCCGGCGACGCACGGGCCTCCCGCCGGGGTCACGCCACTGCGCCGGCAAGATCCAGTGGATCCTCGAGAACGTCGACGGGGCGAGGGCCGACGCCGACGCAGGCCACGCGGTCTTCGGCACCATCGACACGTGGCTCATCTGGTGGCTGACCGGTGGTCCCGACGGCGGGCTGCACCTGACCGACGTGACCCACGCCAGCCACACGATGCTGATGGACCTCGAGTCGCTGGACTGGGACGACGAGCTGCTCGCGCTGTTCGACATCCCGCGCTCGATGCTGCCGCAGATCAGGGCCTCGGCCGAGGTCCTCGGGCACACCGTCGTCGACGGGCCGTTCTCCGGCGAGGTGGCCATCGCGGCGGACCTCGGCGACGAGCAGGCCGCGCTGCTCGGCCAGGTCTGCGTGCGCCCCGGCGACCTCCGGATCGCCCACGGGGCAGCCGCCCTCGTCGCGATGCTCAACACCGGCACCGAGATCGTCCGGTCGACCGGCGGCCTGCTGACGACGGTGGCCTACCGCCTCGGGGACGCGCCGCCCGTCTACGCCCTCGAGGGCCCGCCCGGGGTCAGCGGGACCGTGCCCGAGGCCGTCCGCCACCTGAGCCGCGAGGTCGTCGACACCATGCTTGCCGATGCCGACCTGGATCTGCACGCCGTGCGCGTCGACGGACCGGGGGCGTCCGACGACCGAAGCATGCAGGTCCAGGCTGACGTCCTCGGGGCCCCGGTCAGTCGTCCGGTCGTCGCGGAGACGGCGGCGCTCGGCGCGGCCTACTGCGCCGGCCTCGCCACCGGATTCTGGTCCGGCACCCACGAGCTCGCCGTGGCCTGGCACGAGTCGAGGCGCTGGGAGCCGGACCCCGACGCGAGTCGATCACGTTGAGGAGAGTCTCCGGGGGCGAGGAAGGAGCGGATGACGTCGGCGACGTCGGTCACAATCGTCCTCGGGCATTCGCCCTGCAAAGACCGTACTGATTGACTGGGGTCATGCGTCCCGTCGCCCTGTCACCCGACAACCGCCAAGCTGCACTCGACGCGATGGCGTCGACACCGCTCGACATCCTCGTGATCGGCGGCGGCGTCGTCGGTGGTGGAGCTGCGCTCGACGCCGCCACCCGTGGTCTGACGGTGGGCCTGGTCGAGGCCCGCGACTTCGCGTCAGGGACGTCCAGCCGGTCGAGCAAGCTGATGCACGGTGGCCTGCGCTACCTCGAGATGCTCGACTTCCGACTCGTCGCCGAGGCGCTCAAGGAGCGGGGCCTGAGCCTGCAGAAGCTCGCACCGCACCTGGTCCACGAGGTCGGCTTCATCTACCCCCTCACGCACCGCGTCTGGGAGCGGTTCTACGCGGGCTCCGGCGTGGCGTTGTACGACGCGATGAGCAAGGCGTCCGGGTACGGGCAGGACGTGCCGCTTCACCGGCACCTCACCCGCAGGGGAGCGCGCCGGCTGATGCCTGCGCTCAAGAAGGACGCGCTCATCGGTGCGCTGCACTACTACGACGGTCAGGTCGACGACGCCCGGCACACGATGTTCCTGTCGCGTACCGCCGCGGCCTACGGAGCCCACGTGGCCAGCCGCACCCGGGTGATCGGGCTGCTCCGTGAGGGCGACCGCGTCACCGGCGCGAAGGTCAAGGATCTCGAGTCCGGCCGGGAGTTCGACATCCTGGCCAAGCAGGTCGTCAACGCGAGCGGCGTCTGGACCGACGAGACGCAGTCGTTCGCGGGCGAACGCGGCCAGTTCCACGTCCGCGCCAGCAAGGGCGTGCACCTCGTGGTGCCGCGCGACCGCATCCGTGGCGAGTCCGGCCTGATCCTGCGCACCGAGACGTCGGTGCTGTTCGTCATCCCGTGGGGACGCCACTGGATCATCGGCACGACCGACACCGACTGGTCGCTGTCGAAGGACCACCCGGCAGCGAGCCGCAGCGACATCGACTACCTGCTCGAGCACGTCAACGCCGTGCTCGTCGAACCCTTGACCCACGAGGACGTCGAGGGCGTGTTCGCCGGCCTGCGCCCCCTCCTGGCGGGCGAGGACGAGGCCACCAGCAAGCTGTCGCGCGAGCACGCGGTCGGTACGAGCGTCAAGGGTCTGGTCGTCATCGCTGGCGGCAAGTACACGACCTACCGGATCATGGCCAAGGACGCGGTCGACGCCGCCGTCCACGGCATGTCGACCCAGCTCGACCGGCACGCCCCGCCGTCCGTGACCGAGGACGTCCCCCTGCTCGGCGCCGACGGCTACGAGGCGCTGTGGAACCAGCGGCACATGCTGGCCAAGATGAACGGGCTCGGCGTCGGACGCATCGAGCACCTCCTGCACCGGTACGGCTCGCTCATCACCGAGCTGCTCGAGCTGATCGTCGAGCGGCCCGACCTCGGCAAGCCGTTGACCGGCGCCGACGACTACCTGCGCGCCGAGATCGTGTACGCCGCGACCCATGAGGGTGCGCGTCACCTCGACGACGCGATCGCCCGCCGCACGCGCATCTCGATCGAGACGTTCGATCGCGGGACGGCCTGCGCCGTCGAGGTCGCCGAACTCATGGGCGGGGTCCTCGGCTGGACCAGCGCCCAGCGCGACAACGAGGTCGACCACTACCTCAAGCGCGTCGAGGCCGAGCGGGAGAGCCAGACCATGCCCGATGACGCGACGGCCGACGCCGCCCGCATGGGTGCCGAGGACGTCGTCCCGGTGTCGACGCAGAGCACGGCGGGCACCACATGAGTAACCGGGTCCCCCAGGAGGAGGTCGTCGCCGACTACGACGTCCGCTCGCCGGCGTCGCGGACGCTCCTGACGGTCGTCGGCACGATCCTGGCCATTGGCATCGTGGTGGGGCTCGTGCTGGGGGCGTCGATCCTCAAGCGCAGCACGACCGTGTCCACGAGTGACATCGACCTGGGCGACTCCGCCCTGATCAAGATCGACGCGGGGACGTCCGACCTGCGCATCGTCCAGGGTGATCCCGACATCGTGCGGGTGACCGCCCGCATCACCAGTGGTCTGCGCAGGACCGACTTCCAGATCGGCCGCCGCGGTGACGAGATCAAGATCGTGTCGGGGTGCCAGGAGTGGCTCAACCCGGGGTGTGGGGTCGAGACGACGATCGAGGTGCCGCGGGGCTATCCGGTCGAGGTGCGGACGACGTCCGGCAACGTCGGGGTGACCGATCTCGTCGAGAGCGCACTGACAGTCAACAGCGGCACCGGCGACATCTCGGGCACAGGGCTGGAGGTCGACGAGTTCTCCGCCAGCACGGCGTCGGGCGACGTCGCGGCCGCCTTCGCCAAGCAACCGTTCGCCTTCAAGGCCACGACCAGCAGCGGCGACGTTTCCGCGACGATGGCCACCGGCAAGCGCACGTACGCGGTGACGGCCACGTCGAAGTCTGGAGACGTGTCGTCAGACATCGAGTCCGACGCAGGCGGCGCCGGCTTCATCCGTGTGACGACCGGCAGCGGCGACATCTCGATCACCTCGCGCTGACACCCCGGTGACCGTCTGGGCACAGAACAAGATCCCCGGCCTCGAAGGAGGTCCGGGGATCTTGTCTCTACGGGTGAGTGACGGGACTTGAACCCGCGACCACCGCCACCACAAGGCGGTGCTCTACCAGCTGAGCTACACCCACCACGCGTACCGGGCATACGCCCGGCACGGCGAGAAAGAGTCTAACGCAAGACTCGGCGGGGTCAGGACCGGCCCGTCACCGAGCCCGACACCTCGGCGGAGATCGCCTTGGCCGCGTCGGAGTCGATGCCCGGATCGGCCGTGAAGACGGCGCGTCGGTAGTAGCGGAGCTCCTCGATCGACTCCTGGATGTCGACGAGGGCGCGGTGGTGACCGCCCTTGGCGGGAGCCGCGAAGTAGGCCCGCGGGAACCACTGGCGCGACAGCTCCTTGATCGACGAGACGTCGATGACGCGGTAGTGCAGCCAGCTCTCGAGCTCGGTCATGTCGCGGGCCAGGAACGCGCGGTCGGTGCCGATCGTGTTGCCGGCCATCGGTGCCTTGCCGGGCTCCTTCACGAACTCGCGGACGTACGCCAGCACCTGCTCCTCGGCGTCGCGCAGGCTCAGACCCGCCTCGAGCTCGGTGATGAGGCCGGACGTCGTGTGCATCTGTGTGACGAAGTCGTTCATCTGGTCGAGGGCCGCCTGCGGCGGCTTGATCACCAGGTCGATGCCGTCGCCGAGGACGTTGAGGTCGTAGTCGGTGACCAGGGCCGCGACCTCGACCAGGGCGTCGGCCTCCAGGGAGAGTCCGGTCATCTCGCAGTCGATCCACACCAGCTTGTCATTCACCTCCCGCACACTAGTCCGTCGAGGCGCCTGTGGCCGGGCCGGTACGCTCATCTGGAACCTTCGACGAGCGTCCCGCGTTGGTCCAGATGGTGACCGCCCGAACCAGGAGACAGCAGTGAGCAACGATCGTGAGAACAGAGCAGCCCGCGCGGAGCAGATGCGCAAGGAGCGTGACAAGGCCGATCGCAAGCAGCGCAACCTGATCACGATCGGCATCGTCGTGGTCGTCATCGCGCTTATCGCAGTCGGCGGCTACGGCATCAAGTCGGCGAGCGACGACAACAAGCTCGCCACGGCGCTCACCACGCCGAAGGACGCGAACGAGAACTACGGCATCGTCTACGACCAGCAGGCCGCCACGGGCACCGCGCCGGCCGCCGGCGCTGCCGAGCCGGTCAAGGTCGTCATCTACGAGGACTTCCTCTGCCCCGGATGCGGTGCGCTCGAGCAGTCCGCCGGGTCGTTCCTGAGCGGTGCGGTCGAGAGCGGCGAGATCGAGATCGAGTACCGCCCCTACGCGTTCTTGGTGCAGCAGAGCACCAACGAGTACTCGCAGCGTGCGTGGAACGCCGCGGCCTGTGTCTTCGACAAGGGCGGCGCCAAGCCGTTCAAGGACTTCCACGACATCCTCTTCGCCAACCAGCCCGAGGAGGGCACGGCCGGTCCCGAGGACTCCGAGCTGGTCGACTTCGCCCAGCAGGCCGGCGTCACGGGCATCGATGCGTGCATCGACAAGCGTGAGTTCACCCCCTGGATCGAGGACGCGCTGTCCCAGGGCAAGGACGACGAGGTGGGCGGCACGCCGACGATCCGCATCGACGGCAAGGACGTCGAGGGACCGAACCAGACCATCGCCACCGTCGAGGTCATCCAGGCTGCCATCGACGCGGCCAAGAAGGCCTAGACTGTCGGTCGCTGCGCTCCCTGACGCGACGTCGTCGCTAGGGACCAGTGCCGCCGAGCAGGTAGCCGCAGGCAGCCGCCGCGACGCTCACGATCAGCATGATCGTGGCGTTGGCGGTGGCTGTCGCGTATCGGCGGTCCAGGACCAGGTGGGCCGTCTCGACGCTGGCGGTGCTGAACGTCGTGTAGCCGCCGAGGAACCCGGTGCCCAGGATCGTGCACCAGGTGTCGGAGGTGCCGAGGCCGACCAGCAGGCCCAGGGCGAACGATCCGGTGAGGTTGATCAGCAGCGTCGACCACGGGAGCCGGGTGGAGACGCGGGGGCGCACCCAGAGGTCCACCCCGTAGCGGGTGCCGGCGCCGAGACCTCCGGCCAGCGCCAGCAGGAGCGGCGTCATCGTGCCGCCCTGCGTCCGACGAGCACGCCGGCGATGGCCGCGACAAGACCGGCCGCGACGCTGCCCACGGCGTAGGTGAGCCCGAGGGCGGCGTGGTCCGAGCGCAGGAGCGTCTCCGTCTCGACGGCCAGGGCGCTGTACGTCGTGTAGCCGCCGAGGAACCCGGTGCCGAGCAGCACGCGGGCCTGGTGGCGCGGTCCGGTGTCGTCGCCCGAGAGCAGCAGCGCGGCCAGCAGGGCGCCGAGGACGAACGACCCGGTGACGTTGACGGCGAACGTCCCGACCGGGAACCGGTGGCCGGGGTTGAGCCACTCGGAGACGCCATGGCGGGTCAGCGACCCGGCCGCACCGCCGATGACGACGAGAGCGACGTCGGTGACGCGTCCGGTGGGTCGCGCCCGTCCACTAGGTCTCACCCGTCCATTAGACCGTGCCGCGATCAGGGCGTGTCGACGAGGCCGTGCACCAGGCTGACGGCGATCGCCGTCATCACCAGGGCGATCAGGGCGTCGAGTACGCGCCACGCGGCCGGTCGCGCGAAGACCGGCTGCAGCAGCCGCGCGCCGAAGCCCAGTGCCGTGAACCAGGCGAAGCTGGCGACGATCGCGCCCGCGCCGAACCACCAGCGGTCGTCCCCGTGCGTGCCGGCGACGGATCCGAGCAGGATGACGGTGTCGAGGTAGACATGGGGATTGAGCCAGGTCAGGGCCACCGCGGTCGTGACGACCGGCCACGCCGATCTGGGTGCGCCGTCCGCCGGTGTGCCGATGGGGGATGGACGCCAGGCCCGGCGCGCCGCCAGCACCGCGTACGTCAGCAGGAAGGCGGCACCACCGATCCGCATGACGTCGATGAGCCACGGGGCGAGGTCGAGCAGCGACCCGAGACCCACGATGCCCCCGGCGATCAGGACGGCATCCGACAGGGCGCACACCGCCACGACGGGCAGCACGTGCTGCCGCAGCAGGCCCTGGCGGAGCACGAACGCGTTCTGCGCGCCGATCGCGACGATGAGGGACAGGCCGAAGCCGAGGCCGGACGCCAGGGCGACGCTCGCGTGGTGGCTCATGGCTCGACCGTAGGGCCGGGTGATTGGCGAAGTCCAACGAATGATTCTGCATCTGCATTAGCATCACTTCACATGGACCTTGCGCAGCTCAGGGCGCTGGCAGCGGTCGTCGACGAGGGGTCGTTCGACGGGGCCGCGGCCGCGCTGCACATCACGCCCTCGGCGGTGAGCCAGCGCATCAAGGCGCTCGAGCAGTCCGTCGGACAGGTGCTGGTGCGCCGCACGAAGCCGACCACCGTCACGGCGCCCGGTCAGGCGTACCTCCGGCTGGCGCGACAGGTCGACGTGCTGGTGCACGAGGCGGCCGTGGAGAGCCTGCCGGCCGACGGCGGGACCGTGACGGTGCCGATCGCGGTCAGTGCCGACTCGATGGCGACCTGGGTGCTGCCGGCACTGGCGACGTTGCCGCCGGGCATCTGCTTCGACCTGCACCGCGACGACCAGTCCCGCACGGCCGACCTGCTGCGGGCAGGCACCGTGATGGCGGCGATCACCTCGGACGACGAACCCGTGCAGGGATGCCGTTCGACCCGGCTCGGGATCACCCGCTACCGCCCGATGGCGGCTCCGTCGTTCGTCGACCGGTGGTTCGCCGCAGGAGTGACCGTCGAGGCGCTCGCGGCGGCACCGATCGTCGTCTTCGACCGCACCGACGACCTGCAGGACCGCTACCTGCGGCGTCGGTCGCGACGGCGGCTCACCCCTCCGCGCCACCACGTGCCGGCGTCGGCGGACTTCGCGGAGGCCGTCGTGCTGGGTCTGGGCTGGGGCGTGCTGCCGCCGGAGCAGTCGGACGACCGACTGGCCCGCGGGCTCCTCGTCGAGCTCGACCCGGGACAGCACGTCGACGTCGTGCTCCACTGGCAGCAGTGGACGTTGCACACCCCGGCACTGGAGGCGGTCGCCGCGGTGATCCGCGACGCCGCCGCCCAGCACCTGGCCTGAGGGCGATCAGCCCTGACGGCCCTTCATGCGGGGATTCTGCTGGTTGATGACGAACGTGCGACCGCGGCGGCGGACGACCTGGGCGCCGGGCTGCCTCTTTAGTGACCTGATCGAGTTGCGGACCTTCATGGTGCTCCTTCTACTGGGTGGGGTCGACGAGTCGTCGCTGGACGGCGCGGACGAGTCGGCGGGGGACGCGGTGGACGGTGCCGTCGACCGTGACGGGCACCAGGGCGACGGGTGTCGCCTTCCAGCTCGATCGTCGGTGGCGGGTGTTGCTGCGCGACAGCTTGCGCTTGGGGACGGCCATGGTGGTCCTTCGAGGGGTCAGGTGAGAGGTGTCGGGTGGATGGGTCAGGCGGGTTGGCGGGTCGGGCCGAGCCACGGCTCGAAGCCGTCCTCGTGGCTCTCCCAGATGGTGCCGCGCTCGGTCAGCTCCCGGTCGGTCAACAGGCACGATTCGAACAGCGCCAGCAACTCGGCGCGTCCGCCGTCGATCCCGGTGACGAGGATGCGGGTGTGTGGCTCGGTGGTGCCGTGCTCGCAGGGGCCGACGCTGAGCTGGCCGCCGGCGCCGTCCCACTCGCACATCTGGTCGTGCCGGGTCGGCAACCAGAAGCATCCGCGCGACCGGCGGGCGCCGCCTCCGAGTCCCTCCAGGTTGGCCATGAGTCGTTCGGGGTGGAAGGGGCGGTCGGACCGCAGCTCGACGGTCCAGGCGCCGCCTGCCTCGACGAGCCCGACCGGGGTGAGGCGGCGCGGGTCGATCCACGCCTCTGCGGCCTCATGGGGGCGGCGGGCCCCGATGACGGCGGCCGTGTCGACGGCCAGGTGGTCGAGGACGTCGCCGGCGCCGGGGCGCAGCAGCATCGAGACCAGGTGCCGGTCGGTCTCGTCGATGTCGCCGACGACGACCACCGCGTCGGCGTGCTCGATGAGCGCGGCGTGGGTCTCGGCCACGCCGCGTCCGTCGCCGAGCGACGTCTGCAGGTGCCGCTCGTGCAGCAGGTCGTCGCCGAGCAGGTCCTCGCGCGCCGTGGGCCCGTGGACGACGGCGATCACGGAGGCGACGTGCAGCTTCGCGCCGAGGTGCTCGTCGTGGTCGAGGATCGTGCAGACCTGGTGGGCGCCGGCGGCGATCGGCAGGTGGGCGATGATCGAGCCCCACCGGCCGTCGTCGGCCAGGCGCTCGAGTGTCGGCATGATGTCCTCGCGCAGGGCGCATCCCACGCACGCGTGCTCGAGGTCGATCGAGACCTGCTCGACGATGCCGGCCATGTCACTCACGACACGGGTCAGGACCTGGCGCTCGACGTCGATCGTGTGGCGGACGTTCACCGCGTGCGGGGCGTCCCACTGCAGCCCGATCATCGCCGTGGCCAGCGAATCGGCGTCGATGCCGGTCAGCAGCACGAGGGGGATCGACGTCATGAGGTGGCCCCCGTCCCGTAGCGGCGGTTGAACTTCTCGACACGGCCCTCGGCGTCGAGTACGCGACCCCTGCCCGTCCAGAACGGGTGGCTGGAGGTGGAGACGTCGACGTCGATGACGGGGTACGTCGTGCCGTCCACGTCGACCGTCTCGCCGAGCGCGCCGGTCAGCGTCGAGGACGAGACGAACACGAGACCGGCTGACCGGTCCCGGAACGCGATCGGCGCGTAGGTCGGGTGGATGCCCTTCTTCACGAGCTGCTCCTACGGGTAGACTATATGAGAATGATTCCCATTCTACACAAGACGATCAAGCGAAGGAGCCATGCATGTCACGGGTGTGCCAGGTCACGGGGGCGACGGTCGGGTTCGGCCACCACGTCTCGCACTCGCACCGCCGGACCAACAGACGGTTCGACATCAACATCCAGAGGAAGCGCTACTGGGTGCCCAGCCTCGGCCGTCACGTGACGTTGCGGCTCAGCGCCAGGGGCGTCAAGACGATCGACGTCCGCGGCATCGACGCCGTGGTCGCTGACATCCACGCACGAGGAGAGAGGATCTGATGGCAGGCAAGAGCAGCGACATCCGCCCGATCGTGAAGCTGCGGTCGACCGCGGGCACGGGGTTCACGTACGTGACGCGCAAGAACCGGCGCAACGATCCGGACCGGATCGTGCTGCGCAAGTTCGACCCCGTCGTCCGGCGGCACGTCGAGTTCCGCGAGGAGCGCTGACATGGCCAAGCGCAGCAAGATCGTCGCCAACGAGCGGCGCAAGGTCGTCGTCGCCCGATACGCCGAGCAACGAGCGGAGCTGCGTGCGACCAGCCGGGACGGGTCGATCCCGCTCGAGGAGCGGATGGCGGCCGGGCGGGCCCTGGGTCGGCTGCCACGCGACTCCTCGCCCGTCCGGGTCCGCCACCGCGACCAGGTCGACGGACGTCCCCGCGGCTACCTCGGCGTGGCGGGCCTGTCGCGCATCCGCTTCCGTGAGGCGGGGCACCGCGGTGAGCTGCCGGGGATCACGAAGTCCAGCTGGTGACCCCCGCCCCAGGCGGTGCGCTGGCCCCGTGTCCGTGACGGTCGTGGAGGCCGGCGCACCGCCACGAACGGGGTGCGGCACCGAGTGCGCCCGGCAGGACTCGAACCTGCGACCTAGAGATTAGAAGGCTCTTGCTCTATCCAGCTGAGCTACGGGCGCGCGTGCGGACCAGCCTATCGGCGCGGGTCGTGGGGCGGACGGAGCGCTGACATCCCCTACGATGGGGCGGGTGACAGAAGCGACCGCCGTGCAGCTCCCGGCCGCCGTGCCCGCCGCCCGTGAGGCATTCCGGCAGCGGGGCCGCACACCCTTGCTGCTGATGTTCATCGTGATCGCCATCGCCGGGATCGCGGGGGGAGTCTTCATCTCGCTGAGTGCCGGCGATGCCGAGGGTGCCGGCCTGTCGATCTTCTACGCGATGATCCCGTTGCCGTTCCTGTGGCTCGTCTACTGGTGGCTCGACCGCTACGAGCCGGAGCCCCGGCGTTACAAGTTCGCCGCGTTCGTCTGGGGCGGGGTGGTAGCCGTCGCGATCGCCCTCGCGCTCGAGCTGTGGGCCCAGTCGGCGTTCGACCTGAGCGACGAGGCAACGGCGTCGATCGTCGCCCCGCTGGCCGAGGAGCCGGCCAAGTGCCTGTTCCTGCTGCTCACGTTCTGCCGCGCGCGCCGCGTCATCGACGGCGTGCTCGACGGCCTCGTCTATGCCGGCATCGTCGGTCTCGGCTTCGCCTTCGTCGAGAACATCGGCTACTACGCCAGCAGCTACCTCGGCTCGCCCGACATCGCCATCGCCGGGTCCGAGGGCGTCACGACGACGTTCATCGTGCGCGGCATCTTCAGCCCGTTCGCGCACCCGCTGTTCACGACGGCGTTCGGCATCGCCCTCGGTCTGGCCGTCAGCCGCAGGTCGAAGATCCTGCGCGTGCTGATCTGCACGGTCGGCCTGGCCGTCAGCATCGGCCTGCATGCCCTCTGGAACGGCTCCCTCAGCTACGGGCCGTCCGACGGCACGGGGTTCGTGCTCGCCTACCTCGCGCTGGGCGCGTTGCTCGCCGGTCTGGCCGTGGTCGCGATCGTCGTGCGCGTGCGTCAGGTGCGGATCCTGGAGCGGTCGCTGTCGTACGTGGCCGACCGCGGCTGGATCCATCCGGCAGAGATCCCCTACCTGTCCCGCTTCGGCTACCGCAAGGCCGCCCGCCGTTTCGCGCGCGCGCAGCACGGCCGGAAGGCCCGCGCGGTCGTCAGGCAGTACCAGCGACTGGCCACCGAGATGGCGTTCCTGCACGACGCCCTGATGAGCGGTCGGTCCAAGCCCCACGGGGTCGAGCGGACGTACGCCCTGCTCGACGCGATGTACGCCCTGCGGCCGGCGCTGAGGTTCCCGCCCGCACTGCACACCACCGTTCGTCACTTCTGACCCGCCTGTCGCAGGTACGGTGGGGCCCGGAAGACCCCGAGTCGACTAATCTGTGAACACATCCACCCGCTGCAGGACCCAGTCGACGAAAGGAGCTCATCGTGCCCGGCGACCACGCTTCGGCCGAGCTCCTCGCGGCCATGAGCGCGCTGCTCCTCAGCGTCCGTGACGCACCGCTGCGCATCGAGACCGACGGGGTCGACGCCGTCCGGGTGACCCAGTCCGACGTGGTCGACCAACTCTCCGACTACATCCTGCCGCGCCTGGTCCAGCTCGACGCCCCGCTGCTGGCAGTCGTCGGCGGCTCGACGGGCGCCGGCAAGTCCACGCTGGTCAACTCGCTCGTGGGGGAGCGCGTCACCGAGTCGGGCGTCCTGCGTCCCACGACCCGCTCACCGGTGCTGGTGCACCATCCCGACGACGCCGAGTGGTTCCAGCCCGACCGCATCCTGCCCGACCTGCCTCGCACCACGACGATCGGCAACGACTCGTACGCGCTGCGACTGGCGTCGACACCCAAGATCCCGAAGGGACTGGCGATCCTCGACGCGCCCGACGTCGACTCGATCGACAAGGGCAACCGAGACCTCGCGACACAGCTGCTCGCGGCCGCCGACCTGTGGCTCTTCGTGACCTCGGCGGCGCGCTACGCCGACCAGGTGCCGTGGGACTACCTGCGTCACGCCGCCGAGCGCAGCACGTCGGTGGCGGTGGTCCTCGACCGCACCAGCGACGAGGCCCTCGTCGAGGTCAGAGGTCATCTGGCCCGCATGATGACGTCACGCGGCCTGTCCGACTCGCCACTGTTCACGGTGCCGGAGTCCGGGCTCGACGTCGACGGTCTGCTGCCCCGCGAGGCCGTCGCGCCGATGGTCGGCTGGCTCCGCGAGCTCGCGGCCGACCCGGTGGCGCGCCAGATGGTCGTCCACCGCACGCTCGACGGCGCGGTCCGCAACATCGTGATGCGCACGCACGACGTCGCCGACGCCTTCGACGAGCAGATCGCGGTCGCGGAGACCCTGCACCTCGAGGCCGACACGGCCTACCGGGCCGCGCTGGAGAACGTCTCCGTCACGATCTCCGACGGCACCCTGCTGCGCGGCGAGGTGCTCGCCAGCTGGCAGGAGTTCGTCGGCACCGGCGAGCTGCTCAAGTCGGTCGAGGAGAAGGTCAGCCGCATCCGCGATCGCTTCGTCGACGGGATGACCGGCAAGCGCACCCGCTCGACCGAGGTCGTCGATGCGATCGAGGCGAGCGTCCGGATGCTGCTGACCGAGCACGCCGAGGCGACCGCCGAGAAGGTGTCGCGCTCGTGGGGCACCTCGCCGGCCGGCCGGCAGCTGCTCGACACCGACCCGGGCATGCACCGCGCGTCGCCGGACTTCCGCATCCGGGCCGAGCGGCTGGTCCACGAGTGGTGCCAGGGCGTCCTCGAGCTGATCCGGGTCGAGGGCGCCGACAAGCGGATGACGGCGAAGTTCCTGGCGTTCGGCGTCAACGGCATCGCGGTGGCGCTCATGGTCGTGATGTTCTCGCGCGACGGCGATGCGTCCGTGGCCGGCGGCACGGCGTCCCTCGGTCGCAAGCTGCTCGACGCCATCTTCGGCGCGACGATCGTCGACTCGCTGCTCGATCGGGCCCGCGCCGACCTGGAGACCCGGGTCGCCGCGCTGTTCGAGGGCGAGCTGAGCAGGTTCCACGCGCTGGCCGCTTCACCCGATACGCTCAAGGCTCACCAGGCCACGCTGCGCGAGACCGCACGTCAGGCCGAGTACGCCCGCCACGCCGACTTCCTGAACGGAGAGACGACGTCATGACCAGCACCGTGCCCGCCGCCGACGCAGTGTTCGGCGGCGGACGCAACGACGTCGCCGGGCGTCTGGACGGTCTGACGAAGGCAGTCGCCGCCAGTCGGGGGCGAATCGACGACGAGATCCTGGCCCCCGCCGAGATGCTGTCGGGACGGGCATCCGAACGTCTGACGCTGTCGGGGGAGCACACCATCGTGGCGCTCGCCGGCGCCACCGGGTCCGGCAAGTCATCCCTGTTCAACTCGCTGACGGACCTCGAGCTGGCCGGCGTCGGCGTGCGCCGTCCGACCACCTCGTGGGCGCTCGCCTGTGCCTGGGGACCCGATGGCGCCCAGGGCCTGCTGGAGTGGATGGGCATCCCCGCTCGGCACCAGGTCTCTCGCATGAGCATGCTCGACCGTTCGTCGGAGGACACCAAGCTCGACGGGCTGGTGCTGCTCGATCTGCCCGATCACGACTCAACAGAGGTGTCGCACCACCTCGAGATGGACCGGTTGATCGCCTACGCCGACCTGCTCGTGTGGGTCCTCGATCCGCAGAAGTACGCCGACGCCGCGATCCACGACCGGTACATCCGCCCCATGGCGTCCTACAGCGACGTCACGCTCGTCGTGCTCAACCAGATCGACCGCATCCCCTACGAGCAGCGCGACAACGCGCTCGCCGACGTCCGCCGGATCCTCACCGACGAGGGCCTCCCGAACGTCCCGGTGATCGGTGTGTCGGCCACGCGCGGCGACGGCGTCGAGGACCTCAAGCGAGAGCTGGCGGCCCGCATCCGGGCCAAGTCCTCGGCCAAGGGCCGGCTGTCATCGGACATCGCGGCGGCGGCCGACGTCATCGCGCAGGTCGGGGGGAAAGCCGAGGGTGCGGGTCTGAGCGACGCCGATCGCCGGACGCTCGGCGACGCCCTCGTCGACTGCGCCGGAGTGCCGCAGCTCGTCGAGGCGATCGCGTCGTCGACCAGGCGGCGGGCCACGCTGCACACCGGCTGGCCTCCACTCCGGTGGATCGGACGGTTCCGCGAGGACCCGCTCGCGGAGCTGCAGCTCGACCAGGACCTGTCGCTGTCCTCCCTCGCGCGCACCGCCATCCCGGAGGCTGGCAACGTCCAGCGTGCCAGCGCGGAGCTGGCGATCCGCGACGCGGCCGAACGGGCCTCCGCGGGCCTCGAACGCCCGTGGCGCGACGCCGTCCGTGACGCGGCGAACCCGCCGGACGACGACATCATCGGTGAGCTCGAGGCCGCGATCCACGCCACCAGCGTCGACGTGGCACGGCCGGCGCTGTGGTGGAGAGCCGTCCAGGCCCTGCAGATCCTGGCTGTCGTGGTCGCGGTGGCGGGCCTCGGCTGGCTCGCGGCCCAGGGCGTGACGAGCCTCTCGTCCGTGGAGCTGCCGGACCTCGGCGACGTCGCCGGCGTGCCGATGGCTGCGGTCGCCGTGGTCGGTGCCGTGGTCGGGGGGCCGCTCCTTGCGGGAGTCGCCAGCCTGGTCGCCGGACTCGACGGGCGGCGCAAGGCCCGCCGCGCCGACACGGCGCTGCGAGCGGCCATCGCCGAGGTGGCGGCCTCCCGCGTCGTGGCGCCGATCGAGGCAGAGCTCGGCTCCTACCGGGTCTACCGCTCGGGCATCCTCGCTGCGCTCGGCTGATTCTGCGGGGCCCCTCCGGGGTCGCTCCTCCACAGGCCGACCGGACGGCAGGGCCGTCCACAGGCCGGTCGGACGTCGTCGCACGCACGCGCGACCTGGCGGAGGCTGGTGGCTTCGTCCACCCGAAGGAGTCACCATGTCCAACGACAACGTCCTGACCTTCCACGGTCACGTCGGCACGCCGGTCGAGCTGCGCGAGGGGGCGAGCGTCCCCTGGGTGCTGTTCCGGGTCGCGTCCACCCCGAGCTTCTGGGACCAGGCCACCCGTGCGTGGCGTGATCTGCCGACGACCTGGATGTCGGTGAAGGCCTTCCGGCATCTGGCCCAGAACGCCGCCGAGTCGCTGGCGGTGGGGGACCCGGTCGTGGTGATCGGCCGGCTGCGGACTGAGACCTGGGCGACGAAGGAGGGCGAGGCGCGCGAGAGCACGGTCCTCGAGGCCACGCTCGTCGCCCACGACCTGAGCCGCGGCATCACGCGCTTCCGCAAGGTCGACCGCCAGCAGGCATCGGTGCCGACCGCCGACGGAACGGCCGAGGCGCTCGCCGAGCTCGAGAGCAGCGCGGTGCAGGCTCCCGCTGCCTGATCACGACTGATCGCCGCGCGACCGCCGTGGGGTGGTCGGGGTCCTCTCGATAGGCTGGTCAGCATGGCCGAATACGTCTTCACCCTCCGCAACGTCCGCATGAAGCTGGGCGAGAAGCTCGTCCTGGACGACGTGACCCTCTCGTTCCTGCACGGCGCCAAGATCGGCATCGTCGGTCCCAACGGCACCGGCAAGTCGACGCTGTTCAAGATCATGGCCGGGATGGTGCAGCCCAACAACGGTGATGCGATCAAGGACCCCGACGCCTCGGTCGGCATCCTGCTGCAGGAGCCGCCGCTGACCGAGGGCAAGACGGTCCTGCAGAACGTCGAGGAGGCCGTCGCCGAGATCAAGGGCAAGATCGACCGGTTCAACCAGATCAGCGAGGAGCTCGCCGATCCCGACGCCGACTACGACACGCTGCTGCCCGAGATGGGTGACCTGCAGACCGATCTCGACCACGCCAACGCGTGGGACCTCGACTCCCGTCTGGCCCAGGCCATGGACGCGCTGCGCTGCCCGCCGCCGGACGAGCTCGTCGACCACCTGTCCGGTGGTGAGCGTCGACCCGTCGCCCTGTGCAAGCTGCTGCACGAGCAGCCCCACCTGCTGCTGCTCGACGAGCCCACCAACCACCTCGACGCCGAGAGCGTCTTGTGGCTCGAGCAGCACCTCGCGTCGTACCCGGGCGCCGTCCTGGCGATCACGCACGACCGCTACTTCCTCGACAACGTCGCCGAGTGGATCCTGGAGCTCGACCGCGGCAAGACGCACCCCTACGAGGGCAACTACTCGACGTACCTCGAGACCAAGCAGCAGCGCCTCGTGGTCGAGGGCAAGAAGGACGCCAAGCGCGCGAAGATCCTGGCCAAGGAGCTCGAGTGGGTGCGGTCCAACGCCAAGGCGCGCCAGGTCAAGAACCAGGCCCGTCTCGGGCGCTACGAGGAGATGGCCGCCGAGGCTGAGCGTCATCGCAAGCTCGACTTCGAGGAGATCAACATCCCGGCCGGCCCGCGTCTGGGCGACGTCGTGCTGAACGCCAAGGAGCTGCACAAGAGCTTCGGTGAGCGTGAGCTGTTCGACGGGCTGACCTTCGACCTGCCCCGGGCCGGCATCGTCGGCGTCGTCGGCCCCAACGGCGTGGGCAAGTCGACGCTGTTCCGCATGATCATGGGCGAGGAGAAGCCCGACGCCGGATCGATCGAGGTCGGTCAGACCGTCAAGATCTCCTACGTCGACCAGGGACGTGGCGGCGTCGACGACTCGCTCAACATCTGGCAGCTGGTCTCCGGCGAACTCGACTTCATCAAGGTCGCCAACTTCGAGGTCCCGAGTCGCGCCTACGTGGCGTCGTTCGGGTTCAAGGGTCCCGACCAGCAGAAGCAGGTCAAGGTGCTCTCCGGTGGTGAGCGCAACCGCCTCAACCTGGCACTGACGCTCAAGATGGGCGGCAACCTGCTGCTGCTCGACGAGCCGACCAACGACCTGGACGTCGAGACGCTGCAGTCGCTCGAGGACGCCTTGCTCGACTTCCCGGGCTGCGCCGTGGTGGTCTCGCACGACCGGTGGTTCCTCGATCGTGTCGCGACGCACATCCTGGCCTGGGAGGGCAATGCGGACAACCCGGCCAGCTGGTTCTGGTTCGAGGGCAACTTCGCGGACTACGAGATCAACAAGGTCGAGCGTCTCGGCGAGGAGGCGGCCCGTCCGCACAGCGTGACGTACCGCAAGCTGACCCGCGACTGACCCACCGAGATTTGCGGAGGACTGCACCTTTTTGCCGCCGAGGAGCGGTGCATTCTTCCGCAGACCGGGGCTATTGAAGTGCTTGGCGGACCCGGGTGACGACGATGCCAGGTGTGCGCATGTCCTCGATGGTGATGACAATCAGCCGCCAGCCTGCGGCCTCCAGCCTTTCGCGGCGCAGGTGGTCTGCCTGACGCTGGGCTGCATCCCGCTCGTGCTGCCATCCGTCGTACTCGACCAGAACCTTCCAACGGCGGTAGACCAGGTCGCCGCGAGCCAACCAGACGCCATGATCGTCATGGATGTCGACGTTGACCTCGGGCTCGGGAAGGCCGGCCGCGATGAGATCCCATCGCACGTAGCTCTCATAGACGGATGCGGCCCGCTCACGGACCATCGGGGCGATGCGACGGGCGCGCCGAACTCCGTCGAGGTGCGACTCGATGACGTACGACCGAAGGTCGAGCAGATCTAGCAGCCCGTTGAACACCAACCAGTCGCCGGCCGCCAGTAGGTCGCGCTGTGAAAGGACAGTTGCACAGTCGACGAATGTCCGTCGCGGGCCGAGCGTCGGCACGCCGTTGACCTCATCTGCGCGGAAGAGACCTTCGCGACGATGCACCTGCACACCAGAGAGATCATGCTCGGGCTCACGGTGACACGAGAAGTGCAGGGGCCACATGGGCCCGAGGTCGAGTGTTCGCAGTCTCAGGGACGTGGTGTGGCTCGCGGCGGTGCCGGGCGGGAGGACAAGAAGTCCTGCTCGAACGTGCAGGCGGAGGGTCGGCTCGGTCTCGGCCGTTCGGTAGACGCCTCGTCGGACCAGGGCGAAGCGTCCGCCCTGCAACATTCGCCGTGAGATTCCGAGCTGTTCGGCCTCGGCCCGGGTGAATGGGCGACCGTGAAGATGCGGTGGGATGGGGTGCACGACCCCACGCTGCTCGACACGTCATCCGTGCGACATCGTGGTCAGTCGACCGGTGGAGAACCTGCGGTGTTGGCCCGCCGGTGGACGAACAGTCGTGCGGACGAGTGCACCTCATCCGGTCACCGATCCGGTGCAGTTGTCCGCAAATCTGGGTCCGGGACGGTTAGAACTGCTTGCCGCCCAGGTTCTCGAGGACTCTTTCCATCACGCGGCCGAGGGCCGCCAGGTCGTCGGGGGAGGCGGCCGCCACCAGGGCGTCGTTGACGCCGCGGACGTGGGTGTGGGCGGCGGCCTCGAGGATGCCGAAGCCGTGATCGGTCAGCACGGCCGACACGCCGCGGCCGTCGTCGGAGCACTGGCCCCGCAGCACGATCCCCTCGCGCTCGAGCCGGGCGATCGTGTGGGTGACCCGGCTGCGTGAGTGCGACACGGCGTCGGCGAGCTCGGCCATGCGGATCGCCCGACCGGGGGCCTCGGAGAGGCGGACGAGAATCTCGTACTCGGGCATCGAGAGGCCGTGCTGGGAGCGGAGATCGCGGTCGAGACGCTCCAGCAGGACTGTCGTCCCACCGAGGAATGCGCGCCACACGCGCTGCTGCTCGGTGCTGAGCCAGGGGGTGTCAGTGACGGCTTCCATGCTCCTCATCCTACGCCGGGAGGGGGGTGGTTGAAAGTTAAACGGCGTGCTACAGTCTATTTGGTTGAATCATCAACTATAGACTTCAAGGAGACCCCATGAGCAGCAACGCCACCGCCGTCAGCACCGGTACCTGGACCATCGACGCCAGCCACACCGAGATCGGCTTCACGGTCCGCCACCTGGTCAGCAAGGTCCGCGGCAAGTTCGAGTCGTTCGAGGGCTCCATCGTGAGCGCCGAGGACGTCACGGCGTCGAAGGTCAACGTCTCGATCGACCTCGCGTCGGTCAACACCGGCACCGCCGACCGCGACGCGCACCTGCGCTCGGGTGACTTCTTCAACGCCGAGGAGAACCCGAAGATGACCTTCGTGTCGACCGGCATCGTCGCCAAGGGTGGCAACGACTTCGTCGTGACCGGCGACCTGACGATCAAGGGCACCACGAAGTCTGTCGAGCTCGCCACCGAGTTCCTCGGCGAGGGTGCAGACCCGTGGGGCGGAACCCGCGTCGGCCTCGAGGCCACCACGACGATCAGCCGCAAGGACTTCGGCATCGACTTCAACATGCCCGTCGAGGGCGCTGACAAGCTCATGATCGGCGACAAGATCACGATCAGCATCGTGGCCGAGGCCGTTCTGCAGGCCTGACCCCTCTCCGTCCGCGCACGCGCTGGCGGTTCACGGGCGCCCGGTCCATCCCCCCGAGGCCGGGCGCCTCTGTGCCACCAGCGCGTCAGCGCGCGACGACCATGCGGACCGCGAGGTCGGCGTGGAGCACGGCCAGCTCGTCCCCGGTGCGCGATCCGCCGGGCTCGAACCACCGCACGAGGTCGACCCCCAGCGACAGCAGCGAGAACGCCGTCCCGGGGATGTCGTCCACGTCCAGGAGGCCCTGGCTGACCCCGTCAGCCAGGGCCTCCTGCATCGTGCGCTCGATGCTGCGGCGGATGGCGCCGACCTCGGCCCGGTGCTCCGGCGTCAGCGCGTGGTATTCCCACTGGACGATCCGACCGATCCGGCTGTGATCGGCGTGCCAGCGGCTGAAGTCGTAGACCATGGTCCGGATCCGTTCCACCGGATCGGTCGTCGACGCGGCGGCCATGCCGATGACCTCGAGCGCGCTGCGGTGCCCCTCGAGGCTCACCGTGAAGAGCAGGCTCTCCTTGGAGTCGTGGTGGACGTAGACGGCAGCTGGACTCATGCCGGCGCGCGAGGCGATGTCGCGGGTGGTGGTGCCCGCGAAGCCCTTCTCCGCGAACGCCTCCACGGCTGCATTGATGAGCCGCTCGCGTGCCGTGATGGTCGTCATGGTGCTCCTTCGTCGGTTGACAGCATGGCGGAGTGCTTGCATGCTAAGCAAGCGCTTAGCGCACCCCGGTACCCGATGACGCACGAGCACGAGGTGGCACAGACCATGAAACGGATGATCTTCGACGAGGACCACGACGCGTTCCGCGACTCGTGTGCCGCCTTCCTGGCCAAGCACGTCACGCCGAACCTCGAGTCGTACCTCGAGGACAAGGCACTGCCGCGAGACTTCTGGCTGGCGGCCGGCGACGAGGGATTCCTGGGTCTGGAGATCCCTGAGGAGTTCGGCGGCTCCGAGGCCGGCGACTTCCGCTTCAACGCGGTGTGGGCCGAGGAGCTCAGCAAGCTCAACGCGGCCCTCGCGTCGTGCGCCGCGATCCACTCCGACATCGCTGTGCCCTACATCGTCGACCTCGGCACGCAGGAGCAGAAGGAGCGCTGGCTGCCCGGCTGTTCGACCGGCGAGATCGTCACCGCGATCGGCATGACCGAGCCCGGTGGCGGCTCCGACCTCGCAGCGCTCAGGACGACGGCGGTCCGCGACGGTGACGAGTGGGTCATCAACGGCTCCAAGACGTTCATCACCAACGGCTTCTCCGCCGACCTGGTCCTGACCGCCGTGCGCACCTCGCCGGAGAAGGGTGCCAAGGGCATCACGCTGTTCGGGCTCGAGGCCACCGATGCCGGCTTCAGCCGCGGTCGCAAGCTCGACAAGGTCGGACAGGGCGAGGCCGACACGGCCGAGCTGTTCTTCGAGGACGTGCGCGTCGGCGACGACCGCATCCTCGGCGAGGTCGACCGTGGCTTCATCTACATGATGGAGCGCCTGCCGCAGGAGCGCCTCAGCTGCTCGGTGTCGAACGTGGCCCACGCCAAGCAGATCCTCGCCGAGACGATCCAGTACGCCCATGACCGGCAGGCGTTCAAGCAGTCGATCGGCAGCCTGCAGCACAACAAGTTCCTGCTCGCCGAGCTCGTCACCAAGATCGAGGTCGCCGAGGCGTACGTCGACCAGGCCGTCCTGGCGCACACCCGGGGCGAGGCCACCGCGACCGACGCCGCCAAGGCAAAGTGGTGGTCGTCGGAGATCCAGAACGACGTCCTCGACCACTGCGTCCAGCTGCACGGCGGCTACGGGTTCATGAACGAGTACCGCGTCGCGCGGGCCTGGCGCGACGCCCGCGTCAGCAAGATCTGGGCCGGCTCCAACGAGATCATGAAAGAGCTCATCGGCCGCGACCTCGGCTTCTGAGACCCACCATCACCCGCAGAGCAGTCACCCCTCGAAAGGCATCATCATGACCGAAGCAGTCATCGTCTCGACCGCACGCTCGCCGATCGGGCGCGCCAACAAGGGCTCCCTCAAGGACATGCGTCCTGACGACCTGACGGTCCAGATGGTCCAGGCCGCCTTGGCCAAGGTGCCGGGGCTCGACCCCCGCGACATCGTCGACCTGCACCTGGGTGTCGGACAGCCGGCCGGCGAGGCGGGGCACAACCTCGCTCGCGCCGTCGCCGTGCTCTCGGGCTTCGACCACCTGCCGGGCGTCACGGTCAACCGCTACTGCTCCTCGTCGCTGCAGACGACCCGCATGGCCTTCCACGCGATCAAGGCGGGCGAGGGTGATGCCTACATCTCGGCCGGTGTCGAGACCGTCAGCCGGTTCATCAACGGCTTCGCCGATCTGCCGGGCTCGGAGAACCCCCTGTTCGCCGAGGCGATCGCCCGCACCGCCCAGCGCGCCGAGGGCGGGGCCGACACCTGGACGGATCCCCGCGAGAGCGGTCTCCTGCCCGACCTGTACATCGCGATGGGCCAGACGGCCGAGAACGTCGCCCAGCACCTCGGCATGAGCCGTCAGGAGCAGGACGAGTTCGCCGTCCGCAGCCAGAACCTGGCCGAGAAGGGCATCAACGACGGTTTCTGGGCCAAGGACATCACGCCGGTGACACTTCCTGACGGCACGGTCGTCAGCACGGACGACGGACCGCGCGCCGGCACGACGATCGAGGGCATCAGCGGCCTGAAGCCGGTGTTCCGCCCCGACGGCACCGTCACGGCCGGCAACGCGTGCCCGCTCAACGACGGCGCCGCTGCCGTCGTCATCATGAGCGACACGAAGGCCAAGGAGCTCGGTCTGACCCCGCTGGCGCGGATCGTGTCGACCGCTGTCACGGGACTGTCGCCCGAGGTCATGGGCCTCGGTCCGGTCGAGGCGATCCCGGCGGCGCTGCGCAACGCCGGTCTCTCGCTCGATGACATCGATCTGTTCGAGATCAACGAGGCCTTCGCGGTCCAGGCGTGGGGCTCGGCCAAGGTCCTCGGCATCCCGCTCGACAAGCTCAACGTCAACGGTGGCGCGATTGCCGTCGGTCACCCGTTCGGCATGACCGGCGCACGGATCACGAGCACGCTGATCAACTCGCTGCAGCACCACGACAAGCAGTTTGGCGTCGAGTCGATGTGCGTGGGCGGCGGCATGGGCATGGCGATGGTGCTCGAGCGGCTCTCCTGATGTCGACCGGCTCGCGTCGCTTTGACGGCAAGGTCGCGATCGTCACCGGCGCGAGCCGTGGCATCGGCCTGGCGATCGCCGAGCGGATCGTCGCCGACGGCGGCCGCGTCTGCATCACGGCCCGCAAGGCCGACGCGCTCACCGCGGCGGTGGAGTCGCTCGGCGGTCCGGAGCACGCGATCTTCGTCGCGGGCGCGGCCGATGACGCGGCGCACCAGGACGAGGTCGTGGCCGCCACGATCGACGCGTTCGGTGGCATCGACTTCCTGGTCAACAACACCGGCATCAACCCGGCGTACGGGCGGATGATCGACATCGACCTGGAGGCCGCCCACAAGATCTTCCAGGTCAACGTCGTCGCGGCGATCGCCTGGGCGCAGAAGGTCTACCACGCCACGATGGCCGAGCACGGGGGCGCGATCGTCAACGTCGCCTCGGTGGCCGGGCAGCGTCCAGCACCGGGCATCGGGACGTACGGGGCGTCGAAGGCGGCGCTGATCCACGTCACCGAGGAGCTCGCGGTCGAGCTGGGTCCGGACATCCGGGTCAACGCCGTCGCCCCGGCCGTCGTCAAGACCAAGTTCGCCGAGGCGCTCTACGAGGGACGCGAGGACGAGGTGGCCGCGCCGTACCCACTGAAGCGGCTCGGCATCCCGTCCGACATCGGCTCGGTCGTGGCCTTCCTGCTCTCCGAGGACGCGACCTGGATGACGGGCCAGACCCTCACCGTCGACGGCGGAGTCCTGCTCACCGGCGGCGTCTGACCCCACGCGCGTCACGCGTCGTCGGATTCCCAGGTGAACCCAGGAAGTTTCTGGGTTCACCTGGGAATCAGGCACTGCACCCCGGGCGCGACCTGTGAGAGGTGCTGGGAACAGGGGTGGACCCCGGAATCTGGCAGACCCCGCGCAGTTTTCCAGGTTCACCTGGGAAACTGCGCGGGGCCGGGCGAGGCGCTGGGCGTCCGTGGGGCGGCTCAGCTGACGCTGACGGCCGACCAGGACGCCTTGACGGCCGCGACCTCGGCGCTGGTCGCGCCGTAGAGGTCGGTGGCCGACTTGACGGTGTCCAGACGTGCCTTGGCGTACGTCTCGGTGCTGGTCATGTAGTTGCTCAGCGCTCCGAACCAGATCTTCGCGGCCTTGTCACGGCCGATGCCGGCGACGGTCGAGCCGTTGCACGTCGGGCTGTTGCCGAACGTGCTCTGGCCGCTGCCGTTGGCGAGCAGGTAGAAGAAGTGGTTGCCCACGCCTGACGAGTAGTGCGGGTCGGAGCCGGGGACCGCGGAGCTCCAGCACTTGTACGACGCGCCGTCCTTGCTGGGGTCGTCCATGTAGCGCAGCGGGGTGCCGTCGCCGTTGATGTTGATCTTCTCGCCGATCAGGAAGTCCGGCGCATCGGCCGGGCTGCCCGCATAGAACTCGACCATGGTGCCGAAGATGTCGCTGGTGGCCTCGTTGAGACCGCCGGTGTCCCCGCTGTAGGCGAGGTTGGCGGTGTTCTCGGTGACGCCGTGGGTCATCTCGTGTCCCGCGACGTCGATCGCGACGAGCGGGGCACGGTTGCTGGCGCCGTCGCCGTACGTCATCTGGCTGCCGTCCCAGTAGGCGTTGACGTAGTTGTTGCCGTAGTGGACCCGCGACGGGACGCCGGTGCCGTTGCCGAAGATGCCATTGCGACCCTGGACGTTCTTGAAGTAGTCGAACGTCGTCGATGCGCCGTAGTGGGCGTCGACGGCCGCCGAGGCGCGGTCGGTGTAGGACCCGTTGCCCCAGGCGTTGTCGGCGTCGGTGAACGTCGTGCACGTGCCGGAGGTGCGGTTCTTGAGGTCGCACGTGCGACCGTTGCCGTGTGCGACGTCGACGAGCGAGAAGCTCGTGGAGGAGGCGCTGCTGGTGCTGAGCGGCACCGTGCCGATGAAGATGCCCCGGCCGGTCCCGGTGGCCGCGATCGACGGTGCTGCCGCCTTCGCCGGCGCGGCCCCCGAGACCGTGCCGACCTTGATCGGGGTGAGGATGGTCTCCTCGCTGCTGCGCACCGCGCCGGACCCGGCATCGGTGACGACGATCGTGCGGCTCGGCGTCTGACCGTCCTCCTGGACGCCGGTCACGACCGTGCGCCACGCCAGGGTGGGACGGCCGGCGCGGGCATCCACGACGAGCTCGGAGGCGTCTGCGGCGGCCGACGTGACGTCGGCCGATCCGATGGCCTTCTGGGCGGCGGCTCCGCGACCGATCTTGGGGGTCGTGGTGGCGGTGATCTTCTGGTCCTGGGCGACGGACGTGTCCTTCACCTTCTTCGAGGCGCTGACGTGGACGACGAGGTCGCCGCCGAGCACCGGCAGTCCCCGGTACGTCCGGTCGAAGCGGACGTGCGAGGTGCCGTCCGCGGACGTCGTGGTGCCGGTGGCCGTGAAGGCATCGGCGGTGGTGCCGCGGACTGTCCCGGGGTTCTCCTGGATGTAGTCCTGGGCCGCCGTGGTGGCGGTCGGCGAGGGGGCGGGTGCCGCGAAGCCGGCTGACGGCGTCGTGACCCCCAGACCGGCAGCCAGCAGGGTTCCTCCTGCGATGGCAATGACCTTCTTCATGCGTGGTCCTCTCGGTTGGCGTTGAGAGGACGGTAGTGAGAAATCAGTGGTCTGTTCATGCCAACTGGCCATGCCATCGGGGCGCCTCAGACGCGCTGATGCGCTCCGGGACGAGGGCGCGGCCCCAGGGGGAGAGGCCCGCCGTTGGCCTGCTTCCAGGCGTGGTAGACGGGCTGGCGCTCGAGTGTCTCCGACAGTGTGTCGGCGGTGAACCGCGCCAGCTTGTCGAGGTGCTCCACGAAGGGGTTGTCGTGGTCGACCACGAGCAGGCGGCGCGTCTGCATGGGCGTCCCGACGAGGGGCTTGAGGACCATGCCGGAGTCGCGGTTGGTCGGGGTGCTCAGCGCGATCGCCTCGCCGGCGCGGATCATCTCGATCGCGTGCCCGTCGCTGAGGTAGTGGGCGATGGTGGGCGAGAAACCGGCTTCGTAGCAGATGCGCGACATGCAGTCGGCCTCGCGATCGACGTCGAGCGGCGACAGGAGCCACTTCTCGTCGCGCAGCTGGGCGAGGTCGAGCTCGTCCTCGCCGGCCAGGGGATGGTCGGACGCCATCAGGACGAAGGCCGGCTCGCAGCCCACGGGACGCATCAGCAGACGAGGATCGAGGCTGATCTCGTGGCTGACGAACTCGTGGATGACGGCGAAGTCGAGTCGGTGCGAACCGAGCAGGTCGAGCAGGCCGTCGATGCGGGCCTCGCTCTCGGTGACGATCTCGGTGCTGGGCACGACCGAGCGCAGACCGCGGATCAGGCCGACGAGCGCATTGCCGAACTTGACGCCGATGCGGACCTGCGGCGGCATCGTGAACGCCGAGTCGCTGCCTGCGTCGAACTGCAGGGAGTCGAGCACCGAGAGCACGGCGTTGGCGCGGCTGATCACGAGGCGCCCCAACGGGGTGGGGACGGCGCCGGACCGGGACCGCTCGAACAGTGGCCCGCCGAGATGCTCCTCCACCCGGCGGATCTGGCGCGTCAGCGCGGGCTGCGTCGTGCCGAGGACCGTGGCGGCCCGGGTGATGCTGCCTTCGTCGGCGACGGCCTTGACCATGCGCAGGTGCCGTGTCTCGATGTCCATGTCGTACCCCCGGACCGATCGTACGACGATGGTGTTGCAGGGGCGTGACAAGCGGCTCCGCGTGGACGTGACCCACTTCTCACCCAGAACATGAGGAAAGCCTCGGATTAAAGTTGAGGAATCCCTCATGTTTTGCGAGGATGAGGGGACCGCCCGTCGATCCAGCGACGGCAGTGCCACCAAAGGACTCCACGTGACGACGTTCGACACCTCGCCTGCCGCGACCACCTCCACGACGCCGACCGACACGCGCCGGACCGCGCTCGTCGACCGTCTCGTGGCCGGAACCCCGTACGCCATCGCGTTCGGCGGGCAGGGTGCGCCGTGGCTGGAGCCGCTCGCCTCACTCATCCGGGACTTCGCGCTCGAGGCCGAGCTGGAGACGCTGGTCGGACGGGCTGACGAGCTCGTGGCGCCCGTCGCCACCGAGCTGGCCCGGGTCGGAGTGACGTTCACGCCGCTGGCGTGGGCCGACGTGCTCGCCTCCGCCGAGTCGGCCGACGACGAGGACGCCCCCGAGCCGCCGACCTCCGAGGTGCTGGATACACCCGGAGCGTCGGTGCCCGGCATCCTGCTGGCCCAGCTGGCCGGCATCCGCGCGCTTCGTCGACAGGGGATCGACCCGGCGGTCGTCACGCCCGCCGCCGTCATCGGCCACTCGCAGGGACAGCTCGCGGCCCAGTCGCTGGCCGGGGTGCCCGACGACCAGCTGCTGGCCCTCGCCCGTCTGATCGGCGCCGCGGCCCAGCTGGTCGGCCGCCGCCGCGGCCTGCTCGGCCACACCATGCTGAGCGTGTCGAACGTCCGCCCCGAGCGGGTCGAGGAGATCCTCGCCGAGCTGCCGGCCTCCCTGCGGGTCGTCTCGCACCTGCGCAACGGCCGTCGCAGCATCGTGCTGTCCGGCCCCGCCGACAGCCTGCAGGTCGTGGAGACCCGCTTCGGCGAGATCGCCGCGGCGGAGAAGGCCGACCGCGACCGCAAGGCGACGGGCGGATCGCCGTTCGCGCCCGTGCTCGAGCCGCTGCCGTCGCAGCTGGCGTTCCACCACCCGGACCTGGCGGAGGCTGCTGATCTCGCCGCGACCTGGGCCGCATCGTGCGGGCTCGACGCCACCCTCGCCCGGACGCTGACGATGCAGGCGATCGTCGACCCCGTCGACTGGGTCGCCTCGCTGGAGCGGGCCATGGACGCGGGTGCGACGTGGATCCTCGATCTCGGTCCCGGTGACCTCGCGGCCCGCCTCTCGGCCAAGGAGCTGCTCGCCCGCGGCGCCACGGTCATCGCCACCACGACGCGCCGCGGCCACCGCCAGCTCACCGCGGCCGGCGGGGCGCCGCGTCCCGGCACGCCGTGGTCGGCCTACGAACCGACCGTCGTGACGCTGCCCGACGGCACGATCCACGCCGAGACCCGCTTCACCCGTCTGACGGGCAAGTCGCCGATCCTGCTCGCCGGCATGACCCCGACGACGGTCGACCCGGGCATCGTCGCGGCAGCAGCCAACGCGGGCTTCTGGGCCGAGCTCGCCGGCGGTGGCCAGGTCACCGAGGAGATCTTCGCCGACCACGTCGCGCAGCTCGGCGACCTGCTGACGCCCGGCAGCACCTACCAGTTCAACTCGCTGTTCCTCGACCCGTACCTCTGGAAGCTCCAGCTCGGCCAGAAGCGGCTCGTGCAGCGCGCCCGCGCGGCCGGTTCGCCGATCGACGGCGTCATCGTCACGGCAGGAATCCCCGAGCTCGAGGACGCCGTCGCCCTGGTCGAGGAGCTGCGTGAGGCGTCCATCTCGCACGTCGTCTTCAAGCCCGGCACCGTCAAGCAGATCCGCCAGGTCGTCGCGATCGCCAAGGCCGTCGCCCCGACCGCGGTCCACATCCAGATCGAGGGCGGCAAGGCCGGCGGGCACCACTCGTGGGAGGAGCTCGACGACCTGCTGATCGCGACGTACGGCGAGCTGCGCGCCCTCGACAACGTCGTCGTCTGCGTCGGCGGAGGCATCGGTACACCGGAGGTCGCCGCGGCGTACCTGACCGGCGAGTGGTCGCGTCGCCACGGCTTCCCGCTCATGCCGCTGGACGGCATCCTCGTTGGCACCGCTGCGATGGCGACGCTGGAGGCGACGACCTCACCGGCCGTCAAGCAGCTGCTCGTCGACACCCGCGGCACCGGCACCTGGGTCGGTGCCGGCACCGCCAAGGGCGGCATGGCCTCGGGCCGCAGCCAGCTCGGCGCCGACATCCACGAGATCGACAACACGGCATCGCGCACCGGACGCCTCCTGGACGAGGTCGCCGGCGACGCCGAAGCGGTCGTCGACCGTCGCGACGAGATCGTCGCCGCCCTCAACAGCACGGCCAAGCCCTATTTTGGCGATGTCGACACCATGACGTACGGGCAGTGGCTCACGCGCTACCTCGAGCTGTCGGGCACCCCCGCCTGGCTCGACGTGACGCTGCGCAACCGCTTCGTCGCGATGCTGCAGCGGACGGAGGCGCGCCTGCACGAGGCCGACCGCGGCCGGATCGCCAGCCTCTTCGCGGACACGACGACGGTCGACGACGGCGCAGCCGCGCTCCGGATGCTTCTCGACGCCTACCCCGCTGCTGCCGAGGTGACGCTCCACCCCGCCGACGTCCTGTTCTTCGTCGACCAGTGCCGCACGCCCGGCAAGCCGGTCAACTTCGTGCCGGTGCTCGATCAGGACGTCCGCCGCTGGTGGCGCTCGGACTCCCTCTGGCAGGCGCACGACCCGCGCTACACGGCCGACCAGGTCTGCATCATCCCCGGCACCGTCTCGGTGGCCGGCATCGACCGGGTCGACGAGCCCGTCGCCGAGCTGCTGCGCCGTTTCGAGGACGCGACGATCGACGGGCTCCTCGCCGCCGGACGTTCTCCGCGGCGCGTGGCCGGACGGCGTCGCGTCGACGCCGACGCGGGCGACGTGCTCTCGCTGGTCCTGGCCTCGCCTGACCTCGTGTGGGCCGGTCGGACGGTCCGCAACCCCGTCCATCGCCTCGACGGCGACGCCGCAGCGGTCACGGACGGCGCGACGGGCTGGATCGTCGTCGACCCGCAGCGCGCGGAGCACCCCGAGACCGGCGCCGTCCTGGTGCAGGTCGATGCGACCACGGCCGAGCTGACGGTGCCGATGGCACGTCCGCTCACCCTGCGCATCGGCGTCGATGGCTCGGTGCTGACCGGTGGGGCCCCTGTCGTCACCATGGCGAGCGCCACCGAGGCGATGAGCGCGCTGGTCGCCGGTGCCGCCGGCGGCGACGTGCCGACCGTGTCCGCGGGGCGTGCCGGCGTGGCCGTCGACTGGGACCCCGACCTGATCGCCGATCACGCGGGCGTGACGGGTGGATCGGTCCCGGTGCACCCCGTCCCCGACGTCCTCGTGGGGCTGGCCTGGCCGTCGGTCTTCGCCGTGCTCGGCGACGCCTCGACCACCGACGGCGTCCCCGTCATCGAGGGCATGCTCGACCTCGTCCACCTCGACCACGCGATCCGGATGACCGGCCCGCTGCCGACCGCGCCGTCGCGCCTGGTCGTCTCGGCCGCGATCGACACGATCGAGGACACCGACTTCGGCCGCGTTGTCGCGGTCGACGTCACGATCTCCTCGCCGGCCGGGGACGTCGCCGCGCTGCGGGAGCGTTTCGCGATCCGCGGTCGCACGGGCGCCGGACAGCTGGCCGATCCGGCACGTGCCGGCGGCGCGCTGGGCGATGACGTCCGCGACACCCCGCGGAAGTCGCGCGGATCGGCGACCGTCGGCGCGCCCAGCGACCTGCGGGCCTTCGCAGCCGTCACCGGCGACCACAACCCGATCCACACCAGCGTCGCCGCGGCACGCCTGGCGGGTCTCGGTGCGCCGATCGTCCACGGCATGTGGATCTCGGCCGCTGCCCAGCAGGCCGTCAGCGACCGCCGCATCACGGGGTGGACGACCCGCTTCATGGCCCCGCTCGCGCCCGGAGCCACCGTCACGATCCAGGCCGACCGCATCGGCCTCGATGCCGGTGCCGAGGTCGTCGACGTCACGGTGCGCTCGGGCGGAGACGTCGTGATGTCGGCGACCGCCCGTCTCGCGGCACCCCGCACGGCGTACGCCTTCCCGGGACAGGGCATCCAGCACCCGGGGATGGGGATGGACGCCTACCAGCGGTCGAAGGCCGCTCGCGAGATCTGGGACCGCGCCGATGCCCACACGCGCGAGGCCCTCGGCTTCTCGATCCTGACCGTCGTCCGCGACAACCCGACGACGCTCGTCACGCACGGCACGACGCACCGGCACCCGGATGGCGTCCTGTTCCTGACGCAGTTCACGCAGGTCGCCATGGCCGTGCTCGGCGCGGCGCAGATGGCCGAGCTGCGCGAGTCCGGGGCGTTCGTCGAGGGTTCGATCCTCGCCGGACACTCCGTCGGCGAGTACAACGCGCTCGCCGCCGTCTCCGGTGTCATCCCCCTCGAGGCAGTCGTCGAGGTCGTGTTCCAGCGCGGATCGGTGATGCACGGGCTCGTCCCGCGCGACTCCGCCGGCCGCAGCGACTACCGGCTCGCCGCGATCCGACCGTCGCAGATCGGTCGGACCGACAGCGATGTCACGGCCTTCGTCGACGGCGTCGCCGCGACGTCCGGCGAGTTCCTGCAGATCGTCAACTACAACCTCAAGGACTCGCAGTACGCCATCGCCGGCACCGTCGCCGGCCTCGAGGTGCTCGAGAAGGAGGTCGCCCGTCGCCGCGAGGAGTTCGGTGGCAAGGCCGCCTTCATCCTGGTGCCGGGCATCGACGTGCCCTTCCACTCCACCGTGCTGCACGGCGGCGTGCCCGACTTCCGCGAGCGCCTCGACGAGCTGCTGCCGGCGACGATCGACCCGTCGATCCTCGCCGGACGCTACGTGCCCAACCTGGTGCCGCGGCCGTTCTCGCTCGACCGGGCGTTCCTGCAGGAGATCGCCGACCTGGTGCCGTCCGAGCCGCTCGACACGGTGCTGGCCGACTTCGCCACCTGGTCGGCGTGTCCCGGCGAGCTCTGCCGCCTGGTCCTGATCGAGCTGCTGGCCTGGCAGTTCGCCAGCCCGGTCCGCTGGATCGAGACCCAGGACCTGTTCTTCACCCCGGTCGCCGAGGGTGGCCTCGGCGTCGAGCGGTTCATCGAGATCGGCGTCGGTCAGTCGCCGACCGTCGCCAACCTGGCGGCCTCGACGCTCAAGCTGCCGGGCCGCTTCGGTCCTGCGGTGCAGGTGCTCAACTTCGAGCGCGACAACGCCGCGGTCTTCGCGACCGACGAGGAGCAGGTGACCCTCGACGACGAAGAGGTTCGCGGAAGCACAGCGTCTGAGACCGCTCGTCTGGCGACCGTGGATGCTGCCGCACCCGTGGCCGCAGCTGCTCCTGCCGCCGCCACCTCCAGCGGCCCCCGCCCGGCCGATCTGACGTACGACGCGGCCGACGCCACCTCGCTGCTCATCGCCTGGTGGACCAAGATGCGCCTCGACCAGATCGGCGCCGCCGACTCGATCGAGTCGCTGTGCGACGGCGCGTCCTCGCGGCGCAACCAGCTGCTCGTCGACCTCGGCGGCGAGCTCGGGCTCGGCGCCATCGACGGTGCGGCCGACGCCGACATCCCGTCGCTGTCGACGCAGGTCAAGGGTCTGGCCCGTGGCTACAAGCCGTTCGGCCCGGTGCTGACCGAGGCCATCGGCGATCACCTCAAGAAGGTGCTCGGCCCCACCGGCAAGCGCCAGGGCGCTGTCGCCGAGCGGGTGACGGACGCCTGGCAGCTGGGACCCGGCTGGGCCAGCCACGTCCTCGCCGAGCTCGCGATGTCGAGCCGTGACGGTGCCAGCATCCGCGGAGGAGAGTTCGGCCCGCTGACGGCGCTGTCGTCCGGCGCCGATGTCGAGGCCGCCGTCGACGCGAGCGTCCAGGCCGTCGCGGCGCGCCACGGCGTCAGCGTCGCGCTGCCGTCCTCCGGCGGGGGAGAGGCCACGATCGACGCGGCCGCCCTCGGCGAGTTCACGGCGCAGATCACCGGCCCCGACGGCGTCCTCGCCTCGTCGGCCCGGCTCGTCCTCGACCAGCTGGGCCTCACCCCGGTGGCCACCGTCGTCGAACCCGACGCGGCCGATGCCGAGGTGCTGGCCCGGGTGGAGTCCGAGCTGGGAAGCGACTGGGCGAAGCTCACCGCTCCGGCCTTCGACCCGCTCCGGGCCGTCCTGTTCGACGACCGGTGGGCCAGTGCGCGGGAGGACCTCGCCAGGCTGGCCGTCGGCGAGACGGTCGACGCGACCTTCGTCGGTGCCGGATCCGTCGTGGCCGCCCAGGCAACCTGGTGGGCCGGACACGTCGATGACGCTGCCTTGGCCGACCGGTTCCGCGCGATCGCCTCGGACGCCGTCGCGACGACGTCCGGTCGGTGGTCGGACGAGCTCGCGGTCGTGACCGGCGCCAGCGCCGGATCGATCGCAGCCGGCATCACCGCGCAGCTGCTCGCCGGCGGCGCAACGGTGGTGGCGACGACCTCGAGCCTTGCCCCGGCGAAGCTCGCGTTCTTCAAGCGGCTCTACCGTGAGCACGCCGTCGACGGCGCTGCGCTGTGGGTCGTCCCGGCCAACATGGCGTCGTTCGCCGACGTCGACGCGTTGGCGGCCTGGATCAGCGCCGAGCAGACGCAGACCCGCGCCGGCGCGACGACGGTCCTCAAGCCGGCGATGACGCCGACCCTGCTCTTCCCGTTCGCGGCCGGCCGCGTGGCCGGTGACCTCACCGACGCCGGCAGCCGCACCGAGGTCGACATGCGCATCCTGCTGTGGTCGGTCGAGCGCCTCATCGGCGCCCTGTCCGCGCGCGGACAGGATCGTGACATCGCCGCGACGCTGCACGTCGTCCTGCCGGGCTCGCCCAACCGCGGGATGTTCGGCGGCGACGGCGGCTACGGCGAGGCCAAGTCGGCGCTCGACGCGCTGGTCTCCCGCTGGTCGGCGGAGCGCACGTGGGGAGAGCGCGTGACGCTGGCCCACGCGATCATCGGATGGGTGCGCGGCACCGGGCTGATGGGCGCCAACGACCCGCTGGTCGACGCCGTCGAGGCGGCAGGCGTCCGCACCTGGACGCCGCACGACATGGCCGCGGCTCTGCTTGCGACGTGCGAGCCCGCTGCCCGGGTGGCCGCGCTCACCGAGCCGTTGACGGTCGACCTGACCGGTGGTCTCGGCGGCACGACGATCGACATGAAGGCGCTCGCCGAGGGTCTGGAGCGTCCCGTCGCCGAGGTCGCGGACGACGAGGGCACCATCACCGCACTCGCGCCGTCGCCGGCGCAGCTCGACCGCGTCGACACGCTCGACTGGGCGCCGATCGACACCCGTCCGGAGGACCTCGTCGTCATCGTCGGTGTCGGCGAGCTTGGTCCGTACGGATCGGCCCGCACGCGCTTCGAGGTCGAGGTGTCCGACGGGCTGTCGGCCGCCGGCGTCCTCGAGCTCGCATGGTCGACCGGCCTGGTCAGCTGGGACGCGCAGGGCGGCGGCTGGTTCGACACCGCCAGCCAGGAGAAGGTCGACGAGGCTGACCTGGTCGAGCGGTACGAGGAGACCGTCCGCGAGGCGGTCGGCATCCGTCGCTACGTCGACGAGGGCGCGATGGTCGACAACTCGGCCCCGCTGCTCACGTCGGTGTTCCTCGACCAGGACCTGTCGTTCACGGTCGGCAACGAGTCGGAGGCGCGCGCGCTGCGTGAGGCTGATCCGGAGCGCACCGTCATCGCGGCCACGGCCGACGGCGATTGGACCGTCACCCGCAAGGCCGGCACCGAGATCCGCGTGCCGCGCCGCATGAAGCTGACTCGCACGGTGGGCGGCCAGATCCCGACCGGCTTCGATCCCACGGTGTGGGGCATCCCGGCGGAGATGGTCGAGTCGATCGACCGGGTCGCGCTCTGGAACCTGATCTGCACCGTCGACGCGTTCCTGTCGAGCGGCTTCACGCCGTCCGAGCTGATGCGCTGGGTGCACCCGGCCCTCGTCGCCAACACCCAGGGCACCGGCATGGGCGGCATGCAGTCGATGCAGTCGCTCTACATCGACACGCTGCTGGGCGAGAGCAAGGCCAACGACATCCTGCAGGAGGCGCTGCCCAACGTCATCGCGGCACACGTCGTCCAGTCCTACGTCGGCTCGTACGGTGCGATGGTCCACCCCGTCGCGGCCTGCGCCACGACGGCCGTGTCGGTCGAGGAGGGGGTCGACAAGATCCGCCTCGGCAAGGCGCAGTTCGTCGTCTCCGGTGGTTTCGACGACCTGAGCATCGAGGGCATCGTCGGCTTCGCGGACATGTCGGCCACCGCAGACTCGGCCGCGATGCGGGCCAAGGGCCTCGAGGACCGCTACTTCAGCCGCGGCAACGACCGTCGCTACGGCGGCTTCGTGGAGTCGCAGGGTGGCGGGACGATCCTGCTGGCTCGTGGTGACGTCGCGGCGGCCATGGGGCTGCCCGTGCTCGGTGTCGTGGCCTACGCCGGGTCGTTCGCGGACGGCGTCCACACGTCGATCCCGGCCCCCGGCATCGGTGCGCTGGCCGCGGGACTGGGTGGCCGTGACTCGGCGCTCGCCCGGGGTCTCGCGTCGGTCGGGCTGACGGCCGACGACGTCGCGGTGCTGTCGAAGCACGACACCTCGACGGGCGTCAACGAGCGCAACGAGTCCGAGCTGCACGAGCGGCTCGCGGCGGCCATCGGTCGCAGTGACGGCAACCCGCTGTTCGTCGTCTCGCAGAAGACCCTCACGGGCCACGCCAAGGGCGGTGCGGCGGCGTTCCAGATCATCGGGCTCTGCCAGGTGCTCGCGGGCGGCGTCATCCCGCCCAACCGGAGCCTCGACTGCGTCATGGATGACCTGGCCGAGCACGAGCACCTCGTGTGGCTGCGCCAGCCACTGGCGACCGGTGCGCTGAAGGCGGGATTCGTCACGAGCCTCGGCTTCGGTCACGTCGCCGGGCTGCTCGCGATCGTCCACCCGCAGGGGTTCGTGGCGTCGCTGCCCGCCGACCAGCGCGACGCGTACCTCGCACGGGCCGAGGCCCGCGTCATCGAGGGACGCATGCGGATCGTGCGCGCGATGTACGGCGGAGCCCCGCTGTACGAGCGTCCGGCCGATCGTCGCCTCGGCGCGGCCGGAGTGCGGACCCGCGAGGCCGGGATGCTGCTCGACCCGGCCGCCCGTCTCGGGGAGGACGGCGCCTACTTCGGCGCGGCCTGCGAGTGACGGTCGTCGGAGTGGGAGTCGATCTGGTCCACGTCCCGTCGTTCGCGGACCAGATCGACCGGCCCGGTTCTCGCTTCGAGGACGTGTTCCTGCCGGGGGAGTGGCGGGACGCGTCCGGGCGCCCGACGGGCCCCGCGCGGCACCTCGCGGCCCGGTGGGCGGCCAAGGAGGCCGTCATCAAGGCCTGGTCGGCGTCCATCTTCGGGGAGGCGCCGGTCATGGACGAGCACGTCCACCACCTGATCGAGCTGGTGACCGACGCGTGGGGACGGCCACGCATCCGCCTGCACGGCGAGGTCGCCGAGCACCTGGCGGGTCACGCGATCGAGGTGTCAGTGAGCCACGACGGAGACCACGCCGTCGCGTACGTCATCCTGTCGCACCCCTGACCCCGCGGGCGGTTTCCCAGGAGATCCTGGGAAACGAGCACCTCATCGCGAAACCCTGCACCTCACCGCGGGAACGACCGGGGTGACCCGTCGCGGATCGGGGTTCACCCCGGAATCTTCCGGGGTGAACCTGGGAAACCGTCTCGGGGGTCAGCTGCGCTCGGCGCTCAGCAGGTACGACGCCAGCAGGCGCTTGAGCTCGATGATCGACTCGCGGTGCTCCTGGCTGTCACGGATCGAGAAGTTCAGCATCGAGTAGACGACGTGGACGAGGACCTCCGCCATGATGTTGCGCCGCTCGCACGGTGTGCCGGGGGTCAGCGGCGCCAGGGCGCGGACCACCTCGACGGCGAACTCGCGCTCGGTGACCGCCGCCGTGGCGCGGGTCGCCGGCGTGCTCTGCACCGCCAGCCAGACGGCCCGCCGCGACGGGTCGTTGACCCACAGCGCAGCCATGTGGTCGACGAGCCGGTCGAGGAACTTCAACCAGTCGAGCGAGGGGATGGCGTCCGCGAAGGAGGCGAGCTCCTCCCGGACCGCCACGGCGTCGACGCGGTCGAGCTCGCACACGATGACGTACTTGTTCTGGAAGAACTGGTACAGCGTCCCGATCGGCAGCCCGGCCCGGCTGGCGACCTCCTCGCAGGTGAACGACTCGAAACCGACGTCGAGCAGCAGCTCGCGCGACATCAGGAGCAGGTGGTCGAACTTCTTGTGGCTTCGCTCCTGCGTCGGGCGGCGCCGGGGCTCGAGGATCTCTGGCGTCACGGGCGCCACCCTAGCGCGAAGCGGCCCTGCCCGCCTCGATCAACGGCACGATCATGTCGCCGATGCCGTCGAAGCCCGATCCGACGGTCTGGCCGTGCGAGTGCCGGAAGTGGATGCCCTCGAGGATCACGGCGAGCTTGAAGAAGGCCAGCGACAGGTGGTAGCCGATGTCGCTGACGTCGCGTCCGGAGCCAGCCGCGTAGCGTTCGAGAACGGCGTCGCGGTCGAGGTAGCCCGCGGCGAGCGGTGCGTCGGTGACGACCGCGCCGGACGCGGGCGAGGCCTCGGCGAGCTGCTGGTAGGCCAGCATGAGGGCCACGTCGGTCAGCGGGTCGCCCAGCGTGCTCATCTCCCAGTCGAGCACCGCGGTGACGCGGTCGTCCTCCACCAGCAGGTTGTCGAGCCGGAAGTCGCCGTGGACGATCGTGCCCTCTCCGCCAGCCGGCAGGTGGGCGTCGAGGTACGCGACGAGCTCGTCCATGCCGGGCAGTTCGCGACTCGTGGAGGCGGCCAGCTGCTTCTTCCAGCGGGAGACCTGGCGACCCAGGTAGCCGTCGGGCCGGCCGAACTCGCCGAGCCCGACCTCGCGGTAGTCGACGGCGTGCAGGGAGACGAGCGTGTCGACCATCCGTTCGGTGATGACCCGGGTGCGGTCGGCGCCGAGCGGCTCCAGCTGGGAGGCCCGGCTGTAGGGCGTGCCCGCGACCCGCTGCATGACGTAGAACGGGGCGCCGATGACGTCGACGTCCTCGCACAGCGCGACCATCCCCGGCACGGGGACGTCGGTGCCGGCGAATGCGGCCATGACGCGGTACTCGCGTCCCATGTCGTGGGCAGTGGCCAGGACGTGCCCCAGGGGCGGACGCCGCACGACGTACTCGTGCGTGCCGTCGGTGACCAGGTAGGTCAGGTTGGACTTGCCGCCGGTGATGAGGGTCGCCTCCAATGGTCCGCTGACCGCATCGGGCGCGGCGGACCTCAACCAGTCCGCGACGACGGCGGTGTCCAGCCCCTGGGGATCGGTGGTCACAGGGTTCAGTCCTTCGGTCCGCCGGCGACGTAGATGACCTGTCCGGAGACGAAGCCCGCACCCTCGCTCACCAGGAACGACGCGGTGTGGGCGATGTCCTCGGGCTGACCGACACGCTGCACCGGGATCTGGTCGGCGCTGAACTTGATGAAGTCGTCGAACGGCACCTTCATGCGCTCGGCCGTCGCGGCCGTCATGTCGGTCTGGATGAAGCCCGGCGCGATGGCGTTGGCGGTGACGCCGAACTTGCCGAGCTCGATCGCCAACGTCTTGGTGAAGCCCTGGAGGCCGGCCTTGGCGGCGGAGTAGTTGGCCTGGCCCCGGTTGCCGAGCGCGGACGTGCTGGACAGGTTGACGATGCGGCCGTAGCCGGCCTCGGTCATGTGCTTCTGGGCGTACTTCGTCATGAGGAACGAACCACGCAGGTGGACGCCCATGACCAGGTCCCAGTCCTCGACGGTCATCTTGAACAGCAGGTTGTCGCGCAGGATGCCGGCGTTGTTGATCAGCACCGTGGGCGCGCCGAGCTCGGACGCGATGCGGTCGATCGCTGCCTTGACCTGCTCCTCGTTGCTGACGTCGGCGCCGACAGCCAAGGCGGATCCGCCGGCGGCGGTGATGGCGTCGACGGTGGTCGCGCAGGCTGCCTCGTCAAGATCGACGACGGCGACCTTGAAGCCGTCGGAGGCGAGGCGCTGGGCCACGGCTGAGCCGATGCCGCGGGCGGCTCCGGTCACGATCGCGGTGCGGGATTCGGTCACGGTGTTCTCCTCGGGGCGTGCGTTCTAAGCGCTTGCTTAGTGGGGTCCCCAGCACGTTATCGCACCGACGGGTGAGTGCGCGAGATCACGGGGCGCCGCGCGGGACAAAGATGAGGGGTTCCTCATCTTTGTGTATAGTTGAGGAAAACCTCATGTTCTAGGAGTCGACGTGTCGAAGCTCGATCACCCCGCGGTAGTCGAAGCAGCACCTTCGGGCCAGCGCGAGACGCTCACTCAGCGTCGGACGTCGCGGTTCGCGCGCGTCGAGCCGAAGGGCAGGAGGGTCTACACCGCCCGCGAGCGAGCCGAGATGCTCGTCGACGAGGGCAGCTTCGTCGAGATGACGCCGATGCGCTTGGCCGGATCCGGCGCGGGCAGCGGTGTCGTCGCAGGGTGGGGCACGACAGACGGTCACTCGGTCGTCGTCGTGTCGCACGATGCGGCGGTCGCCTCGGGCGCGATCGGCGCCGTCATGGCCGAGAGCATCCAGAAGGCCCAGCGGTTCGCGATCGACAAGGGCTACCCGATCGTCTACATCAACGACTCGGGCGGTGCCCGCATCCACGAGGGCATCTTCGCGCTGCACGGCTGCGGCGGCATCTTCGCGCTCAACATCGAGGCGCAGAGCCGCATCCCGCAGATCTCCCTGATCCTCGGGCCCTGCGCCGGCGCCGCCGCGTACTCGCCGGCGCTGACGGACTGGACGATCATGGTCAAGGAGCAGGGGCAGATGTTCCTGACCGGGCCGGACATCGTCAAGGCCGCCACCGGAGAGGACGCCTCCGCCGAGGACATCGGCGGATCGGCTCTCCACACCACGGTCTCCGGGGTCGCGCACCTCGAGGTCCTCAGCGAGGAGGAGGCCTTCGACGCCACCCGCCTGCTGCTGTCGTTCCTGCCGACACACAAGGGTGGACGCCAGAAGCGACACGACGCCGTCCCGGCCAACCCGCATTCGGTCGCCGCCCTGCCGACGCTCGTGCCGGAGAAGTCCAGCGTCGTCTTCGACATGAACAAGCTGCTCGACGGCGTGCTCGACAACGGTGCGCGCCTCGAGCTCATGCCGACGCACGCCCCCAGCATCCTGACCTTGTTCGCCCGGCTCGACGGGCACGCGGTCGGCATCCTGGCCAACCAGCCCAACGCCCGCGGCGGCATCCTCGACTCGAAGGCCTCGGTCAAGGCCGCCCGCTTCGTCGAGTTCTGCGGCCGCTTCGACCTGCCCGTCCTCACCTTCGTCGACGTGCCCGGCTTCCTGCCCGGCACGGTCGAGGAGGGGCGAGGCGTCATCACGCATGGCGCCAAGCTCCTCAAGGCGTACGTCGACACGAAGAGCCCGAAGCTCACCGTCGTCGTGCGCAAGTCCTACGGCGGCGCCTACATCGCGATGGGCTCCGCCTCGCTCGGTGCCGATGCCAACTGGGCCTGGTCCGGCTCGGAGATCGCCGTCATGGGCCCCGGCGGTGCCGTCGCCCTGCTGCACCGACGCGCGCTCAAGGAGGCCGAGGAGCCGACCGTCCTGCGCGACGAGCTCGCCGCCGTCTACCGCGAGGAGGTCGCGCGGCCGTACCTCGCCGCCGAGGCGGGTATCGTCGACGACGTCATCCACCCCGAGGAGACACGCGACCGGATGGTGGCCGCCCTGCGGATGCTGACGCACGGATCGGACGCCTGATGTACCTGGCCCGAGCGGAGATCGTCTCGAACGTCTGGAAGATCGTCGCGCGCGAGGGGGACCAGGTGGGTCCCGGCGACACGCTCGCGGTGCTGGAGTCCATGAAGATGGAGATACCACTCGTCGCCCAGGTCAGCGGTCACGTCGGTCGCATCCTCGTCGAGCTCGGACAGATCGTCCAGGAGGGCGATCCGGTCATGGAGATCGACGAGACCGCCGGAGCCTGACCTGCGACCCCTCCTCGTCTGACATCATCGGCGGCGTGCACCAACACCGATTCCCGATGAGATGGGCCGATCTCGACTCGCTCAACCACGTCAACAACGTCGTCTACCTCGACTACGCGGCCGAGGCGCGCGCCGTCCTGGTCGACGAGGGCCTCGTGGACTCCGGGGCCGAGATCGTCTCGATGTCAGTGAGGTTCCTGCGCCCCATGCGCCTCGGACGGACTCCGGTCGTCGTGACGTCGACGGCGGACGGCACCACCCTGGTCCAGCAGATCGGCATCGATTCCGACGGGTCGTCAGCCGTGTTCGCGGAGGTCACCACCATCCTCGGCGAGCGCGAGCAGATCGCCTCCCGCGACGACGTCCCGGTGGCGTCATTGAACGTCCGACGCAGCGACCTCGACCCCGTAGGCGCGGTGACCCCCACGAAGGTCTTCGAGCTGTTCCAGGAAGCGCGCGTCCTGCACATCTCGACCCATCTGGCGGCCATGAGCCCCGGCAGCTTCGTCGTCGGGACGTCCACCGTGACCTTCCGCGCGCCCATCGGCTGGCGGGCCGAGCCGTACGACGCCAGCGTCTGGGTCAGTCGGGTGGGGCGAGGGTCGTTCGAGATGAGGTCGGAGCTGTCGGACGGGCAGACGGTGCTGGCCGGGTCGACGACGGTGCTCGTCGGATTCGACCCGCAGACCCAGCGGTCGCGACCGTTCGGCGACCAGGAGCGGCTCGAGCTCAGCGGGCTCATCCGCGACTGAGCCCGGGCCTCCACGGATCAGCCCGCGGAGTTCACCATGCTGCCTTGTCGCTTCATGGTCGAACTCCGCTGCTTCGGTCCCTGAGCCAGTCGAAGGATCAGCCCGCGGAGTTCACCATGAAGTTCGCGGCGTGCTGGGCGTAGGCCCAGAACTGCGCGTCGTGCTCGGGGGAGAGGGCCGCCCGGTCGAGCCCGTCGCGGAAGTGCTCGAGCCACCGGTCGCGGGCCGCCGGGGTGACCTCGAACGGGGCGTGGCGCATCCGCAGCCGTGGGTGTCCGCGCTGCTCGGAGTAGGTGGTCGGCCCGCCCCAGTACTGCTCGAGGAACATCCGGAACCGCTCGTTGGCCGGCCCGAGGTCCTCCTCGGGATAGAGGGGGCGCAGCAGCTCGTCGCCGGCGACGCCGTCGTAGAACGTGTCGACGATCATCTTGATCGTGTCGTGTCCGCCGATCGCCTCGTAGAAGGTGGGTCCAGACTGCTCGGTCACGGCTTCTCCTGGATCGTCGTCACCGGGAAGGTCGTCGGCATCGTGATGCCGGCGCGGTCGAACTCGGCCTTGATGCGCTGGCGCATCGCGCGTGCCACGAGCCACTGCTGGGCCGGTGCGGTCTTCAGCACGACCCGGACGACCACGCCGTCCTTGTCGAACCGCTCGACCCCCCAGACCTCGGGCGCCTCGATGATGACGTCGTGGAAGCTCTCGTTCTCGTAGGTCGAGGTCGCGACGTCCTGGAGGATCTTCTGCACCAGATCGAGGTCGGCGTCGTAGGACACCGTGACGTCGAGGACCGTGCGGGCCCAGTTCTGGCTCTGGTTGCCCACGCGCAGGATCTCGCCGTTGCGGACGTACCAGACCGTGCCGTTGACGTCGCGGAGCCGGGTGACGCGCAGGCTGACGGCCTCGACGGTGCCGGTCGCCTCGCCGAGGTCGACCGTGTCGCCCACGCCGTACTGGTCCTCGAGGATCATGAAGATGCCGGACAGGAAGTCCTTCACCAGGTTCTGTGCGCCGAAGCCGAGCGCGACGCCGACGATCCCGGCGCTCGCGATGATCGGCGCGATGTCGATGCCGAACGTCGACAGCACCGTGACGATCACGACGATCAGGATGATGCCGGTCGAGACGCTCTTCAGCAGCGAGCCCATGGTCTCCGTGCGCTGCAGACGGCGGGCGTGGTTGGCGGGCTTGAGGCCGTCGAGGAACTCGCCGGCCCGGCTGTCGGCGATGAATCCCGGGACGTTGCCCCTGCCGGCACGGTGGACGAGGCGGTCGACCGCTCGGTTGATGAACCAGCGGAACACCAGCCCGATGACGATGACGAGCAGGACCCTCCCGGGGACTGCGACGAACCAGTCGTACGCCTTGCCCTCCGGCAGCTTCCAGTTGATGTCTAGGTCAGGCATTCGCCCAGCCTACGGGTGGATACGATGGGGCCCATGAGTACTCCCGCCCGCGCGCTCACCGCCGTGTCCACGTTCGTCCTCATGTTCGTCGTCGGCACGGGTGCAGCCCTCGCCGATGCCCCGGTCGGGCCCGCGTGGCCCCGTGGTGAGGGCAAGAGCCACCTCGACCTGGTGATCCTCTTCGGCGGCAGCACGGTCGGCCTGTTCATCCTGGTCGCGCTCTTCGGCCTGCTCACCGCGCGCAACAACTACGTCCCGCCGCCGCCGAGCACCGAGCTCGAGACCACGAGCGGCAACAGCCCCGCCCACCACTGACGGCGGACGGGGCCGTGCTGGCCCGGTCACCCGGCGTCGACTAGCGCGGAGCCATCCGCAGGGCGCCGTCCATGCGGATCGTCTCGCCGTTGAGGTAGTCGTGATCGACGATCATTGCGACGAGCTGGGCGTACTCGGACGGCTCGCACAGGCGCTGCGGGAACGGGACGCCGGCGGCGAGCCCCGCGCGGAACTCCTCGCTGACCGTGGCCAGCATCGGAGTGTTGACGATGCCGGGGGCGATGGTGCAGACGCGGATGCCGTACTGGGCCAGGTCGCGCGCGGCGGGCAGGGTCATGCCGACGATGCCGGCCTTGGACGAGGCGTAGGCGACCTGGCCGACCTGGCCGTCGTACGCAGCGATCGATGCCGTGTTGACGATGACGCCGCGCTGGCCGTTCTGGTCGGGCTCGGTCCGGGCGATGGCCTCGGACGCCAGCGCGAGCACCGTGAACGACCCGACCAGGTTGATCTGCACGATCTTGGCGTAGAGCGCGAGGTCGTGCACGCCCTTGCGGCCCAGGATGCGCGCGGACGGACCGATGCCCGCGCAGTTGACGACCGTACGCAGCGGCACGGTCTCGTTGGCCGTCGCGACGGCGGCGCGGACCTGCTCCTCGTCCGTGACGTCGGCGACGAGGTAGGTCACGCCGTCGACGGCAGGAGCCTGGTCGATCGACGACTGGAGGTCGATCGCATAGACGGACGCGCCTCCGGCGGCGAGGCGGGTGGCCGTGGCGGCGCCGAGGCCGGACGCGCCTCCGGTGACGATCGCGGCGGTGTCGGTGAGCTGCATGGTGGTGCCCTTCTGGGTGTGGTGTCGCGGGAGTGCCGGGGGGTCAGCGCGCGAGGTTGCGGCTGATGACGAGTCGCTGGATCTGGTTGGTGCCCTCGAAGATCTGCATGACCTTGGCCTCGCGCATGAAGCGTTCGGCCGGGAAGTCCTTGGTGTAGCCCGCACCGCCGAGCACCTGGACGGCGTCGGTGGTGACCTTCATGGCGTTGTCGGTGCAGACCATCTTGGCGATGGATGCCTGGCGCGAGTACGGGCGGTCCGCGTCCTTGAGCCGGGCGGCGGCGAGGTACGTCGCACGGGCCGACTCGACGGCGGCGGACATGTCGGCCAGCAGGAAGGCGAGCCCTTGGTGGTCGATGATCGCCTTGCCGAAGGTCTCCCGCTCCTTGGCGTACGCGATGGCGACGTCGAGTGCCTCCTGAGCCAGGCCCGTGGCGACGGCAGCGATGCCGAGGCGGCCCGCATCGAGGCCGGCGAGCGCGATCGGAAGGCCCTGGCCCTCCTCGCCCAGGCGCCGCTCGGCCGGGACGTGGACGTCCTCGAACAGCATCGTGGCCGTCGTCGACGACATCAGGCCCATCTTCTGCTCGGGGTGGTCTGCGGTGAGGCCCGGTGTGTCGGCCGGGACGAGGAAGCAGGAGATCCCTCGGCCGCCGTCGTCCGAGGTGCGTGCCATCACCTTGTAGAAGTCAGCCTTGCCGCCGTGGGTCGTCCAGGCCTTGGCCCCGTTGATGACGTACTCGTCACCGGACCGGACGGCCTTGGTGCGCATCGCTGCGGGGTCGGAGCCGGCATGAGCCTCCGACAGGCAGTAGGCGCCGAGCAGCTCGCCCGACAGCATCTCGGGCAGCCACCGCTGCTTCTGCTCCTCGGTACCGGCGGTGAACAGGCCGAAGCACGAGAGCGCGTGCACGCTGACGCCGACCCCGACGCTCGCGGACGCGGAGGCGATCTCCTCGACCACCTGGAGGTAGACCTCGTACGACTGACCTCCTCCGCCGAGCTCCTCGGGGTAGGGCAGCGACATGAGGCCGGCCCGCCCGAGCGTGCGGAACACGTCCCGCGGGAACTCCGCCCGGGCGTCCAGGTCGGCGACGACAGGCCGCAGCTCCTTGGCGACGATGTCGCGGGTGAGCGCGATCAGGTCGGCTGACTCGTCGGTGGGCATGAGGCGTTCGGCCGGCATGGGGTCCTCCTGGATCGGTGTACGAATCACTGTACTCCAGAACGCATTCTGGTACAGTGGCGGCATGGTGGAGGCCAGGACGACGATCAGCGGACGGACCGCCGTGCTGCGTGACGCCACGATCGACATCGTGCTCGCCGAGGGCTTCATCGACCTGCAGATGTCTGACCTCGCCGCCCGACTCAACTGCTCCAAGTCGACGCTGTACGCCATCGCGCCGAGCAAGGAGCAGCTCCTGGTGTCGATCGTCCGGACGTTCTTCCGGCGGGCGACCGATCGGGTCGACGCCGCGGTCGACCCGTCGGCGCCGGCGGTCGACCGGATCGGCGCCTACCTCAACGCAGTCGCCGTCGAGCTGGCACCGGCGTCGCCCGCGTTCTTCGCCGACCTCGAGCGCTTCGCGCCGGCCGGGGACATCTACCGCCAGAACACCCAGATCGCCGCCGGCCGGGTGCAGGCGCTAGTGCACGAGGCGGCGCCGGGCATCGACCCGACCTTCCTGGGGGCCGTCGCCCGTCTCATGATGGAGTCGATCCACCGGGGCGACATCTCCCGGGCGACCGGTCTCGACGACTCGGCGGCGTACCGTGCGCTGGCCGAGCTGATCCTTGCCGGTGTCGCCGGCGGTCACCCGCACCCCTGCTGAACAACCACCCACCACGAAGGACGGCACCATGATCCGCACCAGCTTCACCGAGCAGTTCGGGGTCGACCACCCGATCCTGTGTGGCGGCATGACCGGTCTCGGCACCGCCGAGCTCATCGCCCCGGTCGCCAACGCCGGCGCCCTCGGATTCCTGACCGCGCTCACGCAGCCCACCCCCGAGGCGTTGGCCACGGAGATCGCCCGCACCCGCGACCTCACCGACAAACCGTTCGGCGTCAACCTCACGATCCTGCCGACGATCAACCCCGTCCCGTACGACGAGTATCGCGCCGCGATCATCGAGGCCGGCATCACCGTCGTCGAGACGGCCGGCTCCAGCCCCGAGCCGCACCTGCCCGACTTCCACGGCGCGAACATCAAGGTCATCCACAAGGCCACGTCGGTGCGCCACGCCCTGTCGGCCGAGCGCAAGGGCGTCGACGCGATCAGCATCGACGGCTTCGAGTGCGCGGGTCACCCCGGCGAGGACGACGTGCCCGGCCTCATCCTCATCCCCGCGGCCGTCCGCCAGCTGAAGATCCCCGTGATCGCCTCGGGTGGCATCGCCAGCGGGCAGGGGCTCGCCGCCGCGCTGGCCCTCGGCGCGGTCGCGGTGAACATGGGCACCCGCTTCATGGCCACCACCGAGGCGCCGATCCACGACAACGTCAAGCAGCAGATCGTCGCGAACGACGAGCGCTCGACGGTGCTGGTGTTCCGCCGGTTCCACAACACCGCCCGCGTCGTCCGCAACACGATCTCCGAGGAGATCGTCCGCATCTCGGAGGCCGAGGGTGCGACGTTCGACGACATCGCCGAGCTCGCCTCGGGGATGCGCGGACGCACCAACGTCCTGGCCAAGGGCGACATGGAGGACGGCATGTGGTGGGCCGGTCAGACCCAGGGCCTGATCCACGACATCGGATCGGTCCAGGAGGTCATCGACCAGGTCATCGCCGACGCCGAGGAGATCATCCGCCGTCTCCCGACGCTGGTCAGCTGAGGCCAGGGGGACGAACGATGAGACGTTGAGGTCGCTCCCGCGACTTCAACGTCTCATCGTTCGTGCGTCAGGACGCTGCTTGCGCCCGCAGCGCCCGGGCGAGGTCGTCGCGACCCTCGGAGACGTAGCGCACCGCCGCGGGGTTCGCCGACGTGTCGGCGAGCCACGCATCGACCTTGTCGAGCGTGGCTTGCGACGGGTTGGCGAGCGGGAACAGGTAGATCAGCGCGACCTGCCCGATCCAGACACCCATGTCGTCGATGATCGTGCTGGCCATCTCGAGATAGCGGTCGACGAAGGGCTCGAGGATGTCGGCCTGCCCTGAGACCTGGAATGCGAGCGCCGTCGAGCGACGGGTCTCGTTGGGCGTCGAGCGGTCGACCGCGGCGATGCGCCACGCCTCTTCCTTGGCCGCGGCCAGCGGGCGGATCGCCCGCGCCGCGGAGGCGTTCTCCTGACCGGAGATCGTCGTGTCGCGCGCGAGCTCGGCGGCGATCTCCGCCTCGTCGGCGTCGCCGAGGCGGGCCAGCGACGTGACAAGGGTCCAGCGCAGGTCGGTGTCTAGCGTCAGACCGTCGAGGTCGCCGGCGAGGACGCCGCGGATCCGCTCCGGGCTGGACGTCGCCGACGCGAGCGCGCGGACCAGCGCGAGCTGGTGGTCGCTGCCCGGCTCGGCGGCATCGACCAGCTGGTCGAGCCCCGCCTCCCAGCGAGCCTTGAGCTCGGGACGCGCGGCATCTGCGGTGTAGAGGTTGACGGCGCTGCTGCCCTGGCGCAGCAGCGAGCTGACGGCCGTCAGGTCGGTCTCGGAGCCGATCCCGGCCAGCACCAGCGTCACGAAGTCGGAGCCGGACAGCTCCGCGTCGCGCGTCATGTCCCACGCGGAGCCCCAGCACAGGGCGCGGGGGAGGGACTCCTCGAACGTCGCGATGCTCTCGACCAGCGTCGCGAACGAGCGCTCGTCGAGGCGGATCTTGGCGTAGGTGAGATCGTCGTCGTTGAGCAGGATCAGGTCGGGCTGGCGGTGATCGAGCAGCTCGACGATCGGTGTCGAGGCGCCGCGGATGTCGGTCTCGACGCGTTCGGTGCGGACGAGCCTGCCGTCCACCAGGTCATACAGGCCGATCGCGATGCGGTGACGGCGCAGGGTCGGGTAGGCCTCGATCGCGGTCTGCTCGACCGAGAAGGACGTGAACACGCCCGACCCATCCTCGTCGGGCTCTGTGGTCTCGAACTCGGCGCGCAGCGTGTTCACCCCCGACGTCTGGAGCCATTCCTTGGTCCAGTCGCCGAGCTCGCGGCCGGATGCGGCCTCCAGCTCGACCAGCAGGTCGGACAGCTCGGTGTTGCCGTACGCGTGCTTGCCGAAGTAGGCGCGCAGGCCGGCGAAGAAGTCCTTCTCACCGACCCAGGCGACGAGCTGCTTGAGCGCCGAGGCCCCCTTGGCGTACGTGATGCCGTCGAAGTTGGCCTCGACCGCGTGCAGGTCGTAGTTGTCGGCGGCGATGGGGTGTGTCGAGGGCAGCTGGTCCTGACGGTAGGCCCAGTTCTTGCGGGCGTTGGTGAAGCTCGTCCACGAGTCGGTGAACCGGGTCGCGTTGGTGGAGGCGTGCGACGCCGCGAACTCGGCGAACGACTCGTTGAGCCACAGGTCGTCCCACCACTTCATCGTCACGAGGTCGCCGAACCACATGTGCGCCATCTCGTGCAGGATCGTGTTGGCGCGGCTCTCGTAGGCCGCGACCGTCTGGCGGCTGCGGAAGATCATCTCGTCGCGGAACGTCACCGCGCCGGCGTTCTCCATCGCGCCCATGTTGTACTCCGGCACGAAGAGCTGGTCGTACTTGCCGAACGGGTAGCCCATCTCGAAGGCGCCCTCAAAGAACTCGAAGCCCTGCTTGGTGATGAGGAAGATGTCGTCGGCGTCGAGGTGCTCGCGGACCGACTGACGGCAGAAGATGCCGAGCGGGATCTCGTCGTACGCGCCCTGGTACGAGTCGGTGACCGAGACGTACTCGCCGGCGATGAGCGCCGTGATGTACGTCGACATCTTCTTGGTCGGCGCGAAGTGCCACGTGCTGGCGCCCTCGGCCGCGGGCTCGGGCTCGGGGGTCGGCGAGTTGGAGATGACGGCCCACGCGGACGGCGCCGTGACATGGAAGACGAAGGTCGCCTTGAGGTCGGGCTGCTCGAACGTCGCGAAGACGCGGCGTGCGTCCGGCACCTCGAACTGCGTGTAGAGGTAGATGCGGCCGTCGACGGGGTCGACGAAGCGGTGCAGGCCCTCGCCGGACCGGGAGTAGGCCAGCGTCGCGTCGATCACGAGCTCGTTGCTCTCGGCCAGGCCGTCGAGCCGGATGCGGCTGTCTGCATAGACCGATGGGTCGACGGCCGTGCCGTTGAGCGTGATCGAGGTGATCTCGGCGTCGACGAGGTCAACGAAGGTCGAGGCGCCGGGTGTGGCGCCGAACCGGATCGTGGTGATCGAGCCGAACCGGGTGTCTGAGTCGAGGGTGAGGTCGAGCTGCACGTCGTAGGTCTCGGTAGAGACGATCGCTGCGCGCTCGCTGGCTTCTTCGCGGGTGAGATTGGTACCAGGCATGACGCCCATGCTGCCACGCGGTGGTCGACCGAGGGCCGCGGGTTCAGCCCCGTGTGGCCGTGAAGTAGACGATGCCGCCGGACGGGCGGATCACGATCTCGGTCATCCCCGCCGCGCCGAGCCATCGCTCCAGCTCGTCGCGGGTGCAGCCCGGGCCCAGCACGCCCATCGTGCGGCCGCCGATCCAGCCGATCCGGTGACGCAGGCCCATGTCGGTCAGCATGGTGCTGCCGGCCAGGCGACCGCCGGGGGCCAGGACACGGGCGATCTCGTGGACGGCACGCTCAGGACGCGGGAAGCAGTGCAGGCTCGTGAAGGCCAGCACCAGGTCGAACGTGCCGTCGTCGAACACGAGCTCGTGGATGTCGCACTCGCTCAGCTCCACGTCGACGCCCCGGCGGGCGGCCTCGCGCCCGGTGCGCTCGAGCATCGCCGGCGAGATGTCGCCGGCGACGTACCGCACCGACCGGCCGGGAGGCAGGTCACGCAGCGCGATCCCGCCTCCGCAGGGGATGTCGAGGACGGCGGCCTCTTCGGGCAGTGCCCCGAGCTCGGTGGCGGCGGTGCGGTGCAGCATGCCGAGGTCGGAGCCCATGCCGACCCGCCAGATCAGTCGCCCCAGCCGGTCGCCGCCGGAGATCCGGTCGTAGACCACCGCCCACGGATGATCGCCCCGCCACGCCTCGCTCGCATCACGTCGTCCCATACGTGGACAGTAGCGGCTGCGCGCACCCCGTCGGGCAGGATGGGTGCATGGCCTCCATCCCCTTCGCGTCGTCGGAACGTTCGACCGTCGGCATCGAGTGGGAGCTCGCCCTGGTCGACCAGGACTCCGGCGACCTGCGGCAGGTGGCGCAGACCGTGCTCGACGCGGTGACGCCGGCCGGGCTCGACCAGCACCCGCACATCCGTCAGGAGCTGCTGCTCAACACCGTCGAGGTCGTGTCCGGTGTCTGCAGGACGGTCGGTCAGGCCGGCCGCGACCTGCAGCGGGCGATCGACGAGATCCGCGAGGTCACCGACCCGCTGCGCGTCGAGCTGATGTGCGCCGGCACCCATCCGTTCGCCGCGTGGACCCACCAGAAGGTCACCGACAAGGAGCGCTACGCGACACTGATCGACCGGATCCAGTGGTGGGGTCGGCAGATGCTCATCTACGGCGTCCACGTGCACGTGGGCATCGAGGACCGCGAGAAGGTCCTGCCGATCAGCCGGGCGATGCTGACGTTCTACGGGCACCTCCAGGCGCTCAGCGCGTCATCGCCGTTCTGGGGCGGCAAGGAGACCGGCTACGCCTCCAACCGGGCGCTGATGTTCCAGCAGCTGCCGACAGCGGGCCTCCCGTTCCAGTTCGAGCGGTGGAGCCAGCTCGAGGGGTACGTCGACGACATGCTCCACACGGGCGTGATCGACGTCTTCGACGAGATCCGCTGGGACCTGCGTCCGTCGCCGAAGTTCGGCACCCTCGAGGTGCGGGTCTGCGACGGCATCCCGACGATGTCCGAGCTGCTGAGCATCTCGGCGCTGACGCACTGCCTGGTCGAGCACTTCTCGTCCGAGCTCGATGCGGGTCGGGAGCTGCCGACCGTCCCGCCGTGGTTCGCGCAGGAGAACAAGTGGCGCTCGGCGCGCTACGGCATGGACGCGATCCTGATCCTCAACCAGCACGGTGAGGAGGACCTCATCACGACCGACCTGAACCGGATGTTGGAGAAGCTCGCGCCCGTCGCCGAACGGCTCGGATGCGTCGACGAGCTCGGTGGCATCCACGACATCGTCGCCGGGGGAGCCTCCTACCAGCGGCAGCGCCGGGTGGCTGCGCTCAACGCCGGGGAGCTCGACGCCGTGGTCGGATCACTCGTGGAGGAAATGCGCGCGGGCCGTCCGGTGTTGCACCCGTCATGACCACTACCTCTGAGACCGTCGACTTCTGGTTCGACCCGCTCTGCCCGTTCGCCTGGATCACGTCCCGCTGGATGCTGGAGGTGGAGGAGGTCCGCGACGTCGAGACCCAGTTCCACGTCATGAGCCTGTCGGTCCTCAACGAGGGCCGGGACCTGCCCGAGGAGTACCAGGACATGATGAAGCGCGGATGGGGCCCCGTCCGCCTGGCCATCGCGATCGAGCAGCAGCACGGCCAGCAGGCCCTGCGCGACTACTACACGGCCATCGGCACCAAGAGGCACAACGAGGGCCAGGACTTCTCGCCCGAGCTGTTCGCCACGGTGCTCGAGGAGATCGGCCTGCCCGTCGAGCTCGCGTCCGCCGCCGACGACACGTCGCTGGACGACGCGGTGCGCGCCTCCCACCAGGTAGGCATCGACAAGGTCGGCGAGGACGTCGGCACGCCCGTCATCGAGATCGCCGGCATCGCCTTCTTCGGGCCCGTGCTGCAGAGCATCCCGAAGGGCGAGGCGGCCGGCTCGGTCTTCGACGGTGCCCGCCTGCTCGCCGGGTTCCCGGACTTCTTCGAGCTCAAGCGCACCCGCAAGGGTGAGCTCGACTTCAGCTGACCGATCGCGACGTGTGACGCTGACGGCGTCACACGTCGCAGGCCTAGGCTGGTCGCATGACGCTGCATCCTCAGTCGAGAGCCCTCCTGCACAGCCTCGAGGGGTCGGACGACCTCTCGCTGCCGGGCGACCTCGAGGCGATCCGCCTGGCGTCGCGCGAGGCCGCGACGGGCGCTGAGCGGATCGGGCTCGACCATGTCGCCGACATCGACGCGGACGGTGTGCCCTGCCGGCTCTACCGGCCGCGCCAGGGTGCTCCGGTGGCGCTCTACGTCCACGGTGGGGGATGGGTGCTGCACGACCTCGAGACCCACGACGCCTTCTGCCGGTACGTCGCGCACGTGACCGGGTGGGCGCTGCTCGCGGTCGACTACCGGCGCGCCCCGGAGCACTCGTTCCCCGCGCCGCTCGACGACGTGCAGGCGGCCGCCTCCTGGCTTCGCTCGCACGCGCGCGAGCACCGGGTCGACGCCTCCGTGCTGCCGGCGATCGGCGACTCCTCCGGCGCCAACCTGATCGCGGGACTCTCCGTCCGTGATCCGTCGGCGCTGGACGCACAGGTGCTGGTCTACCCGCCGGTCGACCGACGGGCCCCGCTGACCGACGAAGCCGCCAACGCGGCGCTCGACGGCGACGGCATGGAGTGGTTCTGGGAGGCCTACGCCCCGGGCGACCTCGGCGACCACCCCGAGGTCTCGGTCGTCAACGCGACCAACCTCGCCGCGCATCCGCCGACCTACGTCCTGACCAACGAGCACGACGTCCTGCGCGACCAGGCCGAGGCCTACGCCGCGCAGCTGGCCGAGGCGGGCGTCGAGGTGCTGGCCCACCGGGTGCTGGGGATGGTGCACTCGTTCTGGCGGCAGCCGGCCGTGTTCGACGCGTCCCGCGCGACGGTCGTCCTGGTCGGTGCGCTGCTCGACAGCCAGCGGCAGCGGGCACGCTGACTGGCATACTGTCGGCGTGCCGACCGACTCCCTCTACGAGCGGGCCCGGCGGAACATCGCCCACCGCCACCGGATCAGCCTCCGGTTCCGCCGGCTCGCGGCCGGCGTGGTGTGGATCTCCGCGATCGTGGCGGTGCTGCTGGCGACCGTCGTACGCGGTCTCGCGACGGGCGAGGGCCCCGATCTGCTGACCGCGGCAGTCACCCTCGCCGCTGCCGCGACCGTCATCGGGCTGCGTCGTCCGGCCCCGGCGCCCCACTCCCACGGCCTGCCGGGGATGCCTGACGGTCCGTGCCCGGGTGACGAGAGCGACCTCGGCCCCTGGGTCACCGGCAGCCGGGTCGCCGGCGCGCTGATGCTGGTCGCGTTCGCGGCCGGCCTGCCCGGCTGGGCCGTGCTCGTCCCGCTCGTCGCCGTCGGGGTCCTGGCAGGAAGGGTCGCGGTGTACGCACTCTCGGTGCGCCGCCGTACCCGGCGGATCGCGCGGGCGCTGGCGGCACACGGTCCCCGGTTCGCGATCGCCTACGCCGGGTACGGCGGTGGCCCGACACACGTGTCGATGTGGGAGGACCCGTTGCTGAGCGCCGGCCACCCGGGAGTGGTCTTCAACTACCGGTCCCTCTACTGCGAGTACCTGCGAGCCAACACCGAGCTGTCGTCGCCCTTCATCCAGCTCAGCACCGATGCGGTCCGCGACCTGAAGATCCTGATCGTCCCGACGCTGGGCTGGTTCTTCTACCTGCACAACGCGAAGTCCAACCTGCGCTACATGGCCATGCCGCAGGTCAAGCACGTCTGGCTCGGGCACGGTGACTCGGACAAGCCCGCGAGCGTCTTCGCCCGGCACGCCGACTACGACCTGCTGGTCGTGTCCGGCACCGCCGCGATCGACCGGTACGAGGCCGGCGGCGTGCACATCCCGCGGGAGAAGTTCGCAATCCTCGGTCGTCCGCAGGTCCACGAGATCACCGAGGCGTCGAGGCCGATCACGGAGGTCGACCGGCCGGTCGTCCTCTACGCGCCGACGTGGCAGGGCAAGCGGCGCATCGTCAACTTCTCGTCGCTGCGTCGCGGACCGGAGATCGTCCAGGCGCTGATCGATGCGGGCGCCGACGTGATCTTCCGGCCGCACCCGCTGTCGAAGCGGCACCCCAAGCTGGCGGTGTTCGTCGATCGCGTCGATGCCCTGCTGGCGGCCGACACCGCCGATCCCGCGACGCCGGGACAGCACGCCTGGGGCGAGCTGCCCACCGTCACCTGGTCGGTCAACGAGTGCATGAACCGCTCCGACGCGCTGGTGTCGGACGTGTCGAGTGTCGTGTCGGACTGGCTGCAGTCGGGCAAGCCGTACGCGATGGTCAGCATGAAGACGTCAGCTGAGGAGTTCCGGGAGCGGTTCCCGGTCGCGCGGGGCGCCTACATCCTGCTGCGCGACCTCGAGGGCGCCGGCGCGGTCCTGACCGACATGCTCGGCGACGACTCGATGGCGGGGCAGCGCGCGGCCCTGCGCGAGAGCGTCCTCGGCGGCTACTCGGGTCGTGAGTCGGCCGAGGCGTTCGCGGCCTACTTCCGCGAACGCTTTGCCGGTGTCGAGCGCTGACGGTGGCGACTGGGACACTGGACCCATGCGCATCCACATCGCCGCCGACCACGCCGGCTTCGAGCTCAAGGTCCACCTGATCGAGTGGCTCACGACCCAGGGTCATGAGCCTGTCGACCACGGTGCCCACGTCTACGACGCAGAGGATGACTACCCGCCGTTCTGCGTCGCGGCCGCGGCTGCGGCCGTCGCCGAGCCCGACTCGCTCGCGATCGTGATCGGCGGTTCCGGCAACGGCGAGCAGATCGCGGCCAACAAGGTCAGGGGCGCGCGGGCCGCGCTCGCGTGGAGCACCGAGACGGCGTCCCTCGCCCGCCAGCACAACAACGCCCAGGTCGTCGCCGTCGGCGCCCGCATGCACACCGCCGACGAGGCCACTGCCATCGTCGAGGCGTTCCTCACGACACCGTGGAGCGGTGCCGACCGCCACCAGCGACGCATCGACATGCTGCTCTCATACGAGGAGACCGGCGAGTTTGCCTGAGGGACACACCCTCCACCGGCTCGCCAGGACGCTCAACCGGACCTTCAGCGGTCACGTCGTGGGCTCGTCGAGCCCGCAGGGACGGTTCACCGCCGGTGCCAAGCTCGTCGACGGGACCACGTTCGGGCGCGCGCAGGCGTGGGGCAAGCACCTACTGGTGCCGGTCGAGGGGTCACAGGAGATGGTGCACGTCCACCTGGGCCTCTACGGCAAGGTGACGATCATCCGCGAGGACGACCGTCCCGTCGTGGGGCAGGTGCGGTGGCGGCTCACCCGACCCGGCGTCACGGCTGACCTGCGCGGTCCGACTGCGTGCGAGCTGCTCGACCCGCCTGCCGTCGACGCCCTGCTGGGACGGCTTGGTCCCGACCCGCTGCGCAAGGACGCCGACCCCGACCGGGCCTGGCGCCGCATCCACGCCTCCCGCGCGCCGATCGCGACGCTCCTGATGGATCAGGCCGTCATCGCCGGCATCGGCAACGTCTACCGCGCCGAGCTGCTGTTCCGGCACGGTGTCGATCCCGAGCTGCCGGGACGTGAGCTCGACGAGGCCACCTGGACCGCCATGTGGGACGACATCGTCGCCCTGATGAGGATCGGCGTGAGCAAGGGCAGGATCCTCACCGTCCGGCCCGAGGACGCCCAAGGGCCTGCGGGACGGGGCCGACGCCGGCGCCGCACCGAGTCCTACGTCTACCGCCGCACCGATCTTCCGTGCCTGCTCTGCGGCACCGACGTCAGGCAGCGGACTCTCGGTGGCAGAAACCTCTTTTGGTGTCCGTCGTGCCAGCAACGCGGATAGGGTCGCTGGTGTGATCTCGAGTCTGCGGCGCTCCTTGCCGACCGTGGCGGGCTACCTCGACACGCGCATCGTGCGCTGGCGCACCGGCACCTCGGAGGGGCAGGTCGCCGTGCTCGGCGCGCTCGTCGTGCTGTCGGCCGTGATCCTGTGCGGATCGCTCATCAGCTACAACACGTTTCCGGCGCCGACCTTCGTGATCCCCTTGCTGCTGGGCAGCATGGCGCTGCGGTACCGGCCGCTGCTGACCCTGGTGCTCGTCATCGTGGCCAGCATCGCGACGTCGGTGTCACGCCAGTACGTCCTCGCCGTCGACCAGGGCATGGACGGCATCACCGGCGCCAGGATCAGCACGCTGATCACGATGTCCCTGGTGGCCGCGCTGATCCTGTTCGAGTCGAGCCGTCACCGCAGCGGCCTGCCCGGACCCCTGGGCGAGGCGATGCTGGTCGACCTGCGTGACCGGCTGCAGGCGCAGGGCACCGTGCCACCGCTGCCGCAGGGCTGGGCGTCGCAGTCGGCCATGATCTCGTCCGGAGGCACCAAGTTCGCCGGCGACTTCCTGGTCGCCAACCTGTCCGACGACGAGACCAAGCTCGAGATGGTGCTGGTCGACGTGTGCGGCAAGGGTGTGGCCGCCGGCACGCAGTCGCTGCAGCTGGCAGGTGCGCTCGGTGGGCTCATCGGCGCGCTGCCGCCGCTGGGTCTCTTCGCCGCCGGCAACGACTTCCTGCTCCGGCAGGGGTGGGACGAGGGCTTCGCGACGGCGGTGCACGTCCTGATCGACCTGCCGTCCGGCGACTACTCGATCATCAACGCCGGACATCCGCCCGCTCTGAGATGGGACGTTGAGCAGGGCGAATGGGTCATCGACGGGGCCCGCGGCACGGCCCTCGGCATCACGAAGCGTCCCGACTTCCTCCAGACGACCGGCCGGCTCGAGGTGGGCGACGCGCTGATGTTCTACACCGATGGCGTCGTCGAGAGCCGCACGCAGGACTTCACCAGCGGGATCGAGTGGCTGAGGTCGGCGGCCCGGACGGTCGTGACGTCCGGCTTCGATCAGGCGCCGCGCCGCATCCTCAAGCAGGTCGCGTCCGGTGACGACGACCGGGCGGTGCTGATCCTGCACCGGGCCGGGCCGTCGGGGCCGGCCCTTCGCGGCGAGCCGGGCCGCCATCTGCCGCGGTCGAGACGTCTGTGACCGAGGAGTCCCCCACCAGGCCGTGGCGCTGCCCAGCAGCCCGTTGACTGCGGCGGTGCCTCGGATCTCTCGCAGGACCCGGCGTCGACCAGCGAGGGTGTTCTCCTCCAGCAGGTCGTCGAAACGCAACGGGATGGTCGTCAGGGCCGTGCGCTGCCACCGCGACACGAGCGGAGCGGCCATCGCCGGGACGATCTGCTCGAGCCGGCTGACCATGAGGCGGTCGGTGGGACCCATGAGTCTCGGCGTCCGCCTGTTCCGCCCCGTGTCTGTTCAGGGAACACGAAAGGCCCCTCGGAAGGGGCCTTTCTGGTGAGCGGACGACGAGACTCGAACTCGCAACATTCTGCTTGGAAGGCAGAGACTCTAGCCAATTGAGTTACGTCCGCAGGTGCCGCCGGAGCAGCGGGTCCATGATGCCACAGGCGCGTCCCTGAGCGTGAACCCGGTCGAACGGCTCCGCGGAGCCGGGGGCGAAGTGGCGGAGACGGTTCGTGCGACAAAAGGGTCGTCCCGGCGACCCGAATGTCTCACGATCCTCCCTGGGCGATCAGGTGGTGACGACGAGGTCAGCGTGGCCGCGGGTGCCGTCGGCCGTGAAGTGGCGTCGTTCCTGTGCGGCCCAGACGTCCCAGTGGGGCGCGTACGTCCCGTTGTCCCGGGCCAACGCCCGCTCCTTGCGCACGGCCGTCGGTGCCTCGACCCAGACGAGCAGGCTCAGGAATGGCCGAATGACTGCTGCGCCGCTGCCCACGCCGTCAAGGATCAGCAGTGGCGCGGGCGGGACGCGCAGCACCGGGCCGGGTCGGTCACGGACCCAGCTCCAGCGGTGGGCCAGGCCGATGTCACCCACCGCGACCGCCTCGAGGATGCCCGCGACGATCGGCGGGGTCGCGGCGAGCCCGTGCCAGCCGGGATAGAGGTCGTCAAGATGCAGCACGCGCCCGCCGGTGCGCTCTGCCAGCCCGGCGGCGAAGCGTGTCTTGCCGGCACCGCTCGGTCCGTCGACGGCGACCACGGTCGTGGTCCCGCACGCCGGCTGTCGCCGCTCGATCAGCGCGACGACGGGGTCGTACCGGTGGGAGATCACGGCTCCAGTGTCCACTAGACTGACGCGGCTACGGGATGTAGCGCAGCTTGGTAGCGCGCGCCGTTTGGGGCGGTGAGGTCGCAGGTTCGAATCCTGTCATCCCGACACAGGAGCGATGACAGGATTCTCGAATCCGGGGTCACCGCCGCTCTGCAGCGGGGCGCATCCCGACACATTCTCCTCGTGAGAGTGACCGATGAACGTACGCCGGTCCGACGTGCGACGTTCACCCGCTCCTGACCCGCCGGACGCGCTGACCTGCGGCAATGAGGTACGTGAACGCATCAGCTGATGTCGTGGGCCGCCGGACGTTTCTCGCCGGGGGCGTCGGGGTTGCCGCCGGACTGGGAGTCCTCGGGTCGGCCGCCTTCTCGTCGTCCGCCTCGTCCGCGCCGCCGACACCGTTCATGCACGGGGTGGCCTCCGGCGACCCGCTGCCCACGGCCGTGGTGCTGTGGACGCGGGTGACGCCGACCGTCGAGGCCCTGCCCGGTGCCGGTCGCGGCCCCGAGGTCGACGTGACGTGGGAGGTCGCTCGTGACGGCAACTTCGACGACGTCGTCCGCCGGGGGACCGTCCGGACGGGACCGAGCCAGGACCACACCGTCAAGGTCGACGCGACCGGCCTCGAGCCCGGCACGGACTACCGCTACCGATTCACCCTCGGCGAGGACGTGTCGCGCACCGGCCGCACCCGCACCGCTCCCTCGCCCGGCGGCTCACCCGACGAGCTCCGGTTCGGGGTGGTGTCGTGCGCCAACTGGCAGGCCGGCTGGTTCACGTCCTACCGGCTGATGGCCGAGCGCGGCGACCTCGACGCGGTCATCCACCTGGGCGACTACCTCTACGAGTACCAGCCCGGCAAGTACTCCTACGGCCACGACAACGTCGACATCCGCCTGCACGATCCCCGGCGCGAGATCATCAGCCTGCGGGACTACCGCCGGCGCCACGCGCAGTACAAGACCGACACCGACCTGCAGGAGCTCCATGCGGCGGTCCCCTTCATCGTCACCTGGGACGACCACGAGGTGGCCGACGGCAACTGGTCGGGCGGGGCCTTCGAGCACCAGGCCCGCCGCGAGGGGTCGTGGCGCAAGCGGGTCCGCGCGGCGCACCGGGCGTACGACGAGTGGATGCCGGTGCGCATCTCAGGTACCGCTGCGACCGGGGACGGGGAGCAGATCTACCGTCGGCTGCAGTTCGGCCAGCTTGCGGACCTGTCGATGCTCGACCTGCGCAGCTACCGCAGCAAGCGGGTTGACCCGGGCGATCCGGCCGTCGGTGCCCTCTCGCGCACCATCACCGGTGAGCACCAGCTGGCCTGGCTGGGCGGCAACCTGGCGACGTCGCCGTGCCGCTGGAAGCTCGTCGGCAATCCGGTGATGGTCTCGCCGCTGATGCTGCCGCCGCGGCCCCAGGTCGAGCGGGACGCACTGGGTCAGCACGTGAGCTTCACCCCCGACACGCCGGACGAGCCGAACACCGACAGCTGGGACGGCTACACGTCCGACCGACGCAGGCTGCTCACCCGCCTCGAGGACGACGGCGTCGTCAACACCGTGTTCCTGACCGGTGACGTGCACTCGGCGTGGGCGAACGAGGTGCCGTCGCCGACGACGGGCCGCGCGGTGGCGGCGGAGCTCGTCTGCAGCTCCCTGACCAGCAACAACGTCGACGACTTCATCGGCGCCAAGCCGAGGACCGTCTCGCTGGCACTGGAGGCCGCGATCCAGGACAAGAACCCCCACGTGCGCTGGGTCAACCTCGACGACCACGGCTACTCCGTGCTGAGCGTGACGGCCGAGCGGGTCCAGATGGACTGGTACGCCATCAGCGATCGTGCCGACCCGGAGGCGACGTCGCGGCCGCTCGCGTCGTGGGCGGTCGACGACGGGAGTCCCCGGATCCGGGCGGTCCGCGAACCCGTCGAGGTCTGACCGCGACGGGACCGCCGCCTACGGAGGCGGCGGCGGCCCGTGCATGTCACTTCGCGGTGTCGGCCCCGTCCGCGGTCGAAGGTGCGGTCCCGGTCATTTCCCGGTCGTGAGAGACTGGGGGGCGCTTTGACGGCCGGGACCGGCCGCAGCGGGTCGTCCGACCCACCACCCCCATCATGCAGGAGTCAAACACGTGAAAAGCACCACCGAGACACTGAGCCCGACACGGGTCAAGCTCACCATCGAGGTGCCGTTCGAGGAGTTCAAGCCCAGCCTTGACGCTGCCTACAAGACCATCGGCTCGCAGATCACCATCCCCGGATTCCGCAAGGGCAAGGTTCCCGCGGCGATCGTCGACCAGCGGGTCGGTCGCGGAGCGGTCCTCGACGAGGCCATCAACGCCGCCCTTCCCGGCTGGTACAGCCAGGCCCTCCAGGACACCAACATCCAGCCGCTGAGCCAGCCCGAGATCGACCTGTCGAAGTTCGAGGACGGTGAGCCCATCGAGGTCACCGCCGAGCTCGACGTCCGCCCCGAGCTGACCATCCCCGACATCTCCACGATCGCCGTGACGGTCGAGGACGCCGAGGTCACCGACGCCGACGTCGACGAGCAGCTGACCGCACTGCAGGAGCGTTTCGCGACCTTCGCCGAGGTCCAGCGGGCCGCCGCCGACGGCGACTTCCTGACCATCGACCTGTCCGCCGCCCAGAACGGCGAGGAGATCCCCGAGGCCCAGGCCGCGGGCATGCCCTACTCGGTCGGCAAGGCCACGATGCTCGATGGTCTCGACGAGGCCGTCATCGGCCTCTCGGCCGGCGAGACCAAGACCTTCACGACGCAGCTCGTCGGCGGCGACCTGGCCGGCCAGGACGTCGACGTCACCGTCACCGTCAAGGACGTCAAGGAGCAGCAGCTCCCCGAGCTCGACGAGGAGTTCGCCCAGACCGCGTCGGAGTTCGACACGATCGACGAGATGCGCGCCGACCTCACCGAGAGGCTGACCCGCGGCAAGCGCATGGAGCAGGCCAACGAGGCCCGCGACCTGGTCCTCGACGAGATCGTCAGCAAGATCGACGCCCCGCTGCCCGAGGGTCTGGTCACCGAGGAGATCTCGAGCCGTCGCCAGCAGATCGAGCAGCAGCTCGCCCAGGCCGGCGTGCCGTTCCAGCAGTACCTCGACGACGAGGAGCAGACGATCGACGAGTTCGAGGCCGAGCTGGAGAAGCGCGTCCGCGACTCGCTCGTCGCGCAGTTCGTCCTCGACCAGGTCGTGGCCAACGAGGAGTTCGGCATTGACGACAGCGAGCTGTCGCAGCACATCATGCGTCGTGCGCAGCAGTCCGGCGAGGATCCGAACTCCTACATCCAGCACATCATGGAGCACAACCACGTGCCCGAGATGGTGAGCGAGGTCCTGCGGGGCAAGGCGCTCGCATCGCTCGTGGAGTCGGCGAAGGTCTCCGACGCGTCCGGCAACGTCATCGACCTCTCGAAGCTCAAGTCCGACGGATCGATCGCGACGAACGACGCCGACGCAGACGCCGAGGACAAGGCCGACGACGAGGCGTGACAAAGACCTCCCCGCGGGGAGGTTCACTTCCGACTCGGATACCGGCAGTATGGGGACATGCCTGCCGAACCCGCACGGACGACCGATGTCGCGGCGCTGGCTCTCGACTATGGCGATCGCCTGATCGTCGGGACCGCCCGCGACCTCCACAGCGCCGTCTCCAGCCGCGTCTTCAAGGCCACGCGGCTGGTGGGCGGTCGCGTCCCCGAGTCGTTGCACGATGCCGTGGTGACCTCGGTCTACGGCGCCATCTCCGGGGTGCTGCGGGTGTCCAGTGGGTCCGTCCGGGCGATGGCGAGCCGTGGGGTGGGGCGTCCCATCGAGGCCGGTCCACGTGGACGCCTCGTCGTGGCGGCCATCAACGGGCTGATCGGCGACGAGCTGCGGATGCTCGACGACCCCCAGGCGATCACGATGGCGATCCGCGTCGAGGGCGGTGACATCCCCGCGACGAGCTGGCCGCTCGCCGAGGCGTTCCGCGACGCCACGAGCCACCCGGTGATCTTCCTGCACGGCTTGTGCGAGAACGACGAGTCGTGGACCAACGGTGCCCGCACGCACGGCACCACGTACGCCGAGCGTGTTCTCGCCGAGACCGACGGCACGCCCGTCATGGTCCGCTACAACACAGGTCTGCACATCTCCGAGAACGGCAAGCACCTCGATGCATTGATACAGCAGGTCGTCGAGCACTGGCCGACCGCCGTCACGCGCATCACGCTCGTCGGCCACTCGATGGGTGGCCTCGTCGCGCGAGCCGCGACCAACCACGCCACCGCGGCCGGCGAGACGTGGCAGCACCTGGTGCGCGACGTCGTCTGCCTCGGCACCCCTCACGCCGGAGCCAACCTGGAGAAGGTCGCCCACCTGGGCTCGCGGCTGCTGCGGTTCTGGCCCGAGTCGACCCCGTTCGGCACGATCCTCGACCAGCGTTCCGCCGGCATCGTCGACCTGCGTCACGGCTACATCTCCGCCGACGAGTGGGAGGGCCAGGACCTCACCGGCCAGTGGGGCCTCGACCGGATCGCGGCGGCACCGCTGCCGCATGCGGAGTACCACTTCGTGGCCGCGACGCTGGGCGCGTCGCAGAAGCATCCGCTGAGCTCGGTGCTGGGTGACCTGCTGGTGCACTTCTCCTCCGCGACGGGCGTCGGCCGTTCGGGCCCGATCGTCGACGGTGCACGGTTCGAGTACCTGCCGAGCGCTCACCACTTCGCGCTGCTCAACCACCCCCAGGTCGGCGACTGGCTCGTCGAGTGGATCAAGGCGCGGCACCGTGATCCCCGCGCCATCAGCGCACCGCGTCACGCCTGACATCATCGCGTTATCCGACTAGGGTCGGGGAGTCCCTTTCCAGCCCCCACCCAGGAGCAGCATGTCCCAGCAGCCACCCATCCAGGGCAGCGTCGAGATCGACGCGACTCCCGCCGCCGTGTGGGCCATCGTGTCCGACCTGAAGCGCATGGGGGAGTGGAGCCCCCAGTGCGTCCGCATGAAGGTCTTCGGCGGTGAGGTCAAGGAGGGGACCCGCACGCTCAACCTGAACCGTCAGGGCTGGAAGCGCTGGCCCACGAACGCCAAGGTCGTCTCGTTCGAGCCGGAGCGCAAGCTGGCGTTCCGGATCGTCGAGAACCGCACGGTCTGGACGTACGAGCTGGAGCCGACCGCGACCGGCACGCGCCTGACCGAGACCCGTCACACGCCGCGGGGGATCTCGAAGGTCTCGTCGCTGGCGGTCAACGGGCTTCTCGGCGGCGTGCCCGAGTTCGAGACCAGCCTTCAGGCCGGGATCCGCGAGACGCTCGAGCGCATCAAGGCCACGGCAGAGGCGTCCTGATGGGCAACCAGCCGCCCCTCGAGGCGTCCATCGAGATCGCCGTGCCGCCGGCGCAGGTGTGGGCGACGCTGTCGGACCTCAGGGCCATGCGTGACCTGAGCCCCGAGCTGGTCGGGACGTGGATGACCGGTCGCCCGGGAGTCGGGCGGCGCGCGGTGCACCTCAACCGTCGCAAGGGCTTCGTCTGGCCGACGACGAGCCGCATCACCCGCTGGAAGGATCCCTCGCAGGACGGCGGTCGGGGCGCGCTGGCCTTCGAGGTGCTGCCGACCGACGTCGAGTGGTCGTACGAGCTCGAGCCGACCGCGACCGGGACCGGCACCGTGGTCACCGAGCGCCGCACGGCCGTGACGGACCCGTCGCTCGTGGTGAGGCTGACCGCGAAGCTGGCCCTGGGCGGTGCCGAGTCCCACGACGTCGAGCTCCTGGCCGGCATGCACCAGACGCTCGCCACCCTCAAGGCCCACCTCGAACGCTGAGGAGTCCCTGCACCGCCGAGGAGTCACTGGTTCACCGAGCACTGGGTGAACCGGTGACTCGCGGGTGGTGAACGAGTGGCTCGCGAGCAGGGGGTCAGCGGTCGACGAGGGTGAGTTCGAAGGCGTACAGGTCGGGCCGGTAGGCATGGCGGCCGTACTCGACGGCCCGGCCCGCGTTGTCGTACGCCGTGCGCTGCATCGTGAGCAGGGGCGCGCCCTTGCGCTCGCCCAGCAGGTGTCCCTCCTCGACGGTCGCCCCGCGGGCACCGATGCGCTGGCGGGCGACGCGCATCACGATGCCGGAGCTGCGCAGGAAGGCGTAGAGGCCCGTCTCGGCGAGGTCGACGCCATCGAGGTCGACAAGGCTGATCGGGATGAAGTTGTGCATGAGGGCCAGTGGCTGGCGGTCGACGAACCGGAGCCGTTCGAGCGACCACACGTCGGCGCCCTTGGCCACCTGCAGCTCGCTGGCGACGTCATCATCGGCGGGCACCTTGCCGACGGCGAGGACCTCGGTGCGGGGCTTCTGGCCGGCGGCGCTGAGGTCGTCGTGCAGGCTCGTGAGCTCGACGGACCGGCGGATCTTGCCGTGGACGACCTGGGTGCCGACGCCCCGCTTGCGGACGAGCATGCCCTTGTCCACGAGCACCTGGATGGCTTGACGCATCGTCGGACGTGACAGGCCGAGCTGCTGGGCGAGGGCGACCTCGTTCTCGATGCGTTCGCCCGGGGCGATCGAGCCGTCGAGGATCGCCCGCTCGAACTGCTCGGCGACCTGGAAGTACAACGGCACAGGGCTCGACCGGTCGAGGGTGAAGGCAGGTCCGGGCATGTCGACAATGTAGTGGCTGATCCGGCTATGTCCATATGTCATGACAAAGGGTTGACACGGTCGTGTGTCGTGAGACACACTCTCATCACCGACTTTGTCACGACAAACACATCACACACAGAAACGTGAGGAACCCGTGTCGACGACCCGTGACCCCCAGGGCCAGACCCGTACGCCCCGCATCGCCGGAGCCCCCATCTCGTGGGGCGTGTGCGAGGTGCCCGGCTGGGGCTACCAGATGCCCGCCGATCGGGTCCTCACCGAGATGGGCTCGCTCGGCATCACGGCCACCGAGTTCGGCCCGGACGGCTTCCTGCCGGAGGATCCAGCCGCCAAGGCCGCCTTCCTCGAGGGCTACGGCCTGCAGGCGGTCGGCGGGTTCCTGCCCGTCGTGCTGCACGACGCCGGCCACGACCCCCTGCCGGCTGTCGACGTCTTCATCGACGCGTGCCTCGCGTCCGGCGCAGGGGTCGTCGTGCTCGCCGCCTCGACCGGAGCCGATGGCTACGACGCCCGCCCGGTCCTGGACGACGTGCAGTGGAAGACGCTGCTCGCCCACCTCGACCGCATCTCCGAGCACGCCGCGTCGCGCGGGGTCGTCGCCGCGATCCACCCCCACATGGGCACGCTGGTCGAGAACGCCGACGACGTGCAGCGCGTGCTGGACGGCTCGCAGGTCGGCCTCTGCGTCGACACCGGCCACCTGGCCGCAGCCGGCGCCGACCCGGTCGCGATCACGCTGGCCAACCTCGACCGCGTCAAGCACGTGCACCTCAAGGACGTCGACGCCGCCAAGGCCGCCACGGTCGTCTCCGGCGAGGTCGCCTTCGCCGATGCCGTCGCCGACGGGATGTGGCAGGTGCTGGGCCAGGGAGATGTCGACATCCGCGCGATGATCGAGGCCCTGCGCGGCCACGGCTACGACGGATGGTATGTCCTGGAGCAGGACGTCATGTTCAAGGACGGCGCGCCCGAGGGCGACGGGCCGGTCGCCGACGTACGCTCGTGCCTCGACTTCGTGAAGGATGCATTGGCGTGACTCAGGCCCACGAGCTCATCACGATGGGCCGCGTCGGGGTGGACATCTATCCCGAGCAGATCGGCGTCGGCCTCGAGGACGTCACCTCCTTCTCCAAGTTCCTCGGGGGCAGCGCGACCAACGTCGCGGTCGCGGCCGCCCGCCTCGGTCACCGTTCGGCCGTCGTGACCCGAACGGGCGACGACCCGTTCGGCCGGTTCATCCACCAGGCACTGCAGGGCTTCGGCGTCGACGACCAGTGGGTCACGGCCGTACCGGACGTCCAGACGCCGGTCGTGTTCTGCGAGATCTTCCCGCCGGACGACTTCCCGCTCTACTTCTACCGGGGTCCCAAGGCTCCCGACCTGCACATCAGTGTTGACGAGCTGGACTACGACGCCATCCGTGCCGCCGACATCTTCTGGGTCACCGTCACGGGTCTCTCGCAGGAGCCGAGCCGCGAGGCGCACCTCGCCGCCCTCGAGGCGCGGGCCACTGGCCCGAACGGGGGCCACGGAGTCACCGTGATCGACCTCGACTACCGCCCGATGTTCTGGGAGTCGCCTGAGGCGGCGACCGCCGAGATCGCGAGGGCACTGCCCTTCGCGACCGTGGCGGTCGGCAACAGGGAGGAGTGCCAGGTCGCGATCGGCGAGACCGACCCGCACGCTGCGGCCAAGGCCCTCCGGGCCGCGGGCATCGAGCTGGCCGTCGTCAAGCAGGGCCCGGCCGGCGTGCTGGGGGTGCGCGGCGACGAGTCCGTCGTGGTGCCGCCCGTGCCCGTCGACGTCGTCAACGGGCTGGGTGCCGGCGACGCGTTCGGCGGCGCCCTCGTCCACGGCCTGCTGACCGGCGCCAGCCTCACCGACATGCTCGCCGGCGCCAACGCCGCCGGTTCTTTCGTCGCGGGCCAGCTGTCCTGCGCCGACGCGATGCCCACCATGGCGCAGCTCGAGGCCTACCTCCAGGAGAACGTGCGATGACCGCACCCACCACCGTGACCGCCGCCGACGTGCAGGCCATCGTCGAGGTGCGCGCCACCGATCCCGGTCGCATCGCCCGCCTCTGGGCAGAGCGTCGGCAGCCTGCGGACGGGCTGGTCGGGCAGAACCCCCGTGGTCGCCTGATGCTGATCGCGGCCGACCACCCGGCACGTGGTGCGCTGCGCGCCGGTGAGGACGCCCTCGCGATGGGCGATCGCTCCAACCTGCTCGACCGCATGGTCCGTGCCCTGTCGCGCCCCGGTGTCGACGGCGTGCTCGGCACGGCCGACGTCATCGAGGACCTCCTGCTGCTCGGTGCCCTCGGCGGCAAGGTCGTCATCGGCTCGATGAACCGGGGCGGACTCGCCGGCACGGTCTTCGAGATGGACGACCGCTTCACCGGTCACGACGCCGCCACGATCGAGGCGTTCGGCCTTCAGGGCGGCAAGATGCTGTTTCGGATCGACCCGAACGACCCGGCCACGGTCCGCACGATGGAGGCCACGGCCCACGCCGTCGCCGATCTCGCGCGGCGAGGGCTGATGGCCATGGTCGAGCCCTTCATCTCCGGTCGCGGCGACGACGGCAAGGTCCGTAACGACCTGTCGACCGAGGCCGTCATCCGCTCGGCGACGGTGGCCGCAGGGCTGGCCCCGACCAGTGCCCACACCTGGCTGAAGCTGCCGGTCGTCGACGACATGGACGCCGTCCTGGCGGCCACGACCCTGCCGGTGCTGCTGCTCGGCGGTGAGGTCTCCGCCGACCAGGGCGCCCAGCTCGCGACGTGGTCGAAGGCGCTGGCCAACCCCGTCGTCCGCGGCATGATCGTGGGCCGCAGCCTGCTGTTCCCGCCGACCGGCACCGTCGAGCAGGCCGTCGACGCGACCGTGGGGCTGATGCGGTGATGGTCGACAACGTCCTGCGATCGGGCGAGGCGGCCAGCGGGCCGTTCATGGTCGAGGTGACCCCGAAGGTCGCCGGCTGGGAGTTCAGCGGGCTGCGTGTCCTCGAGCTGGCCGCTGGTCAGGCCGAGGAGCTCGACACCGACGACGCCGAGGTCGTCGTGCTGTCGCTGGGTGGGTCCGCCGAGGTGACCGTCGACGGTCACGCCTTCACGCTCGGCGGACGCGCCAGCGTCTTCGACGGCCCCAGCGACGTCGTCTACGCGCCGCGCGACGCCCGTTTGATGGTGTCGAGCGCGGCCGGTGGACGGTTCGCGCTGGCGTCGGCGGTCTGTCACGAACGTCGCGAGCCGGCGTACCTGGCCGCGGCCGACGTGCCCGTCGAGATGCGCGGCGCCGGCCAGTCCAGCCGCCAGGTCAACAACTTCGGCGTCCCCGGCGTCCTCGACGCGGTCAACATCATCGCGTGCGAGGTGCTGACGCCCGGTGGCAACTGGTCCTCGTACCCCCCGCACAAGCACGACGAGGAGCGAGAGGGCGAGACCCGCCTCGAGGAGATCTACTACTTCGAGGTGGCCGACGGCCCGAACGGTCCGGGCATCGGGTTCCAGCGGGTGTACGGCCACGAGAACGCCGACATCGACGTCTCCGCCGAGGTGCGGTCGGGCGACGTCGTCCTGATCCCGCACGGCTGGCACGGTCCGTCGATCGCCGCCCCCGGCTACGACCTCTACTACCTGAACGTCATGGCCGGTCCGGGCGACGAGCGTGCCTGGCTCATCTGCGACGATCCGGCGCACACCTGGATCCGTGACACCTGGGCCGACCAGCCCGTCGACCCCCGCCTCCCGTTCGGGAAGACCCGGTCACTCGAGAAGGATGTGAGCTGATGCCCGTACTCACCGTCGCCCAGGCGACCGTCCGCTTCCTCGAGGCCCAGCACACCGAGCGCGACGGCGTCCAGACGCCGTTCTTCGCCGGCTGCTGGGGCATCTTCGGCCACGGCAACGTCGCCGGTGTCGGCCAGGCGCTGCTCGAGCGGGAGCAGTCGGACGACCCATCCCACCTGCGCTTCTTCCACGGCCGCAACGAGCAGGCCATGGTGCACGCCGCCGTGGCGTACGCCCGTCAGCGCGACCGCCTCGCCGCGATGGCCGTGACCGCATCGGTCGGGCCCGGTGCCACCAACATGGTCACCGGGGCCGCGCTGGCCACGATCAACCGCCTGCCGGTGCTGCTGCTGCCGGGCGACACGTTCGCGACCCGCGTCGCCAGCCCCGTCCTGCAGGAGCTCGAGAGCGTCCAGCAGGGTGACATCTCCGTCAACGAGATCTTTCGGCCGGTCTCGGTGCACTTCGACCGGATCAACCGGCCGGAGCAGCTCGCGTCGGCGCTGCTGCACGCGACCCGCGTCCTGACCGATCCCGCGGAGACCGGCGCCGTGACGTTGGCGCTGCCGCAGGACGTGCAGGCCGAGTCGTTCGACTTCCCGGACGAGCTGTTCGCGAAGCGGGTCTGGCACGTCGCCCGCACCGTTCCGCAGCCCGACGCGCTCGCCCGCGCCGTCGCGGCCATCAGATCGGCGCGCAGGCCCCTGATCGTCGCCGGCGGCGGCGTCGCCTACTCGCACGCCAACGACGCCCTCCGGACGTTCGTCGAGGCCACCGGCATCCCGGTGGGCGAGTCGCAGGCAGGCAAGGGCTCCCTCGCGTACGACCACCCCCAGTCGGTCGGTGCCATCGGCGCGACCGGCACGACCGCCGCCAACGCGCTCGCGGAGGAGGCGGACGTCGTCATCGGCATCGGCACGCGCTACAGCGACTTCACGACGGCCTCGAGGACGGTCTTCGCGGCCGAGGGGGTACGGTTCGTCAACCTCAACGTCTCGGCGTTCGACACCCACAAGCACTCCGCCATCAGCCTCGTCGCCGATGCCCGCGACGGCCTCACGGCGCTGACCGCGGCGCTCGAGGGGTGGCGCGCCGATGAGGCACACACCACCCGCGCCACCGCGCTCGCGGCCGAGTGGGACGCGATCGTCGAACGGGCGTACACCGGCGAGGGGGCACCCGCGGTGGCCGAGGGGCTCGCGATCCAGTCGCAGGTCATCGGCGTGGTCAACGAGCTGTCCGACCCGCGCGACGTCGTCCTGTGCGCGGCCGGCTCGATGCCCGGCGACCTGCACAAGCTGTGGCGCACCCGCGACCGCAAGGGGTACCACGTCGAGTACGGCTTCTCCTGCATGGGATACGAGATCGCCGGCGGTCTCGGCGTCAAGCTGGCCAGTCTCGACCAGGAGCACGACGAGGGAGCCGCTCCGCGCGACGTCTTCGTGATGGTCGGCGACGGCTCCTACCTGATGATGAACACCGAGATCGTCACGGCCGTCGCCGAGGGCATCAAGGTCATCATCGTGCTCGTGCAGAACCACGGCTACGCCTCGATCGGCGCGCTGTCGCAGTCCCTCGGTTCGCAGCGGTTCGGCACGGCCTACCGCTACCGCACCGACACGGGCCTCGACGGCGACAAGCTGCCGGTCGACCTGGCGGCCAACGCCGCGAGCCTCGGAGCGGACGTGCTGACCGTCGCCGGTATCGACGACTTCCGCTCGGCGGTGCTGAAGGCCAAGGAGTCGACCCGCACGACGGTGATCCACGTCGAGACCGATCCGCTGGTCCCGGCACCCGACAGCCCCGCCTGGTGGGACGTGCCGGTCTCCGAGGTCTCCGCGCTGGAGTCGACCCGGCAGGCCCGCGTGACCTACGAAGCCCACAAGACCCACCAGCGCACCTATCTGACACCGGCCACCGACACCGAGACTGAATCCACCCAGAAGGACGACCGATGACCCAGTACGACCACTACATCGACGGCTCCAGCTTCGCCGGCGAGAGCGACCGCTTCGGCGACGTCTACGACCCGGCGCGCGGCATCGCGAAGTCGCAGGTGCGGCTCGCCACGGCAGCCGACGTCGACGTCGCCGTGGCCTCGTCTCTGAAGGCCTTCCAGACCTGGAGCGAGACGTCGGTGACGGCGCGCTCGCGCGTCATGTTCGACTTCCGCCAGCTGCTCGTCGAGCACGAGGACGAGCTCGCGGCGATCATCAGCTCCGAGCACGGCAAGACGATCGACGACGCGAAGGGCGAGGTCGTCCGCGGCCGAGAGGTCGTGGAGTTCGCGGCCGGCATCCCGCAGCTGCTCAAGGGCGAGTACAGCGACAGCGTCTCCGGCGGCGTCGACTCGCACACGTTCCGCCAGCCGATCGGCGTCGTCGCCGGCATCACGCCGTTCAACTTCCCGATCATGGTGCCGCTGTGGATGCATCCCGTGGCGATCGCGACCGGCAACACGTTCATCCTCAAGCCGTCCGAGCGAGTGCCGGGAGCGTCCGACCTGGTCGCCCGGCTCTACACCGAGGCGGGGCTTCCCGACGGCGTCTTCAACGTCGTCCACGGTGACAAGGTCGCGGTCGACGCGATCCTCGAGCACGCCGACATCGCCGGTGTCTCGTTCGTCGGCTCGACGCCCATCGCGAAGTACGTCCACGAGAACGCGAGCCGCACCGGCAAGCGCGTGCAGGCCCTCGGCGGCGCCAAGAACCACGCCGTCGTGATGCCCGACGCCGACCTCGACTTCGCCGCCGACCACATCGTCGCCGCCGGCTACGGCTCGGCTGGGCAGCGTTGCATGGCGATCTCCGCCGTCGTCGCCGTCGGCCCCGCCGCCGACACCCTCGTCGAGAAGATCCGCGAGCGGTCGACCGACCTCAAGGTCTCTGTGGGCACCGACCCGGACGCCGAGATGGGGCCCGTCGTCACGAAGGCCTCCCGCGACCGCATCGTCGACTACATCGGCCAGGGCGAGGCGGCCGGCGCGACGGTCGTCGTCGACGGCCGCGCCCTCGTCGTCGAGGGACTCGAGGAGGGCTTCTTCGTGGGCCCCTCGCTCCTGGACGACGTCACCACCGACATGTCGGTCTACACCGACGAGATCTTCGGACCCGTGCTCACCGTGCTACGGGTTCCGACGCTGGATGCCGCGATCGAGCTCATCAACAAGAACCCGTACGGCAACGGCACAGCAGTGTTCACTTCCTCGGGTGAGGTGGCACGTACCTTCCAGAGGAAGGTCCACGTGGGCATGATCGGCATCAACGTGCCGGTCCCTGTCCCGATGGCCTTCCACTCCTTCGGAGGCTGGAAGGACTCACTCTTCGGCGACCACCACATCCATGGTCCCGAGGGCGTGAGGTTCTACACGCAGGCGAAGGTCGTCACCTCCAGGTGGCCTCACGTCAGTGAGGAAAGCCTCGCCCAACTGAATTTCCCGACGGCACACTAGCCCCACCCTTTCTGACGCCGGGACCACCCATAAGACAGGAACACCCATCATGAAGAGAATCACCATCGTCGGCGCCATCGTCGCCACCGGCGCACTCCTGGCCGCGTGCAGCGGGACCGGCAGCGACAGCGGGACGGCCGACACCGCGTCCAAGGACTTCACCTACGCGGTCGTCACGCACGGCGCCCCCGGCGACGCGTTCTGGGACCGGGTCAAGTCCGGTGCCGAGCAGGCTGGCAAGGACTACGGCGTCAAGGTCGAGTACAGCTCGGACGCCGACCCGGCCAAGCAGTCGCAGCTCATCGACGGCGCGGTCGCCGACAAGGTCGACGGCATCGTCGTCTCGATGGCCAACCCCGACGGCATCGAGGACAGCGTCAAGAAGGCCGTCGCCGCTGGCGTCCCCGTCATCACGATCAACTCCGGTGTCGACAAGTTCAAGGAGTTCGGCGCCATCACGCACATCGGCCAGACCGAGACGATTGCCGGCGAGGCCGTCGGCGAGCGCCTCAAGACCGAGGGCCTCAAGAACACCGTCTGCGTGATCCAGGAGGCCGGCAACGTCGGTCTCGAGGAGCGGTGCGCAGCGATCGCCAAGACGTCGGGCGGCAACGTCGAGAACCTCCAGGTCGACGGCACGGACGACAACGCCGTCCAGGCCACGATCACGTCGAAGCTGCAGGCCGACACGTCGATCGACTCGGTCATCACCCTCGGTGGCCAGTACGCGATCGACGCCGTCGCCGCGGTCAAGGACTCCGGCAGCAGCGCCAAGGTCGGCACGTTCGACCTGTCGGAGGACGTCATCAAGGACATCCAGGCCGGCACGATCCTGTTCGCCGTCGACCAGCAGCCGTACGTCCAGGGATTCATGGGCGTCACCGGCCTGTACCTGAAGTCGGTCAACGGCAACGACATCGGAGGCGGCCAGCCGATCAACTCGGGCCCGGCCTTCATCACCAAGGAGAACGCCGACGCGGTCCTGAAGTTCGCCGCGAACGGAACTCGCTGACCTGAGCCGCGGGGCCCGGCACCACCGGGCCCCGCGGGTCACAGCACCCCTCCACCTTCCCCTCACCCCCGACTTTCAACCCCACAGGTCTTCACCCCACCCAGGGAGCACCCACCATGACCACCGCCGCAGTAGGGACGGACGAGCGCATCGCGCGCACGTCGACCGTCACCAAGCTCTTGAAACGACCGGAGATCGGTGCGCTCGTCGCAGCCGTCGTGATCTTCGTCTTCTTCGCCGCCACGACCAGCGTCTTCGCGACCGCGCCGGGTGCCAGCACCTGGCTCCGCGGAGCCTCGACGATCGGCATCATGGCCGTGGCCGTGGCGCTGCTGATGATCGGTGGCGAGTTCGACCTGTCGGCCGGTGCCATGACGGGCTTCACCGGGCTGATCGTCGGCGTGCTGACGACCGAGTACGGGCTCAACATCTGGGCGGCGATCGTCGTGTCACTGGCTCTCGCCCTCTTCGTCGGCTTCGTCAACGGGGTGCTCGTCATGAAGACGGGGCTACCGAGCTTCATCGTCACTCTGGGCACGTTCTTCGTGCTGCAGGGCATCGACCTCGCCGGCACGAAGGCACTGATCGGCCAGGTCGCGATCCAGGGCATGTCCGACGTGCCCTACTACGACTCCGCCAAGAAGGTCTTCGGCTCGGCCGTCGACGTCGGTGGCGGCCTGGTCTACGCCTCGATCTTCTGGTGGATCGCCGTCACGGCCATCGCCACCTGGGTGCTGCTACGGACCCGTACCGGCAACTGGATCTTCTCGGTCGGCGGCCAGCAGACGGCCGCGCGCCAGATCGGCGTGCCGGTCTTCAAGACCAAGGTCGGCCTGTTCATGACGACCGCAGGCGCCGGCTGGCTCGTCGGCACGCTCCTGCTGTTCACGACGTCGACCGTGCAGAGCAACACCGGCGTCGGCCAGGAGTTCATCTACATCATCTGCGCCGTGGTCGGTGGCTGCCTCATGACCGGGGGATACGGCTCGGCGATCGGCGCCGCCCTCGGCGCCCTGATCTACGGCATGGTCAACCAAGGCATCGTCTACTCGGGCTGGGACAACAACTGGCTCAAGGCGTTCCTCGGCGTCATGCTCCTGGGAGCGGTGCTCCTCAACGAATGGGTTCGCAAGCGAGCGGAGACGGCACGATGACCAGCACACCCGAACAGTCCACCCCCGCGACGGGGCCGGCAACCACCGACGCGATGCGCACCTCGGTGCCCGCCGCCCGTGGCACCGCCGTCATCGAGGTCCGTGACATCGGCAAGCGCTACGGCAACATCATCGCCCTGAGCGACGTCTCGACGTCGGTCCGCGCCGGTGAGGTCACCTGCGTGCTCGGCGACAACGGCGCTGGAAAGTCGACCTTCATCAAGATCCTCGCCGGTGCCCACGAGCACAGCGACGGCCAGCTGCTGATCGACGGCGAGGCCACGACGCTGTCGAGCCCGCGCGCCGCGCTCGAGCTGGGCATCGCGACGGTCTACCAGGACCTCGCGGTCGTCCCGCTCATGCCGGTCTGGCGAAACTTCTTCCTCGGCAGCGAGATCACGAAGGGCGTCGGCCCGTTCAAGAAGCTCGACGTCGACGAGATGAAGCGCATCACCAAGAGCGAGCTCTCCGCGATGGGCATCGACCTGCGTGACGTCGAGCAGCCGATCGGCACGCTGTCCGGCGGTGAGCGGCAGTGCGTGGCGATCGCCCGCGCGGTCTACTTCGGTGCCCGCGTCCTGATCCTCGACGAGCCGACGGCCGCGCTGGGCGTCAAGCAGTCAGGCGTCGTGCTGAAGTACATCGCCAAGGCGCGTGACCGTGGCCTCGGGGTCGTGTTCATCACCCACAACCCGCACCACGCCTATCCCGTGGGCGACCGCTTCATGCTGCTGCGCCGTGGAAAGAGCATGGGCGACTTCCCCAAGTCGGAGATGACGCTCGAGGAGCTGACGTCGATGATGGCCGGTGGCGCCGAGCTGGAGTCGCTCGCGCACGAGCTGGAGAAGGCCATGGGTGCCGACTCGACGATCGCCCAGGAGATGAAGGCAGACGTCACGTGAGAGATCGCGAGCTCCGGGTCGGCATCGTCGGCCTGGGGTGGATGGGTCAGGTGCACGCCCGTGCGCTGACCCGCCTGACCCAGCACTACACCGACGCGCCGCTGCGTCCCCGTCTGGTCGCGGTGGCCGACACCGCCACCGACGACCGGACGGCTCGGGCCGCCGCGGCGTACGGCTTCGAGCACCAGCTGAGCGACTGGCGTGAGCTCGTCACCCGCGACGACATCGACCTGGTGTGCGTCACGGGGCCGAACTTCATCCACCGCGACGTCGCGGTCGCGGCAGCTGAGGCCGGCAAGCACCTGTGGGTGGAGAAGCCGGCCGGACGCAACGCCGGCGAGACGGCCGAGATCGTCGCGGCGGTCGAGGCGTCCGGCGTGCAGGCGGCAGCGGGGTTCAACTACCGCAACGTCCCGGCTGTCGAGCTGGCCCGCGACCTCGTCGCGGCTGGCCGCATCGGACGCGTCGAGCACACCACGGTCCGCTTCATCTCCGACTACGCGGCACATCCCGACGGTGCGCTGTCGTGGCGGTTTCGCAACGAGTTCGCCGGCAGCGGCGTGCTCGGGGACCTCGTCAGTCACGCGGCCGACCTGGCTCGTCACGTCGTCGCGCCGATCGACGAGCTCGTGGTCGATCGGGCGACGTTCATCGAGCAGCGGCCGGAGGCCCGCCCGGGAGCGATGCACTACGAGCGAGGCGCCGGCACGATGGGCGATGTCGAGAACGAGGACTACGTCAACGCGCTGCTGCGGTTCGCCGACGGTTCCCGCGGCATCCTGGAGTCGAGCCGCGCCGCGGTCGGGGAACAGAACCGATACGGCATCGAGGTGCACGGCACCGAGGGCGCCCTGTCGTGGGACTTTCGCCGGATGAACGAGCTGCAGGTCTGCCTCGACCAGGACTACCAGAACGCGTTCTTCACGACCCGCTTCGCCGCCCCCGGTGACGGCGAGCTCGGAGCCTTCCAGCCCGGGGCCAACAACCACATGGGATTCGACGACCTGAAGGTCATCGAGGCCCGCCGCCTCGTCGAGTCGATCGCGACGGGCAAGCCGGTCGGGGCCACGATCCAGGACGCGCTGGTCGCCGCCCGGACCGTGGACGCCATGATCGAGTCAGCCAACGAACGAAAGTGGGTCAGGCTGTGAGTCTCAGGGTAGGAGTCATCGGGGCCGGTGCGATGGGCGCCGACCACATCCGGACCATCTCGTCGAGCGTGCCGTCGGCGCGCGTGTCGGCGGTGTACGACTTCAACCGCGACACCGCCTACGCTGCGGCGTCGCCGGTCGGCGCGGACGTGGTGGGCTCGGCGGAGCAGCTGATCGACTCGTCCGCGGTCGACGCGGTCATCATCGCGTCCCCCGACCGCACGCACGCCGCGCTCGTCCGAGCCTGTCTGGCGGCGGGCAAGCAGGTGCTGTGCGAGAAGCCCTTGGCGGTCACGGCCGACGAGGCGTACGGCGTGGTCGAGGCCGAGGTGGCCGGTGGGCAACGCCTGCTGCAGGTCGGCTTCATGCGGCGCTACGACCCGGGGTTCACTGCGCTCAAGCGCACGATCACCGACGGCACCGTGGGTGACGTCAAGCTCGTCCACGCGATCCACCGCAACGCATCGAGCAGCACCAGCACCGACGACGCCGGTCTGATCACCGGGTCGATGATCCATGAGCTCGACACGATCCCGTGGCTGCTCGACGACGAGATCTCGGCGATCCGGGTCGAGTCGCCGATCGCCCGCGGCTTCCGCGACCCGCAGCTCGCGACGATCTGGACGCGCGGGGGAGTCATGGTCACGGCCGAGGTCTTCGTCAACGCGGGCTACGGCTACGACGTGCGGTGCGAGGTCGTCGGCTCGAGGGGCACATCGTCGCTCGTGCCGTCGTCACCGGTCAGCACCCGTGTCGCAGGCGTCGACGGCGTGCCGGTGCGCGACGACTTCGTGGCGCACTTCTCCGAGGCTTACCGCATCGAGCTGTCGATGTGGGCCGACCAGGCACTCAGCGGCACGACGACCGGGCCCAGCGCCTGGGACGGCTACGTCGCCAACGCGGTCGCCGAGGCGGGTGTCGCCTCGCTCACCTCGGGCGCGCGCGAGTCCGTCGTGCTGAGGGACCGGCCGGCTCTCTACGCCTGAGTCGACGTCGGCGGCCCCGTCGTGCTGCGCGCGACCAGGTGCGGCGTGAGGACGAGCTCGTGGGGCTCTCCGCCGGCGAGCAGGTCGACGGCGCCGGCGACGGCAGCCTCGGCCATCTCGACGGCGTTCTGCGAGATCGTCGACATCTGGGCGTGCGGGCCGACGGCCAGCCGTGAGTCGTCGTAGCCGATCACGGAGATCTGGTCCGGCACGTCGAGGTGCCTGCGCACCAGCAGGTCGAGGACGCCGGCGGCGCACCGGTCGTTGAACGCCACCACCGCGGTGGGAGGTGCGGGGGAGTCGAGCACGTCGGCCATGGCCCGGGCGCCGTCGTGCTCGGTCGGGCCGCCGGGCACGACCAGCGACGGCAGGCCGTGGCGTGCCGTGGCGAGGGCGAAGCCGCGGCGGCGGTCGTCGGCGCCCGGAGCGTCACCACCGTCGACGTGGACGAGTCGTCGGTGGCCCAGCGCGACGAGGTGGTCGACCGCGAGGCCGATGCCCAGGGCGTCGTCGCTGTGCACCGACGAGATGCCCGCAACCTCGCTGCGACGGGCCACGAGCAGCAGCGGCACGCGGGTGGCCGCCGCAGCCAGGTCGGCGTCGGACAGGCTCGAGCCGAGCAGCACCGCGACCTCGCAGCGCTCACGCAGCAGGGCCTGGAACGCGACGTCCTCGCCGCGGCTCGGAGCGACCGCGCTGATCGCCAGGTCGTAGCCGCGAGCGGCCGCAGCGGTGTACAGGTGCTCGACGAGGTCGCCGTGGAAGGCCTGCTGCAGGTCGAAGGTGACACCGATGAGGCGGGAGCTGGACTGTCGCAGCTTGCGGGCCCGCTCGTCGCGGACGTATCCCATCGCGTCGGCGACGCCCCTCACCCGAGCGCGGGTCGCGTCGCTGGCGCCCGGGACGTCGCGCATCACGATCGACACGAGAGCGGTCGACACGCCGGCCTCGCGGGCGACGTCGGCGAGGGTCGGCCGGGAGGCTCCGGGGCCTGGCCCGACGGGTGGCGGCACGGGTCTGCTCCTCGCTGCTCGGGACGGTCGGCGGTCGGTTGACCGCCTGCCTCGGGGCAGTCTATCGTTGGCTACCTAGAACGTTCTAGTTGTCAGGAGCACCCTATGTCCACCATCCCCGTCCGCATCGGGCTGATCGGCGCCGGTCGCATCGGCGCCTCGCACGCCGACGTCATCTCCCGTCGGGTCCCCGAAGCCGTCCTCGTCGCCGTCGCCGATCCCCGCCCGGGTGTCGCCGCCGACCTCGCCGAGCCGCGCGGCGCGCGCGGCGAGACGTCCGTCGAGGACGTGCTCGCCGCCGACGACGTCGACGCCGTGGTCATCGCCGCGTCGTCGGTCGCCCACGCCGCGCTGATCGTGGCCGCGGCAGAGGCAGGCAAGCACGTGTTCAGCGAGAAGCCCGCCGGCATGACGCTCGACGAGATCGATGCGGCCCGCAGCGCGACGGCCGCGGCGGGAGTCGCGTTCCAGGTCGGCTTCAACCGGCGCTTCGCGCGCGAGTTCGTGGCCGCGCGCGAGGCCATCACGACCGGACGACTCGGGAGCGTCCGTCAGCTCCGCTCGCTGACCCGCGACCCGGGGAGCGGCCCGTCCGACCCCGACGCGGTCCCGCCGTGGACGATCTTCACCCAGACGCTGATCCATGACTTCGACACGCTCAACTGGCTCAACCCGGGCGCGCACGCCGTCGACGTCGTCGCCACCGCCGACTCACTGACGTCCCCCGGCCACGCGACGCTGCTTGACCATGCCACCGTGGTCATCCGCTACGACAACGGCGCGATCGCCACGGCCGAGGCGAGCTTCGCCGCGACGTACGGGTACGACGTGCGTGGAGAGGTCCTCGGGTCCGAGGGCATGGTGACGATGGGTGAGGGCGCCCAGTCGTCCCTGCGCCTGCACACCGAGGACGGCCGGTTGGCCCCGACGTCGCACAGCGACACCGACCTGATGATCGACGCCTACACCAGCGAGCTCGCCGAGTTCGCGCAAGCCGTCCAGCAGGGACGCGCGCCGTCGGTCACCGGCGACGACGCCTTCGCGGCCTTCGCGATCGCCCAGGCCTGCATCGACTCGATGACGTCCGGTGGCCGGGCGGAGGTCGCACGATGACGTTTGAGCTCGCCGTCTGCTCCGAGATGGTCTACACCGACCTGGCGCACCTCGAGCGGATCGAGCGCATCCACGCAGCCGGCTTCGCCGCGGAGATCTGGGACTGGACGCAGAAGGACGCCGCCGCGCTCGTCGCGACCGGTGCGCGGTTCACGTCGATGACCGGCTACGTCACGGGCGACCTCATCACTCCTGAGGGGGCCGACGACCTGTTGCGCACCGCCGAGCAGTCGATCCCGTTCGCGCAGGCAATCGGCTCCCCGTCGCTGAACCTGCACGGCACGGGGCTCGGCGACGGGGGCATCCCCGTCCGTCCGGTCGAGGTCGTGACGGGCGACATGTGGCTGGCGGCGGAGCGGACGCTGGCGCGGCTCGCCGAGCTGGGGCAGACCCACGGCGTGACGTTCGTGCTGGAGAACCTCAACACCGAGGTCGACCACCCGGGCACCCCGTTCGCGAGGGCCGCCGACACGTTGGCGCTGGTGGCCGCGGTCGACAGCCCGCACCTGAGGATGAACCTGGATCTCTACCACGCACAGATCGGCGAGGGTAACCTCGTCGAGCTCATCCGGCGCGCCGCGCCGCACATCGGTGAGGTGCAGGTCGCGGACGTCCCGGGCCGGTGCGAGCCGGGCACGGGGGAGGTGCGCTGGTCGTTCGTGGCCCGAGCGCTGGCCGATGCCGGCTACGACGGCGTCGTCGCGATGGAGGCCTTCGCGATCGACCCGTCCACCGCGGGCAGCGACCGCGCCCTCGACGCCTTCCGCGATGCCTTCACCCTCTGACCCCTCACGCTGACGGGTCACTTGTTGACCCGTCACGGGTCACTTGTCGTCAGTCGTGACGTGGAGCGTGACCCGTCACCGCGCAAGAAGTGACCCGTCACCGCGTAAGAAGTGACCCGTCAGCGGTGGGGAGGTATGCGTATGCCATCAGCGAACAGCCGTGTTTTGGCGTGTGTTCGACCCTCGTCCCGTCTAGGTTTGAGGGCGTGAACACATCTGACAGCTCCAGCCCACTGTCGCCGAGGATGGCCGGCGAGGCCGGCCCCTCGGATCTCGACGGACACATCTACCAGCGCCTCCTGAAGGAGCGCATCGTGTTTCTCGGGTCCGAGGTCCGCGACTCCAACTCCAACGCGATCGCCGCCCAGATGCTGCTGCTCAACGCAGAGGATCCGGAGGCCGACATCTTCCTCTACATCAACTCACCGGGCGGCTCCGTCGACGCCGGCATGGCCATCTACGACACGATGCAGTTCATCTCCAACGACGTCGCGACGTTCGGCATGGGCCTGGCCGCGTCGATGGGCCAGTTCCTGCTGGCGGCCGGCACGGCGGGCAAGCGCTACGCCCTCCCGCACGCGCGCATCATGATGCACCAGCCCTCCGGCGGCATCGGCGGCTCCGCGTCCGACATCAAGATCCAGGCCGAGCAGAGCATCCTGCTCAAGAAGCAGCTCAACCAGCTGCAGTCGGTGCACAGCGGCCAGACGGTCGAGCAGATCGAGCTCGACTCCGACCGCGATCGCTGGTTCACGCCCGAACAGGCCAAGGAGTACGGCCTCATCGACCACGTCGTCAAGAGCGCAGGAGATCTCAGTTCATGAGCTACTACATCCCCCAGTGGGAAGAGCGCACCAGCTACGGCTTCCGTCGCATCGACCCCTACACCAAGCTCTTCGAGGACCGCATCATCATGCTGGGCACCCCGATCAGCGACGACGTCGCCAACGCGGTCATGGCCCAGCTCATGAGCCTGCAGGCGATGGACCCCGATCGTGACATCAGCATCTACATCAACTCGCCCGGTGGGTCGTTCACCGCGCTGACGGCGATCTACGACACGATCCGTTACATCAAGCCCGACGTGCAGACGCTGTGCCTGGGACAGGCCGCCTCGGCCGCCGCGATCCTGCTGGCCGCGGGCACGCCCGGCAAGCGGCTGGCGCTGCCGAACAGCCGCATCCTCATCCACCAGCCGTACACCGAGGGCACCGGCGGCCAGATCTCCGACCTGGAGATCCAGGCCAACGAGATCTTCCGGATGCGCGCGCTGATGGAGAAGATGATCGCCGACGCGACCGGCAAGTCGATCGAAGAGGTCAGCAAGGACGTCGACCGCGACAAGATCCTGACCGCCCAGCAGGCCGTCGAGTACGGCCTCGTCGACGAGGTCCTCAACACCCTCAAGACGCCCGCGATCTGATCGTCGCCCCGGGTCCTGATCCGGGGCAACAAGCACCACGTCATTCGGTGCGTGGCCGAGACGATGAGCCTTTTCGCCGCTACGGTGGAGACCACGTCGTCCCGGTCACGTCTCGGGCCCGGCAGGACAGCATTCGTGCAGACAGCCCTCACGAACGCTGCGTTGAGGTAGGAAAGGGAGCCCATGGCACGCATTGGCGAGACCGCCGATCTGCTCAAGTGTTCTTTCTGCGGAAAGAGCCAGAAGCAGGTCAAGAAGCTCATCGCGGGTCCGGGTGTCTACATCTGCGACGAGTGCATCGACCTCTGCAACGAGATCATCGAGGAGGAGCTCGCCGAAGGTGCCGAGCTCAGCCTGGGCGAGCTGCCCAAGCCGCAGGAGATCTACGACTTCCTCAACGGCTACGTGATCGGTCAGGAAGGGGCCAAGAAGTCCCTCGCGGTCGCGGTCTACAACCACTACAAGCGTGTCCAGGCGCAGGCGGCCACCGGTCGCGGCAAGGACGACCAGGTCGAGCTGGCCAAGTCCAACATCCTGATGGTCGGACCGACCGGATGCGGCAAGACCTACCTCGCTCAGACGCTGGCCCGCATGCTCAACGTACCGTTCGCGATCGCCGACGCCACCGCCCTGACTGAGGCCGGATACGTCGGTGAGGACGTCGAGAACATCCTCCTCAAGCTGATCCAGGCGGCCGACTACGACGTCAAGAAGGCCGAGACCGGCATCATCTACATCGACGAGGTCGACAAGATCTCGCGCAAGAGCGAGAACCCGTCGATCACTCGTGACGTGTCCGGCGAGGGCGTCCAGCAGGCGCTGCTCAAGATCCTCGAGGGCACGATGGCCTCGGTGCCGCCGCAGGGTGGTCGCAAGCACCCCCACCAGGAGTTCATCCAGATCGACACCACCAACGTGCTGTTCATCGTCGGTGGTGCCTTCGCCGGTCTCGACCAGATCATCGAGCAGCGCAGCGGCAAGATGGCGCTGGGCTTCAGCGCCGCGCAGCAGGACATCGGCACCAAGGCCGAGCCCCACAAGCTCTACTCCAAGGTGCTGCCCGAGGACCTCCTGAAGTTCGGGTTGATCCCGGAGTTCATCGGCCGCCTCCCGGTCATCGCGGCTGTCGACAACCTCGACAAGGACGCGCTCGTCGCGATCCTCACGCAGCCGCGCAACGCCCTGACCAAGCAGTACGTCCGCCTGTTCGAGATCGACGGTGTCGAGCTCGAGTTCAGCCAGGACGCCAGCGAGGCGATGGCCGACCTGGCTCTCGCGCGCGGCACGGGTGCTCGCGGTCTCCGGTCGATCATCGAGGCCGTCCTCGAGCCGGTGATGTACGAGATCCCGAGCCGGGACGACGTCGCCAAGGTCATCGTCAACGCGGCCACGGTGGCCGGCGAAGAGGGGCCCCAGATCCTCACGCACGACGAGGCTGCCAAGAAGGCTTCGTAGGGTCCGCCGAGGCCACCGCCGGGTAGGTTGGCGGTATGACCTCTGTCGACATCGCCCTGCTGGGCGCCACCGGATTCACGGGCGGACTCACCGCCGACTACCTCGGCACCCACCTGCCCGCGGGCGCGACCTGGGCGATCGCCGGTCGCAACCTGGCCAAGCTCGAGGCGGTCGCCGACCGCATCGACGCCCTCGGCGGCATCCGTCCCGAGATCATCTCCGCCGAGACCGGCAACGCCGACTCGCTGGCCGCCCTGGCAGGCGGCACCCGCGTCCTGATCACCACGGTCGGGCCCTACGTGCAGCTCGGCGAGCCCGTCGTCAAGGCGGCGGCAGAGGCGGGCATCGCCTACGTCGACCTGACCGGCGAGCCGGAGTTCGTCGACCAGATGTGGCTGAAGTACCACGCCGTCGCGCAGCGGACCGGCGCCCGGCTGATCCACGCCTGCGGCTTCGACTCCATCCCCTACGACCTGGGCGTGCTCTACACGGTCGAGCAGATGCCGGAGGGCGTCCCGCTCGACGTCAAGGGCTACATCCGCGCGGGCGGGACGGCGTCGGGCGGCACCTACCACTCGGCGATCGGAGCCTTCTCCCGCATCCGGCAGTCCGCGAGGACGGCGGCCGAGCGCAAGAAGCGCGAGCAACGTCCCGCCGGTCGCCGCATCCGTGGCGGCGGCAAGCTCGGCCGTGGTGCGGGTGGGCAGGGCTGGGCCCTGCCGTTGCCGACGATCGACCCACAGATCGTCCTGCGCTCAGCCCGGTCACTCGACCGCTACGGTCCGGACTTCAGCTACTCGCACTTCGCACAGTTCAAGAAGCTTCCGATGCTCGCCGGCACCCTGCTGGGCGGCGGAGTGCTGCTCGCAGGTGCCCAGCTGCCGCCGACGCGGGCGCTGCTGCTCAAGCTCAAGTCGCAGGGCGACGGACCCGACGACGAGAAGCGCGCGAAGTCATGGTTCTCGCTCCGCATCGTCGCCGAGGGCGGCGGCCGGACCGTCACCACAGAGGTCAGCGGCGGCGACCCCGGCTACACCGAGACGGCCAAGATGCTGAGCGAGTCCGCGCTCTGCCTGGCCTTCGACGACCTGCCGGCCATCAGCGGCCAGACCACGACGGCCGTCGCGATGGGCGATGCGCTGATCACCCGGCTGCAGCAGGCCGGCATCACCTTCCGAACTCTCTGAGGAAGGCTCAGAGCACCCGGGTGACCTCAGGGAGCGGCGGAAGATCGCCCGGTCCCGGCATGGTCGACCCCGGGAGGGAGGCCGCGGCGCTGCCGTACGCGACCGCCAGGGCGAGGCAGTCGGCGGGCGGACGGCTCTCGAGCGCGCCCACGAGGTAGCCGGCGAGCGCCGAGTCGCCGGCGCCGACCGTGCTGCGGGCGGTGATGCGTGGCGCCTTGGCAGTCCAGGTGCCCTCCGCGGTCAGCAGCAGCGCTCCCCGGCTGCCGAGGGTCAGCAGGATCGCCCCGACACCGCGGTCGAGGAGCGACGCTGCCGCCGCGCGCGCCCCGACGGGGTCTCCCTCGAAGACCGCTGGGTCGACACCGAGCAGCTCGCCGAGCTCGTCGGAGTTGGGCTTGATGACGTCGACCCGACCGGCCACCCGGTCGAGGGTGGCCCGCATCGGCTCTCCCGACGTGTCGAGCGCGATCATGGGGCCGTCGATCGCGTCGACGACGTCCGCGTACCAGTCGGGCCCGGCGCCGGGCGGGAGCGATCCGCTGAGGACGGCCCAGCGTGCGCCCACGGCCTCCCGTGCCAGCTCGTGCACCAGCTGCCCCAGCGTCGGCGCCGACAGCCGCGGACCGGGGGCGTTGATCTTCGTGGTCGTGCCGTCCGGCTCGGTGAGGGTCAGGTTGACCCTGGACGGGAGCCCGGTCGGCACGGCACGGTGGGTGACGCGCAGCTCGCGCAGGCGTGACAGCAGCGGGTCGTCGTGATCGCCGGGGAGCACCGCGACCGCGAGGTGACCGGCGTGCCTGACGACCTGGGCCACGTTGACGCCCTTGCCGCCGGCCTCGTCGCCGGTCGACGCCGAGCGCATGACCCCGCCGCGCTCGAGCGCCTCGGTCAGCTCGATCGTGCGGTCGATGCTGGGGTTGGGGGTCAGGGTCACGATCATGCGAGCACCACCTCGACGCCGTGCGCGCGCAGCGCCTCGACGTCTTCGGGCCGGGCGTCCGTGTCGGTGACGACGACGTCGAGGTCGTCGTAGGACGCGAACGAGAACACGTGCTCGACGGTGAGCTTCGACGAGTCGAACACGGCGACGACGGAGCGGGCCGCGGCGGCGAGCGCACGCTTGACGGCGGCCTCCTCGGCGTCCGGGGTGCTGAGGCCGTGCGACGCCGAGGCAGCGTTGGTGGCGAGGAAGGCGACGTCGACCTGCACCGAGCCGAGGGCGTCGACGGTCGACTGGCCGACGGCTGCCGCGGTGATGCCGCGGACCCGCCCGCCCAGCAGGTGCAGGCTCACGGACGGCAGGGTGATGAGCTTGGCGGCGTTGGGCACAGCGTGGGTCAGGACGGTCAGCTCGTGGTCGAGCGGGAGCTGATCGACCAGCAGGCTGATCGTCGTGCCGGCATCCAGCACGATGCTGCCGCCCGACGGCGGGAGGAAGGCGACCGCGGCGCGGGCGATGCGGTCCTTCTGCTCCGCGTTGGTGCTGCTGCGCTGCGCGAGACCGGGCTCGACGACCGATCGTGACCGGGCGGAGACGGCACCGCCGTGCACCCGCTGGGCCAGTCCGTCGCGCTCGAGGATCGCGAGATCGCGGCGGATGGTCTCGCTCGACACCGCGAGCTCGTCGGCGAGGTCGATGACGGCGAGGCGTCCGTCCTGGCGAAGTCGATCGGCGAGCAGCTGCTGGCGTTCTGCGGCGTACACGGTGCTCCTGGGTCGGTGGGGGCGCTCCGGATCCCAAAAGTGGGAGTGTGTGGATTTGTGCCCGACTACGTATCGTTTTACGTCCGAATGCGTGTAAAGTCAAGCGTCAGCGTGAGGCGTATCACAGCTCGCCACCGCATGCGCCATGCACATCGTCGAAGGAGTCACCATGCCGACACCCATCCTCCACGGCAACGGAGTCGTCCCGGGCATCGGAGTCGGACCAGTCGTCCGGCCCATGCCGACGCCCGAGCCGCCGGCGCACGAGGAGCCGGTCGACCCCGAGACGGGCGCGGCGAGGTTCAGCGAGGCGGCCGGCGTCGTCGCCGATCGGTTGGCCGCACGGGCCAGCCACGCCAGCGGAGCTGCCGCCGAGGTGCTGATGGCGACGTCGTCCCTCGCACGTGATCGCGGACTGGTCGCGCTGGTGCGCAAGCGCCTGACCGAGGGCAGCGGTCTGTGCGCGGCGACGATCGGGGCAATCGAGGAGCTCAGCGCGATGTTCGCCGCCGCCGGTGGGCTGATGGCCGAGCGTGTCACCGACCTGCGCGACGTTCGTGACCGCGTCGTCGCCGAGCTCACCGGGCAGCCGGAGCCGGGCATCCCGACCCCGGAGGCCCCGTCGGTGCTGTGCGCCGACGACCTGGCGCCGGCCGACACCGCTGGGCTCGATGCCAGCGTCATCGTCGCGATCGCCACCTCTCTGGGGGGAGCGACGAGCCACACGACGATCATCGCCCGCCAGCTCGGCATCCCCTGCGTCGTCGGCACCGAGGGGCTCGACGACGTCGCGGAGGGCACCGTCGTGCTGGTCGACGGCAGCTCGGGCGAGGTCATCCTCGCTCCGGACCCCGCTCTCGCCCGCGAGCGGACGGCCGTCGCAGCCGCGGCGGGGGAGGCTGCGGCGACGTGGCGCGGCCCCGGCGCGACCTCCGACGGGCACACCGTCGACATCCTGGCCAACGTCCAGGACGGCGCCGGCGCCGTGCGGGCGGCGACGACCCCCGTGCAGGGAGTCGGGCTCTTCCGGACGGAGCTGTGCTTCCTCGACCGCGACGTCGAGCCGACCGTCGACGAGCAGGCCGCGATCTACCGGGAGGTCTTCACCGCCATGGGTGACCGCAAGGTCGTCATCCGCACCCTGGACGCCGGATCGGACAAGCCGGTCAGCTTCGCGACGATCAAGGACGAGCCGAATCCGGCCCTGGGAGTGCGGGGCATGCGGCTCGGGCTGCGTGACGAGGGCCTGATGGACCGTCAGCTCGACGCCATCGCACTGGCCGCTCGCGACTCCGTGGGCACCGTCTGGGTCATGGCCCCGATGGTCGCCACCGAGGACGAGGCCGAGTGGTTCGGCGCCAAGGTGCGCGAGCGCGGCCTGGTGCCAGGCGTGATGATCGAGATCCCGAGCGCGGCCCTCCTGGCCGACCGCATCCTTCGACACGTCGACTTCGTGTCGATCGGCACGAACGACCTGAGCCAGTACGCCTTCGCGGCGGACCGCATGGCCCCTTCGCTGGCCCGGCTCACCGATCCGTGGCAGCCGGCGCTGCTGACGCTGATCCAGCGGGTCGCGGACGCCGGACGTGCTGCCGGCAAGCCGGTCGGCGTGTGCGGCGAGGCGGCGGCCGATCCGCAGCTCGGCTGCGTCCTGGTGGGCCTCGGCGTCACGTCACTGTCGTCCGCGGCGACGGCCGCACCGCTGGTGGGCGCGACGCTCGCAGCAACCTCGCTCGCGGCCTGCCGAGCAGCGGCTGAGGCCGCGCTCGAAGCTCGCGGGCCGCAGGAGGCGCGTCACGCCGCCGCCACCCACCTGGCCTGACCGACCGGCCATTCGGGACGTCATCACGTCTGCGGTGACCCACGTACAACGGGGATGACGTCGCCGCGGGCCGCGGTCAGTCAGCGACGACGGGTGTGGCCTCGACCAGGAACGAGTCGCGACCCTCGTCGATGGTCAGCGTCGGCTCGGCCGTCACCCGCCCGGCAGCCGCGACGTCGTGGATCGCCAGCGACAGCCGCTCGAGGTCGGCGGCCGTCGCGGTGATCGCGAGGGCACCGATCTCGGTCTTCTGGCTGACCTTGGCGACCGACTTGGCGCCGCGGATGTCGGCCAGGACCGTGGCGGCAGCCGTCAGCACGCGGGGATCCTGCTCGGCGGTGGCGAGGTCGTCGGCGGTGGAGGGCCACGAGGCGCGGTGGATCGAGCCCTCCTGCCACCACGACCAGACCTCCTCGGTCACGTACGGCAGGAACGGCGCGAACAGCCGCAGCTGCACCGACAGCGCCAGCACGAAGGCCGCCTTGGCGGAGACACCGCCGGCGTCGTCGCGGCGGGCACGCTCCTTGACGAGCTCGAGGTAGTCGTCGCAGAAGTCCCAGAAGAACTTCTCGGTGACCTCGAGCGCCGTCGCGTAGTCGTACGCGTCGAAGGCCTTCGTGGCCTCGTCGACGACGCCGCGCAGACGGCTGAGCATGGCCAGGTCGATCGGCTCCGTCACGCGGGACGGGTCGAGGTGGGACGCGTCGGCGCCCAGGCCGTACTGCTCCTCGGGAGCGAGCACGAACTTGCTGGCGTTGAGCACCTTCATGGCGAGACGGCGGCCGACCTTCATCTGCTGCTCGTCGAACGGCGAGTCGGCGCCCGGACGGGCGCCCGCGGCTCGCCAGCGGACGGCGTCGGCGCCGTAGGTCGCGAGGATCGCGTCGGGAACGACCACGTTGCCGACCGACTTGCTCATCTTCTTGCGGTCGGGGTCCACCACGAAGCCGGAGATCGACGCGTGGCTCCACGGCGCCGTCCCGAACTCCTGGTGCGATCGGACGACCGACGAGAACAGCCAGGTGCGGATGATGTCGTGGGCCTGCGGCCGCAGGTCCATCGGGAACGTCCGGGCGAACAGGTCGGGATCGCGCTCCCAGCCGCAGACGAGCTGCGGGGTGAGCGACGACGTCGCCCACGTGTCGAGGACGTCGGGATCGGCCACGAAGCCGCCGGCCTGGCCGCGCTGCGACTCGTCGAAGCCGGGTGGGGTCTGGGACGCGGGATCGACCGGCAGGGTGTCCTCCGCGGCGAAGATCGGGTCGTCGTAGTCGGGCTCGCTGTCGGCGTCGAGGCGGTACCAGACCGGGAAGGGGATGCCGAAGAATCGCTGACGGCTGACGAGCCAGTCGCCGTTGAGGCCCTCGATCCAGTTGGTCAGGCGCGACTGCATGTACGGCGGGACCCACGTGATCTCGTCGCCACGTGCCACGAGGGCGGTGCGGAGGTCGGCGTCGCGGCCGCCGTTGCGGATGTACCACTGGCGGGTCGAGACGATCTCCAAGGGCTTGTCGCCCTTCTCGTAGAAGTTGGCGACGCGCTGCGTGGGGGTGGGCTCACCGTCGAGGTCACCGCTGTCGACCAGTGCGGCGACGATGGCCTCGCGGGCCGAGAAGGTCGTCTTGCCGGCGAGCTCGCCGAACAGCTGGCGACCCGCGTCGGTCGCGATCCACTCGGGGACCTCGCGCAGGATGCGACCGTCGCGACCGATCACGGTGCGGTTCGGTAGCTGGAACTCGCGCCACCACTGGACGTCGGTCAGGTCACCGAACGTGCAGCAGTGCACGATGCCCGAGCCCTTCTCGGGGTCGGCGAGCGTGCTGGCGATGACGGGCACCTCGACGCCGAAGATCGGCGATGTGGCGGTGGTGCCGAACAGGTGCTGGTACCGCTCGTCCTCGGGGTGGGCGATGATCGCGACGGCCGCCGGGGTCAGCTCGGGCCGCGTCGTCTCGACGTGATGGGTGGAGCCGTCGGAGAAGTGGTACGCCACGCGGTGGTAGGCGCCGGGGTAGTCGCGCGCCTCGAGCTCGGCCTGGGCCACGGCGGTCTGGAACGTCACGTCCCACAGCGTCGGGGCGTCCTGGGTGTAGGCCTCGCCGCGGCCGACGTTGCGCAGGAAGGCCCGCTGCGAGACGACCTGGGCGTGGTCGCCAATCGTCGTGTAGGTCTGCGACCAGTCGACGCTCAGGCCCAGCGTGCGCCACAGCTGCTCGAAGACCTTCTCGTCCTCGACGACCAGCTCGTTGCAGAGCTCGATGAAGTTGCGCCGGCTGATCGGGACCTGCTTCTTCGGGTCCGGCTCGGCGGGCCGGACGAAGTCGGCGTCGTAGGGCAGGGTCGGGTCGCAGCGGACGCCGAAGAAGTTCTGGACCCGGCGCTCGGTGGGCAGGCCGTTGTCGTCCCAGCCCATGGGGTAGAAGACCTCCTTGCCCCGCATGCGCTGGTAGCGCGCGATCAGGTCGGTGTGCGTGTACGAGAACACGTGGCCGACGTGCAGCGAGCCCGACACCGTCGGGGGAGGCGTGTCGATCGAGTAGATCTCGTCGCGCGTCCTCGACCGGTCGAAGGTGTAGGTGCCCTGCTCGGCCCACCGCGACGACCAGGTCGCTTCGAGACCCTCGAGGACGGGCTTGGCCGGGACGCTGCTTCGTTCGGTGCTCACAACGGGCCAGTCTAGGTGGGCGGACGCCCTCCATCGCACGGAGGGAGGGCGTCCGCAGACCCCTACGCCCTGTGCTCGGGCGGCCCGGTGGGCGCGACCGGCTCGGCGGGATGCTCCGCGTCGGGGAGGTGCCCCGGCCCCGGCCCGTCGGTCTTCCACAGCGCGCTCGGCCACCACATCCACCGGCCGAGGTCGAGGTTGAGCGCCGTCACGAGCACCGACCGGACGATGATCGTGTCGAGCAGCACGCCGAAGGCGACCGCGAACCCGAGCTCGGCCAGGAAGACGATCGGCAGGGTCGCCAGCGCGGCAAAGGTGCCCGCGAGGACGAGCCCGGCTGACGTGATGACGCCGCCGGTGGCTGCGAGGGCGACGAGCGCGCCCCGCCGGGTGCCGATGCGCAGCGCCTCCTCCCGCACCCGCGTCATCAGGAAGATGTTGTAGTCGATGCCGAGCGCCACGAGGAACACGAACGTGAACAGCGGGAACGACGAGTCGGCGCCCGGGAACCCGAACAGGTGGCGGAAGACCAGTGCGCTGACGCCGAGGGCGGCGCCGAACGACAGCACGACCGTCGCCAGCAGCACGACCGGCGCCAGGATCGACCGCAGTAGCGCGCCGAGGATCAGCAGGACGACGACGAGGATGATCGGGATGATCAACAGGTTGTCGGCCGAGGATGCGTCCTGGACGTCGTGGTTGACGGCGGTGTCGCCTCCGACCAGGGCGTCGCTGGACGGCACGGCGCGCACGGCGTCGCGGACCCGGTCGATCGTGTCGAATGCGGCGCGCGAGTCGGGAGCATCCGACAGGGTTCCGGTGAGGTAGGCGCGATCGCCCTTGACGAGGGGCTCGGAGACGCTGGCGCCGTCGATGCCCTCCGTGCCGGCGAGGGCCGTGCGCACGTCGGCGGCGGCCCCGGCCGCCGAGATCACCACGACCGGCGAGCCGGCCCCGGCGGGGAAGTGCCGCGCGACGACCTTCTCAGCCGCGACCGAGGGTTGCTCGCTCGTGAAGCTGTCGGCGTTGCTGAGGCCCGTCGCGTTGAGCTGGACGATGCCGAGCGTCATGCCGCCCAGGATCACCGCCGTCGCGACCCACACGGCGCGCGGCCGCTTCGCGATCAGCGTGCCGACCCGCGACCAGATGCCGGTCTCGTGGGGCTCGGGGTCGCCGAAGTGGGGGATGAAGGGCCAGAAGATCCATCGGCCGAGGATCACCATGAGGGCCGGCAGCATGACGAGCATCAGCAGCAGGGCCACGACGATGCCGGCCGCCGCGACGGGTCCGAGGCCGCTGGTGGAGTTCATGCGGGCGAACAGCAGGCACAGCAGGCCGACGACGACGGTCGCTCCGCTGGCCAGGATCGCCGGCCCGGCCCGGTGGAGGGCGTGCGACATCGCCTCGTGGCGGTCCTCGTAGTTGCGCAGCTCCTCGCGGTAGCGGGCGATCAGCAGCAGCGCGTAGTCGGTGCCGGCGCCGAGCACCAGCACGCTCAGGATGCCGGCGCTCTGGGCGTTGACGGTCAGGCCGAACATCTTGGCCAGCAGGTAGACGACGCCCTGCGACGCACCCACGCTGGACACCGCGACGAGCAGCGGCACGAGCCACAGGACGGGCGAGCGGTACGTCAGCAGCAGCATGACGATGACGACGCCGACGGCCGAGAACAGCAGGATGCCGTCGATGCCGCCGAACGCCTCGGCCTGGTCCGCACCGAGCGAGGCGGGGCCGGCGAAGTGAACCTCGAGCCCGCCGGTGTCGGCCGTGACGGCCGTCTTCACGGCGTCGACGTAGTCGGGCAGGTTGGTGAAGTCGTCGTCGCCCACGTCGAGCGGGGCGATCAGCTGGAGGGCCTCGCCGTCCTGCGACGGGATCGGGCCGACCACCTCGCCGACCTTGTCGACACCGGCCAGGGCCTGGGCGTCGGTGCCGACCGCGGCCACGTCGGCCGGGGTGACGCCGGAGTCGCGCGTGAAGACGATGATCATGGGGATGTTGGTCGTCGAGGAGAAGGTGGCCTGCTCGCTGATGACCTTCGTGGCCTCGGCGTCGCCGGGCAGGAACGACTCGATGTTGTTCTTCTCGATGTCGGGCAGCTTGGCGCCCACTGACGCCAGACCGCCGACGACGAGCAGTGACAGGACCAGCACGACCCACTTGGCCCAGTGGTGGGTGACCCAGCCGGCGATGCTTCGACTCATGGGGTTCTCCTTGACAGTGCGTCGGCGACGCAGGACTCGACGGGACCATCATGGCGGAAGCCGGTGACACGTGGGCGATCGGAGGCCACCCTGAGCCACCCCCGAGCCGACCCGGGTTCTGCTGCGATACTGGTGGGGATGACACCCACCTACGCGGAGGTCGAGCGCGCACTCCTCGGCCGCTGGCCCGAGTCCCGCCTCGAGCCCTCCCTCGACCGCATCGCTGCGATCTGCCGACTCCTCGGTGACCCCCAGCGTGCCTATCCGGTCGTGCACCTCACCGGCACCAATGGCAAGACGTCGACCAGCCGCATGGTCGACACCCTGCTGCGGACGCTCGACCTGCGCACCGGACGGTTCACGAGCCCGCACCTGCAGTCGATGACCGAACGGATCTCGCTCGACGGCCAGCCGCTGTCGCAGGAGCAGTTCGTCGATGCGTTCGCCGACGTCGCCGCCTACGCCCAGATCGTCGACGACACGCTCCAGCACCCGCTGTCGTTCTTCGAGCTGATGGTCGCGATGGCCTACGCGGCGTTCGCCGACGCCCCCGTCGACGTCGCCGTCGTCGAGGTCGGGATGGGCGGCTCGTGGGACGCGACCAACGTCGTCGACGGCCAGGTCGCCGTCATCACGCCGATCGGCCTGGATCACGTGGCCTACCTGGGTGACCGTCCGGAGATCATCGCGGTCGAGAAGGCCGGCATCATCAAGCCGGGGTCGCACACCGTCCTGGCCGAGCAGACGCCCGACGTCATGGACGTCCTCATGCGACGGGTGCTCGACGTCGGCTCGATCGCGCTGCGCGAGGGCGTCGACTTCGGGGTCAACGACCGGGTCACGGCGCTCGGCGGACAGCAGGTCAACCTGCAGGGCCTGTCGGGCTCCTACGACGACATCTTCCTGCCGCTCCACGGTGCGCACCAGGCCCACAACGCGGCCTACGCGCTGGCGGCCGTGGAGGCGTTCACGGGAGGCAAGCAGCTCGACGCCGATCTCGTCCGGGCAGCGTTCGCCCAGGCGACGTCGCCCGGTCGGCTCGAGGTCGTCCGCCGCAGCCCCACCGTCCTGCTCGACGCGGCGCACAACCCGCACGGCGCCCGGGCGACGGTCCAGGCCGTGCGGGACGCCTTCAGCTTCAGCCCGCTGATCGGTGTCGTGGGCGTCATGGCCGACAAGGACGTCGAGGAGCTGCTGCGGACCTTCGAGCCGGTCATGGCCGAGATCGTGGTGACCCGCAACAGCTCCGACCGGTCGATGCCGGCCGAGGAGCTGGCCGAGATCGCCGGCGACATCTTCGGCGAGGAGCGGGTCGTGCTGGCACCCCGTCTGGACGATGCCCTCGAGCGCGCCGTGGCCATGGCCGACGGGGGTGACGGTGGTGACGACGCGATCGGCAGCGGGGGAGTCCTCGTGTCCGGATCGGTCGTCACCGTCGGCGACGCCCGCGTGCTGTTCGGCGGGACCGTCTCATGAGGGGAGCCGACCGATGAGGGGCATGTGCTCGGCGATGCTGACGCTCGAGGCGATCATCCTCGGTCTGTCCGTGCCGGTGATGATCTCGGTGGAGGACGTCAGCACGCCGCTCGCGGTCACGCTCGGGCTGGGCCTGGCCGTCCTGTGCATCCTGGTGACCGGCTCGCTGCGGCGCCCGCAGGCCTACGTCGTGGGTCACCTCATCCAGGTCGCCGCGATCGCGATGGGGTTCCTGGTCCCGATCATGTTCTTCGTCGGCCTGATGTTCGCAGCCCTGTGGTTCGGGGCGTTCTTCCTCGGGCGCCGCATCGAGGCGGACAAGGCCCGCTGGGCCCGCGAGGCCGACGAGAACGGCGACCTCGCACCGGAGTGATCCGGCGCACGTCGCGTTAGTCTCGAACCATGGTGCGTGTGCTGGCGGTGGCCGACGAGGAGGTCCTCTCGATGCCGGCGCGAGCGCGCGACCTCGACGTCGACGTGGTGCTGGCCGCGGGTGACCTGCCGTGGGGCTACCTCGAGACGATCGCCGAGCTGACCGGTGTGCCGGCCGCCTTCGTGCCGGGCAACCACGATCTGCTCACCGACCGGGGCGCCGCCGGTCCGCGCGGCTTCGTCGCCCTCGACGGCCGCACAGCTGACGTGGGGGGCCTGCGCATCGCCGGGCTCGGGGGGTGCGTGCGCTACAACGGCGGTGCGCACCAGTACACGCAGAAGGAGTACGACCGTCGGGCCCGTCAGCTGGTCCGCGGCGCACGCGATGGTGGCCCGGTCGACGTCCTGCTGACCCATGCGCCGCCCCTCGGGCTCGGCGACCAGGACGATCCGAGCCACCTCGGCATCGATGCCCTGCACGGGGTCCTCGCGGCGCTCCGGCCGTCGTGGCACCTGCACGGGCACATCCATCCCTTCGGGATGCTGAAGGTCGATCGGCACGTCGCCGACACCACGATCCGCAACGTGATCCCGTGGCAGGTCATCGACATCGAGCCGCGATCGTCCACGCGGGCGTCCGTCGCCGCCGCGAGGGCCTGAGATGGTCAGCAGCTCCGGGTCGCCCCGGGTCGACGCGGAGAGCGACTTCATGCGGGCCAGGCGGCACCAGGTCCTGTCGGGGCTGGCAGCACGGCTGACGGGTGACACCGAGGACGTCGTGCAGACGATGTCGTTCGACGAGGTGGTCGAGGCGTTGGGACGCCGGGCCGAGCACTACGTCGGCACCAAGGTCATCCCGCTCGACGCGATCGTCGGGTCGGTCGACAAGGTGCGCGACTTCGACCGGCGCTTCCGCCCGACGTCCGTGGTGAGCCGCCAGCGGTGGGAGCGGCTGGCCCGGGCGAATCGGACCGGCGAGATCATCCCCCCGATCGACGTCTACCAGGTCGGCGACTACTTCTTCGTCCGGGACGGCCACCACCGGGTCTCGGTGGCCCGGAGCCTGCACGTGACGCTGATCGAGGCGCGCGTCACGGCGATCGACACCTTCCTGGCGCCGGTCGGCATCGAGGCACGGGCCGACCTGGAGCTCAAGTTCTGGCGGCGACTCATGCTGCAGCGGGTCCCGTTCACGGGGGAGGCGCGGGCCGCGGTCGCGGTCGACCGTCCCGCCGACTACGGCGAGGTCGCGGAGGCCGTCGAGGCCTGGGCCGCCCGCACCATGCACGCCGAGCGCGCCTACATGGACAAGGAGACGATGGCTGCCCGCTGGTACGCCGAGGAGTTCACGCCGGTCGTCGCGATGATCGAGGAGGCTGGTGTGCGCGGTGACGACGAGCGCCCGGCCGAGGCGTTCCTGCGGGTGGCGTGCGAGCGCTACCGCCTCATCCGCGAGCACGAGTGGAACGAGGACGTCATCAGGGCCGTGAAGAAGCGCAAGCGCTGAACCCGGCCACGGGCCGAGCGGAGCCCGCGCGCCTCAGAGGCCGACGGTCAGGTTCTCCCCGCTGGCCGGATCGAACAGGTGCATCTGGTCGGTGTCGATGAACAGCATGGTGTCCGAGTCCTCGGCGATGGTGCTGGCCGCGTCGAGCGACACCACCAGCTGGGTGCGCAGGGACTCGCTGTCAGCCTCGCGGGCGAGCTCCTTGAGCTGGTCCTGGACCTTCGCCTCGGCCTCGTACGGGACGTAGGCGTACTGCTGGTCGCCGAGCCACTCGCGGACGTCGATGTGGGCCTTGAACGTGCGCGAGGTGTCGACGTCGACGTCGCCGTCGGCGATCACCGAGACGTCCTCGAAGTGCTCGGGCCGGATGCCGGCCATGAGGAGTCCCTTGCCCTCGGTGCGCTGGGCCTTGTCGGCGGGCAGGGGGAACGTGCCGAACGGCAGGGTGACCTGGCCGCCCTCGACGGTCGCCGGCAGGAAGTTCATCGGCGGCGAGCCGATGAATCCCGCCACGAAGAGGTTGACGGGCTGTTCGTAGAGCTCCCGCGGCGAGGCGAGCTGCTGCAGGTTGCCTCGCTTCATCACCGCGACCCGGTCACCCAGCGTCATGGCCTCGGTCTGGTCGTGCGTGACGTAGACCGTCGTGATGCCGAGCCGCTTCTGCAGCCGGGCGATCTCGGTGCGCATCTGGCCGCGGAGCTTGGCGTCGAGGTTGGACAGCGGTTCGTCGAACAGGAAGGCCTGGGCGTCGCGCACGATCGCGCGACCCATCGCGACGCGCTGGCGCTGGCCGCCGGACAGGTTGGCGGGCTTGCGCTCGAGGTGCTCGTCGAGGTCGAGGGTCTTGCTGGCCTCGCGGACCTTCGCGTCGATGTCCTTCTCGGTCCACTTGGCCAGACGCAGCGGGAAGGCGATGTTCTCGTAGACCGTGAGGTGCGGGTAGAGCGCGTAGTTCTGGAAGACCATCGACAGGTTGCGGTCGCGGGGCGCGAGGTCGTTGACCCGCTCGCCACCGATCAGCATGTCGCCGGACGTGATGTCCTCGAGCCCGACGATCATCCGCAGCAGGGTCGACTTGCCGCAGCCCGACGGCCCGACCAGGATCATGAACTCCCCGTCGGCGACGTCGATGCTGACGTCGTTGACGGCCGGGAAGCCGTCTCCATACTTCTTGACGATGTGCTTCATCTCGATGGAGGCCATGGATCAACCCTTCACTGCGCCGGCCGTGAGGCCCGCGACGATCTTGCGCTGGAAGAACAGGACGAGTACGACGATCGGCACCGTGGCGACCACGGCTGCCGCGGCCAGCAGCGACGCCGGCCGGTTGAACGGATCGGCCCCGACGAAGAACGACAGGGCTGCGGGAATGGGTCTGGCACGCTCGGTGGACGTCAGGGAGATGCCGAAGACGAAGTCGTTCCAGGCGAAGAAGAACGTGAGGATGGCGGCGGTGAAGACGCCCGGAGCGGCCAGCGGCACGATGACCTTGCGGAAGGCCTGCCACGACGTGGCGCCGTCAACCTGAGCGGCCTGCTCCATCTCCCACGGGATCTCGCGGAAGAACGCCGACAGGGTCCAGATGGCCAGCGGGAGGGTGAAGGAGATGTAGGGGATCATCAGGCCCCACCACGTGTCGTAGAGCCCGAACGTCCGCCACATGTCGAACAGCGGTCCGACCAGGGACACGACCGGGAACATCGCGATGACCAGGGCCGTCGTCAGCACGAACTTCTTGCCGGCGAACTCCAGACGGGCCACGGCGTACGCCGCGAGCGTCGCGAGGACCACGGAGATGAGCGTGGCGCTGAGGGACACGACGATCGAGTTGCGGATCGACAGCAGGAAGTTGTCGTCCTGCAGCACCTGCGAGTAGTTGCTGAAGCCCGCGCCTCCGCCCGAGGACGGGAAGAAGCCGGGACTGCCGTTGGTGACGGCCTCCTGGCTCTTGAACGACAGCGAGACGATCCAGGCGACCGGCAGCAGGCACCACAGCAGGATGAGGGTCACACCGGCGGAGGTGCCGATCCGGCTCTTGAGGTCCGTGGTCATGTCAGCCCTCCTGCCGCGCGTCGGCCAGGTTGACCCGGAAGAGCTTGACGATCAGGAACGCGACGACGAGCACGGACAGGAACAGCAGCACCGAGAGCGCCGAGCCGATGCCCAGCTGGAACTGCTCGATGACCTGCCGGTAGGTCAGGAACGAGATCGACTCGGTGCCGTTGGCGCCCGCCGTCATGACGAAGATGTTGTCGAAGATGCGGTAGGCGTCGAGCGCCCTGAACAGGACCGCGACCATGATGGCCGCCCGCATGTTGGGCAGGATGACCTTGAACAGGCGCTGCCACCACGTCGCACCGTCGACCTGGGCCGCCTCGAGCATGTCGTTCGAGACCTGCGCCAGGCCAGCGAGCAGCAGCAGCGACATGAACGGGGTCGTCTTCCAGATCTCCGAGGCCATGATGGCGATGAGGGACGAGTTCCGCTCCGCGAACCAGTTGAAGTCGTCACCGACGAACGGCAGCCAGCTGTTGACGAAGCCGTTGGTGTTGGAGAACGCGAACTGCCAGGCGAAGCCGGACACGACGGTGATGACGCCGTAGGGGATCAGGATCGACGTGCGGATGACGCCGCGGGCGAAGATCACCTTGTGCATCACCATCGCGAACGCGAAGCCGATGACCAGCTCGAACGCCACGGTGATGATCATGATCGCCACGGTGGTGACGGTGTCGCGCCAGAACAGCCCGTCGGTCAGCGCCGTGGCGTAGTTGGCCAGGCCCACGAACTCGCGGTCGTCCGGCGCGGTCAGCGAGTAGTTGAACAGTGAGAGGTACAGCGCGCGGATCATCGGGAAGGCCGTGACGAGCAGCATCAGGGCGATGGCCGGTGCGACCAGCTTCAGCGCCAGCCGGTTCTCGGCCCGCGACCGGTCGGAGTCGGGCGGCTTCGGGGCCTTGGGTGCTTTGGCGGGCTTGGTGGCGGTGGTGGTCATAGCAGCGCGTCCCCCTTCAGGATCGCCGTCAGGAACTCGGCGGACGACTTGGGCGTGCCCGGCCCGACCGACGTCGGTGAGTGCCAGCGGGACTGCACGGCGCTGGACACCTGGCTGTAGAACGCGCTCTTGGGACGGGGACCGCCGGAGTCGACGCTGTCGCTCCACAGGGTCAGCAGCTCGGGCGGGTAGGCGTCCTTGAGGTCCTGCGAGTCGTACACCGACTGGCGCGACGGCATGAGCCCCTCGTTGACCGCCAGCGCCGTCTGGGCCTCGGGGTTGGTCACGCAGACGGCGGCCGCCTGGGCGAACTCCGGGTGCTTCGAGTAGGCGCCGACGCCGATGTCGATGCCGCCGATCGGGGGCTTGGACTCCTCGCCGGCGACGGTCTGCGGGTAGCGCGCGAAGCCGAGGTCGCCGAGCGCGGCGTCGTCCTTCGGCCCGCCCGGCTTGCCGATCAGGCCCTCGTAGTTCTTGTAGACGAAGGTCCAGTTGGTCATGAACTCGCCCGGTCCCTCCTCGGGGAACATCGCCCCGAGGCTCGTGCCCTCGTTGGACGTGGTGAAGTCTGGTTGCGCCGCGCCCGAGTCGGCGAGCTTCTTGATGACGGCGGCCGCGGCCTTGCCGG
>JBKJIW010000026.1:0-25141 GCA_046598255.1 Aeromicrobium sp. | reverse complement strand
TGAGGGTGCTCGTGATCCTGCTGGCGATGCCCGCCGCCGTCTCGCTGGTGTTCGACGCCGACTCCGGCGCATCCACCGGGGTGACGGCCCCCGATACCACGACAGCGGGCGTCGTCTACACCGTGCTGGCCGTCGGTGCCGGACTCATGGTCGGGCACCTGCTCCGCCTGCCCTCACCGGCCCTGCTCGGGGCGCTGGTCGTGGCCGTCGCGCTGGCCGCGCTGCCGTCCTTCGACGGGGTCGAGGTGCCGACGTGGCTGCAGGGCATCGGGTTCCTGCTGATCGGCGTCCAGGTCGGTCTGAGGTTCACCGCCGACAGCCTGCGGGCCATCGGACGGATGCTGCCCACGGCGCTGCTCGTCATCGCGATCATCGTCGGCACCTGTGCCGGGTTCGGGCTCCTGCTGGCCGAGCTGACCGGTGTCTCCGAGCTCGACGCCTACCTGGCGACCACACCCGGCGGCCTGTACGCGGTGCTCGCGACCTCGGCGGACACCGGAGGCAACGTCACCTTCGTGACGGCCGTCCAGCTCATCCGCCTGCTGCTCGTCCTGCTGGCCGCGCCGCTCCTCGCCCGGTGGCTCACCGGGCGGGGAGATCGAGACGGTCCGACTACATCGTCGTGAGGCGAGCCTTCTCGGCCTCGACGTCGAAGTCGGCCACCGGCCACTGCAGGTCGAGGGCGCGGAGCTGTTCCAGCAGCAGGGTCGCCACCGCCCAGTTGCGGTACCACTTGCGCCCGCTCGGCACGAGGTGCCACGGGGCCGAGTCCCTCGAGCACCTCTCGATCGCCACGGCGTACGCGCGCTGGTAGTCGCTCCACAGCATCCGCTCGTCGAGATCGCTCGGGTTGTACTTCCAGTGCTTGGTCGGGTCGTCCAGCCGCGCGGCCAGACGCTCCTTCTGCTCGTCCGCCGAGATGTGCAGGAGGCACTTGACGATGACGCCGCCGGAGGCCGTGAACTCCTGCTCGAACGCGTTGATCGCGCCATAGCGACGCTCGATCTCGTCGGGGCCCGCCAGCTGCCGGACGCGTCCGATCAGCACGTCCTCGTAGTGGGAGCGATCGAACACGCCGATCATCCCGGCCTCGGGAAGGGCCCGCTCGATCCGCCACAGGAAGTCGTGCTCCAGCTCCTCGGGCGTCGGCTTCTTGAACGACGCGATCGACAGGCCCTGCGGGTCGACGAGGCCCGTCACGTGCCGCACGACGCCACCCTTGCCGGACGTGTCCATGCCCTGGAGCACGAGCAGGATGCGGCGGGTGAGCGTGCCGGTGCGGCCGCCGGCGAAGAGCTTCTCCTGCAACGCCGCAAGCTCCGCGCCGATCTCCGGCAGCGCCTCCTTCGCCTTCGCCTTCGACCCGTCGAACCCGGTCGTGGCGCGAGAGTCGTAGGTCGCCAGGTCGATCGGACCGGAGACGGACAGCTGGGACGAGAGTGTGCTCGGCATGCCGATCAGTATGCCGGGCGAAGGTCGACACCGCCCACGGCGGAAGCGCGACCCCGCGTAGGCTGGAGCTGACGAAGGGACCACCTCATGTTCGACGTGTCACTGCTGATCGAGCGTCAGCTCAAAGATCTCGATGCCGACCAGATCATCGCCCTCCACGAGGGACTGGAGGACGCCGTCCGGTACCACTTGCTGCTGCCGGTCGAGAGCTCATCGGCCCTGCTGATGTCGTCGATGGGTGCTCTCGGCGGTCAGGTCGTGACGCTGACCGACCCCGGCACGATCGACGACGTCCAGGAACGTCTGGAGGAGGCCGGTCAGGCCGAGCTCGACGCGAGCGCCGCGCTGCTGACCGGTCGCGGCCAGCAGGTCACCGCGACGATCACCGAGGACGATCCGATCGACGCCCTCCTCGCCCTGGTCAAGGACACCGCCTCATCGGAGGTCATCATCCTGACCGAGCCCCACGTCGTGAAGGAGTTCCTGCACATCGACTGGACGTCGCGCGCCCAGCGCAAGCTCGAGGTCCCGAGCATCCACCTGCTCGAGCACGTCCCGTTCGACGCCCAGCGCTGAGCGTCCGGGCTGAGCGTCCACCGCTGACGTCACCGCTTCGTCACGGCGCTGGCGGGTGCGCCGACGTAGGCTGGAAGCATGAGCAACAAGCAGAGCGACAAGACCTACGCCGTGGACAAGAGTGACGCCGAGTGGAAGGCCGAGCTGAGCCCGGCCGAGTTCCAGGTGCTCCGCAAGGCCGGCACCGAGCGGCCGTTCAGCTCGTCGTACGAGACCGACCCGACGGTGGGCGTCTACGCCTGTCGCGCGTGCTACGCCGAGTTGTTCCGCAGCGAGACCAAGTTCGACGCCCACTGCGGCTGGCCGGCGTTCTACGCCCCGCTGGCCGAGGACCGCGTCGAGTACATCGAGGACCGCTCGATGTTCGGCGGCGTCCGCACCGAGGTGCGCTGCGCCAACTGCGGCTCGCACCTGGGCCACGTCTTCGAGGGCGAGGGGTTCGGCACCCCCACCGACCAGCGCTACTGCATCAACGGCATCGCGCTGAAGCTCGCAGCCGACTGACGTCCCGCACCATCGCGCGAGCTGTGGACAGTTCTGAACGGATCAGCGGCGACGATCGGTACAGAACCATCCAAAAACTGGCTGCGGCTGCCTGGCTAGGGCCAGAGGGTGACGAGCTCGCTGACGGTGTGCACGCGGCCGGTGTAGAACGGGATCTCCTCGCGCACGTGGCGCCGGGCCTGGCTGGCGCGCAGGTCGCGCATCAGGTCGACGATGCGGTGCAGCTCGGCGGCCTCGAACGCGAGGATCCACTCGTAGTCGCCGAGCGCGAACGACGCGACCGTGTTGGCTCGCACATCGGGGTATGGCCGCGCCTGCATGCCGTGTTCCTTGAGCATCGCCCGGCGCTCCTCCTCCGGCAGCAGGTACCACTCGTACGACCGGACGAACGGGTAGACGCAGACATACTCCTGCACCTCCTCGTCGGCCATGAAGGCCGGGATGTGCGAGCGGTTGAACTCGGCCGGACGGTGCAGCGCCATCTGCGACCACACCGGGGCCATCCGGGAGCCGAGCGCCGTGCGCCGGAACGCGTTGTAGGCGGCCTGCAGGGCGTCGCTCGTCGACGCGTGCCACCAGACCATCAGGTCGGCGTCGGCCCGCAACCCGCTGACGTCGTAGGTGCCGCGTGTGATCGTGTCGTCCGCCGCGAGCTTCGCGATGAGCGCGTCGACCTCGGCAGCCTCAGCCTGCCGGTCGGCGTCACCGAGCACGCGGTCGAGGCGGAACACCGACCACATCGTGTAGCGGATCGTCTCGTTGATCTCCTTGGCCAGCTTGCCCACGTTCGGAATGCGCTCGACCGAAGTGCGTTCTGCGGGGGTGGGGGTGGCGTCCGGTGCGTCAGTCATGACTCGATTGTCCCAGCGTCGAGCAACCGGCGGGCGGCGGCCCGGCCCGAGGCGATGACGGCGGGGATGCCGACACCGCGGTAGGCCGCACCGCACACCTCGAGCCCCCGCACGGCGGCGATGGAGCGTTCGACCCGGTCGACCCGGTCGAGGTGACCGACGCCGTACTGCGGCAGTCCGCCGCCCCACCGCTGCACCACCGCGTCGGCGGGCTCGGGCAGCGATCCGAACGCGCTGCGCAGATCGGCCAGCGCCAGCCGGACGAGGTCGGCGTCGGCGTGCTGCAGGAGCGTCGTCTCGCCCGCACGCCCCACGGAGGTGCGGATCACGGTGCGGCCGGAGTCGCCGACCCAGCCCCACTTGTTGGACGACACGGTGGCCGCCTTGATGAACGTGCCGTCGACCGGCGGCACCAGGAAGCCCGAGCCGTCCGGGACGACCGCGTCGTCGAGGACGTACGTGATGATCGCCATGCTGGCGTAGTCGATCGCGGCGAGGGCGAAGGCCGCGTCGGGGGCCTCCTCCGCGAGCAGGCGGGCCGCGGCCGGTGCGGGGGCCGCGACCACGACGGCGTCGACGTCCAGCGTCTCGACGTCCGTGGTCGGTCCGATCGACAGACGCCATCCGTCCGCCTGGCGCACGATCGCGCGCACCGTCGCGTCGAGGCGGACCTCGATGCCGGACGTCGCGGCGACGGCCGCCGGCAGCTGACCCACTCCCCCGACCAGCCCGGCGAAGACGGGGCCGGAGGCGGTCGCTGACGCCCGGTAGTCGGCCGCCGCAGCGAGCAGGTCGTCGCCGAGGGCGGCGATCTGCGGTGTCGTCGCGCGCAGCGACAGCTGGTCGGTGTGACCCGCGTACACGCCGCCCAGCAGCGGCTCGACGAGGCGGTCGAGCACGTCGCGGCCCAGTCTGTCGGTCACGAACTCGGCCACCGAGACATCCTCTGCGGGCACCGGCAGGATGCGAGGCGATGGCATCTCGGCGATGCCCGATGCTGCGAGGGCGGCGGCGTCGGCGGGGATGCCCATGACCGTCGGCGGCATGGCGCGCAGCTGACCATGGGTCCAGATCGACGCGGTGATCGTGGCGGGATGCACGACGCGGTCGTCGAGCCCGACGCCGTGGATCAGGTCGAGCCCCTCGGGCCGTCGGGCCAGGATCGACTCGGCCCCCAGGTCGAGCGTCATGTCGGCCACCGTGCCGAGACGGAGCTTGCCGCCGAGCCGCTCGGATCCCTCCAGGACGACGACGTCGACGCCGGACGTCGCCAGCTCGTGGGCGGCGGCCAGTCCGGCCATGCCACCTCCGACGACGGCGACCCTCACGCGGCGACAGCCTTCACGAGTCGCGCGGCTCGTACGAGTGGACGAAGTCGACCAGGCGCGTCAACGAGTCGGGGTCGGTCGCCGGCAGCACGCCGTGTCCGAGGTTGAACACGTGTCCCTCGGCAGCACGACCACTCTCGATGACCTCGGCCGCCCGCGCGTGCACGACCTCCGTCGGCGCGAACAGCGTGGTCGGGTCGAGGTTGCCCTGGACGGCCTTGCCCGGGCCGATCCGGCGGACGGCGTCGTCGAGCGGCACCCGCCAGTCGACACCCACGACGTCCGCGCCCGCGTCGCCCATCGAGTGGAGGAGCTCGCCGGTGCCGACGCCGAAGTGGATACGGGGCACGTCCAGGTCGGCGACCGATGCGAGCACCGCCGCCGAGTGCGGCTTGGCATACGTCTCGTAGTCGGCCAGCGAGAGGTGGCCGGCCCACGAGTCGAAGAGCTGGATCGCCGAGGCGCCCGCCTCGACCTGCAGGCGCAGGAACTGACCGGCGATGACGGCCATGCGGCCGAGCAGCGCGTGCCACAGGTCGGGATCGGAGTACATCAGCTGCTTGGTGAGGCGGTGGTCGCGCGACGGCCCACCCTCGATCAGGTAGGACGCGAGCGTGAACGGCGCACCGGCAAAGCCGATCAGCGGCGTCGACCCGAGCTCGCCGACCAGCGCCGTGACGGCGTCGGTGATCGACGTGACGTCGTCGGGCTCGATGTCCCGGAACTGAGCGAGCTGAGAGGCAGACCGGATCGGCTCGGCGACGACCGGACCCGTGCCGGGGACGATGTCGAGATCGACGCCGATGGCCTTGAGCGGGACGACGATGTCGGAGAAGAAGATGGCCGCATCGACACCGTGACGGCGCACCGGCTGCATCGTGATCTCGACGACCATGTCGGTGCGGAAGCAGGAGTCGAGCATCGCGGTGCCCTCGCGGATCGCCAGGTACTCCGGCAGGGAACGACCCGCCTGGCGCATGAACCAGACCGGCGTGTGGGCCGGGCGTTCGCCTCGACAGGCCTGGAGGAACGCGCTGTCAGTCAGAGTCGTCGTCACCCCCTCAGTCTCTCAGGTCGTGCGGAGTGTCGCGCCCGAGGCCCGAGCCCATGACCCCCTACCATCACAGGGTGGGAGTCCGCAGTGAGATCGATCGCACACCCGCTCAGTTCACGGAGGCGGTCGACCAAGTACGCCAAGCCATCCTTCGGCCCGAGGTCGTGGTCGACGAGATGCCTGCGCCCCAACGCATCGCTCCGCACGCCTTCGCCATGAGCGGCGACGTCCTCGTCGACGACGACGAGCTGGCGACCGGCCGGTTCATCCTCCTGCACGACCCGGCAGGCAACGATGCCTGGGGCGGGACGTTCCGCTGCGTCACGTTCGCCCGCGCCGACATCGAGGCCGACATGGCCGCCGACCCGATGCTGCCCAGCGTCGGGTGGAGCTGGCTCACCGAGGCCCTCGAGGCGCACGGCAGCGAGTACTCGGCAGCCAGCGGCAGCGTCACGGTCGTCCGGTCCGAGGCATTCGGCGAGATGGCGGACGACGGCGCCGACGCCCAGATCGAGGTGCGCGCGTCCTGGACGCCCGCGATGGCGTCACCGTCGACCGGCACCGCGGGCCACGCTGCGGCCTGGTCCAACCTGCTCTGCGCGATCGCGGGACTCCCGCCGCTCGCGCCCGGCGTCATCCCGCTCCAGCGCAGGCGTGGTGTCCGTTGACCCCGACCGACGACAGCACACCCGACGACGCGGTGACCGACGAGACTGACCCGGAGCCGCAGGCGACAGCACCGGAGCCGGTCCAGCCCGAGGCGCCGCGTCTGGAGCTACGCGACCCGCTGCCGCCGGTGGTCGACACGCAGGCCGCGCTCGACGACACCTGCGCGCGCATCCTTGGCGGCACCGGGCCGATCGCCCTCGACGCCGAACGGGCCTCCGGCTACCGCTACTCCCAGCGCGCCTACCTGATCCAGGTCCGGCGCGAGGGGTCAGGCACCCACCTGATCGACCCCACGGCGTTCGACAGCCTCGTGCCGCTCGACACCGCGTTCGACGGCAACGAGTGGATCCTGCACGCCGCGACACAGGACCTCATGTGCCTGGCCGAGGTCGGCCTCTACCCCGAGCACCTCTTCGACACCGAGCTCGCCGGCCGCCTGCTCAACCTGCCGCGCGTCGGTCTCGCGGCGCTCGTCGAGCACTACCTCGGCCTCAGCCTGGCCAAGGAGTTCTCCGCCGCCGACTGGTCGACCCGCCCGCTGCCCGAGCCGTGGCTCGTGTACGCCGCCCTCGATGTCGAGGTGCTGGTCGAGCTGCGCAACCTGATCGACGCCGACCTGCAGGAGGCCGGCAAGCGGGAGTGGGCCGCCGAGGAGTTCGAGGCGCTGCTGCTGTTCCAGGGCCCGCCCGAGCGCAAGGAGCCGTGGCGGCGCACCTCCGGCATCCACAAGGCCCGTGGGCGGCGACCACTCGGTCTGGTGCGGGAGATCTGGGAGGCCCGCGACCGCATCGCCGACGACCGCGACACGACACCGGGACGCATCCTGCCCGACACCTCGATCCTCGAGCTCGCGACCAACCCGCCGACCGACCTGAACGCCCTCAAGAGCATGCGCATCATGCGCAACCGTGGTCCGCGCCGGTTCGTCAGCGAGTGGTTCGACGCCATCGAGCGGGGTCTTGCCATCCCCGAGATCAAGCTGCCCACGACGAACCAGCGCACCGACGGCCCCCCGCCGCCGCGCGCGTGGGCCGAGAAGAACCCCGCCGCTGCCCAACGACTGGGGCGGTGTCGCGAGGTCATCACCTCGATCGCCGAGACTAACGACCTGCCGACCGAGAACCTGATCAGCCCCCAGCTCGTCCGCAACCTGGCCTGGGAGCCACCGGCCGAGATCACCACCGAGTCGATCAGCGCGAACCTGCGCGACCACGGGGCACGAGCGTGGCAGATCGGCCTGATCATCGACCCCCTGACAGACGCCCTGTCTGCCGAGATCTCCTGAATTTCTCAGTCTGCTCGACGAGCAAGCAAGCCTTGCCTGCCCTTACACTCATCAGGTGCTTGCCAACTTCCTGATCGGACTGCGTGAGGGCCTCGAGGCCAGCCTCGTCGTCAGCATCCTGATCGCCTATCTCGTCAAGACCGACCGGCGGCACGACATCCGCCACATCTGGCTGGGCATCGCCGCGGCGGTCGCCCTGGTCGTCTCGGCGTTCACGATCATCAACCTGGCCATCGGCTCACTGCCCTTCCGCACGCAGGAGCTCGTCGGCGGCACCCTGTCGGTCCTGGCCGCCGGCCTCGTGACGTGGATGATCTTCTGGATGCGGCGCACCGCCCGCGGCCTCAAGAAGGAGCTCGAGAGCGACATGGCCGACGCCGTCGCCCTCGGGCCGATCGCCGTGGCGATCGTCGCCTTCCTGACCGTCGGGCGCGAGGGGCTCGAGACGGCCGCCATCATGTACGGCACCGTCGCCGACGCGTACACGCCGACGCCGTTCATCGGCGCCGCCGGAGGCCTCCTGGTCGCCGTCGTCCTCGGCTACCTCATCTACCGCGGCGCCATCTCGGTCAACCTCAGCAAGTTCTTCACCGTCACGGGCTACCTGCTGATCGTCGTCGCCGCGGGAGTGCTCGCCTACGGCATCTACGACCTGCAGGAGGCGGCGTTCCTGCCGCGCCTGACCTTCGAGGTCGGCAGCATCACCAACCTGGGCAACGCGGCGTTCGACGTCTCCTCGACCATCCCGCCGGACAGCTGGTACGGCACCCTGCTCAAGGGCACCGTCAACTTCCAGCCCAACCCGTCGTGGTTGCAGCTCCTCGGCTGGGCGGCCTACCTGTTCCCCGTGCTCTGGCTCTACTCGCGCAAGCCCAAGCCCGTCGCGCTGAGCACGCCCGTCGACGCCACGGCCGGTGCACGCCGCTGATTGTCCCGCGGGGATACCGTGAGGCCATGACGACGGCAGCCGGAACATTCGACCCTCGCTTCGAGGCACTGGCCGATCTGCTGCACGCGAACGTAGGGAACGGCACCGAACGGGGCGCGAGCCTGTGCGTCATCCAGGACGGCGAGGTGCTCGTCGACATCTGGGACGGGTGGTCCGACGTCGAGGAAACCATGCCCTGGGAGCGTGACACGATCGCACCGGTCTGGTCGATCACCAAGGTCATGACCAACCTGGCGGCCCTCGTGCTCGTCGACCGCGGACTGCTCGACCTCGATGCCCCGGTGTCCACCTGCTGGCCCGAGTTCGCCGCCGCCGGCAAGGAGCACGTCACCGTCGCCCAGCTGCTCGGGCACACGTCCGGCGTGTCCGGCTGGGCGCAGCCCGTCACGGTCGACGACCTCTACGACTGGGATGCCTCGACAGCCATGCTCGCCGCCCAGGCGCCGTGGTGGACGCCAGGCGACGGATCGGGGTACCACCTGCTCAACCAGGGGCACCTGGTGGGCGAGGTCGTCCGGCGGGTGACGGGGTCGAGCGTCGGCTCCTGGTTCGCCGACGAGATCGCCGGTCCGCTCGGAGCCGACTTCCACATCGGGCTGAGTGCCGAGCACGACTCCCGCGTCTCACCGCTGACGCCGCCTCAGCCGATCGACATGGACCCGTTCGACGACCCGGACGACATCGCGCTACGCACCATGACCGGACCGTTCGTCCGCGCTCGCGAGTGCAACACCGAGCGCTGGCGCCGAGCGGAGATCCCCGCGGCCAACGGCCACGGGAATGCGCGCTCGATCGCCCGCATCCAGTCGCTGGTGTCGCACGGTGGCGAGGTGGACGGGGTGCGCCTGCTCTCGCCCGCGACCATCGAGCGGATCTTCGAGGTGCAGGCCAGCGGCATCGACCGGGTCGTCGGCACCCCCGTGACCTTCGGCATCGGCTGGGCGCTGCCCGACCAGCACTCGATGCCGGCCGTCGCCGACGGACGTCGATGCTTCTGGGGCGGACTGGGCGGCTCCGTGGTCGTCAACGACGTCGAGCAGCGGCTCACGATCGCGTACGCCATGAACCGGATGGTGTTCGAGCACGCCCCGGGGACCCGGCACGTCCGGCCCTGCGGCGACTCGCGGTTCGACCGCTACGCGGCGGCTGTCGCGGAGGCACTGGCATGACGACAGTGGCAGTGGCCGTGGCAGCGGCGGCAGCGGCGTGAGCGACTTCAAGAAGCCGTCACTGCCCGGATCGAAGCTGTTCGAGGCGCAGGAGGGCGGCACCGATCCCGCCGAACTGGCGGCCGCCGGTCATCGCATCGCGACGCTGCTGGTGCGCGGCCCACGCACCGCGGACGACCAGGGTCTCGTCGACCGTGTGCTGCACCTCGCCGACGAGGAGGGTCTGGGCGCCATCGCCGACCTGTGGGCCAACGCGCCGGCCGACTCGCTGCCCGGCGTCCTGTGGCGCCTGTACCTGCTGCGCACCTGGGTGCACCGCCAGCCCGACCAGGCGGCTCGCGAGTACGCCGCCGGCAAGGCGTACGCCCCCGTGCACGAGGTGCTGGCCGGGGTCGTCGATCCGCCGGGACCCGAGGAGGTCATCGCGCTGGTCGACACCGTCGTCCGGGGCATCGTCGGCGACGACTTCGACGTGACCCTCGATCGCGCGGCGTCGTTCGCGCACATCGTCGGCGTCGGTCGCGCGCAGCTGGACAGCGGTGATCCGCACAGCGCGGCCAAGCTTGTCGACACTGCCCTGCACCTGCGCCGCGCCGCCGAGATGGAGCGGTCTGACCGGCTGCAGTGACGACATGCCGGTGGCTGCCTTGTGTGCTTCATCCGCTCGGTTAGGCTGGAGGACGCGTCGGGCTGCGGTAGCCCCGGGTCCCACAATTAGCCGCCGAGAGCGGCCATGCGCCGTGAGGCGCTTCCCAGCCCGACGTGACCCGCCCGACGTGACCCGCTTCCTGGGGCGAATGTCCAGAATTCTTGGCCCAGAAGCTCCGATAACCGAGACGGTCTGTCATCCGCCACCTAGGCTGAGCCGGCGACTCGGGGCCCTGTGCGCCGATCGACGGCTGGTTCCAGGGGCGACCGTCGGTCGGCTTCGGGGTGCCTCGGGCTACTTCGGGGCGAAGGTCGTGTACGACTGGGTGGCCGCGCCGATGCCGGCCAGCGCGACGAGGTCCTCGGCGCTCGGGGTCCACGCAACGGCGGCGGCGTTGGCCTCGACCTGTTCGGGCCGGGTGGCGCCGGCGATGACGCTGACGACCGCGGGCTGGGCGGCCAGTCCCCCGATGGCCAGGTCCAGGACGGAGATGCCGCGTTCGGCCGCGAAGGCCTCCAGCGCCTCGATCCGGTCCCAGTCGGCGCCATCGAGGCGACCCGACTGCACGGCGAGCCGGGTGCCCGCGGGCGCCGCTTCGCCCTGGCGGTACTTGCCGGTGAGCAGCCCGTAGGCCAGCGGGAAGTACGGCAGGAGACCGATGCCCAGCTCGTTGCACGCCGGCACGAGCTCGACCTCCGCCGTCCGGTTGTAGAGGCTGTACTCGTTCTGCGCCGTCACGAACGACGCGAGCCCAGCGGACCGGGAGACCCACGCGGCGTCGACGACCTGCCACGCCTGCAGGTTCGACGAGCCGATCGCCCGGACGAGGCCCTGGGTGACCAGGTCGTCGAGCGCCCCGAGCGTCTCCTCGATCGGCGTCGACGGGTCAGGCGTGTGGAACTGGTAGAGGTCGATGTGGTCGGTGCCCAGGCGTCGCAGGCTGGCCTCGACGGCGGTGCGGACGTACGACGCCGTGCCGCGCCGCCCGCCGTCGTCGCCGTTGACGCCCTCCATGTCCATGCCGAACTTGGTGGCGATCACGACCCGGTCGCGCCGACCTGCGAGCGCCGCACCGAGCAGCTCCTCGCTCTGGCCGTTGCCGTAGACGTCGGCAGTGTCGAAGAACGTCACTCCGTGCTCGAAGGCAGCGTCGACGACCGCGGTCGTCTGCTCGAGGTCGATCCTGGAGCCGAACGCGTTGCAGCCGATGCCGACGGTGCTGACCGAGACGTCGCTGTGGCCGAGGGTGCGGGTGGAAGTCATGCCCCCAGCCTAGGCAGAGCCGGTCGACGGGGGCCTGACGTAGACTCGCCGAATGCTCACGGGGACTGCGACGCGCAGATCTGCCGTCGTGCTGATGGTGGCGCTGGTCGCCATGCTCCTCGTCGCCACCGGCGGATCGGCCCGCGCGACGCCGGCCCGGCTCAGCGCCGGCACCGGCCACACGGTCGCCGTGCCGCACGCCGGCCGTCAGGTCGCGGCCGTCGGCCCGACCAGCACGGACCAGGCGCCGCAGCACGTCGACCTCGCCTGCACACCTCCCGCGCCCGTCGAGGTCGCACCGTCGCCCGTCGGCGGGCAGGCCGCTGGCCAGGACGGCTCCTGGCTGTCGAGCGAGACGGTCACCGCAGTCGGACGAGGACCGCCGGCTCCCTGAGCCCGCGCCACCTCCGTCCCGTCCTGCTGTCTGCTCCGTCCTTCCACGCCGTCCGGCGTCACCCGAAAGTCATCCCATGCCATCCCGTGCCCCTCTGTGGCGCGCAGTCGCCGCCTTCGCGGTCATTGTCGTCTCCCTCCTGCTCGCCCTGACCAGCTCGGCCAACCTCGGCCTCGACCTGAAGGGCGGCACCCAGATCGTCCTCGAGACGAGGGACTCCGAACGCGTCAAGGCCGACGCCGAGTCGACCGACCGCGCGCTCAGCGTGATCCGCGGCCGCGTCGACGCCCTCGGTGTCGCCGAGCCGACCCTGGCCCGTTCCGGGTCCAACCGCATCATCGTCGAGCTGCCCGGCGTCCAGGACCCTCGCGAGGCCGCCGAGGTCATCGGCAAGACCGCCCAGCTGTCGTTCCACGAGGTGCGCTCCATCCCCGTGCCCGGGGCACCAGCCGTCGAGGGCGAACGTGTCATCGACGACGAGGACGGCAGCCCCATCACGATCGGCCCGCAGCTGCTCGACGGCAACGGCGTCAGCGACGCGTCGGCCGGTCAGGACCAGCAGTCGCTCGGCACCTGGATCGTCAGCGTCGAGTTCAACGGCCAGGGCCGCGGTGGCTGGGCCGACCTGGTCGCCAGCGCGTGCGCCAACCCCGCCGGTGGCCAGCGCGTCGCGATCGTGCTCGACGACCAGGTCATCTCCTCCCCCGCCGTCCAGCCGAGCCTGTGCCAGGCCGGCGGCGGGCCGTCCACGCAGATCACGGGCAGCTTCACCCAGGAGACGTCCAGCGACCTCGCGATCCTCGTGAAGGGCGGCGCACTGCCGGTGCCCGTCGAGACGGTCGAGCAGAGGACCGTCGGGCCGACGCTCGGCAAGGTCGCCATCGACGCCTCCATCGAGGCAGCCATCATCGGCATCGTCCTGACGGGCCTGTTCATCATGCTGGTCTACCGCCTCGTCGGCTTCCTCGCGACGATCGCCCTCGGCACCTACGCCCTGATCTCGTATGGGCTGCTCGTCTGGCTCGGTGCGACCCTGACCCTGCCGGGACTGGCCGGCTTCGTGCTGGCCATCGGACTGGCGATCGACGCCAACGTCCTGGTCTTCGAACGAGCGAGGGAGGAGTATGCCGAACGAACGGCTGCAGGTCTCTCCCCTGCGCTGACGACCGGCTTCAACAAGGCCTGGTCGGCGATCATCGACTCCAACGTGACGACGCTGCTGGCGGCAGCACTGCTGTTCCTGTTCGCCTCCGGCCCCGTCAAGGGATTCGGCGTCACGCTCTCGATCGGTGTCATCGCCTCGATGGTGTCGGCGCTGGTCGTGGCCCGGGTCCTGTGCGAGTGGGCCATGCGGCGCTCGTTCGTCCGCGGGCGTCCGGCGATCACCGGCCTCGCCGGGACCGGCCGCATCCGGAAGTGGCTGACCGAGAGCGGCCCGGACCTCATGAAGCGCAGCGGCACCTGGATCGTCATCACGCTCGTCGTCGCAGTCGTCTCCATCGGCGGCATCGCACTGCGCGGGCTCAACCTCGGTGTCGAGTTCACCGGCGGCCGCCTGCTCGAGTACTCCACGGCGCAGAGCATCGACGCCGAGGACGCCCGCGTGGCCGTCAGCGAGGCCGGCTTCCCCCAGGCCGTCGTCCAGTCGTCGTCGGGCGAGGACGGACGCGAGAACGTCAGCGTGCGCCTGGACGACATCTCCAACGAGGAGGCCGCTCAGATCGAGGAGGCGCTGGCCGCGGTCGCCGGCTCCGTCGAGAAGGAGCGCGACGAGCTGATCGGGCCGAGCCTCGGCAAGGAGCTGCGCGACAAGGCGCTGATCGCGTTCGCGATCGCCGTGGCGGCGCAGATGCTCTACCTCGCGTGGCGGTTCCGGTGGACGTACGCCGCCGCCGCGGTGCTGTCGATGTCGTCCGTGGTGCTGACCGTGGTCGGCGTTTTCGCCTGGTGGGGCAAGCCGATCGACGGCGTGTTCCTGGCGGCGGTGCTGTCGATCATCGGTCTGGCGGTCAACGACACGATCGTGGTGTTCGACCGCATCCGCGAGCACACCGGCGAGAACCGCAAGAGGCCGCTGCGGTCGGTCGTCAACGAGGCGATCCTGCAGACCATCCCCAGGACCATCAACACCGGTCTCGGTGCGATGTTCATCCTGGCGGCCCTGGCGGTGCTCGGCGGCGACTCGTTGACCGACTTCGCCCTGGCGCTGCTGATCGGTCTGTCGGTCGGCATCCTGTCGACGATCTTCACGGCGTCGGCGATCGCCATCGTGCTGGAGGAGAGGTTCCCCATCGACTCCTCGGGCACGCCGAAGAAGGTCATCGACCCGTACGCCAACGTCGACGACGGCAAGAACACCACCGGGGCGGTCCTCTAGCCACTCCCCGGCGGGACGTCATCACGAACGCGGCAACGCACGGACTGCCGTGATGACGTCCCGCCGCCCGGGCCGCCGTCGGGGCGTCACCCCGGGTGCAAGAATGACCGCATGCCCATTGCAGACCACATCGTTGAGCTGATCGGCAACACCCCGCTGGTCCGACTCAACTCCGTCACCACCGCCGGATCGGCAACGGTGGCCGCCAAAGTCGAGTACTTCAACCCGGGCGGCAGCGCCAAGGACCGCATCGCGGTCAATATGGTCGACGCCGCCGAGGCCTCCGGAGCCCTCAAGCCCGGCGGCACGATCGTCGAGCCGACGTCCGGCAACACCGGTGTCGGCCTCGCGCTGGTCGCCCAGCAGCGCGGGTACCACTGCATCTTCGTGTGCCCCGACAAGGTCAGCGAGGACAAGCGCAACACGATGATGGCCTACGGCGCGCAGGTCGTCGTGTGCCCCACGGCCGTGCCGCCCGAGCATCCCGACAGCTACTACAACGTGTCCGACCGGCTCGTCCGCGAGACCGAGGGTGCCTGGAAGCCCGACCAGTACTCGAACCCGGCCGGACCGCAGAGCCACTACGAGACGACCGGCCCGGAGATCTGGGAGGGCACCGACGGCAAGGTCACTCACTTCGTGGCGGGCGTCGGCACCGGCGGCACCATCACCGGCGTCGGGCGCTACCTCAAGGAGAAGAACCCCGACATCAAGGTCATCGGCGCCGACCCCGAGGGGTCCGTGTACTCCGGCGGCACGGGCCGGCCCTACCTCGTCGAAGGTGTCGGCGAGGACTTCTGGCCCAGCGCGTACGACCCCTCGATCCCCGACCAGATCATCGCCGTGTCGGACGCCGACTCGTTCGACATGACGCGACGCCTGGCCCGCGAGGAGGGCCTCCTCGTCGGCGGCTCGTGCGGCATGGCGACGGTCGCCGCGCTGCAGGTCGCGGCCGAGGCCGGCCCGGACGCGCTGGTCGTCGTCCTGCTGCCGGACGGCGGCCGCGGCTACCTGTCCAAGATCTTCAACGACGACTGGATGTCGTCCTACGGCTTCCTGCGTCAACCGCTCGACGGCAAGCCGCACACCATGACCGTCGGCGAGCTGCTGCGCACCAAGAGCGGCGCCATGCCGGCCCTCGTCCACACCCACCCGTCCGAGACGCTGCGGGACGCGATCGAGATCCTGCGCGAGTACAACGTCTCCCAGATGCCGGTCGTCGGTCCCGAGCCGCCGGTCGTGATCGGCGAGGTCGCGGGCAGCGTCAACGAGCGCGCGCTGATCAGCGCCGTGTTCGAGGGACGCGCCCAGCTGACCGATCCCGTGTCCCAGCACATGGAGCCCGCGCTGCCACTGCTCGGCTCCGGCGAGAGCATCGACGACGCCCTCAGCGCGCTCAGCTCCAGCGACGCCGTCATGGTCGTCGAGGACGGCAAGCCGCTGGGCGTCCTGACCCGTCACGACCTGCTGGGGGTGCACGTATGAGCACGGAGAAGAGCCGGGCCGACGAGAACGGCACGCAGGGTTTCGCCACGCGCGCGATCCACGCCGGCTACGAGCCCAACGCCGACAACGGCGCCGTCAACGTGCCGATCTACGCGAGCTCGACGTTCGCCCAGGACGGCGTCGGCGGCATGCGCGGCGGCTACGAGTACGCCCGCACGGGCAACCCGACCCGTTCGGCGCTGGAGGCCAACCTCGCGGCGCTCGAGCGCGGCACCTACGGCCGGGCCTTCAGCTCGGGCATGGCCGCCACGGACTGCGCCCTGCGGTCGCTGCTGCGCCCCGGCGACCACCTGGTGATCCCCGACGACGCCTACGGCGGGACGTTCCGGCTGATCGACAAGGTCTTCAGCCAGTGGGGCATCACCTACACCGTCGCTGCGGTCAACGACCTCGACGCGATCCGCGCCGCGATCCGCGACGACACCAAGGCGATCTGGATCGAGACGCCCACCAACCCCCTGCTCAACGTCGGTGACATCGCCGCCATCGCGGAGATCGCCCGGGCCGCCGAGGCCACGTTCGTCGTCGACAACACGTTCGCTTCGCCCTACCTGCAGCAGCCGCTGTCGCTGGGCGCCGACGTCGTCCTGCACTCGACCACGAAGTACATCGGCGGTCACTCCGACGTCGTCGGCGGCGTCCTCGTCACCGACGACGAGGAGCTGGACACCGCGTTCGCGTTCCTGCAGAACGGATCGGGCGGGGTGCCCGGACCGTTCGACGCCTACCTCACGATGCGCGGTGCCAAGACGCTCGCCGTCCGCATGGACAGGCACTGCGACAACGCCGAGGCGGTCGTCGACTTCCTCGTCGGGCACCCGGCCATCGAGTCGGTGCTCTACCCGGGGCTGCCCGGTCACCCCGGGCACGAGGTCGCCGCGCGCCAGATGAGCCGCTTCGGCGGCATGATCTCGGTGCGGCTCAAGGACCAGCAGGCGGCGCTCGACTTCTGCGCGCGCACCGAGCTGTTCACCCTGGCGGAGAGCCTCGGCGGCATCGAGTCGCTCATCGAGCACCCCGGTGCGATGACGCATGCCTCGACCGCCGGCTCCCAGCTCGAGGTGCCGGACGACCTGGTGCGGCTGTCGGTCGGCATCGAGGACATCGCCGACCTCATCGGCGACCTCGAGGAAGCACTGCGCTGACCGCCCGCCGCCTCGGCCTGGCCCTGTGGACCCTCCAGCCGCTCTACGTCCTGACCGAGCTGCTGGTGGGTCTCCAGGCGTCGGCCGACTACTCGTTCGCCGGCAGCACCGTCAGCGACCTCGGCAACACCGCCTGCCGCCAGGTGCGCGGCGACGTGCTGTGCTCGCCCTGGCACGCCGGGATGAACGCGGCGTTCATCTGGTTCGGGACGACCCTCGCGCTCGGCGCCCTGCTGTGGGGTTCCTCGCGCCTGCCCGGACGTCCGGGACGCGCCGCGGTCGTGATGTGGTGCGTCTCCGGCCTCGGGTCGATCGGGGTCGGCCTGTTCCCCGTCAACGAGGACCCGGCGATCCACGGCCTGGTGGCGCTGCCGATCTTCATCGCCCAACCGGCGGCGGTGCTGCTCATGGGCCTGAGCCTGCGGTCCGCGCGACCACGGCTGGCCCTGGGCGCGTACGTCGTCGCGGCGATCTCCGTGGTCGGCGCGGCCGGGTTCGGCCTGCTGGTGGGCAGTGACTCCGGTGCGCTCGGCGCGTTCGAACGGCTCGCCCTGTGGCCCGGCTACGTGTGGGTGTCGGTGGTCGCCGTGACCTCGATCGCGCGGCGCGACGACGCGCCCCGGCCGGGTGTCCGAGGCGCCGTCTAGCCTGCTCGCATGCGCATCCTCCACACCTCCGACTGGCACGTCGGGCGCACCTTTCACGGCCACTCGACGCTCGACGCCCTCGGCGAGGTCTTCACGGCCCTCGTCGACGCGGTGACGACCCACCACGTCGACCTCGTGGTCGCCGCCGGCGACATCTACGACTCGTCGACGCCCTCGGCCGAAGCCGTCGACCTGCTCAACGCGATCCTGCTGCGCATCCGCGCGGCCGGGGCCACCCTTGTCCTGACCAGCGGCAACCACGACTCCCCCGCCCGGCTCGGCACGATGTCGGCCTTCGCCGCGGCCGCCGACGTCCACATCATCACCCAGCCGGGGCAGATCACGACCCCCGTCACGCTGTCCGACGAGCACGGCCCCGTCCACGTCTACGGCATCCCGTTCCTCGAGCCCGCTCGCCTGCGGCACGTGTGGCCCGACCAGGCCTTCCGCAGCCAGAAGGACGTCCTGACGCACGCCATGCAACTCGTCCGCACCGACCTGGCCGCCCGCGGCGGTCGGTCGGTCGTGCTCGCGCACACCTTCGTGCAAGGGGTCGAGGGCGAGTCCTGCGACTCCGAGCGCGACATCGTCGGCGCAACCGTCGGCGGGGTGGACAAGGTGCCGGTGCCGACCTTCGGCGGCGTCGACTACGCGGCACTCGGCCACATCCACGGTCGCGCGACCCTCGCTGAGAGCGTCCGCTACTGCGGTGCCCCGCTGCACTACTCCTTCTCCGAGGCGGGCAAGCCGCGGGGCGGATGGCTCGTCGACCTCGACGCGTCCGGCCTGGCCGACGTGACCTGGGTCGACCTGCCGGTGCCGCGGGACCTGACCGTCCTGACCGGCACCCTCGACGAGCTGCTGACCGACGGCGGCCACGACGGCGTCGAGGAGCACTGGATCAGTGCCGTGCTGACCGACTCGACCAGACCCATGGATGCCATGCGGAAGCTGCAGTCGCGATTCCCGCACTGTGCGCACCTGGAGTTCCGGCCCAGCCTGAGCCACGACGACGGCGGTGCCAGCTACGCCGACCTGGTGCGGGGCAAGAGCGACGACGAGCTGGTCGACACCTTCCTCGTCAAGGTGCGCAACGGCGAGGGCACCACCGACCTCGAGGCCGAGCTCATCCGCGACGTCATCGCCGACCGTGATGCGCAGGCCTCGACGTGAAGATCCACCAGGTCACCATGACGGGCTTCGGCCCCTACCGCGACACCGAGACGGTCGACTTCGACGCCTTCGACGACGACGGCATCTTCCTCATCACGGGCCGCACGGGAGCCGGCAAGACGTCGATCCTCGACGCCATCACGTACGCCCTGTTCGGCAGCATCCCCCGCTACGAGGGCGGTGCCGGCGAGAAGATCCGCAGCGACCACATCGGGCCCACCGACCTGTGCCAGGTCGTGCTCGAGCTGAGCACCGCCGACGGGCGCTTCCGGGTGACGCGGAGCCCGGCGTTCCAGCGGCCGAAGCAGCGCGGCCCCGGCCTCACCACGGCCCCGCCGGCCTTCGAGCTGGCGCGCCGGGTCGGCGAGGCGTGGGAGGTCATCGAGTCCAAGACCGGCAACGCCGAGGTGCGCATCGAGGAGATCGTCCGCCTGTCCGCCAAGCAGTTCCTCCAGGTCATCCTGCTGGCGCAGGGGCAGTTCCAGGAGTTCCTCGTCGCGGGCAGCGACAAGCGCCGCGAGCTGCTGCGCATGCTGTTCGACACCCGTCGCTTCTCCGACTACAGCGATGCCCTCGAGAGCCGGGCCCGCGCACTGGCAGAACAGCTGAAGAGCTCGTCGACCTCCCTGGTGGCCAACGGGATGTCGCTCGTGCGCGAGACGGGCGGCACGCTGCCCGACGACGTCGACCTCGCGAGCGGGACCGGTGTCCAGGCCTGGATCGAGGGGCTGGTCACGGCACAGCGACTCGTCACCGCCGAGTCGGCCACGGTCGCCAGGGCCACGCAGGCCGAGCACTCCCGCGTCCGGCTCGAGCTCGAGGCGGCGAGAGCACTGACCGAACGGCAGCGTCGTCGTGACGTCGCCCTGGCGCGGCAGGCCGACCTCGAGGTGGCGCGGCCCGAGATCGACGAGGCCCGGCTCCGGCTGACCGAGTCGCGGCGGGCGGCCTCGGTGTGGCACCGGGTCGACGCGGCACGTGCGGCACACCTGGCCCTCGTCGCCGCACAGGAGGGCCACCGCACCGCTGAGCAGGCCCACCGCGACCTGCTGCCCGGCGAGCCCGTCGACGGGGACTCCGTCGCAGCGGCCGTCGATCGTGCCGCCGAGCTGCTCGGATCGTTACGCGACGCGGCCGAGCGCGAGTCGTCCCTCGAGCGCCTCCGGGCGGTGGCCGTCAGCAGCTCCGTCGCGCTGGCCGGCTTCGACGAGCAGGCCGCCCTGCAGTCCGACGCCCGCGACCGCCTGCGCGTCGAGCGTGCGGCGCTCAAGGCCTCGTTGCCGGCGCTCCAGCAGGCAGCCGGCGACCTCGCCGCCGCCGATCAGGCCCTCGTCGCGCTGCAGTCACGGCTCTCCGCCGCCACGGCCGCCGCACGAACGGCGCTCGAGGTCGAGCAGGCCGACCGTCGCCGACTCGCGGCCGGTGAGGCCGTCACCGGCGCGTCCGCCCGGCGAGACATGGTGCGAGCGGCACAGCGAGCCGGGTTCGCCGGCGTGCTCGCCGGCACCCTCGAGCCCGACCGGCCCTGCCTCGTCTGCGGCTCGCCCACGCACCCGTCACCGGCCGTGCTGGCCGACGACCACGTCGACGAGGCCGACGTCGAACGGGCCGAGGCCGCGTTCGACGAGGCCATCGACCTCTCCCACCAGGCCGACCTGGCCGCCAACGAGCTGCTCGGCCGGCTCGTCGCCGAGCGTGCTGCGGCAGGCGACGAGGACGCCGCGACACTGACCGGCAAGGTCGCCGACGCCGAGAGCCACCGCGGCCATCTCGTCGCCGCAGCCGCCGAGATGGATGCGGCCACCGGTGAGCACGACCGGCTCGGCACCGAGATCGAGCGGCTCGGCGAGCAGATCGACACGGGCCGGCTGCAGCGCGACGTGCTGGTCAAGGCCGAGGCGACAGCGTCAGCGGCCCTCGACGAGACCGTCCGTGCGCTGGCCGTGGCCCGCGACGTCCACGCATCGGTCGCCGATCGGGTGGCCGTGGTCACCGCCCACGTCCGGGCCGGCCGCGCACTGCTCGCGGCCACCTCCACCCTGCGCGAGTCGGTCGAGCGGGTCGCCATGGCCGACGAGCTGCTGGCGTCCGCCCTGACCGAGCACGAGCTCGACGACGTCACCGCTGTCGAGGCCGCACGGCTCGCACCACGCGAGCAGCAGGAGCTCGAGACCCGCATCCACGCCCATGACGTCGAGACCGAGGCCGTCGCCTCCTCCCTCGCGTCCGACGACCTGCACGACCTGCCCGACGAGCCGGTCGACGTCGCCGCGCTGCAGGCACTGTTCACCGAGGTCGACGCCCGCAACCGGCAGGCCGTCGCCGCCCATTCGCGAGCGGACACGGTGCTGCGCACCATCGAGGGCCTCGCCGCCGACATGCGGGACGCCCTGGCGGCCGCAGCCACCCTGCGGGCCGCCTTCGACGTCGTCGACCGGCTGGCCAGCACCGTGCGCGGCCAGACCCCCAACACGATGAAGATGGCCCTCGAGACGTTTGCCCTGGCCGCCGAGCTGGAGGAGATCGTCCGGTCCGCCAACTCACGGCTGACGACCATGACCGGCGGACGCTACGAGTTCCTGCACTCCGACGCCTTGGCCGGTCGCGGCGCCCAGTCGGGGCTCGCGCTCGACGTCCTCGACACCTACACCGGCGAGACACGACCTCCGCAGTCGCTGTCCGGCGGCGAGAAGTTCCAGGCCTCGCTGGCACTGGCACTCGGGCTCGCCGAGGTGCTGACCAACCGCGCCGGAGGCGTTCGTCTCGACACGCTGTTCATCGACGAGGGCTTCGGCTCCCTCGACTCCGACACCCTCGAGACGACGATGGCCACGCTCGACAACCTGCGCGACGGCGGACGCACGATCGGACTCATCAGCCACGTCGAGGCCATGAAGGAGTCGATCCCGGCGCAGCTGCGGGTCGACCAGACCGACGGCGGCTGGAGCACGATTCGGGCGACCTGACTCATGCGCCCCCCGAAGGTGCCACCATCGATCCATGAGCCACGTCATGCTGCTGCTCGCTCACCCGCGATCGGGCAGCTTCTGCCACGCGATCGCCGAGCGCATCGGGCAACGCCTGGTCGACCTGGGCCATGAGGTGCGCTCGCACGACCTCTACGTCGAGCGGTTCGACCCGATCCTGGCGGCGTACGAGTCGCACACCAGTGGTGACGACATCGAGTCGGTGCTGGCCCGGGAGGACGATCCGTTGATCGCCCTGCACCGCGAGGAGCTCCGCCAGGCCGAGGGGCTCGTGGTCGTGCACCCCAACTGGTGGGGCATGCCGCCGGCGATCCTCACGGGCTGGGTCAACCGCATCGTCGTCCCCGGGGTGGCCTACCGGCTGGCCGAGGCGACCGGCCATCCCGCACCCCTGGCACCGATCCAGCAGCTGTTCGTCGTCAACACCTCAGACACCACCGACGAGCGGGAGGAGACCCTCTACGGCGACCCGCTGGCGTCGATCTGGGGACGCTGCGTCGCACCGTACCTGGGCGGTCCGCAGGTGACCCGCAGGGTCCTGCGCCCCGTGGGCGACGCGAGCAGCGAGCAGCGGACGGCGTGGCTCGACGAGGTCGAGTCCTTGGCATCCCGGGCGTTCGGCGGCACGCCCTAGTCTGGTCGGCATGTCGACGCGTCGTGGTCCGCTCTCCGAGATCTCGTGGTTCCAGGTGGCCGCCAGCGTCCTGGCTGCGGTCACGGCCGCGTGGATCGCGTCGAGCCTCGGCGTCGCGGGCACGCTGATCGGCGCCGCGGTCGGCAGCTTCGTCGTGACGGTCAGCACGGCGCTCTATGGTCGGACGCTCGACAGGGGCAAGACCCTGATCGTGCAGACGTCCAGCGGGACCCTGGTGCAGAAGGCCGTCCGGGACGGCGACATCGCGGAGGCCTTCGAGCAGGTCGAGGAGGTCGAGCACTCCCCCGTGGCGCGTGCCGAGGTCATCCCCGCCGAGCCCCGCCGACTGCACTGGAAGACGATCATCGCGACCACCACCGTCGTCCTCGGCCTGTCGCTCGCGGCGATGGGCACGTACGAGCTGGTCTCCCAGGACGCCTTCGGCACCGATCCCGACAACCCCCGCATCGGCAACCCCTTCGGCGGGTCCAGCCGCCCCGCCGACGACCCGGCGTCGACACCGTCCGAGACCACACCGGCGCCGGCAGTGACGCCGGTCCCCGCGCCGTCCGCGGTCGAGCCGACGCCAGCTCTCACGCCGGCACCGACGGCGGCCACCGCCACGCCCGCTCCCACGCCCACGGTGAGCACTCCGACCGCCACCGTCAGCCCCACGACACCGGCGGAATGATCACCGATCGTCCGGCGTTGATGCCGTCGACCATCCCCGAGAGGAGAGCACCATGACCATCCGCTTCACGCCCCAGATCTCCGACCAGATGATCGAGTCGATGGACGTCTTCGACGCGTTCCGCACCGGCGAGCAGCTGCTCGCCGACCGCTACCCGCGTGATGCCGTGCGGGCGCTCCGACGGGTCGTCGAGGCGGAGCCGCACCACGGTGCCGCCTGGGAGCTCCTCGGCCGGTCGCACTTCGCGGCCGCGCAGCTCGTCCCCGCCGAGGCGGCGTTCCGCCGACTCGTCGAGATCGAGCCCACCAGCGCCTGGGCGCAGACGGCGCTGGGTCTCTCGCTGGACCGGCAGAGCCGCCTCAGCGAGGGCGCCGTGCACCACCGCCTCGCCGCGGCGATGGGCGCGTCGCCGCACGACGCGACCCGCGTCGAGCTCGTCGACCGTCAGACGGGCTGACCCCTGCCGCCGATCGAGTCGCTCCACCCCGCCTGGGCGGCTGCGGCGACGGCGATCGTGCTGATCGTCGCGCCGCCCGCGTGGTCGGTGACCCGCCACCTCGTGACGCTCGTGCACGAGGCGGGGCACGCCGTCGTGGCGCTGCTGACCGGGCGGCGGCTGGGAGGCATCCGGCTGCACACCGACACGTCCGGGCTCACCGTGTCGAGTGGTCCTCCGCGCGGTCCCGGCATGATGGCGACCGCGGCGGCCGGCTACCTCGCGCCGTCGGCCCTCGGGCTCACCTCGGTGGTGCTCGTCGAGGCGGGCCGCACCCCGTGGGCCCTCTGGGCCGGCCTGGTGACGCTCGCCCTGATGCTGGCCTTCATCCGCAACTGGTTCGGGCTGCTCGTCGTCGGCCTCGCCGGTGGCGCCGTCGCGCTGCTCGTCTGGCGCGCTCCGACGTCCGTCCAGGACTTCGGTGCGCTGACGTTCGCGTGGTTCCTGCTCATCGCGGCGCCCCGCGCGACGGTCGACCTGTGGTCGCACCGGCGCCGGGTGCGCACCCGCACGACCGACGCGGACGTCCTGGCCCGGCTCACGGTCCTGCCCGCTGCCGTCTGGAACCTGTTCTTCGTGCTGGCGACCGGCAGCGCACTGGCTGGCGCGGTCTGGCTCACCCGCACCGCCTGATTGGATGGTCGAATGTTCACCGTCGGCACCGAGCTCACCGGATCCCTGGGACGGGCCGGCACGATCTCGACGCCGCACGGCCAGATACGCACCCCGGCCTTCGTCCCCGTCGCCACCCGCGCCACGGTCAAGGCCGTCCTGCCGGAGGCGATGGCCGATCTCGGGGCCCAGGCGCTGTTGTCCAACGCGTACCACCTCTACCTCCAGCCGGGCGCCGACATCATCGACGAGGCCGGCGGTCTCGGCACGTTCATGAACTGGCGCGGTCCGACGTTCACCGACTCCGGCGGCTTCCAGGTGCTGTCGCTCGGAGCGGGCTTCCAGAAGACCCTGTCGATGGCGTCCAAGGGCGTCGAGGCCGATGACGTCATCGCCGAGGGCAAGGACCGGCTGGCGACGGTCGACGACGACGGGGTGACGTTCAAGTCGCACCTCGACGGATCGATGCACCGGTTCACCCCCGAGGTGTCGATGCAGATCCAGCATCAGCTCGGCGCCGACATCATGTTCGCCTTCGACTAGCTGACGACGCTGATGAACACACGCGGCTACCAGGAGCAGTCGATCGTCCGTACGCAGGCGTGGGCCGAGCGCTGCGTCATCGAGCACCAACGACTCACCGAGGCCCGCAAGGGCAAGCCGCTGCAGGCGCTGTTCGGCGTCGTCCAGGGCGCTCAGCACGAGGATCTGCGTCGTTCAGCCGCTCGCG
>JBKJIW010000015.1:0-114351 GCA_046598255.1 Aeromicrobium sp. | reverse complement strand
GGGACCGCCTACGGGCTCATCCTGGTGGGCGGCCTGACGACCGTCGAGGAGCTGGCCCGCCCGGACGATCTCGGGACCCTGAATGCCGTCTTCTACAGCCTGACGTACATCGGTTTCTCCGCGCCGTTGCTCAGCACGCTCGCGCTGCGGGCGCTGACGCCGCAGCAGCTCATGCTCGTCGGCGCCGCCGTGATCGCGGTGACCGTCCCGCTGGTGCTGGTGTCGCGGTCCCGCTCACTCGAACGGTGACGGGTCGCCGGCGCCGACACGCAGGATCTCGGCGACGCCGTCGGAGAGGTCGACGACCGTCGTCGGCTCCGGGATGACGTCGACGCCCGACTCGATCACGGCCTCGATGCGCCCGTCGAGCTCCTCGGAGATCTCCCACGCCGTCGTCATGGCCTCGGTGCTTCCGGGCAGGATGAGGGTCGTCGACACGATGGGCTCCCCCAGGGCGTCCAGGAGGGCGCTGACGATGCGGCTGTCGGGGATGCGGACCCCGACGGTCTTCTTCTTGTCGTGGAGCAACCGCCGCGGCACCTCCTTGGTGGCCGGGAGGATGAACGTGTAGGGACCGGGCGTCGCGTTCTTGACGGCCCGGAAGATCGCGTTGTCGACGTGCACGAACTGACCGAGCTGGGAGAAGTCCTTGCAGACCAGCGTGAAGTGGTGCTTGTCGTCGAGGGCACGGATCGTCTTGATCCGGTCGAGGGCGTCCTTGTTGCCGATCTGGGCTCCCAGCGCGTAGCCGGAGTCGGTCGGGTACGCGATCAGCCCGCCGTCACTGAGGACCGCCGTCGCCTGGTCGACGGCCCGCTGCTGCGGGTTCTCGGGGTGGATGTCGATGAATCGGACCATGACCGCAGCCTACGGCGATCGTCCGGACGCGACGAGGGGCCGTGCCGTCAACGGCACGGCCCCTCGTCGGGAGTCACTTGAAGATGCTGTACCCGCCCGGCCCGACCGCGGCAGCGACGACCAGCAGGATGATGCCGATCAGGATGTCGCCGCGCACCAGGCGCAGCACTCCGTAGATGGCGATGGCGACTGCGATGATCCACAGGATGAAAGCCATGGTGTGTCCTCTCCTCGTGGTGACGATGGCCACCACAAGATTCTTACCCCACGCAGTGCCATCCAAACCACCGTGGGTGTGACCGGGGTCACGAGGCAGCGTTCCGCCATGCGGACGCCACCGAACGTGCTGGAACCGGGCGGCGCGCGCGACCTATCCTGAACGACGAACGATCATCGGGAGAGCTGGGACCGGAGAGGTGGTGACGACATGACCGAAGCCGTCCTGACGTTGGCGGAGCGCCGGCAGCAGCAGATCGAGCACGATCAGCAACGCGCTGCCCATCTCTCCGACCGCGAGACGCTCCTGACCCCACGGCGCAGCAACGACGAGCTGCGGGCCATCGCCGAGGCGGCGCAGGCACGGCTCGCCGACACCGACGGCGACACCGTCCTGGCGTGGGTCACCGAGGAGTTCGGCTACCGCACCGCCGTGGCGTGCTCGATGGCCGATGCAGTGCTTCCCGACGTCGTCGCCAAGCACCTGCCCTGGGTCGACACACTGTTCCTGGAGACCGGGTACCACTTCGCCGAGACCATCGGTACCCGTGACGCCGTCGAGGCCTCGATGAAGCTGTCCATCGTCGACGTCACGCCCCGGCGCACCGTCGCCGAGCAGGACGCCGAGTTCGGCGAGAAGCTCTACGAGCGCGACCCCGCCCTGTGCTGCGAGATGCGCAAGGTGGAGCCGCTGCACGACACGCTCCAGGGCTACGAGGTCTGGATCACCGGCGTCCGTCGCGACGAGGGTCCCACCCGCGCCGACACCCCGTTCATCACGTGGGACGAGAAGAACGGCCTCGTCAAGGTCAACCCGCTGGCGGCGTGGACCTTCGACGAGCTGCTGGCGTACGCCGATGACAACGGCGTCATCGTCAACCCGCTGGTGAACGACGGCTACCCGTCGATCGGCTGCGCCACCTGCACCCGGCGGGTCGCGCCGGGCGAGGACCCGCGTGCCGGACGCTGGGCGGGCCTGGACAAGACCGAGTGCGGCCTGCACACCTGATGCCGACAACCTCCCCCGACAAGGCACCGATGACCCTCACCGACGAACGCCGTCTCACCCAGCTGCAGTGGCTGGAGTCCGAGGCGATCCACATCATCCGCGAGGTCGCGGCCGAGTTCGAGCGGCCCGTCCTGCTGTTCTCGGGCGGCAAGGACTCCGTCGTGATGCTGCACCTCGCGACCAAGGCCTTCTGGCCCTCGCCGGTGCCCTTCCCGGTCATGCACGTCGACACGGGCCACAACTTCCCCGAGGTCATGGCGTTTCGCGACGCCACCGTCGAACGCCTCGGGCTGCGCCTGGAGGTCGCCTCGGTGCAGGACTACATCGACGACGGCCGCCTGCGGGAGCGCAGCGACGGCACCCGCAACCAGCTGCAGACCCAGCCGCTGCTCGACGGCATCACCCAGCACAAGTTCGATGCCGTCTTCGGAGGCGGACGCCGCGACGAGGAGAAGGCCCGCGCGAAGGAACGCGTGTTCAGCCTGCGCGACGAGTTCGGGCAGTGGGACCCGCGCAACCAGCGTCCCGAGCTGTGGAACCTCTACAACGGACGGCACCGCCCCGGCGAGCACGTCCGGGTGTTCCCGCTGAGCAACTGGACCGAGCTCGACGTCTGGCAGTACATCGCCGCCGAGGACATCGCCCTGCCCGAGCTCTACTACGCCCACGAGCGGGACGTGTTCGAGCGCGACGGGATGCTCATCAGCGTCAGCGACGTCTCCCAGCCCCGCGCGGACGAGGTCGTCAAGAAGCGTCAGGTCCGCTACCGGACGGTGGGCGACGCGTCCTGCACCGGCGCGGTCGAGAGTGACGCGACGACGGTCGAGGCCGTCATCGTCGAGGTCGCCGCCACCCGCATCACCGAGCGCGGCGCCACCCGCGCCGACGACCGCGCCTCCGAGGCCGCCATGGAAGATCGTAAGAAAGAGGGCTACTTCTGATGCGGACGCTCCTGCGCCTCGCGACGGCCGGTTCCGTCGACGGCGGCAAGTCCACGCTCGTCGGGCGTCTTCTGTACGACTCGAAGTCCGTTCTCGCCGACCAGTTCGACGCCGTCGAGCGGGTCAGCCGCGACCGGGGCCTGGCCTCTGCCGACCTCGCGCTGCTCACCGACGGGCTGCGGTCCGAGCGCGAGCAGGGCATCACGATCGACGTCGCCTACCGCTACTTCGCCACGGCCGAGCGCTCGTTCATCCTGGCTGACTGCCCCGGGCACGTGCAGTACACGCGCAACACCGTGACCGGCGCCAGCACCGCCGATGTCGTCGTCCTGCTGGTCGACGTGCGCCACGGCATCCAGGAGCAGACCCGCCGGCACCTCGCGGTGGCCTCCCTCCTGCGCGTGCCGCACGTCGTCGTCGTGGTCAACAAGATCGACCTGGTTGACTTCGACGAGGCCACCTACACCCGGGTCTCCGACGAGGTCCTCGCCTCCGCGCGGGGGCTGGGACTCTACGACGTCGCGACGATCCCCGTGTCGGCCCTTGACGGCGACAACGTGGTCGACCGGTCCGAGCGCACGCCCTGGTACGACGGCCCGACCCTGCTGACCTTCCTCGAGCAGCTCTCCCCCGCCGGCAGCCCGCACTCCGAGCCGTTGCGGTTCCCGGTGCAGCTCGTGGTCCGCCCGCAGCAGGCGGCCGGCGACAAGTTCCGCGACTACCGCGGCTACGCCGGACAGATCAGCTCCGGCCTGGTGCGGGTCGGCGACGCCGTCACCGTCCAGCCGAGCGGTCGCACAAGCACCGTCACCGACATCGACTTCGCGGGCGTCTCGCTCGACGAGGCCTTCGCACCGCAGTCGGTCACCCTGCGTCTGGCCGACGACATCGACATCTCCCGCGGCGACCTGATCGCCACGAGCCGCAGCGTCCCTGCGGTCACGCAGGACATCGACGGCACCGTGGCCTGGCTCGCCGAGAGCACCCTGGTGCCCAACACGAAGGTGCTCCTGAAGCACGGCACCCGCACCGTCCAGGCCATGGTCAAGGCGATCGGCGGCAAGCTCGATCTCGATGACGCCCGACTGCTGCCGGCCGACTCGTTGGGACTCAACGACATCGGTCACGTGACGCTCCGCCTCGCGTCGGCGATCCCGGCCGAGGAGTACCTCCACTCGCGCGGCACCGGCGCGTTCCTCCTGATCGACCCGCAGGACGGCGGGACGCTCGCCGCCGGCATGGTCGGCGACGCCCTGCTCGACACCCTCGCCGAGGTCGGCGCCGCCAGCAGCGGCGCGACAGTCCCTGCATGAGCGGTGGAGGCAGCCTCCCCTTGACGCTGCGCGTCACCGGCCGCAAGGTCGTCGTGGTCGGTGGTGGGCACGTCGCGACCCGGCGCACCCTCTCGCTGCTGACCGCCGGCGCCCGGGTCGTCGTGGTGTCCCCCGAGGTGACGGAGTCACTCGCCTCCTCGATCGGGCGAGGTGACGTCGAGTGGATCCAGCGCACGTACGCGACCGGTGACCTGGCCGGGGCGTGGCTCGTCCAGACGGCCACCGACTCACCGGTCGACGGCCTCGTCGCGGCCGATGCCGAGGCGGCACAGATCTGGTGCCTCAAGGGTGGCGATCCGGACCACGCCACCGCCTGGGCACCGGCGGTCGCGCAGGTGGACGACGTACTGGTGGCGGTCAGCGGTGGCGGTGACGCGGGCCGGGCCTCGGCCCTGCGCGACGGCGTGGCGGCGGCGCTGCAGTCCGGCGAGCTGCCGATGCGGCACCGCACCCATCATCCGGAGGGCTTCGTCGCCCTCGTCGGTGGTGGCCCGGGCGATCCCGGCCTGCTCACGACCCGCGGACGCCGTCTCCTCGCCGAGGCCGATGTCGTGGTGGTCGACCGGCTCGCACCGCACGCCCTCCTGGCCGAGCTCGACAGCGACGTCGAGGTGGTCGACGTCGGCAAGATGCCCGACCACCACCCCGTCCCCCAGCACGAGATCAACGCGATCCTGATCGACCGCGCCAAGCAGGGCAAGATCGTCGTCCGGCTCAAGGGTGGCGATCCGTACGTGTTCGGACGCGGCGGCGAGGAGCTCATCGCCTGCCGCGAGGCCGGCATCCCGGTCGAGGTCGTGCCCGGCGTGACCAGCGCCATCGCGGTCGCCGCGGCGGCCGGCATCCCCGTCACCCATCGAGGCGTCTCGCGCGGCTTCACCGTCGTCACCGGTCACGAGGAGCTCGCCGCGCTCCCCCACCTGCGCAGTCACACCCTCGTCATGCTGATGGGCGTGAAGCGCCTGGCGGAGACCTGCACCGAGCTGGTCTCCGCCGGTCACGACGCCGACACGCCCGCCGCCGTGATCGAGCGTGGCTGCACCCCCACCCAGCGCGTCACGGTCGGGACGCTCTCGACCCTCGCGGACGCAGCTGCGGCAGCCGGTGCAGAGTCCCCCGCGATCACGATCATCGGCGACGTCGTGACGCTGTCACCAGCCTGGGACCAGCGCGCCTAGCGAAATCCCGCGGGCGGTGCATGTCAGGCGGCCAGGCCGGCCTGTGCCTCCCCACTCCCACCGCCCCTCAGGAGCGCGAGGTCTTCGGTGATCTCCGCAGGTCGACCCGGAGGTCGACGATGCGCACCGCAGCGGGGCGCTCCTGGCCGATCGCGACTGCGCCGAGTCGGCATTGACGAAAGCGGCTGACGTCGCAGTATGAGCGCGTGAGAGCTTTTTCGTGCCGTCAGGCAGCTCGCCCGAGGAACTCGATGGTGGCGATGATCGTCTCCCGATCCGCCTCGATGTCGCCGCGGAGCCACCCGGTGACCAGATCGGTCGTGCCGGCCACCACGACCCGGACGGTCAGCAGCCGCCGTGCCGTGTGGTGCGGCGACCGCGGCCCTTCGAGGACGTCGTCGACCAGGAACGCAGTGAACTGGGTGATGGCGTCATCCCGTCGCGCTCGAAGCAGCGGATGCCCCGGGCACTCGACGTAGAGCCGCGCGAACCGGGGGTCCTCCGACAGCTCATCGATCAGGATCGTGACGATGACGTGGATTCGCTCAGGCCCGGTCACCCCCGCGTCGAGCTGTTCGAGCGATGCCTTCATGGCCGACAACATGCTGACGAGCCGGTCGTCGACAACCGTCACCAGCAGGTTGTCGAGACTCGTGAAGCTCTCGTAGAAGTAGCGCTTGCTCAGACCCGCCGTGGCGCAGACCAGGTCGACGGTCGTACCGGCCACACCGCGCTCCCCCACGATGTCGAGACAAGCCTCACGGAGCTGCTCGCCCCGGCCGGCGCGACGGTCGTCCGCGCTCACGCCCCGCCACGGCCGGACCACGTCGCTCATGGCACATATCTTGACACGATTCCGTACCAACTCTAAGTTGACACGCAATCGTTCCTACAATCTCCGAGGTTCCCATGAGCACGACGACGACCGACCTGATCACCTGCGTCGATGGCATCACAGGCGGATGGCTCGGCGGAGTCCTCGCCCATCCCGACCTCCAGATCGAGGACGTCGTCGCCATCGGCACAGGGCAGATGAGTCAGAACCACCGCATCACGTACACCGTGGCTGGACGACCGGGGTCCGTCGTCATCAAGCTCGCGTCCGACGACGAGAACAGCCGCGCCACGGGCGTCGGCATGAAGGCATATCACCGGGAGATCGAGTTCTACCGCCAGCTGGCACCCCGGCTCGGCGACGGCGTCCCGGCCTGCCACCTAGCGGTGTACGACGAAGCGACCGGCTTCTTCACGCTCGTCCTGGAGGACAAGGGCGACTCCTCTCAGGGCGACCAGATCGTGGGCTGCGACGTCGAGCAGGCCGAGCTGACGTTGCGCACGCTCGCCCGCCTCCAGGCGCCACTCCTGAACGACCTGCACGTCGGCAACAGCGACTACCTCCACCTTCCCAACCCCATCGACCAGTCCCTCATGGCGATGCTGCTGCCCGGATTCCTCGAGCGCTACGCCGATCGCGTCACCCCCGAGCACGCCGAGGTCTGCCGCACCTTCGTGGCCGCCTCGGATGCCTGGCTGGCCGACCGGCGACCGCCGCTGGGGCTGGTGCACGGCGACTTCCGGCTCGACAACCTGCTCCTGACTCCCACGTCGTGCACCATCGTCGACTGGCAGACAGTGTCGTGGGGGCCGGCAATGCTCGATGCGTCCTACTTCCTCGGCGGCAGCCTGACGGTCGACGACCGACGCCGGCATGAGGAGCGCCTGCTGCGGGCCTACCACGACGAGCTGGTCGCGTGCGGTGTCCAGAACTTCGCCTGGGAGACCTGCTGGGAGGAGTACCGCCGGCAGACGTTCCTGTCCTTGCTGATGGTGATCGTCGCGGCGATGGTCGTCGAGCGCACCGAGCGCGGCGACGAGATGTTCCTGACGGTCCTCCGTCGCGCCTGCGCCCAGGTGCTCGACCTCGACAGCCTCAGCCTCCTGCCCGAGCCCGGGGCGAAGCCGGTGGCGCTGGTGCCAGACCCGGTCGATGAGGGGCTCCACCTGCCGGGTCCGGAGCCCCTCTGGAACGAGAGCTGGTACTTCGATGCGGTCAGCGACGACGGCAGCACCGGGGTCTACGTCCGTCTCGGACGGCTCCCGAACCAGGAGGTCTGCGCCTACACCGCGGCCATCGTCCGCCCCGGCATGCCGGCACTGATGGTCGTCGACTATCTCGCACCCCTTCCGGCGACGGACGACCCGACGGCACGCGTGACCACCGCGGCCTTCACGGGGACCATGCAGTGTGAGGAGCCGTTGCGGCGGTTCCGCCTGACGCTCGCGGCGACCGCCGAGTCCTACGTCGATCCGACCGCCGTCTTCCGCGGGGAGTCGGGCTCCCCCACCCCGATCGGCCTCGACCTGCGCTGGGAGACCGACGGGACACCCTACGCGTGGCGCAGCTCCACCCGCTACGAGATCCCGTGCCGTGTGGCGGGCACGATCGAGATCGAAGGACACACCATCACGTTCAGCGGCCCCGGCCAGCGGGACCACTCGTGGGGATCGCGTGACTGGTGGGCCAATGACTGGATGTGGAGCGCCTTCCACCTCGACGACGGCACCCGGACGCACGTCGTCACGACACCCTACCTGCCCGGCTACGCCGTCGGCTACGACCAGCGCGACGGCGTCGTCACCGAGGTCGAGAGCGGCGTGAGCAGCCACGAGCACGGAGCGGACGGTCTGGTGACGTCGGCCGAGATCACCACCGAGCCGGGCGCGTCATCGACGCGGGTCGAGCCACTGGCCTTCGGCCCCCTGATGCTGACGGCACCCGACGGGCGTCAGGCCCGCTTCCAGCGCGCCATGGCGCGCATCACGACGGCGGACGGTCGCTCCGGCCTCGGCTGGATCGAGTGGAACACGGTCACCCGGTAGCCGGGGCGGTCCGGCGGAGCCACCACAGGCCGACGAACGGCAGCACCAGCGGGATGAAGCCGTAGCCGGCCCCGAAGTCCGACCAGACCGTCTGGTCGGGGAACAGGCTCGCGTCGACCAGCGACAGGACGCCCACCGTGATCACGCCGACGAGCTCGATGCCGATCGTCACCAGCGCCAGACGTCGGTGGTTGCGGGCTAGTGCGTACGTCGCGACGACGTAGATCACACCGGCGAACGCCGACAGGCCATAGGGCACGACGGTGTCCGACTCGAGCTCGGTGAACAGCTGCACCATCGAGCGTGCGGACGCGGCCAGGGCGAACACAGCGTAGATGGCGACGAGCGCCCGACCGAAGCCGTGCGACGTGTCGGTGCCGGGCTGATCAGACATAGGTGCCCTTCCAGATGCCGAGGAGCCGTACGGACAGCGCCGCGATCGTCAGCATCGCGACGACGACGACGCCCGTGCCCCAGCGGGACTTCTCGGCGATGCCCCACAGCACGGCGGCCGGCGGGATGACGACCATCGTCACGAGGTACGAGATGAACAGGACGCCGTCGACGTCGCGCGACGTCGACCCGAGGGCGATCGATCCGCCGACCAGCAGCACGACGAGCGCGATCTCGAGCAGGCAGATCGCGTAGAACAGCGGATTGCTGAACTCGCGGTCGCGCAGCAGGTGCCAGCCGGCGAACGCCGCCACCAGCAGCGCCATGATCGCCAGGGCGTACGCCACGGGATCGGTCACACGCTGCCTTTGTTCGAAGCCCCCTCGTGGGAGGTGGCGTTGTCGAGGATGTCCGACACAGAGTCTTCCACGAACTGTCTCCAGACCGACGGGCGGCGGAACATGAAGTGACCCGCACCCGGCATCGAGTCCCAGGTCGCGCTCGCGGCAATCGGGCGGCTGCGCTCCACGAAGACACGGCTCCAGTGCGCGGACGTCCAGTTGTCGCGGGTGCCGTGGAGCACGCGCAGGTGCCGACCGGCGATCGCGGCGTTGGGCTCCCCCTCCGGCAGCCACGGCGCGAGGGCGACGACGCCGACCACCGCGAGGTCGTCGGCAACGTGGCACGCGGTGCGTCCGCCCATGGAGTGGCCCACGACCACGACCGGCAGCCCGGGATGCGCGTCGGCGAGCCGGCTCAGCGCCCAGCGCGCGTCACGCACGGGGGCCGGGTCGGACGAGCCGTTCCAGCCGCGGAGGCGGTACTGGAGCAGCGACACGGCCACGGTGTTCTCGTCGGCGTATCCACGCAGGGACCGGGCCATCGAGGCCATGCGCCACCAGCTGGCGTGCTTGTTCTGGACGGGTTCCTCGCTGTGCTCCTGCCCGCCGTGCAGCATCAGCACGACGGCGCGTGGCTGCGCTGGCGAGCTGAAGGTGTCGAGGCGGGGGGCTGTCACGCCTCGATGCTGACACGTCCCCCCACGGCCTGCACGGCGAGATGCTGAGGCGTCCGACACGTCGGACGGTCACTGGTCGGCGATGGCCAGGAGCCGTCCGTCCGTCGTGCCGATGATGAGCGCGCCGTCAGCGGTCAGCGCAGGATACGAGTCGACGGTCACCCCCGTCTCGATCTGCCACAGGCGGTTGCCGTCGCGGTCGACCCCGTAGATCAGCCCCTGACGGGTGCCGGCGTAGACCGAGTGGTCACGGTCGACGAGCACGGACGTCCAGATGCCGATGCCGCCGGGATTCACGTCCTTGCGCGAACCCTGGAACTCGAACTCCTCCCGTCCCGTTGCCGCGTCGACCCCGACGATCGTGTTGCCGTGGTCCCCGAAGTAGGCGATCCCGTCGCGCGTCACCGCCGGCGATGAGTAGGTGATGAACCCGCGACGGTACCTCCACCGCACTGATCCGTCCCCGGGGTCGAGCCCGTACTGGTACGAGTCGTTGGTGCCGATCACCACAGTGCCGTCGGGGGCCACGGCCGGGCTCACCTCCACCATCCGGAGCTGCGGCGAGTGCCACGTGACCGCCCCGTCCGCCACGGCGACGACACCGGTGAGGACCGACTGGAAGACGACCCGACCGTCGGAGGAGATCACCGGTGACCCGTACGTCCGCTCCCCCAGATCCACGCGCCACTGCTCGAATGGCCCCTCGTCGGTGGGTCGGAGCCGGACCAACGCCCCGGAGTCGTTGCCGACGACGGTCGTCCCGTCCGGCAGCACGGCGGGCGAGGTCACCTGGCCGCCGAGGTCCAGACGCCACAGCACCCGGCCGACTGGCGAGACTGCGAAGAGCTGTCCGCCGGGACCGGGCCACAGGATCAGGCCGTTCGGCAGGACGGCCGGGCTGGTCGACTGGTCGATCCCGTAGGAACCGTCGCCGTCGACGGTCCACACGTCCTCCCCCGTGGCCGGATCGAGCGCGTGCAGCACGCCGGCGTTCGTGGCGGCGTAGATCGTGCCGTCCGCCGCGATGACCGGCCCCGGCGTGACGTTGCCCTCGAGCTCGCGGCTCCAGCGCAGGTGATCGGTCGACGGCCCCTTGCTCGTCGATGCTCCCGAGTGCTGCGCGTCGTGCAGCGCCTGCGGCCAGGGAGTCCACGACGGGGAGCCGGCCGCACCGAGGTGATCGCCCAGTGCCCGGATGCCGCCCTCCGGCGATGCCGCAGCGGTGTCGCGTGCGGCCGTCCCGCAGCCGGACGCGAGCACCAGCACGAGCGCGAGGAGGGTCAGGGGTCGTCGTCGGTGGTTCACCCCTCCATCGTCGGTCCGGCGGAGACGATCCGGGGCGTTCGGGAGGTGACCGACCGGTGACCTCCCGCGCTCAGCTGAACGCGTTCTGTCCCGTCATGGCCTGGCCCAGGATCAGGGTGTGCATCTCGACGGTGCCCTCGTACGTCAGCACCGACTCCAAGTTGTTCATGTGACGGATGACCGGGTACTCGAGCGAGATGCCGTTGGCTCCCAGGATCGTCCGGGCGGTGCGGCAGATGTCGATCGCCTCGCGGACGTTGTTGAGCTTGCCGAAGCTGACCTGCTCGTTGGACAGGCCGACGGAGTCCTTGCGACGCCCGAGGTGCAGGGCGAGCAGCAGCCCCTTGTGCAGCTCGAGCAGCATGTCGGCGAGCTTGGCCTGGGTCAGCTGGAACCCGCCGATCGGCCGTCCGAACTGCTCGCGGGTCGTCGCGTAGTCGAGGGCAGCCTCGAAGGACGATCGCGCTGCGCCCATCGATCCCCACACGATGCCGTAGCGGGCCTCGGTCAGGCAGGACAGCGGCCCCTTCAGGCCGCGCACCTCGGGGAACATCGCACTGGCCGGCAGGCGCACGCCCTCGAAGACCAGCTCGGCGGTCGAGGACGCCCGCAGCGACATCTTGTGCTTGATCTCGCGGGCGCTGAAGCCCGGGCTGTCGGTCGGCACGGCGAAGCCGCGGATGCCGTCGTCGGTCTGGGCCCACACGACGGCGACGTCGGCGAAGGTGCCGTTGGAGATCCACATCTTGCCGCCGTCGAGGATCCAGTCCGACCCGTCGCGGCGGGCCGTCGTGCGCATGTTGGCCGGATCGGACCCGTGGTCGGGCTCCGTCAGCCCGAAGCATCCGACGATCTCGCCGGTGCCCATGCCCGGCAGCCACCGCTGCTTCTCCTCCTCCGACGCCCAGCGCCAGATCGCGTACATGGCCAGGGAGCCCTGGACGGACACCATCGACCGGATCCCCGAGTCGCAGGCCTCCAGCTCAGTGCACGCCAGGCCGTAGTCGACCGACGACATGCCGGGGAGCGTGTAGCCCTCCAGGTGCATCCCGAGCAGGCCGAGCTTGCCGAACTCACGGAACAGCTCGCGCGGGTGCGGCGCTCCTCCGACCTCGAACCACTCGGCGATGTGCGGCTGCACCTGCTGCGCCAGCATCGTCCGGACGCTGCCGCGGACGGCGATCTCGTCCGGTGAGAGCAGGTCGTCGAGCGACAGCGGGTCGCGAGCGTCGAAGGGAGCCATGCGTTCACAATATCCACCTCTGTCCAGCGCCTAGGATGAGAGGCGGGACTCGCCGGAGATTCTGGCATTCTTCACCCATCCCCACCGAAGGCGGCGTCGAATGGCTCGTAGGAAGCACCTCGGAAAGGAGAGTGACGTGGCGGCATCGGATGCACAGCTCCGGCTGGCGGCAGTACCCGAGCAGTTCGTCGCTCCCGATCTCAACGACCTCCTGGTCCGGGTGGGGCGCGGCGACGAGGAGGCCTTCGCGGCACTCTACGACGCACTGGGCTCTGCCGTGTTCGGCCTGGCACGACGGGTCATCCGTGATCCTTCCCGCGCCGAGGAGGTCTCCCAGGAGGTCTTCATCCAGGTCTGGCAGTCCGCTGCACGTTTCGACCCGACCAAGGGAAATGCCAAGAGCTGGCTGCTGACCCTCGCCCACCGGCGAGCCGTCGACGTCATCCGGCACGACCAGGCTGCGACCAACCGCGAGAACAAGTACGACTGGTCCAGCGGCCCCGACTTCGACGAGGTCGAGGAGACCGTGACGATCTCGCTCGAGCACGAGCAGGTCAAGAAGTGTCTCGACGGACTCACCGACCTCCAGCGCGAGGCCGTCAACCTGGCCTACTACCAGGGCTACACGTACGCCGAGGTCGCCACCGCCCTCAACGCGAACACCGCCACGATCAAGACCCGAATGCGCGACGGAATCGTCCGTCTGCGCGACTGCATGGGAGTGTCAGCATGACGACCGATCTTCACTCCCTCATGGCTCCATACGCACTGGATGCGTTGGACCGCGAGGAGCGCGCCCGCTTCGAAGGCCATCTCGACCAGTGCGTCGACTGCCAGATCGAGCTCGGTGGCTTCGTCGCGACTGCGGTTCGGCTCGGCGACGCCGTCAACCAGACGCCTCCGCCGGCCCTTCGCGCCCGTCTGCTGTCGGAGATCAGCCGCACCCCGCAGGAGCGCCCGGTCGTCACGGCCCTGGCGCAGCGGCGCGGACTGCGACGAACCCTCCCCCGCCTGGCGGTGGCTGCTGCGTTCGTCATCGGCGCGGTCGGCACCGGTGGCTTCGTCGTCGAGCGTCAGAACGCCGCTGAGGAGCACGACCAGAACGTCGCGATCTCCTCGGTGCTGTCGGCCGACGACGTGTCGACCGCCGACAAGAACTTCAGCACCGGCGGAACCGTCAAGCTCTACTCCTCGGCCAGTGCCGACTCAGCGGTCATCATCGCCAAGGGTCTGCCGAGTCCCGGTGCCGGCAAGGTCTACCAGGTCTGGATGATCGACGAGTCGGGCCCGACGTCCCACGGGACGTTCGAGACCGGCGGCCAGATGATCATGAAGGGCGTCGCGGGTGCTGACCGGGTGGCCGTGACGGTCGAGCCCAAGGGCGGCTCGGCGCAGCCGACGAGCGCGCCGGTGGCCACGATCGCCGTCTGACCCTGACCGGAGCCGCCCCGAATCGTCTACGCTTCCAGGCGTGAGGACGACCCGGGGCGCTTTCGTTGACGCGGTGTCGGTCGTCGTCGTGGGTCTGCGCCTCGCGCTGAGCCACCTGCCGACGCTGCTCGCCATCTTCCTGACCGGAGCGGCGGTCCGCAACGGCGTCCTGTGGACGTCGGTCGAGCTGAGCGACGACCATTCCACGCTGGCTGGCTTCCTGCTGCCGCTGGCGCCGATGGCGACCCTGACCGCGATCGTCCTCATGTTGCGGCAGGTCGCCCGGAGCCTGTCGTGGGCCAGCTTCGGTGCCGGTGTCGACCAGCCCGGACGAGTCGGTCCGTACCTCGGTCTCCTGTCGAGCGCCTTGATCCCGTTCCTGACGGTCTACGCCGCACAGGGGTACCTCCGGGAGGATCTCCGTGCCTTCGTCAACGCGGCCGCGTACGACGAGCTCCGCCTCAGCGCGGGCGCCATCTACGGTGAGCGGGCCGACGTCGACCGCTACTTCATCGCCAGCGGAGCGCTGCTCGTGGGCATCGTCGCCGTCGCGATGGTGCTGCGCTTCCTGATCGGCCGGTTCGACCTGCCCGCGCGCCACGTGTCGTGGGGGCTGCTGGCCGCCTACATCGAGGTCATCTGGCTGTTCCTGCTGGCCAGCCAGTTCACGCGCTACCAGAACGGCATCTGGGAGTGGATCATGGAGCGCCGGTTCGTCGAGTGGGTCCACGACCGCTGGACGTCGATCATCGACGTCGTCGGGCCCCTCGGTCGACCGTTGCAGGCGGTGGCTGACGGACTCGGCAACGTGCTGTCCGACGCCGACGCCGTGCTGATCATCCCCATTGCCTGGCTGACCGTCGGTGCGGTGGCACTCGGCCAGAAGATCGAGACCCCGACCGAACGGCGTCGCCGCTTCATCGCTGAGGAGCGGCTCAAGCGGGTTCCCGCGGCGGTCCGCCGGGTCAGCCACGAGGCGACCGCCGACATCCGCGGCCGGTTCTCCGGGCTCGGCAACGGCATCCGGTTGCTGGCCATCGGCGGTCTGCTCCCGATGCTGCTGTTCTGCCTCGTGTTCATCATCGCCCGTCAGGCCGGCAACCTCGTGCTCGAGCTCTGGCGCGCGATCGTCGGGCCGATGGCCGCCGACACCGCGGTCGCGTTCGCCCCGTACGTCACCATGCTGTCGGACGCCGTCTACAGCGTGCTTCTCGTGGGTCTGCTGGCCGCCGCCGTCGACCGGGTCATCCGCCGCCGGGACGAGGCGACGCGTGCCCCTGCCCCTGCCCCTGCCCCTGCCGCCGTCGAGGACGCCGCGCCGGTCAGCTGATCGGAAGGTCGACGTAGTCGGGCAGGATCCACCACACGCGGGCAGCGACCGGCTCGACGTCCTCCGGGAGCAGGACGTAGGCCGTCGTCGAGTAGGACTCCGGGCGTGGCTGCTGACCGGGCTCGACCGCCGGGGCCTCGGCGCTGCCGAACCTCGGCACCGGTCCGGGCGTCTCGTCCGGGACGCAGGCGTTGTAGGCGATCGGAGCGTTGGCCTCGAAGGCGTTGACCGTGGAGTCGTAGCGGTTGCCGTCGCCGTCGACCAGGGCGACCCTGCAGTCCCTGAGCGCGACGTCCGGATCAGCGGTCCAGGCCAGGCCGACCAGCCAGAGGCGCGACCCGGTCGGGATCCTGACCGGGGCGTCGGCCTCCGGCAGCTGGGAGACAGGCGACGCCGACTCCAGGGAGACCCGGGCGCGGATCGGGTACGTCAGGAAGCCGTCGTCGTACTGCAGATCGACCGTCGCCACCCCTGCCGCGTCGACGGGTGCCTCGGACCGGAAGTCCTTGACCCACCAGAAGTCGTGCACGCGCGAACTGGTGGCGGCGATCGCGCCGACCAGGATGAGCGGGAGCAGCAGGACGGCGAGACGCTCGCGGCGCCACCAGGTCCGCCGGACACGCGACGTCATTCCATCCCCGCCACGTCGTAGACCTCGACCTCGAGCTCCTCGGCCTGGCGATAGGCGGCGACGTCGTCGTCGTCGATCGCCAGGTCGATGAGGGCCATGTCGTCGAACCGGTCGTCGTCGAGGTCGGCCGACAACCCCAGGGTGGCCCCCACCAACGTGTCGGGATCGGCCTCCACGACCGCGGTGCAGTGCGCCACGATGCCGACCAGACCGGCGGGGCACGTCACCTTGCTGCGCTGGCCGAACGCACTGAACACCGTCACGCGTCCCGAGCCGTCGCGCAGCTCGGCGCGACTGATGCCGGCAGGCTCGCTGCGCGCCACGTAGTCGAAGCGCACCACCACCACGACACCGGGCGAGCGGATGCTCGAGCCGCTGTCGCGCAGGATCGACGTCGCTCCGTCGACCGAGACGGGCGTCAGGTCTCCCGCCCGCATCTCGAGCTTCTCGTCCACCGAGACCGGGCGCTCGAAGAGCCGGCCCGCGTCGGAACCATCGGGGAGGTGCTCGTTGAGGGTCTGGCCGACGGCGAGCGCGGCGACGATGAGTGCGCCGGTGCCCAGCTGCGAGCGTGACGGACGGGGCGCCCTCATGAGGCGTCCAGCTCCGTGACGGGGAAACGTCCGACGGCGTCGTCGGTGGCGTCGAACCAGTCGCTCTCCTCTTCGAGCGAGCTCTGGCGGTACTGGTGGGAGCGGGTGATCAGACCGGCCGTGCTCGGCAACGACTCGGCCTTCCGCTGCTCCCAGATGAAGGCCACCTCGTACGTCAGTCCGGGCCCCAGCACCGACAGGTCGACCTGGTCCTCGGTCACGAGGACCCGCGGGTCCGCTTCCTCGCTGCGCGCCTCACGTGAATCGCTCTGAGACCTCCGGAACCCTTCGAGCCCCTGGAACCGCAGTGCCTCCTTCACGACGGAGACGTTGATCGCGGTGTCCTCGTCGGTCGACACGTCAGCGAACACCAGCAGGTAGCGACCGAACTCGCTCGGCCCGATGACCTCACCGAGGTCGTCGGACCACAGGACGCGCTTCACCGTGATGTCCAGCGGAGCGGACTGGTGCGCCTGGTCCAGCACCAGACGCGGGCGCTCGTCCGTCTCGGCCCGGCGCAGGCCTCCGAACAGGCCCGAGACCAGCAGGACCACGGCACCGGCCCCGAGCAGCAGCTGACGCACCGAGCGGGCGGCGAGCCACTGCGACACCCGCTGGCGCTGCGCCCGCTCCCCCGTCATGAGCACGATGGTAGTGATGTCATCATGTCGCGGTGCCCTCACCCCTCGTGTTGATCGCCGCTGCGATGGCGGTGCCTTCCGGCTACTACCGTCCCCTCGTCGCCGAGCTCGAGTCGCGGGGCTGGGATGCCCGGGCCCTGCCGACGCGCGGTTTCGAACGCGGTGAGCCCGTCGCCTCGCGCTCATACGACTGGAGCTACGCCGACGAGATGCTGGCGATCGCCGATGCCGTGGCGAAGGCTCGCGCCGAGGATCCTGATCGGCCGGTGATCCTGCTGGGCCACAGTCTCGGCGCCCAGCTCGGTGCGGGCCACCAGATCCACCACCCGCCGGCCGACGGGTTCGTGACGGTCGGCGCGTCGGTGCCGCACTTTCGTTCGTACCCCTACGGCGGGCTCGGGGTGCTTCTCCTCGGCGTCAGCGTGCCGGTCGCGACGCGACTGCGAGGCTACCTGCCGAAGCCGTTCTTCGGTGCCCCCGGCGCCCAGACCCTCATGCGCGAGTGGGCCCGGTTCGTCCGGTCGGGCAGGCCGCCCTTCGAGGTCGTGCGCCGCATCACGACGCCGACACTGGTCGTCCAGCTGCAGGGCGACACCTACGCCGTGTCAGCGTCCAACAAGGTCTTCACCGACATGATGGTCGACCCCGACGTGGTGACCCGGTGGGTCTACCTCAAGGACGCCGTGCCCGCCGGGGGCACGACCCACCACGTCCAGTGGGTCAAGACCCCGGGCCCCGTCGTCGACCGCATCATCGACTGGTTCGAGCACACCCCCCGCTGACGGGTCACTTACTGAACCCTGACGGGTCACTTGCCGTGATCTGGCGCCACGGCAACTGACCCCTCGCCGGTCAGGAAGTGACCCGTCAGCGGGTGGGGGTTATTCGGCGAAGGCCTCCACCGGGGGGCACGAGCAGGCCAGGTGGCGGTCGCCGTATGCCTGGTCGATGCGTCCGACCGGAGGCCAGTACTTGTCGTCGACCGAACCGGCCGGGAACGCGCCCGTGCTGATGTCGTAGGCATGCTGCCAGTCCAGCAGCGTGCGCATCGTGTGGGGCGCGTGGACCAGCGGGTTGTCACCAGCGGGCCAGTCCCCGGCCACGACCTGGTCGATCTCCGAGCGGATGGCGAGCATCGCCTCGCAGAAGCGGTCGAGCTCGGCGAGGTCCTCTGACTCCGTCGGCTCCACCATCAGCGTGCCGGGCACCGGGAAGCTCATGGTCGGCGCGTGGAAGCCGTAGTCGATGAGCCTCTTGGCGATGTCGTCGATCGTCAGCCCTGCCGCCTTGGTGAGCCCGCGCAGGTCGAGGATGCACTCGTGCGCCACCAGGCCGTTCTCGCCGGTGTACAGCACCGGGAATGCGGTCTCGAGTCGCTTCGCGATGTAGTTGGCCGACAGCACCGCCACCGACGTCGCGTCCGTCAGTCCCTGGCCGCCCATCATCGCGACGTACGCGAACGGGATGGGCAGGATGCCCGCCGAGCCGTACGGTGCCGCGCTGATCGCTCCGACACCCTCGCGCTTGCTCTCCACCGGGTGCATCGGGTGGGACGGCAGGAACGGGACGAGGTGCTCCGCGACCGCGACGGGTCCGACACCCGGTCCACCGCCACCGTGCGGGATGCAGAAGGTCTTGTGGAGGTTCAGGTGCGACGCGTCGCCGCCGAAGACGCCCGGCTGGGCATGTCCGACGAGCGCGTTGAGGTTGGCGCCGTCGACGTAGACCTGACCTCCGTGGGCGTGGACGATCTCGCACAGCTCGGTGATGCCGTGCTCGTAGACGCCGTGCGTCGACGGGTAGGTCACCATGATCGCCGCGAGGTCGTCGGTGTGGGTCTCGCACTGCGCGCGCAGGTCGTCGAGGTCTACCTCGCCCTGGTCGGTCGACTTGACCAGCACGACGCGCATGCCGGCCATGACCGCGGAGGCGGCGTTGGTGCCGTGGGCCGAGCTCGGGATCAGGCACACGTCTCGGTGGTCGTCGCCGCGGCTCAGGTGGTAGGCCCGGATCGCCAGCAGGCCGGCGAACTCCCCCTGCGAGCCGGCGTTCGGCTGGATCGAGACGCCGGCGTAGCCCGTGACCTCGGCGAGCCAGGACTCGATCGTCTCGACGAGCTCGATCATCCCCGCGGCGTCCTCAGCCGGGACGAACGGGTGCAGGTTGGCGAAGCCCGGGAAGCTGATCGGCTCCATCTCGGCGGTCGCATTGAGCTTCATGGTGCACGAACCCAGCGGGATCATGCCGCGGTCGAGCGCGTAGTCACGGTCGCTGAGCTTCTTGAGGTAGCGCAGCATCTGCGTCTCGCTGCGGTGCTCGTGGAAGACCGGGTGTGTCAGGATCTCCCCTTCGGCCCGCTCCAGGTGCTCCGGCAGGGACGACCCGGAGGTTGCAACGTCACCGTCGCCGTCACCGACGACGCCGAACGCCTCGCACACCAGACGCAGGTGCGCGTCGGTCGTCGCCTCGTTCGTCGAGACGCCGACGTGGTCGGGCCCGTCCTGGCGCAGGTGGACGCCGAGGGCGCGGGCCGCCGCGACGACCTGCGCGGCACGGCCGGGCACGTGGGCCATCAGCGTGTCGAAGAACGCGTCTGACACCAGCTCCACTCCCCCGACCTCCAGCGCCGTCGCCAACCGGCGGGCGCGGTCGTTGACATCGGTCGCGATCTGACGCAAGCCCTCCGGGCCGTGGTAGACCGCATACATCGACGCCGTCACGGCCAGCAGCACCTGGGCGGTGCAGATGTTGGAGGTCGCCTTCTCGCGGCGGATGTGCTGCTCGCGGGTCTGCAGCGCCAGACGATAGGCCGGGCGTCCGGCACTGTCGACGGAGACGCCGACGAGCCGACCGGGCAGATGACGCTCGAGACCCGAGCGCACCGCCATGAAGCCTGCGTGTGGGCCGCCGTAGAACATCGGCACGCCGAAGCGCTGGCTCGAGCCCACCACGACGTCCGCGCCCAGCGATCCGGGAGAGGCGAGCAGCACCAGGGCCAGCGGATCGGCGACGACGACCGCCAGGCCGCCGTTGGCGTGGGCCGCCTCGATCGCGGCGCGAGGGTCGGCGATCCGGCCGTCGGCCCGCGGGTACGCCACGATGATGCCCGCGGCCTCGACGTCGGGGAGCCCCGCGGCGAGGTCGGCCTCGAGCAGCTCGATGCCGAGCGCCTCGGCGCGCGTGTGGGTCACGGCCAGGGTCTGCGGCAGCAGCCCGGCGTCGATGATGATCGGCAGCGCGTCCTTGCCCTTGGTCGCCCGGCGGATCAATGTCATCGCCTCGGCCACCGCGGTGCCCTCGTCCAGGAGCGATGAGTTGGCCGTCGGCAGTCCGGTCAGGTCGGAGATGACGGTCTGGAAGTTGAGCAGCGCCTCGAGACGTCCCTGCGAGATCTCTGGCTGGTAGGGCGTGTACGCCGTGTACCAGGACGGGTCCTCCAGCACGTTGCGCCGGATCACAGCAGGCGTCACGGTCGGGTGGTAGCCGAGGCCGATCATCGCGATTCCGGGGTTGTTGCGATCGGCGAGGTCCCGCAACGTCGCCAGCGCCTCGGTCTCGCTCTTGGCGGGAGGCAGCGACAGGGCCGACGTGCTCCGGATGCCCGCCGGCACCGCGGCCTGCATCAGGGCGTCCAGCGAGTCGTAACCGACGCGGCGCACCATGGCATCCTGGTCAGAGGCGGTCGGACCGATGTGACGGCTGGAGAAGGGCTGGGACACAGGGAGCTCCGAAGGTAGAGGCGAGGTCGAACGACGCCTCCCCTTCTGTCACCACGGGCGCGAGGCACGGTGCTCCAGAATCGCCTCGGTCGCGTGGTCCTTGGTGCCTGAGAGGTTCCGGGGAGGAATTGCCCCTTCGGCGTCGCCTGGGCGAACTCTCCCACGCGCGATCGACAGCACGATCAGCCTATCAACTCCCCACAGCCCATGAGTCACTGAATGACGTGTCGCGAGCCACTCGCTCACGGCAGATCCATGAACCAGTGACCAGCGAGCGGGGGTCAGCTGGTCAGGCGGGTGCGGCGACGAGCGGCGAGCTCGTCGTCGGCGGCGGGGATCTCGACGGCCCGCTCACTCGGCAGGGTGTGCAACGATCCCTCGATCTCGCGCCAGACACCTCCGATGGCGATGCCGAACACGCCCTGGCCGCCCTGCAGGAGGTCGATGACCTCGTCGGCGGAGCGGCACTCGTAGACGCTGGCGCCGTCGCTCATCAACGTGACCTGGGTGAGGTCGTCGGTGCCACGCACCCGGAGGTGGTCGATCGCGATGCGGATCTGTTGCAGGGAGACACCGGCGTCGAGCAGACGCTTGATGATCTTCAGCAGCAGGATGTCCTTGAACGAGTAGAGCCGCTGCGTGCCGGACCCGGTGGCCGATCGCACGGTGGGCTCCACCAGGCCGGTGCGGGCCCAGTAGTCGAGCTGCCGGTAGGTGATGCCTGCGGCACTGCAGGCCGTCGGGCCGCGGAAGCCGGCGTCCTCGGGCAGCGGGGACACGTCATCGTGGAAGAGCAGACCCTGGTCGCTCGCCTCGGCTGCTGCCTCGTGCCGCGTGGCACTGGCGTCGTTGTCGTTGTCGTGCGACTCGATCATCCGGAAGGCCTTCCAAAGCTGGTATGGGGGAAGACTACCGTCACGAACTACATCCGTGTACCTTCGGCAGCACTCTCAAGGTAGAGGTGAGAGTTTGGACGGTCAACGACCGAGCGCCCGTGTCGGCGTGTCGATTTTCTCAAGTCTCACGTGAAGGTTGAGGGTCAGGCAGAGAAATCCTCGGGGTCGACCTCGTCCAGGAACTCCCGGAACTTCTCGACCTCCTGCTCCTCGTCGCTGGTCGACGCGATGCCGGCCTCGTCGAGGACGTCCTCGGTGCACAGGATCCGTGCTCCGGCGCGCAGGGCCAGGGCGATCGAGTCGGACGGCCGCGCCTCCACCTCGACGCCCGAGGCGAACACCAGCGACGCGAAGAACACGCCCTCCCGGACGTCGACGATGCGCACCTCGTCGAGCTCGTCGCCGAGCGCCTCGACCAGGTGCTGCATGAGCTCGTGCGTCAGGGGCCGGGCGGTCGGCGTGCCCTGCTGCGCGCAGGCAATCGCCGATGCCTCGACCGCGCCGACCCAGATCGGGAGGTAGCGACCCCCCTCGGTCTCCCGCAGGAGCACCAAGGGCTGGTTGGTCGGCATCTCGACCCTGACGCCGACCACTTCGACCTCGCGCACGTCCTAGCCGCGCAGTCTGCTTCTGACCAGCACCGACTGCAGCCGGATCGACAGGGCGGCGAGACCGGCGACGGTGCGCTCGGCGGCATCCTTGTCGAGCTGGCGGGATCGCGGCGACACGACCTGGTCGAACAGTGCGACCTCACGATCGGCGGCCGCGCCGAAGATGCGCAGGTGGCGCGGCTCAAGCCCCATCTCTGCGAACTCCCCCACGATCGAGGCGACCTGCAGTGCCGTGCCGTCGTAGTAGGTCTGCGACGGACGTCGCGGGATGAGACCGAACTCCTCGATCGCCTCGAGCGTCTCGGGGGTGATGCCCGCCGCGTCGAGCAGCTCGTCACGCGAGAGCCGGATGCTGCTCGACTGCTCGAGGAAGGTCTGATCGGTCGGCAGGCCGTCGGCCGCGAGCGTCAGGTGTGGCACCCGTGCGGTGGATCCCTGCGCGGTGTCGGGCACGACGCCACGGTCGAGGTCGTCCAGGACCTGCCGGATGTGTCCGAGCGGCCAGAACTTGTCCCGCTGCTGCCGCAGGATGAACCGCAGCCGCTCCACGTCGTTGAACGAGAACTTGCGGTAGCCGGACGGTGTCCGCTCCGGCTCGAGCAGACCCTCCGACTCGAGGTAGCGGATCTTGGTGATCGTCAGGTCCGGGAACTCCGGCAGCAGCTCGTCCAGGACCTTGCCGATGCCGAGCCGTGACAGCTCGGGCAGGGGCTCGGTCATGCAGATCCCTTCAGGGCCCCGGCGAAGTAGATCAGCCGGTACTTGCCGATCTGCACCTCGTCGCCTCCGGCCAGCGTGATCTCGGTGTCGATGCGATCACGGTTGACGTAGGTGCCGTTGAGGCTGCCCAGGTCGGTGACGGTGTAGCCGGACCCGCTGCGGGCGAACGTGCCGTGCCGCCGGGACACGCTGATGTCGTCGAGGAAGATGTCGCTGTCGGGGTGACGACCGACCGAGACGGTGTCGCTGTCGAGCAGGAATCGCGCACCGGAGTCGGGGCCGCGCTGCACCAGCAGCATCGCGCTGCCGGCCGGGAGGTTCTCCACGGCCGAGACGTCCGATGCCGTCATCTCCTCCGTGTCAGCGTCGAAGATCGGGATGTGGCCCGTGTGCTCGGAGACCGGCTCGTGCGCGGCAGTTCGGGCGGGCCCGGAGGCGGTGTCGTCGGGCTCGTGGTCCGGCGTGGACATCGGCTTCACTCCTGTGTGCGATCGACCTGGATGGCGGGTGTGACGTGGACCCAACCTAGCACCGGACAGTGACGGGCAGGCCGGACTTCGGGCGGCTCAGTCGGTCGTGAGAGCCGCGTACGCCTCTGCCTCGAGCAGTGACGCCGTCGGGTCGTCCTCGGCCGGCCGCAGCTTGATGAGCCACCCCTCGCCGTACGGGTCGGAGTTGATGACCTCGGGTCCGCCCTCGAGGGCGTCGTTGCGGGCCACGACCTCGCCGCTGAGGGGCGAGAAGATGTCGCTGACCGACTTGGTGGACTCCAGCTCACCGATCACCGCACCGACCTCGACACGGTCGCCGACGGCGGGCAGCTCGACGTAGACGATGTCGCCCAGTGCGTCCTGCGCGAAATCGGTGATGCCGACGGTGGCGATCTCGTCGTCGAGGCGCACCCACTCGTGCTCTTCGCTGTAAAACAGGTCCTCAGGAATCACCGAATTCTCCTTGCAGGTCACAGTGTGGGTCGAGCGTACTCCGGGCTCTTGACGTCGGCCAAAGCCGTGATGGTGACCTTGTCCTTCTCGGTCACCATCGCCGTCCCGCCCCGGATGGCGACCCGATCGATCAGGCCGCCGCGAAAGCGTACCGCCTCGGCGAGATCCTTGGCCCGGCCGATCGCCTCGATGCGGTAGGGCCGCTTGATCTCACGGCCACCGACGCGGATCTGGTTGTCGTCGTCGAGGAAATAGGTCTGCGCGACCACACGGACGACCCCGTTGATGGCGATGGCCTCCGCCCCGGCGTCCCGCAGCTCCTCGATCGCGTCGAGGAGCCGCGAGGCGTCGATCTGGTCGTCCGGGTCGTTGATGACCAGCTCGATGCCCGGGCCGGTCGCACCGGACGTGCCGGCGAGGATCGCGAGCTCCTCGGCGCGCCGCTTCGCCTGCTTCTCGGCCTGCTCGGTGCGCTGGGTGCTGCTGAGCAGGCCGTTGCGGGTCGTGGTCAGGTCGTCGATCTGGGTGCCGAGCCGCTCGTTGGCCGTGTCGAGCGACTTGAGCAGCTCGACCAGCTCCTCGCCCCGCACGCCGGAGTAGTCGTCGGACGTGTCGTCACTGATCTGGGCGGTGATGGCGAATGCCAGCACGCCGATCAGCAGGGCGACGACGACCTGCGAGACCGTCGGACGCAGCAGGGCCCGCCAGCCACCGTCGTCGTGGGTGCCACCGTCACCACTGCCGTCGCGGACCGGACGGCCCGCGTGCTCAGGCATGGAAGATCCTGCGACGGATGGCGGCCGCGTTGGCGAAGATCCTGATGCCGAGGACGACGACGACGCCGGTCGACAGCTGCGATCCGACGCCCAGCTGGTCGCCGAGGAACACCATGAACGCCGCGATGACGACGTTGGAGATGAAGGAGACCACGAACACGCGGTCGTTGAAGCGCCGCTCCCCCAGCGCCCGCAGCGCGCCGATGACGGCGTCGAGCGCCGCGACGATCGCGATCGGCAGGTACGGCTGGAGGTTGGTGGGGACGGTCGGCTGCAGGAGCAGCCCGGCGGCGATGCCGATGACGAGCCCGATGACCGGGATCATGCGTCCCCCTCGATGGCGGTGGCCTGCAGGATGGCGAGCCGGTCCTTGGGTGCTGCGTCGACGGACAGGTCGTCCGATCCTGTCACGTCGAAGCGGATGCCGTTGCCGTCTCGCCGCTGCTCCCAGGCCCGACCCGTCGCGGTGGCGGCGAAGCGGTCCTCCAGCGTGTCCGGGTCACCGATCACCGCGAGCTCGTACGGGGCATCGATGGGGTCGTAGTTGACCTTGATGACGCCGGCGGCGAAGCGGATCGACGTCAAGGAGCCGATGCGCTGGCCGTTGATGGCGATCGCCTCGGCACCGGCGTACCAGAAGGCGTTGACGAGGACCTGCAGGTCGCGGTCGGTGACATCGCCGCCCACGCCGCCGCTGGGCTCGATGGTCACTCGCACCCCGGGCCCCGAGGCCGGACGGGCCGATGCGAGCAGGCGCAGCTCCTCGTAGGCCGGGTCGATGCCAACCGTGGCCGACGTCAGCTCTGCCACCTGGGTGCGCAGCTTCTCGGCGGTCTGCTCGCGACCGGCCAGCAGCGCCTTGCGCGAGTTGACGTCGCTGATCAGGGTCGACCGTTCGCGCTCCGTGGCGGGACGGTCGCTGCGCGTCTGGATCGCCGCGATCGCAACGAGCAGGGCGAACACGGCCAGGACCGCGCCAGTCAGCACGGTGTTGAACGAGCGCGACGGCTCGGCCATCCCGGCCCGGACGACGTAGTAGTCGTCGTCCAGCGCTGTGTCGGCGATCTGCTCCAGCAGGCCGACCGCCTCGTCCGGCGCCTCCGGCTCCGCCATCATCAGGTCCGAGCGACGCGTGGTGTCGTGGACAGGAGCCGCCGGACCTGGAAGGCGTAGAGCAAGCCGCCCCACCAGTAGAGGGCGACGCCCCAGATCGTGAAGGCCCACCCGAAGACGTTCGCGAGATCGGCGACCGTGCCGGTCGAGTCGCCCAGCAGCAGCAGCGGGAAGGCGTAAAGCAGGCTGGCGGTGGCCGCCTTGCCGAGGAAGTGCACCGGCAACGAGCTGTAGCCGCGGGTGCGCAGGAAGGGCACGAGACTGAACAGGAAGACGTCCCGCAGCGGCAGGATGACCGCGAGCCACCACGGGATGATGTCGCGGAACCCCAGCCCGATGACGACGGCGAGGATGAAGAAGCGGTCGGCGACGGGATCGAGGATCGCGCCGATCTTGGACGCCTGGTTGAGCTGGCGCGCCAGCTTGCCGTCGAGGTAGTCGGTGATGCCGGAGATCATCAAGACCACCAGCGCGAGCCCGTCCTTCTCCGGTCCGAGCACGAGCCACAGGAACACCGGCACCAGCAGCAGGCGGATGAAGCTCAGCGCGTTGGGCACGGTGAGGATGCGCTCTTCCACGTGCCCGTCCTCCTTCGTGCCTGTGCTGGTGCTCGTCTGCGGGATACGTCCCGGAATGTCCACAGACAGACTAGGACATGATCCCGCGTCCGCCCTGCTCGGACACGAGTGACACGACCACGGGGTGGGCACCGCCGTTGCGTGGTGGAACAGGACTGACAGACTGGGCGTTGAAACCACACAACAGAACATTCGGGGCACGTCGTGCCCACTTCCCGAGGAGGATCGTGGCTGTCTACACACTTCCGGATCTGCCGTACGACTACGGCGCACTGGACCCGCACATCTCCGGCAAGATCATGGAGCTTCACCACTCGAAGCACCATGCCGCTTACGTCGCCGGCATCAACCAGGCTCTCGAGCAGCTCGAGGAGGCCCGCGACAAGAACGCCTTCGGCAACATCAACCTGCTGGAGAAGAACCTCGCGTTCCACCTCGGTGGTCACATCAACCACTCGATCTTCTGGAAGAACCTGTCCCCCGAGGGCGGCGACAAGCCCACGGGTGAGCTCGCTGCCGCGATCGACCAGGACTTCGGCTCGTTCGACGCGTTCCGCGCGCAGTTCGAGGCCGTGGCGCTGGGCCTGCAGGGCTCCGGCTGGGCGATCCTGACCTGGGACACGCTGGGCCAGAAGCTCGTCATCGTGCAGCTGTTCGACCAGCAGAACAACATCCCGGCGACGCTGATCCCGATCACGCAGCTCGACATGTGGGAGCACGCGTTCTACCTCGACTACCTCAACGTCAAGGGCGACTACGTCAAGGCGTGGTGGAACATCGCCAACTGGGCCGACGCCCAGGAGCGCTTCACCGCAGCAACCTCCGGCGGCCAGATCATCTTCTGACCTGACCACCGGCGCCTGTGACGGCGGGGACCCTTCTAGGGTTCCCGCCGTTTGCCGTGTGCGGCCAGGTCGCGCAGGCGAGCGTTGTACGCCTCGAGCGCCGCGTCGTCATTGCGGTCCTCGGCCCGGTCGAACCGCTTCGCGTCGCGCGAGTCGGAGCGGAACCACTGGAACAAGATGGCAACCATGACCAGCACGAGCGGGATCTCGCCCATCGCCCAGGCCATGCCGCCGCCGAGGTACTGGTCGGCAAGCAGGTCGGTGCGGTACGGACGGTCGAGCGACTTCCAGTAGTCGAGGGCGAAGACCGTGTTGGACGCCATCACGGCGATCGCGAAGAAGGCGTGGAACGGCACCGTGACGAGCAGGACGCCGAAGCGCGCGATGGGCGCGAGCGCGCGCGGCGACGGGTCGATGCCGATCAGGACGTAGTAGAACAACGTGCCGACGGCAAGGAAGTGGATCTCCATGACAGCGTGGCCCCAGTGGCTGCCCATGAGCGCTTCGAAGATGCCCGTGAAGTAGAGCCCGTAGAGACTGCCGACGAACAGGACGGGCCCGACGATCGGGTGGGTCACGAACCGTGAGTAGCGCGAGTGCAGGAACGCCAGCAGCATCGACCGTGGTGACACCTCGCCCGGCTGACGCGGCCCCGGCAGCGTCCGCAGGGCCAGCGTCATCGGCGCACCCAGCGCCAGGAAGATCGGCGCGACCATCGACAGCATCATGTGCGAGGCCATGTGGGCGCTGAACAGCACGTGCGAGTACTCCCCCAGGCCGCCGAACGTCGCCCAGGCGATGACGACCATGCCGACCATCCAGGAGATCGTGCGACCGACCGGCCACGCGTCACCGCGGCGGTGCATGGCCCACACGCCGCGCAGGTAGAGCGCGGTGCCGAGGGCCACGATCGCGAGGCCGACACCGTTGCCCGACCAGCCCCACAGCAGCCTGAGCACGTCGGGGGCCGGCGGCAGGGGCCCGCCGAGCAGCTCCTCGACCGGCGACGTCAGGACGGTGTCGCCGACCGGTGTCGGCGTCCGCGAGAGCGCCACGGCCAGACCCATCGCGGCGCCCATGATGAACAGCTCGGTCGTCGCGAGCCGCAGGAAGGTGCCGCCGGACGCCACGATGCGCTGCCGCTGGCGGTACCCGAAGACCCCGAGGATCACCAGGGCGGCGACCTTGCCGAGCACCAGCAGCCCGTACGGTTCGCCGAAGACGTCGCCGATCGATCGCAGCCGCACGGCGGCGTTGACGCCCCCCGAGACTCCGACGACCACGAACGCCCACAGGGCCAACGTCGAGTAGCGCGCCACGGCCGCGTCGAGCCGCTTGCTGCGGCGCAGGGCGACCCAGCCGAGGGCGGCCAGACCACCGACCCACAGCGTCACACCGAGCAGGTGCAGCAGCAGGCTGGTCGTGGCGAGGTCGTGCGAGCCGGATCCGGCGGAGTGGCCGGTCAGGGCGATGGGGCCGAGCGTCGCGAGCGACAGCCCGAGGACGGCCGCGACGGACCGGACACTGAGCGTTAGGCGGGTCGCGATGGCGATGACCGCCGCGGCGACCGCCTGCACGATGATCGCGCGTCCCTCGGACGTCCCCGCGAACCCGGTGATGTAGGCGCGCGACAGCTGGGTCAGCGGCTGTCCGAAGATGTCGCCCGACGTCTTGAGGAAGAAGTAGACGACGCTCACGACGGCCCACACCGCCGCCCACCGGGAGGCGAGACGGACCGCCTCGACGGACAGTCCCCGCACCTCGGGCCCGTCGGACGGCAGCAGGAACGCCGCCGCCACGAGGAAGCCGATGACCAGCACGGCGCAGATGTCGCTGAGCAGCTTGCTGAACGGCAGCAGCCAGCCGACGAACGCCCCCGGGTCGGCGATGCCGATCGGAGCGCGCTCGTAGGAGCCGCCGCCGATGACCAGGAAGGCCGTCAGCGCAAGCCCGGCGATGATGAAACCGACGACGGTGTCACGCACTGTCTGCGTCATGGCGCCTCCTGAGCGGTGCGAGCAGGAGCGCGATCGCGACGACGGCCGCGAGGATGCCCCAGATGAAGTGCGAGCTGTGGCGATGGATGAACGTCTGCTGCTCCGGGGCCTTGACCTGGGTGACGGTCTCACCGACCGTGACGTCATACGTCAGGGTGCCGGTGACGGGGTGCCCGTCGGCGGACACGACCCGGAAGGACGCGCTGAACGTGCCCTTCTGGCCGACGTCAGCCAGTGTCGCCGTGACGGTGTCGTCGACAGCCCGGACGTCGGTGACCCTGACCTGGCTGCCGTCCGGTGCAGCGATGGCGACGTAGGCGGGCTGGGCGACGTTCTCGTTGAACGTGAACGTCATCGAGGTCGGGGCTGCTGCCAGCGAGGATCCGTCCCCGGGGTCGGACCCGACCAGCGCCGCGTGGGCGCTGGCAGGTCCCGACCCGAGGCCGGCCGTCACGAAGACGACGGGCAGGACGAGACCAGCGATGATCCCGCGGAGGAGGACGATGTTACGCACGTCGTCGATTCTGTCGCAGAGCGACAACCAGCGCAGCCGCAGCGACGACCAGGGCGCCGCCACCGAGCCAGGTTCCGAGGTCCGAACCGGCGTCGTCCGACGTGGCGGAGGTGGTCTTGGCGATCGCCTCCGTGTCGGCGTCTTCGGTCGTCGCGCCGTGATGACCGGCCGTCGCTGCGCCGAGCGTCAGGACCGGAGCTGGGTGCTCGGGCTCCCGGTCACCCTCCTGCGGCTCGTTCCAGTCGACGACCTCCCCGTCGCTGTACGTCTGCTGGGCGTCGAACGACATCGAGCCGGCGTCCGGGAAGGGACCGCCCGAGACGGCGAACTCGTCGAACTGGCCGACGGGGATGCCAGCGCCCTCGGCCGTCCACGTGATCGTACTCACTGCTTCGGTGAGCTCGTAGTCGCCGACCTTGGTCGTCCTCGACAGCTTGGCCTTGGCGACCTCGACCGTCCAGCCCGGCTTGGCGCCGGCGGAGACGAAGGCGAACGGGGTGTCGGGCGGCAGCGTCACCACGACCTTCGTCGTGGTGGCGGTGTCGGACTCGTTGGGTACGCGGAAGACGGCCTTGCCGAAGCCGTCCTTGGCGGCGTCGGTCGACGAGACGCCGACGTGGGCCGAGGCAGGGGCGGCGACCGCCACGAGGGCGGCGGTCGCAAGCGCAGCACCGAGCCGCGCGAGATTGCGTGTCATGTGAGGGTCCTTCTGGGTGAGAGGTGTGGGGCAGGTCAGACGGCGCTGACCGGCGGCCCTCTCAACGGGCGCGAGTGCGCCAGGGTGACGTCGTGGAGTGCACGCGTCGCGGTGACCGCAGGCAGCAGCCGCACGGTCGGCACCAGGGCGCGAAGGTGCAGCAGGGGCGCGATCCGCAACGCCAGCCGCTCGGCGACGGTCCACACGAACGACTCGCCGCACCACAGTGCAGCGACGCTCGCCACCGTGGCGGACAGGTGGGCGGCGACCATGGCAGCGCCCATCGTCATGTCAGCCGTCGACGTCCCGAAGTGGACGGCGACCTGGCACAGCAGCAGCAGACCGAGCAGCTGGGACGACGTGAGACGCCTCGCTGACAGTAGGTAGGCGACGGATGCAGAACCGGCGAAGGCGGCCAGCACGGCGCCCGCCGGCAGCGCGCCGCCCGCCGAGTGGTGACCCACCGCGGCAGCGGTCACGCACACCAGCGCAGCGGCCACCGAGCGGACCAGTCGCAGCGGCCGCTCGCCGGGACGCAGCACGTCGAGGCGGTCGTCGGAGGGCACCCGACCACGATATCCGCGTCGTCCGCACGGCGGGACGTCAGGCGTCGGGCACCTCGTCGGACGGCCCGTTACGGTGGTCGCATGAGCCTCGACACCGCGTCCTTCATCACGCTCGACGACCAGTGGGGGGCGCACAACTACCACCCGCTGCCCGTCGTGATCGCCGAGGCTGAGGGCGCCTGGGTGACCGATGTCGACGGCAATCGCTACCTCGATTTCCTTTCCGGCTACTCGGCCCTCAACTTCGGGCACCGGCACCCGGTCCTGATCGACGCCGCCCGCCAGCAGCTCGACCGCCTCACCCTGACCTCCCGCGCCTTCCACAACGACCAGTTCGGCGCGTTCTGCCGCGAGCTGGCCGAGCTGACGCAGACCGAGATGGTGCTGACGATGAACACCGGCGCAGAGGCCGTCGAGTCGGCCATCAAGGTCGCCCGCAAGTGGGCCTACGAGGTCAAGGGCGTCGCGTTCGACGGCGCCGAGATCATCGTCGCCGCCGGTAACTTCCACGGCCGGACGACGACGATCGTGTCGTTCTCGGACGATGCCGCCGCCCACGACAACTACGGGCCGTTCACCCCCGGCTTCGTCACCGTCCCCTACGGCGACCTCGACGCGATCGCCGCGGCGATCACGCCCCGCACCGCCGCCATCCTGATCGAGCCCATCCAGGGTGAGGCTGGCGTCATCGTGCCTCCTGCCGGGTTCTTCACCGGCGTCCGGCGCCTGTGCGACGAGCAGAACGTCCTGCTGATCGCCGACGAGATCCAGTCCGGCCTGGCGCGCACGGGCAAGCTGTTCGCGCTCGACCACGACGACGTGCGAGCCGATCTCTACACGCTCGGCAAGGCCCTCGGCGGCGGGATCATCCCGGTCTCGGCCGTCGTCGGGCGGGCCGACGTGCTGGGCGTGCTCAAGCCGGGACAGCACGGGTCGACGTTCGGCGGCTACCCGATGGCCTGTGCCGTCGGCCGCGCGGTCGTCGGCCTGCTCGAGACCGGTGAGTTCCAGACCCGTTCGCTCGAGCTCGGCCGCTACCTGCACGGCCGGCTCGACGAGCTGGTCGGCCACGGCGTCGCCACGGTGCGCGGTCGCGGCCTCTGGGCCGGCGTCGACATCGACCCGCAGGCCAAGACCGGCCGTGAGGTGTCGATGGCACTGCGCGACCGCGGGGTCCTGTGCAAGGAGACCCACGAGCGCACCCTGCGCATCGCTCCCCCGCTCGTGATCACCAAGGACGAGATCGACCACGCCGTGACGGCCCTCGCGGAGGCCCTGGACGCCTGACCCCGCGGGTCAGCCGAAGAACGTGGGAAGGCCCGGACGTGCGGGCGACTGCTGGGAGTCCGCATCCGTGAACGGCTGCTTGGCGGCGAACGTCGAGACGACCTCCCGGTACGGGATGACGCGGTACGGGAACGGCGAGCCCGCCGCGCGGCGCGCGACCGCCTCCCACGGCAGCGGCGCCTGGGACGCCGTCACCAGCACGTTGCCGAAGCGGCGCCCCTTCAACGTGGCCGGCTCGGCGCTGAGCATGACGTGGGCGAAGGCGTCGCAGACACCCCGGACGGCCCGGCGCAGGTACGGGAACGGGGCGTGGTCGGCGAGGTTCAGCAGCACCAACCCGTCGGACGTCGCGACCCGTGCGAGGTCGGCGAAGAACTCTGCGGTCGACAGCTCAGCGGGGATGCGGTCACCGTCGAAGGCGTCGAGCACGATGACGTCCGCGAAGTCGTCGCGCATCGCGGCGATGCCGGACCGACCGTCCACGGGCCTGACCTTGATGCCGCTGTTGCGGGGCAGGGGCATCCGCTCGCGCACCAACGCCGTGATCTCCTCGTCGGGCTCGAGCACGATCTGGGCCGACCGGGGCCGGGTCGCCGCGACATAGCGCGGGAGCGTCATCGCCGCGCCGCCGACGTGGACGAACCGCAGCGGCTCGCCCGGCGCACCGTGCCCGTCGATCGCGTCAGCCATGCGCTGGACGTAATCGAACTCGAGCCGCAGCGGATCGTCGAGGTCGACGTACGACTGCTCGGTGCCGTTGACCCGCAGCGTCCAGGCCGAGGGGCGGTCGCGATCGGCGACGACGTCGAGCAGGCGTCTGGTCGTCCGGTCCTCGCTCACGCGACCACCCTACGGTCAGCCAAGCAGGTCGTCCGACCCGTCCGGCTTGACCGACAGCACGGGGCACTCGGCGTCGAGGATGAGGCGCTGGGCGACGCTGCCGAGCAGCAGCTTGCCGACCGGTGTGCGGGGCCGGATACCGACCACGATCAGCGACGCGCCGGTCGTCGAGGCGGCGTGCAGCACCGCGCCGGCGATGTCGGGGACGACGTCGTGCAGGATCTCCGACTCGACCTCGAGCCGGTCCAGCGCGATGCGCAGCGCTGCGAGATCGTCCTCCCGGGCGAACTTGCTGTCGACGTAGGAGTCACCCTTGGTCGGGTTGACGACCACGAGCTTCTCCTCGCGGCGCGCCGCCTCCGTCGCACCGTACGACAGCGCGGCGCGCGCGAACTCGTCCGGGCTGTACATCACGACCACGGTCATGCGGGAACCTCTTCCTTGTCTTCGGTCTCGACGACGGGTGCCGGCTTGCGCAGGCCCGAGCCGATGATGGCCACGAGGGCCAGGGCGATGAAGGCGTAGACGATCACGGCGACCGGCTCGCTCCACAGGGTGCTGATGTCGCCGGAGGAGATCTGCAGCGACGTCGTCAGCTGCTCCTCGAGCTTGGGCCCGAGGATCACGCCGATGATGAGCGGCAGGACCGGGAGGCCGAAGCGGCGCATCGCGAGTCCCAGCAGGCCGATGACCAGCAGGATCGCCAGGTCGAAGGGCTGGAAGCTGACGCTGTAGGCGCCGAGCGAGGCGAAGAACAGGATGCCGGCGTACAGGTAGGGACGCGGGATCTGCAGCAGCTTGGCCCACAGCGGTGCGAGCGGCAGGTTCAGCAGGAGCAGCAGCGTGTTGCCGATGAACAGGCTCGCGAGCAGCGCCCACACCAGGTCGGGCTCGGTGTCGAACAGCTGCGGTCCCGTCTCGATGCCGTAGCTCTGTATCGCCAGCAGCATGATCGCGGCGGTGGCCGTCGTCGGCAGGCCGATCGCCAGCAGCGGCACCAGCGTGCCGGCGGCCGAGGCGTTGTTGGCGGCCTCCGGACCGGCGACGCCCTCGATGGCGCCCTTGCCGAACTCCTCGGGGTGCTTCGAGAGCTTGCGCTCGGTGACGTACGACAGGAAGGTCGGGATCTCGGCGCCACCAGCCGGCAGGGCCCCGAACGGGAAGCCGAACGCCGTGCCGCGCAGCCACGGCTTCCAGGAGCGTCCCCAGTCCTCACGACTCATCCACGGCTGTCCGACCGGGATGATGTCGAGGGGGCGACGACGCAGGTGGGCGGCGACCCACAGGGCCTCTCCGATCGCGAAGATCGCGACCGCCACGACGACGATGTCGATGCCGTCGGCGAGCAGCGGGTTGCCGAACGTGAGCCGCGACTGGCCGGTCTGTCCGCCGACCAGGCCGATGGCCAGGCCGAGGAACAGCGCGATGAACCCACGCATCCGGGACGTGCCGAGCACGGCGGTGACCGCGAACAGGGCGAGCAGGATCAGCGCGAAGTTCGACGGGTTGCCGAGCTTGACGACCTGGCCGGCGACCGTCGGCGCGAACAGCACCAGCAGCAGCGTCCCGATCGTGCCGGCGACGAACGAGCCGATGGCCGCGGTGGCGAGGGCCTGGGCCGCCCGCCCCTTCTTGGCCATCTTGTTGCCCTCGATCGCGGTCACGACCGAGGACGACTCCCCCGGCGTGTTGAGCAGGATCGACGTCGTCGACCCGCCGTACATGCCGCCGTAGTAGATGCCGGCGAACATGATCAGGGCGCTGTCCGGGCCGACGCTGTACGTGATGGGCAGCAGCAGCGCCAAGGTCATGGCGGGCCCGATGCCGGGCAGGACTCCGACGGCGGTGCCCAGGAAGACGCCGACGATCGCGTAGAACAGGTTCTCGATCGTGAGGGCCTGCTGGAAGCCTCCGAGAAGCAGGTCGAGGGAGTCCATCACAGCACCCCGTCCAGGATGCCGGCCGGGATCGCGAGACCCAGGCCCGAGTAGAAGCCGTACCAGGTGCCGACCGACAGGGCCACGCCCACCGCGACGTCGCGGACCAACGTGCGGCTGCCGAGGACGTACGCGGTGCCGACGAACAGCATCGCGCCGGTGATCGCCCAGCCGAGCCAGTCGATCAGCACGATGTTGGCGACAAAGACCACGACGAGCTTCGCGACGGTCGCCCAGTCACTCGGCTGGGACAGGTCGACGTCCTCGCCCTCCTCGGCCTCGGGCAGGTTGCCGCGCGACGTCGCCACGGCCAGTGACACGGCGAGGACGAGCAGCACCGAGCCGACGACGTACGGGAACGCGTACGGCTGGACGGGCTGGTCGGCGAAGCCGTCCGACAACGTCGTCGCGTCGTAGACGACGTACGCGCCGACGGCGCCGAGGACCGCGGCGAGGCCGTACTGGGCCTTGTCGACGGGCCGTAGGCCATCCCGGACCTCGGAGGTCTCGGCTGTGTCAGATGTGTGGGCTGTGTCAGATGTGTGGGAGGTCATGCGAGTCCCAGCTCCTTCAGGGTCGACTCGACCCGGTTGTCCTGTTCGACCAGGAACGTCTTGAACTCCTCGCCGGTGGCGAACGAGTCGATCCAGCCGTTGCGCTTGACGGCGTCCTTCCAGCCCTTCGAGGCGTGCATCTCGGTGAACATCTCGATCAGCCGGTCGCGCGCCTCGTCGGAGATGCCGGGCGGCGCGAGGATGCCGCGCCAGTTGACGAAGGTCATGTCGATGCCCGACTCCTTGAGGGTCGGCGCATCCACCGTCGGGAGGCGCTCCTCGCCGGAGACGGCCAGAGCGCGCAACGATCCGTCGGCGAGCTGGCCCTCGAACTCGCTGGGGCCGGCGGTGCCGACGTCGATCTTCTGGCCGAGCAGCGCGCTGGTGAGCGGTCCGCCGCCGTCGTACACGATGTACTTGACCTGCTGGGGATCGATGCCCACGGTCTGCGCCAGCTGCATCGGGAAGAGGTGGTCGGGGCCGCCGGGCGATGAGCCGCCGCCGATCGTGACGCTCTGCGGGTCGGCCTTCCAGGCGTCCACGAGGTCCTGCACCGTCTCGAACGGCGAGTCCTTGGGGACGATCAGCGCCTCCTGGTCCTCGATGAGCCGGGCGATCGGCGTGGCCTGCGACACGCGGGCCTTCGACTCGTTCGTGTAGGTGGCGCCGACGACGCCGAGTCCCATGGCCATGACGAGGTCCTCGACGCCCTCCTCGTTGAGCAGGCGCTGCATCGCGACGGTGCCGCCGGCGCCGATCACGTTCGTGACCTCGAAGCGTCCCGACAGGTCGGCGTCCTCGAGCACCCGGGCGGCAGCGCGACCGGTGAGGTCGTAGCCTCCTCCTGGGCTGTTCGGGATGTACATGCTGAGCCGGCGGTTCGCCTCGCCCTCTCCCCCGCGCGTGACACCGCACGACGAGAGAAGCAGCGCGGTGGCGACGACGACGGCGATGATGAGTGTCGTGCTGTGCCCACGCCTGGGCCGGCGGGTGCGCCTGGTCGGCGTCATGGAACCTCCTGGGGTCGACCCCGATCATGACCCCCGACTGTGGCGTGGGTCACCATTGCGGAACCAAAGGAGGTTGTGGACATTGTGGTCACCTGCGCGTAGGCCGATGACGCTGGCGGGTCAGTTCCTGATCCTGCAGCTGGCGGTCGTCGCCGTCGTGCTGCTCATCGTCGGCGCCTTCTCGGTCCAGCAGTCGACCGCCTCCTTCGCCGACGACCGCGGCACACAGATGCGATCGGTCGCCGAGGACCTCGCCAACACCTCCGTGGTCCGCGACCGGATCGACGAGACCGACGCGGCCGCCTCCCTGGCCAGCCCCATCAACAGCGCCGTGAACCTGTCGGGGGCCACCGAGGTCATGATCGCCGATCCGAACGGCCGCATCCTGTCGTCGTCCGACCCACGGCTGGTCGGTGAGAGGGCCGCTCTGGGCGACTCACGGGTGCAGGACGGGCGGGGCTGGAAGGGCGACGTGCGCACACGTGGCGGACGCTTCGTGGCCGGTCACGCGCCGATCATCGACGACCGTGGCGACGTCGTCGGGCTGGCGATCGCCGAGGAGCGCTACCCCACCGTGTGGACGCGCCTGACCGAGTCGGCCGACGAGCTCGTCCTCTTCCTCGGCCTCGGTGCCGGCCTCGGCGTCGCGGGGTCGTGGCTGCTCGCCCGCCTGGTCAAGCGGCGCACCCGGGGACTCGAGCCGCAGGAGTTCGCGATCCTCGCCGATCACCGCGAGGCGCTGCTGCACAGCATTCGCGAGGGTGTCATCGCCGTCGACACCGACGCCCGGGTGACGATGGTCAACGACGGGGCGCGGTCGCTGCTCGGTCTCGGCACCGACGCCGAGGTCGTCGGGCACCGGGTGGACGATCTGGGCCTGGACCCGGAGGTGGTCGGGGTGCTGACGACCGGCGGCGACGACGACCAGGACGCCGTCCTGCTCGTCGGCGAGCGCGTCCTGGTGTTCAACCAGCGGTCGGCATCCAGCCGCGGGCGGGGCATCGGCACGGTGACCACGATGCGCGACCGGACCGACCTGGTGTCGATGCAGAGCCAGCTGAGCTCGAACCTGTCGATCACCGACACGCTGCGCGCGCAGACCCACGAGTTCGCCAACCAGCTGCACACGATCTCCGGGCTCGTGCAGCTCGGTGAGTACGACGAGGTGACCTCGCTGGTCGGCGTCCTGACCAGGCGTCGGGCCGAGATCAGCGACGCAGTCACCCAACGCGTGTCCGACCCGGCCGTCGCGGCGCTGCTGATCGCCAAGTCGAGCGTCGCCGCCGAGGCGGGAGTCGCTCTCGCACTGACTCCCTCGTCGTCCCTCGGCGTACTGCCCCCGGCGACCTCGGCCGACCTGACGACGATCATCGGCAACCTGGTCGACAACGCGGTCGACGCCTGCAAGACCGGCGACTCCCCGGCGGTGACGGTCGAGGTCGGCGAGGACGGCTCGCAGATCGTCGTGACGGTGCGGGACAACGGTCCCGGCGTGCCGGTCGAGCTCGCCGACGCGATCTTCACCCGCGGGTTCTCGACCAAGCCGGAGGTGCCCGGCGGCCGCGGCATCGGCCTGCCCCTCGTCCGCCTGATCTGCACCCAGCGCGGCGGCTCCGTCACGGTGAGCCATGATGGCGGCGCCGTGTTCTGCGTCCGTCTGCCGAAGGAGACCCCGTGATCGACGTCCTCGTCGTCGACGACGACTTCATGGTGGCCAGCATCCACGCCAAGTTCGTCGACCGCACCCCCGGCTTCACTGTCGTCGGCACCGCCAGCACCGGCGCCGAGGCGCTGTCGATGTGCGCGGACCTCTCCCCCGACCTCCTGCTGCTGGACGTCCATCTGCCCGACATGAGCGGGCTGGACGTCCTGCAGCGGCTCCGCGCTGACGGGAGCACGGTCGGCGTCGTCATGGTCACCGCCGAACGCGACGCCGAGGCCGTTCGTACCGCCCTGCACGGCGGCGCGATGCAGTATCTGGTCAAGCCGTTCGAGTACGTCGACTTCGCCGCCCGCATGCAGCGGGTCAGCGAGGCCCTCACGACGCTCGCCGCCGGCGAGACCGACCAGGCCACGATCGACCGGGCCTTCGGCGGGCCGCCCTCTGCCCCTGCCGCCGTCGTGCTGCCGAAGGGGCTCAGCCAGGAGTCGGCCCGGCTGGTCGCCGAGGCGCTGCGCAGCGGTGTCGAGGTCTCGGCCGCCGACTGCGGCGAACGCGTCGGCCTCTCGCGGGTCAGCGCCCGCCGCTACCTCGAGTACTTCGTCGATCGGGGCCTGGCCACCGTCCGCCTCAACTACGGCAACGCCGGACGACCGGAGCGGCGGTACCGGTCAGTGGGGTGAGGGGCGTCAGCCGAGAGTGAAGAGGACGAGCAGCACGATCCCGACGACGCACGCGAAGGCGCCGGCGCTGCGGAATCGGACGTCGATCACCCCGAGGTACGAGGCCGACGACGAACGCTCCCATCAGGAGGACCAACAGACCCAGGTCATCCCCAGACACGAGGCGCCAGCTCACTTCGATGGGAGGGCCGAGCGCAGGCAAGCCCGCCTGTGTTCACCCGGAAGCGGGTGTGGGCGTGGTTGTGGGCCGCCTGACTTCGTTCGTCAGGCGGCGTGGGGGCGGCTGATTCGTCGTCGGCGGAGGGTTCGGCCGTCTCGTTTGGCGAATTCGAATCCGGTGGCGGCGTTGCCGGTGATGTGGAGTCCGCCTTTGTGGAGAAGGTGGTGGCAGCGGGTGCAGAGGCCGATGAGCTGGTCGACGTCGGTCTTGCCGCCCTTGGACCAGAACACGGTGTGGTGGATCTCGTGGTGGGTGTGGGTGCAGCCGGGGGCCGCGCAGACACCTTTCTGGCGGGCGAGGACGGAGCGGCGCTGCTTCAAGTTCGGTTGATAGCGGTCGGTGCCGGCGTTCAACACCTGTGCCTGGCGGTCGCCGCCGTTCTCACCCATGAGGAAGACGGTGTAGTCGCTGACGCAGAGGAAGTACATGAGCAGGTGGGGGCCGATCGGCCCGTGGCCGGCCAGGACAGCTGGTTCGACCGGCGGCATCGGGTCGGGGGTGCGGTAGGGGTGTTCGGTCTGCTGCTTGACGTGGTCCGCGGCTGCAGCGACCGTCTCGGCATCCACGTAGACCGACATGTGCGGCTTGACGCCCTTGTCGTCCGGCAGACCGTTCGCGAGGATCGACGAGAGTAGGTCGTCGAGTCCCTGGACTCGTCGTTCGGCGCCCGTGCGCTGGTCGTCCTTGTCGCGCGGGGCGGAGATCGAGTCCAGGACCTTCTTGAGCTTCGCTCCGGTGATCGTGTTGAGGAATCCGGTGACGTGGAACCCGTCGGGGAGGGCGTCGACGGCGAAGTCTTCCTTGTCCATGCCGTCGCGCCACTTGTTGTCGAGTTCTTCGGGGTGCACGAGGTTCTTCAGATGGCGGACAGCTTCGAACAGCTCAGACGGCGAGCACTCGAGCGCCACGGCCACAAAGGCCTCCTGATGCAGGAGCATCGGCTCCAGCCCGACGTGTTTGAGCCCGAAGGTGAAGGCCTTGAGGTGCTCGGCGGACATCCTCCCGGCCATGGCTGCTTCGGCCACCAATGGGAGGTCGCGCAGGGCGCCGAGGTTGCGGACCAGCGTGGTCGCCTGCCCGGAACCAAGTCGGAGCTCGTTGCGAACCCACGTGCCCACCGTGGACGCGCCGTCGATCTCGTAGTCATTCGTGGCGTCGAGCTCGGCCAGCAGGATCGCCTTCGCGGCATCCAACGCGTCCTGTGCTGTCTGGACGGCGCGGAGCTTGGACCGCACGTCACCCACGCGTAGCGTCTGCGCGGCGTCGCGCATGACGTCGATGGTGAGCTGCGGGTCCATGCCTTGATTCTATCGAACACCTGTTCGACTCACCAGTGGAAAACCCTGTGGATTCGATGATTTGTCGGTCACGGGGTCTCGATACGCCTCGCTCGCAGAGCTCGCTCGGCACTCGACCAACGAGGGGAGGTTCGGCGACCTCAGGGGCTGGGGGCTCTTGGGCTTCTTCGGTACGCGGAGACCGTGGCGTCTCCGGTGATCCAGAAGCGCCAGGGGACGTCGGCGGCCTTCGAGACACCCACCCGGGGACCCACGCTGATGTCCTCCACATCTGATCGGTCGCCGAGCCGGATACCGTCGCCGGCGAGCAGGTCAGTGCCGAGGTCGTCCAGGCTCAGGCCCAGCGCCCGGGCCAGGTTGCCCGGGCCCCTGCCCAGCGCGACGTCGACCACGCCGGGGCGCCGCGACCGCGCGACGTCGAGACCGTCGATGACCTCGCCGGCACGGATCAGCACCGCCGCCGCGTGCTCGGTCGGACCGGTCACGACGTTCGCGCAGAAGTGCATCCCGTACGACCGGTAGACGTACAACCGCCACGGAGGGCCGTACATGATCTCGCTGCGAGGCGTCCGCGTGAAGGCGTGCGAGGCGGGATCGTGCACTCCCCCGTACGCCTCGACCTCGGTGATGCGAGCCGCGACACCGTGACCGTGCAACGTCCGCCCGAGCAGTGCGCGGGCCCGGGTCACGACGTCCGCAGGCGCTGGCGCCGCCGTCATCGGGTCAGCGGACCGACTCGAGGATGACGTCCTGGGCAGGAGCGATGCCGTCGGGGCCGTTGCCCTCGGCGGCGATCTGCTCGACGATCGCCAGGCTTGCTGCGTCGACCGAACCGATGACCGTGTAGTCGGGCGCCAGCTCGGCACCCGGCAGCGTGATGAAGAACTGCGAGCCGTTCGTGTTGGACCCGGGCGCGTTGTTGGCCATCGCCAGGGTGCCGGGCGGGTACGTCTCTGAGCCGGTCAGCTCGTCGTCGAACTGGTAGCCGGGGCCGCCCGTGCCGGTCGCGGTCGGGTCACCGCACTGCAGGACGAACCCGGCGATCAGACGGTGGCACTTCGTCCCGTCGAAGAAGCCCTGCTCGGCCAGGGAGATGATCGAGTTGACCGAGCACGGCGCGTTGTCGGGCAGCAGCGTCGCGTTGAGCACACCGCGGTTGGTCGTGATCGTCAGCGAGTCCGCGCTCTTGGGCTTCGACGGCGGCAGCTTGGCCTTCGTGCCCGGCTCGGACGACTCCCGGTAGACGCAGCCGGTGCGTGCGGCGCCGTCGGACGAGTCGGAGCCCCCGCACGCGGCGAGGAAGGACATCAGGAGCAGGGAGGGGGCAGCCACGGCCACGAGACGAGAACGCATGCGATGAGCGTAGCCACCGCCCCGAGCAGATCAGGACAGGTGGTCGCGCAGCTCGGCCAGCTGCTCGGTCACCCTGACCAGAGCGGTGCCACCCCGCGAGTCACGGGACGCCAACGAGCCCTCGACGGTCAGCACGTCCCGCACACCCGGTGTGAGAGCCGGAGAGATCGCCGCGAATTCGTCATCGGACAGGTCCCACAGCTCGATGCCTCTCTGCTCGCACTCCTGCACGCACGCGCCGGAGAGCTCGTGGGCGACCCGGAACGGGACGCCCTCGCGCACGAGCCACTCGGCGATGTCGGTGGCCAGCGCGAACCCCTGCGGCGCGAGGGCCTGCATCCGTTCGGTGTTGAAGGTCAGGGTCGCGACCATGCCGGTGAACGCGGGCAGCAGGACCTCGAGGGTGTCGATCGAGTCGAAGACCGGCTCCTTGTCCTCCTGCAGGTCGCGGTTGTACGCCAGCGGCAGGCCCTTGAGCGTGGCCAGCAGGCCCGTGAGGTTGCCGATCAACCGCCCGGACTTGCCGCGGGCGAGCTCGGCGATGTCGGGGTTCTTCTTCTGCGGCATGATGCTCGACCCCGTGGAGTAGCCGTCGTGCAGCGTGACGAAGTCGAACTCCTTGGTGTTCCAGATGATGATCTCCTCGGCGAACCGGGAGAGGTCGATGCCGATCTGCGCCGTCACGAAAGCGAACTCCGCCACGAAGTCGCGCGCCGCGGTGCCGTCGATCGAGTTGGCCGTGGACCCCGTGAAGCCGAGGTCGGCGGCGACCTTCTCCGGGTCGAGGCCCAGCGACGACCCGGCTAGCGCACCGGACCCGTACGGCGAGTCGGCCGCGACCCGCGCGTCCCAGTCGGCGAGGCGCTGCAGGTCGCGCACCAGCGGCCAGGCGTGCGCCAGCAGGTGGTGGGACAGCAGGACAGGCTGTGCGTGCTGCAGATGGGTCCGGCCGGGCATGGCCACCCCGAGGTGTGTCTCGGCCTGGGCCGCGATCGACTCGACGAGCTGAGTCACGAGCGTCGTGATGCGCCGGCCGTGATCGCGCAGGTACATCTTGAACAGGGTCGCGATCTGGTCGTTGCGCGAGCGTCCCGCCCTCAGCCGTCCACCGAGATCGGGGCCGAGCCGCTCGAGCAGTCCCCGCTCCAGCGCCGTGTGGACGTCCTCGTCGCCCGGCTGGGCGACGAAGGCTCCCGACTCGACGTCAGAGGCCAGGGCGTCGATGCCGGCGATGAGCGCGGTGAGGTCGTCGCGGCTGAGCAACCCAGCCGCCTGCAGCACGAAGGCGTGCGCGCGGGAGCCGGCCAGGTCGTACGGCGCGAGGCGCCAGTCGAAGTGTGTCGACCGCGAGAGCTCGACGAGCTCGGGTGAGGGTCCGGAGGCGAAGCGTCCGCCCCAGAGGGCGGTCCCTTCGGCGGCGGCAGTCGGTTCAGTGGTCACGGGGTCTCCTTGTGGGCCGGTCCGGCCAGGTCCATGAAACGCGCGGCGACAGCCTCGCCGCCGGCGGGGTCGCGGCAGATCATCATCACGGTGTCGTCGCCGGCGATGGTGCCGATGATGTCTCCGGGCGCCGAGTGGTCGATCGCCGAGGCGAGGTACTGGGCGGCGCCCGGCGGCGTGCGCAGGACGACGAGGTTGGCCGACGCCTCGGCCGTCACGAGCACCTCGCGGGCGACCCGGATCAACCGCGACTGCCCGGCGGAGCTGCCGGTGGCCGGCCGGGGCGTACGGTCTCCGCCCTCGGCGGGAACCGCGTAGACGAGGCCGCTGCCACCGTGTCGCACCCGGACGGCGTCGAGCTCGACCAGGTCGCGCGAGACGGTGGACGGCGTGGCCGTGATGCCCTGCTCCTCGAGCAGGTCGACGAGGTCGCCCTGCGACCGCACGGCGTGACGGGTCAGCAGATCGACGATGAGCTGCTGCCGCGCGGTCTTGCTGTCGGCGGTGCTCATGCGTCGAGGTCCTGTGCCGACTTCTCCAGCAGCCAGACCAGCAGCGCCTTCTGGGCGTGCAGGCGGTTCTCGGCCTCGTCCCACACGACGCTCTGCGGGCCGTCCAGCACCTCGGAGGAGATCTCGAGCCCCCGGTAGGCCGGCAGGCAGTGCAGTACGATCGCGTCCGGTGCGGCGAGGGCGAGGGTGTCGACCGTGATCGAGTAGGCGCCGAAGAGCTGGAGCCGCGCCTGCTTCTGCGCCTCCTGGCCCATCGAGACCCACGTGTCGGTGATGACGACGTCGGCTCCGGCCAGGGCCGCCGCGGGATCGTCGGTGACGGTGACCGATCCCCCTGTGCGCCCGGCGATGGCCACCGCGTCCGCCACGATGGCCGGATCCGGCTGGTAGCCGACCGGGGCACCGATGCGGACGTGCAGCCCGGCCGTCGCCCCGCCCAGCAGGTAGGAGTGACCCATGTTGTTGGCACCGTCGCCGAGGTAGGCCACGGTCAGGCCGGCGAGACGTCCCTTGTGCTCGATGACGGTCTGCCAGTCGGCCAGGATCTGGCACGGGTGGAAGTCGTCGCTCAGCGCGTTGACGATCGGCACGCCGGCATGGGCGGCCATCTCCTCCAGCCCCGACTGCGCGTACGTCCGCCAGACGATGGCGCTGGTCATGCTGCCGAGCACGCGAGCGGTGTCGGCCGGCGACTCGCCACGGCCGCCCTGGGTGCCGGCGGTGTCGAGGATCAGCGGGCTGCCGCCGAGGTCGGCGATGCCGACGCCGAACGAGACCCGGGTGCGGGTGGACGCCTTGTCGAAGATCACGGCGACGGTCTGGGGGCCGGCCAGCGGCTTGCGGCCGTACGGATCGGCCTTGATCTCGGCGGCGAGCGCCAGGACCTCGGCCTGCTCGGCCGGGGACAGGTCGTCGTCGCGCAGGAAGTGGCGCAGAGTCATGAGGACACCTCGTCCATCACGCCGCGCAGGAGCGTCACGGCCTCGGCGGCCTCGTCCTCGCTGAGGACCAGCGGCGGGGCCAGTCGCAGGCGCTCCGGGGTGGCGTTGTTGAGGATCAGCCCGGCTGCGAGCGCGGCCTTCTGGATCTCCGCCGCGAGGGGCTGGTGCAGCACCACTCCGACCAGCAGACCGCGGCCGGTGACCTCGGCGACCAGCGGGTGGTCGGCCAGCCCGCGACGCAGCTGGTCGCCGATCGTCACGACGTGCTCGAGCAGTCCTTGCGACTCGATCGTCGCGATGACGGCCAGCGCCGCGGCGGTGGACACCGCATTGCCGCCGTACGTCGTGCCGTGGTTACCGGGCTGCAGGAGGGTCGCGGCGGCGCCGATGGCGACGCAGGCACCGATCGGGATGCCGCCGCCGAGGCCCTTGGCCAGGGTCACGAGGTCGGGCACCACGCCGGACTCCTCGTAGGCGAACCAGGCGCCGGTGCGGCCCATTCCGCTCTGCACCTCGTCGAGCCATAGCAGGGCACCGTGGCGCGTCGTGATGTCGCGGGCAGCCTGCAGATAGTCCGCGGGCGGCACGACGACGCCGGCCTCGCCCTGGATCGGCTCCATCAGGACGGCGGCCACGGTGTCGTCGACAGCCGCCTCGAGTGCCGCCACGTCGCCGTACGGCACCCAGGTGACGTCGCCGGGCAGCGGCTCGAAGGGGGCCCGGTAGGCCTCCTTCGACGTCAGCGCGAGAGCGCCCATCGTGCGGCCGTGGAACGAGCCCTCGGCGACCACGACGCGCGTGCGGCCCGTGCGGCGGGTGATCTTGAACGCGGCCTCGTTGGCCTCGGCACCGGAGTTGGTGAAGAACACCCGGGCGTCGTGGCCCACGAGCTCGACCAGCTTCTCGGCCAGCCTCACCTGCGGCTCGGTCGCGAAGAAGTTGGACGTGTGCCCGAGCGTCGACAGCTGCGTTGTGACGGCCTCGATGATGGCCGGGTGGCCGTGGCCGAGCGCATTGACCGCGATGCCGGCGAGCAGGTCGAGGTACTGCTTGCCGTCGGCGTCCCAGACGTGCGAGCCCTCGCCGCGGACCAGCACGGTCTGCGGCGTCCCGAAGGTGTTCATGACCGAGGCCTGGTAGCGCTCGGTCCACTGGTCGGTGGCGGTCATGACACGCTCCTGTCACTGGTGCCCTTGTCGACGCTCGTCGCGTACATCGCCGTGCGGATGCGGGTCTGCGCGCCGGGCACGACCTGGGTGCCGACACCCTCGTCGGTGAAGATCTCGAGCAGCACGGCGTGCGGCTCGCGTCCGTCGATCACCGTGGCCCGCTTGACCCCCTCCTCGACCGCCTTCAGGCAGGCCGCCATCTTGGGGATCATGCCCGTCGCGAGCTCGGGGATGAGCTCGGCCAGCGACTCGGGGCTGATCTCGCCGATGACGTCGGAGCTGTTCGGCCAGTCGGCGTAGAGACCCTCCACGTCGGTGAGGACGAGCAGCTTCTCGGCGCCGAGGGCGACCGCCAGTGCCGCGGCCGCGGTGTCGGCGTTGACGTTGTGGACCTGGCCCGACGCGTCGGGGGCGACGGTCGAGACGACGGGGATGCGGCCGGCGTCGATGAGGTCCAGGACCGCCTCGGGGCGCACGCCGACGACCTCGCCGACCAGTCCGATGTCGGTCTCGACACCGTCGATGACCGGCATCGTCTTCTGGGCCGTGAACAGTCCGCCGTCCTCGCCGGACAGACCGACCGCGAGGTCGCCGTGCTGGTTGAGCAGTCCGACGAGCTCGCGTCCGACCTGACCGGTCAGCACCATCCGGACGACCTCCATGGTCTCCGGCGTCGTGACCCGCAGGCCGCCACGGAACTCCGACTCGATGCCCAGCTTGTCGAGCATCGCGCTGATCTGCGGCCCGCCCCCATGGACGACGACCGGCTTGAACCCGGCCAGCCGCATGAACACGATGTCCTCGGCGAACGCACGTTTCAGCGACGCGTCCGTCATGGCGTTGCCGCCGTACTTCACCACGATGACCTTGCCGTGGTACTTCTTCAGCCATGGCAGGGCCTGCGCGAGGGTGGCGGCCTTGTCGGTCGCCTTCTTCCAGTCGGCCGGCTCCCAGGAGTCGAGCTGGGAGTCGTCGTGGACGTTGTTGGCGGTGTCGTCAGTCATGAGGAATAGGCCGAGTTCTCGTGGACGTACGCCTGCGTGAGGTCATTGGTCCAGATGGTGCCCGACGCGTCGCCGGACTTGAGGTCGATCGTCACCGTGACGGCGCGGTCGTCGAGGTCGATGGAGCCGGGCGACTCCCCCGGCCCGCTGGTGCGGCAGACCCACACGCCGTTGAGCGCGACGTCCAGGTCGGCGGGGTCGAAGGCGGCCTGCGTGGTGCCGACCGAGGCGAGGATGCGGCCCCAGTTGGGGTCCTTGCCGAAGATCGCGCACTTGAACAGGTTGCTGCGCGCCACCGAACGTCCGACCTCGAGGGCGTCGTCGACCGAGGCAGCACCCACGACCTCGATCGCGATCTCGTGATCGGCGCCCTCGGCGTCGGCGAGCAGCTGCATCGCCAGGTCACGGCACACCTCGGTCACGGCGGCGGTGAACGGTGCCGCGTCGGGGCCCCTGCCGGAGGCGCCGGACGCCATCAGCAGCACCGTGTCGTTGGTCGACTGGCAGCCGTCGGAGTCGAGCCGGTCGAACGTCTGGGCCGTCGCGGCCCTCAGCGCGGCATCGGCCGTCGCGGCGTCGACGTCGGCGTCGGTGGTGATGACGACGAGCATCGTGGCCAGCGCGGGTGCCAGCATGCCGGCGCCCTTGGCCATCCCGCCGACCGTGAACCCGTCTGCCGTGACGACAGCCTCCTTGGCGACCGTGTCGGTCGTCATGATCGCCGTCGCGGCGGTGTGCCCGCCCTCGGTGCTCTGGCCCTCGACGGCCGAGCGGACGCCCGACAGCAGCGCCTCGCGGTCGTTGAGCAGCCCGATGAGGCCCGTCGACGCGACCTGCACGTCGATGGCGCCGACACCGAGCATGGAGGCAACGGTCTCGGCGGTCCGGTGCGTCGTCGTGAACCCCTCGCCGCCGGTGTAGCAGTTGGCGCCGCCGGAGTTGATCGCGACGGCCACGGCCGACCCGCCCTTGATGGCCTCCTCGCTCCACAGCACCGGATTCGCCTTGCACCGGTTGCTCGTGAAGACGGCCGCGGCGGCCTTGGACGGCCCGTGGTTGACGACGACGGCCACGTCCGGCGCGCCGGTCGACTTGAGTCCGGCCGCGACGCCGTGCGCGGTGAAGCCCTTCGCTGCAGTGACACTCATGGGGACACACCGATCGTCGAGAGCCCCGTGGTCTCGTCGAGACCCAGGGCGAGGTTCATGGACTGGATGGCGCCGCCGGCGGTGCCCTTGACCAGGTTGTCGATCGCCGAGACGACCACGAGGCGGCGAGCACGTTCGTCGACGGCCACCTGCATCTGCGCGGTGTTCGCCCCGAGCGTCGCTGCGGTCGTGGGCCACTGGCCCTCCGGCAGCAGGTGGACGAACGGCTCGTCGTCGTACGCCACCTCGTAGGCGGCCCGGACGCTCGTGAGATCGATGCCGTCGGCGAGTCGGGCCGTCGTGGTCGCGAGGATGCCCCGGGCCATCGGCACCAGCGTCGGGGTGAACGAGATGGTCACCTCGGCGGCGCCGGCCCGGCGCAGGTTCTGCATGATCTCCGGGACGTGCCGGTGCGAACCGCCCACCCCGTACGGCGAAGCGGCTCCGAGACCCTCGGCGGCCAGCAGGTGCGTCTTCGGGGCCTTGCCGGCGCCGGAGTAGCCGTTCGCGAGCACCGCGACCAGGTCGGTCGCCTCGACGAGGCCGGCCGCGACGGCCGGCTGGATGCCGAGGGTGATCGCCGTGACGTTGCAGCCGGGCACGGCGATGCGGTTGACCCCGCGCAGGGCGTCGCGCTGCCGACCCTCTCCGACGATCAGCTCCGGCAGGCCGTACGCCCAGGTGCCGGCGTGCTCGCCGCCGTAGAACTCCCTCCAGTCGGCCGACGACTCGAGGCGGAAGTCCGCACCGCAGTCGATCACCAGGACGTCGTCGCCGAGCTGCGCGGCGACGGCACCCGACTGGCCGTGGGGCAGGCCGAGGAACACGACGTCGTGGCCGGCCAGCACCTCGGCCGTCGTGGGCTGCAGGATGCGACCGGCCAGCGGCACGAGATGCGGATGATGGGCACCCAACGGCGTCCCGGCACTCGAGGCGGCCGTGAGCGCGCCGATCTCGACGTCCGGGTGCGCCAGCAGCAGGCGCAGCACCTCGCCGCCGGCATACCCGCTGGCGCCGGCAACGGCGACGCTGATCGTGGTCATCTCTCCACCTTTGCAGAAGTCAGTGTCTGGACGTGCTGGACCGCGCCGGCGGTCAGTCGGTGCCGAACTCCATCGCGGCGGCATCGAGCGCGTGCTCGTCGCCGTCGACGGTGGGGTTGGCCTCGATACGGGTCGCACCGCCAGCCGGCAGCTCGCCGAACAGCGTGCCGTTCTCGACCAGCACCTGCCCCTGGTCGAGCGGCTGGGCGGCGTACTGCTCGAGCTTGGCCCGCGAGTCGGCGATGTCGAGGTTGCGCATCGTCAGCTGCCCGATGCGGTCGGTCGGACCGAACACGGCGTTGTCCGTGCGCTCCATCGAGAGCTTGTCGGGGTGGTAAGAGAAGTTCGCACCCTGCGTGTCGAGGATCGAGTAGTCCTCGCCGCGACGCAGACGGATCGTCACGTCGCCGGTCGCCAACGAGGCGATCCAGCGCTCGATCGACTCGCGCAACATCATCGCCTGCGGATCGAGCCAGCGACCCTCGTACATCAAGCGGCCGAGGCGACGTCCGTGCGCGTGGTAGTTGGCGATCGTGTCCTCGTTGTGGATCGCGTTGAGCAGGCGCTCGTAGGCGATGTGCAGCAGCGCCATGGCCGGCGCCTCGTAGATGCCGCGGCTCTTGGCCTCGATGATGCGGTTCTCGATCTGGTCGGACATGCCGAGCCCGTGCCGGCCGCCGATGACGTTCGCCTCGTGCACCAGTGCCACCGCGTCCGGGAACGACTCGCCGTTGATGCGGACCGGTCGGCCCTCCTCGAACGAGATCGTGACGTCCTCGGAGTCGATGTCGACCGACGGGTCCCAGAACTTGACGCCCATGATCGGCTCGACGGTCTCGAGCGAGACGTCCAGGTGCTCGAGCGTCTTCGCCTCGTGCGTCGCGCCCCAGATGTTGGCGTCGGTCGAGTACGCCTTCTCCTGGCTGTCGCGGTAGGGCAGGCCGTGCTCGACGAGCCACTGGCTCATCTCGGTGCGGCCGCCCAGCTCGGCGACGAAGTCGGCGTCGAGCCACGGCTTGTAGATGCGGAGCTCGGGGTTCGCCAGCAGTCCGTAGCGGTAGAAGCGCTCGATGTCGTTGCCCTTGAACGTCGACCCGTCGCCCCAGATGTTGACGCCGTCCTCGTGCATCGCCCGCACCAGCAGGGTGCCGGTCACGGCGCGGCCCAGCGGGGTGGTGTTGAAGTATGTCTTGCCGGCCGAGCGGATGTGGAACGCTCCGCACGCCAGCGCTGCGAGGCCCTCGTCGACGAGCGGCTTCTTGCAGTCGATCATGCGGGCGAGCTCGGCGCCGTACTCCATCGCGCGACCCGGGACGCCGGCGATGTCTGGCTCGTCGTACTGGCCGATGTCGGCGGTGTATGTGCACGGGACGGCGCCCTTGTCGCGCATCCAGGCGACGGCGACGGAGGTGTCGAGACCTCCGGAGAAGGCGATGCCGACGCGTTCGCCGGCGGGAAGACTGGTGAGGACCTTGGACATGCCTCACATTCTTGCACACCTCTGCAAGACCTTGCATCGCAGGGCCGTCTGAAACGTGTCGGGCCGCGTCGGACCTCCCCTAGGATGCAGCCATGAAGCGGACCGTGCTGCGCGTCGTGATCCTGCTCGTCACCGCGTCACTGGTCATCCTGCCCGCCCTGGCCGGGCTCGTCACGTCCGACGAGGCCACGGGCCCCGACCCGGTGCGCATCACCGACTACCAGGTCGACTACGTGCTGACCGCCGACGGCACCCTCGTGGCCAAGGAGACGCTGACCACCGAGTTCCCGCTCGGCCGCCACGGCATCTTCCGCTTCTGGGACCTGTCGGACCCCACCGACCAGGACGTCCGGCTCAATCCCGAGGACATCGAGGTCCAGCTCGACGGCGCGGACGTCCCCTTCGAGCTGCAGTGGGAGCTCGGCCGCCGCCTCCGCGTCGCCAAGATCGGCGACCCCGACCAGGTCGTGACGTCCGGCTCCCACGTCTACACGATCAGCTACGTCGTCAAGGGCGCCCTGTCCCCCTCTACCGTCGGCAACGGCTCGTTCGCCTCGTCCAGCTGGGCCGACGAACGTCCCGCCGAGTCCGTCTTCTACTGGAACGTCGTCCCGCAGGGATGGCAGATGGAGATCGACAGGACGACCATCCGCATGACGCTGCCCGCTGACTCGGGCACGGTGCAGTGCACGTCGGGCTTCGACAGTGCGGGCGAATGCGACATCACCGGCGGCGGCACCGACACCGTCACCGTGTCGACCGGCGCCCTGCCACCGCGCACACCCGTCACGGTGCGCATCGGACTGCCCGTCCCCGCACCCGACCGGGTCACGACGCCCTGGCCCGTGCAGGCCGACCGGGCCGTGGGCCAGTCGCCCGCCCACCTGGTCGTCGTCCTGGCGCTCACCCTCGCGCTGGGCGGTCTCGGGTACGTCCTGGACCGTCGCGCACGGGAGGAGCGTCCGGGATATCCCGTGACGTTCGAGCCGCCGACCGGGCTCGGCCCCGTCCAGACGACCTACCTGACGACCGAGGAGGCGCCGGAGCGCGGACTCGTGGCCACCCTGCTCTACCAGGCCGAGCAGGGGCTCACTACCCTCACGGCCGGCGACGACACGACGTGGACCGTCACCGGCGTCGGTGATGCCGCGGCGTGGGCCGCGACCGATGACGTCACCCGATTCGTCGGCACCGAGCTCGGTGTCACGCACCCCGGCAAGACCTTCACGGCCGGCAAGAAGACCGTCAAGGCCGGCAAGATCCTGCAGACCGTACGGGACGCGATCCCAGGAGTCACGAGCACGTGGGCCAACGGCATCGGTGCCCAGCGGCTGGTCTCGTCCGAGACCATCTCTCGCCTGGCCGTCACCGGCGCGGTGGTGGCCCTGCTGGGCATCGGTATCTTCCTGGCCCCGCCCGTGTCCATGTATCTGCTGCCGATCGGCGGCTTCGCGATCGGCGGTGCCGGGCTGTTCACCGCCGGCATCGGCAAGCGGCGCACGCCGCTCGGTCGCGAGCTCTGGTCGATGGCCGGTGGCTTCGAGCGCATGCTCTCGACGACGTCGGCCAAGGACCGGTTCGACTTCAGCGGCAAGGAGGACCTCTACACGGCCTTCATCCCCTACGCCGTCGCCTTCGACTGCGCAGACCGGTGGGCCAGGAAGTACGAGACCTCCACGGGCAGCGCCGCGCCGGTGCCGCTCTGGTACGCCGGCGGCACGACGTCCGGCTCGTCCGGCGGCTTCGTCGGCAGCAACGACGCGTTCTCCGGCTTCGAGCAGTCACTGGCCGGCTCGATCAGTGCCTACGCGGCCACCCAGTCGTCCTCGTCCTCCGGCGGAGGAGGAGGGGGCGGTGGAGGCGGAGGAGGAGGGGGCGGTGGAGGCGGCTCCTGGTAGACCCGCACCACCTGCACCCACCCCGTTCGTCCCGTTCCTCTGAGGAGAGATCCATGACCGTTCTTCTGTCCATCGTCGGCATCATCGTGCTGGTGGCGCTGTTCGCCGCCTACGCCTTCAACAAGCTCCGGCGGCTCGACATCGGCGCCCAGGAGGCTCTCGGCGGCATCGACGTCCAGCTCACCCGGCGCGCCGACCTGATCCCCAACCTCGTCAACACCGTCAAGGGCTACGCCCAGCACGAGAAGGGTGTCTTCGAGGAGGTGACGAAGTCCCGCGCCGGCGTCCAGGCCGCGGCCAAGGACGGCACCGTCCCCGAGAAGGCCGCTGCGTCGGCACAGCTCGACAAGGCCATCATCGACGTGCTCGCCGTGGCCGAGGCCTACCCCGACCTGAAGGCGTCGACCAACTTCCTGGAGCTCCAGAAGGAGCTCTCCGACACCGAGAACAAGATCTCGTTCGCCCGTCAGTACTACAACGACGCCGTCGCCACACTCAACAAGGTCGTCCAGACCATCCCGTGGCTGCTGTTCAGCGGCCTGGCTGGCGTCAAGGCACGCGAGTTCTACGACGCCCCCGATGGTCAGGAGACCGCCCCCAGCGTCACCTTCTGACCCCCACCACCGCTGACGGGTCACTTTCGGTGCACCGACGGGTCAGTTGTCGTGCGCGAGAGCGAACGACAACTGACCCGTCGGTGGTCAACAAGTGACCCGTCGGCGGTCTAGGTGCGGAGGAGGGCTCCGCTTGCTGCGGTCGCGGCTGCGACCGCGGCCTCGCGGGCCTGACGGATGTCGTCCTCGGTGAGGGTGCGGTCGGGGGCACGCAGGCGCAGGGCGAAGGCGAGCGACTTCTTACCCTCGGGCACCTGACCGCCCCGGTAGACGTCGAACAGTCGCGCCGACTCGATCAGCGGACTCGCACCGGTCAGGGCAGCCGCGACGTCTCCGGCAGCGACCGTCAGATCGACCACGAGCGCGAGGTCCTCCTTGGCCACGGGGTAGGACGAGAACTCCGGCCTCGGACCGACCGCCGGCGACGCGGCGACCAGCGCATCCAGGTCGACCTCGGCCGCGACGACGCGCGACGGCAGGCCGTACGCCTTCAGGACCCGCGGGTGCAGCTCGCCGGCGTGCCCGATCGTCGTCCCCTCCAGGACGATCGCCGCGCAGCGGCCCGGGTGCCACGGCGCCACCTCAGCAGCCTCGACCTCGATGTCGACGTGCAGCGTCTGCGCCAGGTGCTTGACGACGGCGACGGCGTCGGCCCAGGTCGCGGCGCGTCCGGGCCCGGCCCAGCCCGAGCGGACCCGCTCGCCGCTCATGACCAGCCCGACGTGGAACGGCTGGTCCGGCAGGGCGGCGTCGAACGCCGCGAGCTCGTCGGCGGTCGGACGACGGTCGACACCGTAGATCGGCGCCTCGGCCACTCCGTCCCGCGGCAGGAAGACCCGACCGGTCTCGGTGATGTGCACGTCAGCATGCCCGCGACCGATGTTGAGCGTGAGGCTCCGCAGCAGCCCCGACAGCAGCGTCGTGGTCATGCCCGGCTCCTCGGCCGACAATGGGTTCTCGAGCAGCACCTGGCGGCGGCGGACGTCGTCCGCGGGCAGGCCCATGCGGTCCCAGTCGGTCGGCCCGGCGAACGGGAACGTCTTGACCTCGACCAGACCCTCGCCGGCCAGGACGGTGCCCGCACGGCGCCGCAGCTTCTGCGCGACGGTCAGACCGCGCCCGGCCGGAGCGGTCGGGATGATCGACGGCACGCGGTCGTAGCCGACGACGCGCAGGACCTCCTCGACGACGTCGTAGGGATCGGTCAGATCGGGGCGCCATGACGGCGCGGTGACGGTCAACCAGTCGTGGTCGACCTCCACCGCACAGCCGTTGGCCTCGAGCGCCTCGACGGCGGTGACGGTGTCGATGTCGACGCCGGTGACCCGCGCCGGCAGGTCGGCCGCGACGACGATCGCGGGTGATTCCGGAGACTCCCCGACGACCGTGATGCCGTCCGAGACGGTGCCGCCGCCGAGCTCGGCCATCAACATGGCCACGCGGGTCGCGGCCCGGGCCTGCAGGCTCCAGTCGATGCCGCGCTCGTTGCGCTTGGACGCCTCCGAGGGGATCTTGTGACGCCGGGCGGAGCGGAAGATCGTGGTCGGCTCGAAGTAGGCCGCCTCGATCACGATGTCGGTCGTCGAGGCGTCGATCTCGACCTCCGCGGCGCCCATGACACCGGCGATGCCGACCGGGCCGCGGTCGTCGGCGATGAGCAGGTCGTCGGGATCGAGCGTGCGCACCACGTCGTCGAGGGTCGTGATCGTCTCGCCCTGGGTCGCCCGCCGCACCACGATGTCGCCGCGCAGCTTGGCGCGGTCGTAGGCGTGGTTGGGCTGGCCGAGCTCGAGCATGACGTAGTTGCTGATGTCGACGGCCAGCGAGATCGATCGCATGCCGGCCTGCTCGATGCGCCGCACCATCCAGTCGGGCGACGGCGCCGACGGGTTGAAGCCCGTGACCTCGCGGGTCACGAACACCGGCGCGGCAGCAGGGTCGTCGACCCGCACGGGGTAGGACTCCCCCGTCGTCGCCACCTCGACGTCGGCGGGATCGTGGAACGGCACACCGAACGCGATCGCGGCGTCACGCGCGACGCCCCGCAGGGAGAGTGCGTACGCCCGGTCGGGGTTGACCTCCAGGTCGAGGATCTCCTCGCCGAGACCCAGCAGCGCGATGGCGTCGTCGCCGGGCTGCGCCGAGCCGGGCTCGAGCACGATGATGCCGCTGGCGTCGCCGGCGACACCGATCTCGGCCGACGAGCAGATCATGCCGTCCGACACATGCCCGTACGTCTTGCGGGCCGCGATCATGCCGCCTGGGATGAACTGGGCCAGCGACGGCAGCACCGTGCCGGGCAGGGACACCACCACGAGGTCGCCCTCGACGAAGTTGTGGGCGCCGCAGATGATGCCGCGCGACGGGACGTCCTCGCCCGGGGCGTCGGGCACCGAGTCGTCGTTGTGGGCGGAGCCGACGTCGACGCGGCACCAGTTGATCGTCTTGCCGTTCTTCTGCTCCTCCTTGACAAGGGCCAGGACCCGGCCGACCGTCAGCGGGCCACTGATGCCGGTCGAGACGATCTCCTCGAGCTTGAGGTCGAACGCCGTCAGGCGCGCGGACAGGTCCTCGGTCGACAGGTCGGCGGGCAGGTCGACGTACTCGCGCAGCCACGACACCGGCACTCTCACAGCTCGACTCCGAACGGCTCGGTGAAGCGGATGTCGCCGTCGAAAAGGTCTCGCAGGTCGGCGATGTCGTAGCGCGAGGTGATGGTGCGGTCGATGCCGATGCCGAAGGCGAATCCCGAGTAGCGCTCCGGATCGACGCCACAGGCGATCAGGACGCGGGGGTTGACCACACCGCACCCGCCCCACTCGACCCAGCCCTCCCCCTTGCACGTGCGGCACGCCGCGACCGCCTCGGGCTCGTTGTGGCAGACGTAGCAGAGCAGGTCCATCTCGGCGCTGGGCTCGGTGAACGGGAAGTACGACGGCCGGAAGCGCGTCGTCATGCCATCGCCGTAGATCGCGCGGGCGAAGTGGTCGAGCGTGCCCTTCAGATGTGCCATCGACAGGCCCTCGTCGATCGCGAGGCCTTCGACCTGGTGGAAGACCGGCGAGTGCGTCGCATCGAGCTCGTCGGTGCGGAAGACCCGTCCCGGGCACGCCACGTAGATGGGGGGCGTGCGCGTCAGCATCGTGCGCGCCTGCACCGGCGAGGTGTGGGTGCGCAGCACCATCGCGGCGCGTTCGGGAGTCACCCAGAAGGTGTCCTGCATCGTGCGCGCCGGGTGGTCTGGTCCGAGGTTGAGCGCGTCGAAGTTGAGCCACTCGGCCTCGACCTCGGGACCCTCGGCGATCTCCCAGCCCATCGCGACGAAGATGTCGGCGATGTGCTCGGACAGGGTCGTCACGGGGTGGCGTGCGCCGACCGGGGTGACGTCCCACGGCAGCGTGACGTCGACCGCCTCGGTGACGAGGGCCCGCTCCTCCTCCGCCGCCTCGAGCTCGCTGCTGCGGGCGGCCAGGGCCTGGTTGATGGCGCCGCGCGCCTGCCCGACCCGCTGCCCGGCCTCCTTGCGCGCCTGCGGCTGCAGGGCGCCGATCTCACGGTTGGCCAACGCGATCGGCGAGCGGTCACCGACGTGGTCGACGCGGACCTGGGACAGCTCGTCGACGGTCGTGGCGGCCGCGATCGCCGCCAGCGCCTCGTCGCGCATGCGTTCGACCTCGTCGGATCGCAAGGGAGTGACCTCCACGGGGTCGTACGAGGAATTGGGCGCGGACACTGCGGACCTGTCTTTCGGTACGTCGTCGAGGGGTCTGTCGTCTGGCGGTGCGGCCCCGAGCGGGTCGGGGCCACCGGTCCAGTCTAGTGACGCGAGCCCCTCAGTCGGACATCGAGTCTGGCTCGTTGATGGGGAACCACACCCTGATCTGCGCGCCACCGCCCTCGGCGTCCTGGATGTCGATCGCGCCGCCGTGCTCCTCGACTATGCCGCGCACGATGTACATGCCCAGACCGCTGCCGGCCCCGGGGCCCGAACGCCAGAACCTGCTGAACACCCGTTGGCGCATCTCCTCGGGAATGCCCGGACCGTTGTCGTGCACCTGCAGCGACACGCCGCCCTGGAAGTCGGGGTGCTCGGTGTTCTGCACGACGATCTCGCGGAGCCCGAACCCGTGCCGCATGGCGTTCTCGACCAGGTTCGTGACGACCTGGTGGATGCGGTCACTGTCACCCCAGATCAGGTCGAGATCGTCCCTGATGCTGATCTCGAACGGATCGGTGGCCCCTCCGGACACGTTCGTCAGCACGTGTCGGACGACCTCGTCGAGCTTGACCGGGCCGCGCTTCAGCGTCAGGCGTCCGGCGTCGATGCGCGCGGCGTCGAGCAGCTCGGTGATGAGACGACTGAGCCGGTCGGCGTCGGCATCGACCGTCTCGAGCATCAGCTGGCGCTGCTCCTCGGAGAACTTGTCCCACTTGGTCAGCAGCGTCGACGTGAAGCCCTTGATCCCGGTCAGCGGCGACCGCAGCTCGTGGGCGACGGTGGCGACGAGGTCGGAGCGCTCGCGATCAGCCTGGTTGCGGATGCGGGCGTTGCGGACGCTCACCACGACACGCTGCACCGGCCCGCCGCGACGTTCGCGCACGAGGGTCGCCGTGATGAGGTACTCGCTCCCCTTCGGCGACCACCAGGACGCCTCAGAGATGCGCTTGCGGCTGTTGAGACCGCTGTAGGGCCGTGTGCAGTCGTACCAGGAGTTGCCGTTGAGGTCGTCGAAGGGCACCGCGTCGGACAGGTGCATCCCGAGCATCTCGTCGCCCTCGGCGCGGGCCATGACCTTGATGCGGGGATTGACGTACGTGACCACGCCGTCCGGGCCGGCGATGATCACGCCGTCCGGGAAGTCGTCGAAGACGGTGTGCTCGTCGGTCCCCATGAGCAGTGAATCTAGTACGAAAGGATCATTGCCGGCGCGTCGAGGTGTCGCGGCCGTCACACGATCGCCCGCGCACGGGCGCTGGCGTAGAGGCACACGGCAGCCGCCGTGGCCAGGTTGAGGCTCTCGGCCCGTCCGTAGATCGGGACCGCCACGACCCGGTCGGCGAGCCCCCGGATGTCGTCGGGCAGCCCCCAGGCCTCGTTGCCCATGAGCCAGGCCGTCGGGGCGGAGAGGTCGAGGTCGTGGTCGAACAGGCCGACGTCACCGCTGCCGTCCGCGGCGAGCACCGTCATGCCGGCGACCTGCACCAGGGCGAGGGCATCGGGGATGTCACGGTTGATGGCGATCGGCACGTGGAAGAGGCTGCCGACCGTGGCGCGCACCGACTTCGGGTTGTACGGATCGACGCTGTCGCCCACGAAGACGACGCCCTCGGCGCCGGCAGCGTCGGCGCAGCGGATGACGGCGCCGGCGTTACCGGGGTCGCGGATGTCGGCGCACACGACCAGGAAGGTCGGCGACCGGTCGAGCAACGCCTCCAGCGGACGGTCGATCATGGCGCAGCGCGCGACGACCCCCTGCGGCTGCACCGTGTCGGTCAGCGACTCGACGACGTCGTCGGTCACGACGTTCCAGGTCACGTCACCGCGCCGGGCGGCCTCGGCCAGGTCGACGTGCTGGTCGGTGGCCGCTGCCGTCGCGAAGACCTCGAGCACGGCACCGCCGTGGTCGAGTGCCTCGCGGACCGCCTGCGGTCCCTCGGCGAGGAACTCGCGCTGCTCGGCCCGGAACGCACGAGTGGCGAGCCTCCTGGCGTGCTTCACCCGACCTGAACGGACGGTGAGCTCACCTGGATGACTCGCCACTGCGTTGCCGGTGCCGGTCGTGCTCGGGGGGAACCGCGGTCAGGCCGCGGCGCCGTCCTTGGACGAGTCAGACTTCGGCGCGTTGACGTCGGCCGGAAGGTTGTCCTTCGCGGTCTGCACGAGGGCCGAGAAAGCGGCGGGCTCGTGGACAGCCAGCTCGGCCAGGATCTTGCGGTCGACCTCGACACCCGCGGCCTTGAGGCCCTGGATGAAGCGGTTGTAGGTCATGCCCTCGGCGCGGACCGCAGCGTTGATGCGCTGGATCCAGAGACGACGGAAATCGCCCTTCTTGGCCTTGCGGTCACGGTAGCTGTAGACCAGCGAGTGAGTGACCTGCTCCTTGGCCTTGCGGTAGAGCCGCGAACGCTGACCGCGGTAGCCCGCAGCGCGCTCGAGTGTCTGCCGGCGCTTCTTCTGTGCATTGACTGAGCGCTTGACGCGTGCCATCTCAGTTCTCCTTCAAGTTCAGTGGACCTTCTGGTCCGTGGGAGGGGGGTGGAACGCGGTCAGAGACCGAGCATCTTCTTCACGCGGGGGACGTCGTTCTTCGAGACGGCCGTGGAGCCCTCGAGACGACGCTTGCGCGAGGACGACTTGACCTCGAGCAGGTGGCGACGGTTGGTCTGCTCACGACGGAGCTTTCCGCTGCCGGTCACCTTGACGCGCTTCTTCATCCCCGAGTGGGGCTTGAACTTCGGCATTTATGCCTCCATGTCTGGGTCGAGGTTCTCGGAACGACGACGGGGTTTCTTGGGTGTGGCGACTGCCTGGGCGGCTTCGCGATATGCCTTGACCTCGGCCTCTTCGGCTTCCTTCTCGGCGGACTTCTCGGCCATGCTCTTGACCTTCTCGGCCTTGACCTCGGCCTGGGCCTCGGACTTCTTCTTGTGCGGGCCGAGCACCATCGTCATGTTGCGACCGTCCTGACGAGCGTTGGACTCGATGAATCCGAGGTCCTCGACGTCGGCGGCCAGACGCTGCAGCAACCGGTAACCCAGCTCGGGACGGTGCTGCTCGCGGCCACGGAACATGATCGTGATCTTGACCTTGTCGCCCGCCTTCAGGAACCGCACGACGTGGCCCTTCTTGGTGTCGTAGTCGTGCTGGTCGATCTTGGGACGCAACTTCATCTCTTTGATGATCGTGTGCGTCTGGTTGCGACGGGACTCGCGGTCCTTCTGCGCCGATTCGTACTTGAACTTGCCGTAGTCCATGAGACGGCAGACGGGCGGACGAGCTGTGGGCGCCACCTCGACGAGATCGAGATCGGCTTCCGCCGCCAGTCGCAGGGCATCTTCGATACGAACGATGCCGACCTGTTCACCGCCAGGACCGACGAGGCGTACTTCGGGCACTCGAATTCGGTCGTTGACGCGCAGCTCTGTGGTGATGGATCCTCCTGGGGTCGTGTGGAGGGCCACGGGCTTTCGTGCCGCGACATCGGCGTGCCTGAGCAGATCGGTCGCAACAAAGAAAATGGCCCCCGTACTAAACGGACGCCACCGACCACGCTCGTCCAAGAAAGTCTTGGATGAACGTAACCACAGTCTTTTGAACCAGGTCTGCACCGCAGACAAAAGAACTGCCAAACCTCGTGATCAGGAACCACGTAGGTGGGAGGTGACCTCCACTTCGCCCTCAAGGTTACCAGCGGAGACGTCCCGGAGTGAAATCGCCGCACGGTGCAGCGATGTTGCACCGTCGAAACACGCGTGACGCCGACCCGCAAACTGGCCGAGTCACTCTGGCACCATGCTGTGGCGCGTGCGGACGACCCTCGTGGACCGGCCAGGGATCCTGGCCGAGATCGCCTTGGCCTGCGGACGGGCAGACCTCAACATCCTGGCCCTCCAGGTCTTCGCCACGACTCCCCTGGTCACCGACGAGCTCGTCGTCAGCGCGCCGGACGGCTGGACCGACGTCATGGTGGCCGACCTGTTCAGCGCCGCCGGTGGCACGGACGTGTCGGCCACCCGGGTCGGCGACTCGTCACTGGCGGACGCACCGACCCGCTACCTGCGCGGCGTCCACGAGGTCCTCGAGGACGGCCGTGACGTGCAGGAGGTGCTGCGGGAGCTGCTCGAGACCGAACCACCGGACGTCGCGGACTACGCGGGGCACGACGAGCTGCTGCTCACGCGCCGCAACGGATCGGAGGTCCGCATCACCCGCGCCGTCCCGTTCACCCAGGTCGAGCGTGCCCGCGCCCAGGCCCTCCTGTCGCTGGTGAGCGATGCAGGGGTCGACGTACCCCTCATCACCCCGTCGGCCCGTGGTGCCGTCCCGACCATCCGGCAGGCGACGCTGGCCGACATCGAGGCCGTGTCCGCGCTGCACGAGCGCTGCAGCGTCGACACCCTCTACGACCGCTACCAGGTGCCGTTGAAGATGCCCATGACCACGCGCCTGGCCCGCCGGCTCGTGATGCCTGAGGCCGGCGTGGCACTCCTCGTCCAGGTGGGCGCCGACGTGGTCGGGCACGGTGTGCTGGTGCTGGTCGACGACGCGTGGACGTTCCAGCTCATCATCGAGGACGCCTGGCAGGGTCAGGGCCTCGGCATGCGGCTGATGAAGCACGCCGCGGGTCGCGCGAAGGCCGACGGCGCCGCCCGTCTGACCTTCGTCACGGCCGGGTCGAACGACAAGCTGTTGCGCGCGGTCGGCCATGCCGGCTTCGTCGCGCGGGTCGAGCGGCACGACGGCAACGTGCACATCAGCGTGCCGCTGCGTGAGGTGCGCGCCATCTCCGTCGGCTGATCAGGGCGGGTCAGGGCGGGTCGGTGATCCAGGCCGTGCCGACCTCACTGCGCACGAGCCGGTGGCCGGCCGCGAGATGGGTGACGTCGTCGTGCTCGATCACCGTGAACGACGGGTTGCCGAGGTCGAGCAGGATCGCCGTCGCGCCCTCGTCGAGCGTCGCCAGCGCGGCGCCCCTGCCGAGCACCGGCACCGGGCGCGCCTGCGGGTCCCAGACGCCCATGGCCGCCACGCTGCTGAAGGCGAGCAGCGCCTGACGACCGTCGGCGCCTGTCATGAGGACCGCCGCCATGTCGGCGTTCTTGTCGCCGTCTGCGGGCACCTCGCCCAGCAGGGCGATGATCGGGACGAAGACCCGCACGTCTGGCAGGGCCTGCAGCACCGCGACGGCGTCGCCGAAGGCGGCCGCCAGCACCGGGTCGACCGTGCCGTCGTCGCCCGGGAACTGCGGACTCGCCAGCTGGGGGCCCCTCCCGCTTGCGGGGGCGCGCTCGTGCGCCATCGACGTCAGCCGACCCGGCCGCGCAGGTAGGCGACAGCCTCGCGGGCGTAGGGACCGTCGGTGCCCTGGATGGCGAACAGGATGACCCGTTCGTCGTCCGCCGTGACCATCGTCGGCCACGGCGCTCCGGAGTTCATGGCAAAGCCCTCGACCTGGTCCCACGACACCCGGTGGCGCCGGTAGCCGTTGACGACCTCGACTCCTTCTTCGGAGGCCTTCACGTAGCTGCGTCCGACCCCGTGCAGCAGGGCGAGCATTGCCGCGATGATGATCCAGAGCGTGATGGTCTCGGCGGTCGTGAAGTAGATCTCTTCGGGCAGGGCGAACGCGATGACGAACGTCAGGACCAGCATGATGACGGCCACCGCGTAGGCGACGATGCGGGCACCGCCGGGCCGGAACGTCCTCAGGTCAGACACAGCGCCCTCAGATCCGGCACGCGAGGATGTCCGTGACGAGGATGCCGCGGGCACCGAGGCCGTACAGCTCGTCCATGACCTTCTGGGCGGCGTCCCGGGGCACCATCGACCGCACCGCGACCCAGCCCTCACGATGCAGGGGCGACACCGTCGGCGACTCGATGCCGGGGGTCAGCTCGACGGCCTGCTCGACCTGGTCGACACGGATGTCGTAGTCCATCATGATGTACGTCCGCGCGACGATGACGCTGTCGAGGCGGCGCTTGAAGATGTCGAACCCGGCCGGTTCGGGAGCGTCCCGACGGGTGATGAGCACCGCCTCGGACGACAGGATCGGTTCGCCGAAGACCTCCAGATCGGCCTGGCGCAGCGTGCTGCCCGTCTCGACGACGTCGGCGATCGCGTCGGCGACGCCGAGGCGGATCGACGACTCGACCGCACCATCGAGCCGCACGACGTCGGCGGAGATGCCCCTGTCGGCGAGGTAGGCGCCGACGATGCCCTCGTACGAGGTCGCGATGCGCAGGCCGTCGAGGTCCTCGACCTTCGACAGGGCGCCGATCGGACCGGCGAACCGGAAGGTCGACGCGCCGAAGCCCAGCGAGATGTTCTCGGCCGCGTGCGCCCCCGAGTCCAGCAGGAGGTCACGGCCGGTGATGCCGACGTCGAGCGTTCCCTGCCCCACGTAGATCGCGATGTCGCGGGGGCGGAGGTAGAAGAACTCGACCTCGTTGTCCGGGTCGAGCGTGACGAGGTCCTTGGCGTTGCGGCGCTGCCGGTAGCCGGCCTCGAGCAGCATCTGGGCGGCCGACTCGGCGAGGGCGCCCTTGTTGGGTACGGCGATCTTGAGCATGGGTTCTCTTCTTCAGGAGTGCGGGGACGGGGCGCAACGCAGGTACGGGTGACCGCTCGGCGGCCAGCCGTCAGAGATGCGCGTAGACGTCGTCGAGCGAGATGCCGGAGGCGATCATCATCACCTGTGCGTGGTAGAGCAGCTGGCTGATCTCCTCGGCGGTCCGCTCGGGCCCCTCGTGCTCGGCGGCCATCCACGACTCGGCGGCCTCCTCCACCAGCTTCTTGCCGATCGAGTGCACACCGGCGTCGAGCTCGGCGACGGTGCGGGAGCCCTCGGGGCGCGTCGCTGCCTTGTCGGAGAGCTCGGCGAAGAGCTGGTCGAATGTCTTCATCGCGATCGAGTCTATCGGTGCCACGTCAGCCGAGCCCTCGCAGGACGTGCCAGGTCGCGAGCGCGGCCTCGACGGCCTCGCGGCCCTTGTCCTCGCGGCTTCCGGGCAGTCCGGAGCGGTCGAGCGCCTGGGCGTCGTCGTCGGTCGTCAGCAGACCGAAGCCGACCGGCACGCCGGTGTCGAGGGCCACCCGGCTGAGGCCGTCGGTGGCCGCGGAGGAGACGTACTCGAAGTGCGGCGTGCCACCCCGGATGATGACGCCGAGCGCGATGACCGCGTCGAAGCCCTGCCGGGCGTGCGCCTGGCACAGGATCGGCAGCTCGAACGAGCCGGGCGCGCGCACCAGCGTCACGTCGGTGACGTGGGCGTCGGCGAGGGCTGCCCGGGCTCCGGCGATGAGGCCGTCCATGACCTCGGTGTGCCAGCTCGAGGCGACGATCACGACCCGTGCGCCGGTGGCGTCGACGGCCAGGGAGGGTGCTCCTGCCCCGGACATCAGATCTTCTCCAGTCCGGGCAGGTCGTGGCCCATGCGCTCGGCCTTGGTCTGCAGGTAGCGCAGGCTGTCGTCGGTCGGCGCGATGATCAGCGGCAGGCGCTCGCTGACCTTGACGCCGTACGCCTCGAGGGCTGTCGTCTTGTCGGGGTTGTTGGTCAGCAGGCGCACCGACGTGATGCCGAGGTCGCGCAGGATCTGGGCACCTGCCGCATAGTCACGCTCGTCCTCGCCGAAGCCGAGCTGGATGTTGGCGTCGACGGTGTCGCTGCCGGCGTCCTGCAGGGCGTACGCCTGCAGCTTGTGCAGCAGGCCGATGCCGCGCCCCTCATGTCCGCGGAGGTAGACGACGATGCCGGCTCCAGCCGCGGTGATCTCGGTCATCGACAGCTCCAGCTGCGGACCGCAGTCGCAGCGCCTCGAGCCGAAGACGTCGCCGGTGAGGCACTCGGAGTGGATGCGCACGAGCACGTCCTCGGTGCCGGGGTCGCCATGCACCAGCGCGATGTGCTCCGAGCCCTCGATGCGGTCGCGGTAGCCGTGGGCCGTGAACTCGCCGAACTCCGTCGGGAGCCGTGTCGTGGCGAGCCGGTCGACCTGCGACTCGTGCAGGCGCAGGTGGACCTGCAGGTCCTCGATCGAGACCAGCGCGAGACCGTGCTCGTCGGCGAACGCCCGCAGCTCGGGGGCCCGCATCAGCGTGCCGTCGTCGTTCATGACCTCGCCGATGACGCCGGCCGGCGTCAGGCCCGCCAGCCGGGCGAAGTCGACCGCGGCCTCGGTGTGCCCGGCGCGCTCCAGCACGCCGCCCTTCTTGGCACGCAGCGGCACGATGTGTCCGGGCTGGTTCAGCTCGAACGGCTCCGTGGCCGAGTCGGCCAGCACGCGGCACGTGCGGGCCCGGTCGTGCGCCGAGATCCCGGTCGTGATGCCGTCGCGGGCGTCGATCGAGACGGTGTAGGCGGTCCGCATCATCTCGCGGTTGTGCGGCGTCATCAGCGGAATGGCGAGCCGGTCGAGGATCTCCCCGGTGATCGGCGCGCAGACCAGGCCGCTGGAGTAGCGGACCAGGAAGGCCATGAGCTCGGCCGTGGCCTTGCTCGCGGCGAAGATGATGTCGCCCTCGTTCTCGCGGTCCTCGTCGTCGACGACGACGATCGCCTTGCCGTCGCGGAAGTCCGCGATCGCGCGCTCGATGGTGTCAAGACGCACGCTCTCGTGCTCGGTCATGATGTTGCTCCTTGGCTGTGCTGCTGTCCTGGCGAGGCGCCCAGCAGGCGTTCGACGTACTTGGCGAGGATGTCGACCTCGAGATTGACCCGGTCGCCCGGAGCCTTGGTCCCGAGCGTGGTGTCGGCGAGCGTGGTGGGGATCAGCGACACCGAGAACCACGACTCGTCGCCGGTGGAGGCGTCCGCGTCGACGACCTCGACAACCGTCAGCGACGTGCCGTCGACCGTGACCGACCCCTTGTCGACGAGGTACTTCGCGAGCTCGGCGGGCAGGGCCACACGGACGATCTCCCAGTGCTCGCTCGGGGTGCGGTCGAGGATGCGGCCGGTGCCGTCCACGTGCCCCTGGACGATGTGGCCGCCGAGCCGCGCTCCGGCCTTCGTGGCGCGCTCGAGGTTGACCTCGGCGCCGATCGCCAGATCGCCGAGTGACGTCTTGTCGAGCGACTCCTGCATGACGTCGGCGCCGAACGAGTCCCCGTCCTCGTCCAGCGCCATGACTGTCAGGCAGCAGCCGTTGACCGCGATGGAGTCGCCGTGGCCGGCGTCCGACGTCACGACCGGCCCGCGGATCGTGAGCCGGACGGAGTCGCCCAGCTGCTCGATCGCGGTGATCGTGCCCTTCTCCTCGATGAGACCGGTGAACATCAGTCGAAGTCCTCTCGCTGCATGCGTCCTGGGGTGCCGATGATGCGGATGTCGGGGCCGATCATCCGCAGGTCCTCGATCGTGATGGGGCGGAGGTCGGCCAGGGTGGCGGCCTCGCCCTCGAGCGCCGCGCGACCGGATCCGAGCATCGCCGGCGCCATGTAGCCGATGATGCGGTCGATGACGCCGGCGTTCCAGAACGCTCCTGCGAGCCGCGGGCCACCTTCCAGCCAGATGTGGCGGATGTCGTTGTCGACGAGCTTCTGGAGGACCGTCTCGGGATCTCGCGACTGGATCATCAAGGTCGGGGCCACCCGGTCGAAGACCCGGAAGTAGTTGGGGATCTTGGTCTCGCCGACGACGACGCGCAGCGGCTGCCTGTCGAACGGCAGCGGCATGTCGTTCTCATCGCGGACGGTGAGGCGCGGGTCGTCTGCCAGCACGGCACCGGTGCCCGCGACGATCGCGTCGGCTCCGGCGCGGAACGTCTGCACGTCACGCCGCGCCTGCTCGCTGGTGATCCACTTGCTGGTGCCGTCGGGGGCGGCGCTCAGGCCGTCGAGGGTCGCGGCGTACTTCCACGTCACGAACGGACGTCCGGCGGTCACCGCGAACGTCCACTCGACGTTGAGGTCGGTGGCCTCCTCCGCCATGACGCCCGGCTCGACGTCGATGCCCGCGGCGCGAAGCGTCGATGCGCCGCCGGCGGCCGTCCGGTCGGGATCGATCTGCGCGAAGACGACCCGGGCGACCCCGGCCTCGATCAGCGCGTCGGCACACGGACCGGTGCGTCCGGTGTGGTTGCAGGGCTCGAGCGTCACGATCGCGGTCGCGCCGCGCGCCGAAGCGCCAGCCTGTGTGAGCGCGTCAATCTCGGCGTGGGGCGTGCCAGCGCCCCGGTGGACGCCAGTCGCGATCTCGGTGCCGTCGGGGGCCAGCAGCACGCAACCCACCCGTGGGTTGGGCAGCGTGCGTTCGGTCGCCCGCGCAGCATCGAGCGCTCGCCGCATCGCCGCGACTTCGACTTCTGACGCCATGCAGTCCTCCGGATCGGTTTCGGGCTCGCACGATCCGGGGAGGGCGAGGCTGGCACCCGCGCACCGTGAGGGTGCACACGTTGCCAACCACGGTCGAGGGGCACAGCCCTTCGACACGCTGCTCCTTCCATCCGGACTTTCACCGTCGGTGCCGGAATTCCACCGGCTCAACCGGGCCCCACCGCTGCGCTGGTTGTTCACAGTGGAGGACACGGGTCGCGGACTATGACCGCCGGCTCGGAATTGCACCGACCCCGGAGCACACGAGCATCAACAGCAGCTCGCAGATCCCATTCTACCCAGCAGGTCCCGCTCAGTGAGCGTGACGTCCGGCATGTGAGTGCTGCGCCGTCTCACCCAGCGCGCGGAGCTGGGCCACCATGTCGTCCGGATCGTCGGCGCCGAAGACCGCAGAGCCCGCCACGAAGACGTCGGCACCGGCGTCCGCGCACCGCTCGATCGTCTCGACCGACACTCCCCCGTCGACCTGGAGCCAGATGTCGCCGCCGCTCCGCTCGATCAGCTCCCGGGTCCGGCGGATCTTCGGCAGGCACAGGTCCAGGAACTTCTGCCCGCCGAAGCCCGGCTCGACGGTCATGATCAGCACCATGTCGAGCTCGGGCAGCAGGTCGGCGTAGGGCTCGATGGGGGTCGCCGGCTTGAGCGCCATGGAGGCCCTCGCGCCCTTGGCGCGAATCTCGCGGGCCAGTCGGACGGGCGCTGCGGCGGCCTCGACGTGGAACGTGATGCTGCCCGCCCCGGCCTCGACGTAGGCCGGGGCCCAGCGGTCGGGGTCCGCGATCATGAGGTGGGCGTCGATGGGCTGCTTCGCGACCTTCGCGAGGGCCTCGATGACCGGCGCGCCGAGCGTCAAGTTGGGCACGAAGTGGTTGTCCATGACGTCCATGTGCAGCCAGTCGGCTCCGCTGATGCGCGCCGCCTCGGCCTGGAGGTTCGCGAAGTCCGCCGACAGCATGCTCGGGGTGATCTGGATGCCCATGCTGAGACCTTAGCGGCCCCGGTTCGGCAGATTCCCAGGTGAACCCCCGAAGCTTCCAGGGTGATCCCCGTTCCCTGACACCTGTCCCTCGTTGCTACCGGGATGACGTGTCGGATTCCCAGGTTCTCCTGGGAATCAGCGGGAGGGTGGCAGGTGGTCAGTGCCGGCGCAGGAGGGCGCAGAACATGGCATCCGTGCCGTCGATGTGCGGCCACCACTGGTGCGTCGACTCCACCGTGACGTCGTCCCGTCCGGCCGTGACGGAGCTGACGACGCCCTGGGTCTCGCGCACGTGCGGCGAGCAGGTCGCGTACGCGACGACCCCGCCGGGGCGGACGAGCTCGAGCGCCCGCCGCAGCAGTGCCTCCTGCAGTGGCACGAGGCCGTCGAGGTCCGACGGCGACCGGCGCCACCGTGACTCGGGTCGACGCCGCAGCGCGCCGAGGCCGGTGCACGGGGCGTCGACCAGGACGCGGTCGAACGTCGCCGGCTCCCACGGGCCCTGACGTCCGTCGAAGACCGTCACGTCGACGTTGTCGAGGCGACGCACGCCGTGGCGGACGAGCTCGGCGCGGTGCTCCTGCATCTCGTTGGCCACCAGCGCCGCGCCCCGTCCGGCTGCCAGCGCGCCGAGGAGGGCCGCCTTGCCGCCGGGTCCGGCGCAGAGGTCGAGCCACCGCTCGTCCGGTCCGTCGAGGGACGCCTCCGCCAGGGCGATGGCCACCAGCTGCGAGCCCTCGTCCTGCACGCCGGCCCGTCCGTCACGGATCTCGGCGATCGCGCCGGGGTCACCGCCCTCGTCGAGGATGCGCGCATAGGGCGACAGCTGGCCGGGGGTGCCGGGCAGCTGTTCGGGTGTGCTGAGGCCGGGACGGGCCACGAGCGTGACCCGTGGAGGCAGGTTGTCGGCGGCCAGCAGCTTGTCGATCTGGGCGCCGTGGCCGCCGAGAGCCGCGTGCAGCGCCTCCACGATCCAGAGCGGGTGCGACGTGCGCACCGCGCGGGCCTCGTGCCCCTCGAGCCCCTCGGTCACGATCGCGAGCCACCCGTCGAGGTCCTTCTGACCGATCTTGCGCAGCAGCGCGTTGGCGAAGTGCACGGGCTTGTGGCCGATCTCGCGCCGGACGACGTCGACCGTCTCCGACACGGCGGCGTGCGCCGGCACCCGCATGTTGAGCAGCTGGTGCGCCCCGAGGCGCAGCGCGTCGAGCACCGGCGGGTCGATGCCGCCGATGCCCTTGCTGGCAACGTGGTCGATGACCGCGTCGTAGGTGCCCTGTCGGCGCAGCGTGCCGTGCACGAGCTCGGTCGCGAAGGCGGCGTCCCGGCCCTCGATGTGGTGCTCGTCGAGCATCGCCGGGAGGATCAGGTTGACGTAGGCATCCTTCTCGGAGACGGCCCGCAGGGCGTGGAAGGCGACGGACCGTACCGGATCAGCCATGGTCGGCGCCGGTGGAGCTCGACGTGAAGAACGGTGCGGCGTCGAACGTCGTGCCGCGTGCCCAGTCGGCGGCGGCCATGCGCTTCTTGCCGACGGCCTGCACGTCGCCGAGCACCAGGTCGGTCGTCGACGTGCCGACCCGTACCTCGCGCTTGCCGACCTGGATGCGGCCGGGCTCGAGCGTGCTCTCGTCGGCGATCGTCGCCGGACCGATCTTCACGCGGTCGCCCGCCAGCGTCGTCCACGCCCCGGGAGCCGGCGTGCACCCGCGGACATGGCGGTCGATGGCGAAGGCGGGCCGGCTCCAGTCGATGCGGCCCTCGTCGACCGTGAGCTTCGGGGCGAACGAGATGTTGTCCTCCGGCTGCGGCACGGCGGCGATGTCTCCGTCCTCGATGTGGTCGACGACATCGACGAGCAGCTTGCTGCCCCAGTCGGCGAGGCGTTCGAGCAGCTCGGCGGTGGTGTCGTCGTCGCGGATCAGCTCGGTGATCGTGCCGAGCACCGGGCCGGCGTCGAGCTCCTCGACCAGGCTGAACACGGTCGCACCGGAGACCTCGTCACCGGCCATGATGGCACGCTGCACCGGTGCCGCACCTCGCCAAGAGGGCAGCACGGAGAAGTGCAGGTTGATCCAGCCGAACGCCGGGATGTCGAGCGCCTCCCGACGGATCAGCGCGCCGTAGGCGACGATCGGGATGCAGTCGGGCGCCAGCTCGCGCAGTCGGGCCATGAAGTCCGGGTCGGACGGCTTCGTGGGCTTCAGCACCTCGATGCCGTGCGCCTCTGCGGCCACGGCCACGGGAGAGGGCGTCAGGGTGCGACCACGACCGGCCGGCGCGTCGGGACGGGTCACGACGGCGATGACGTCGTGACGACTGGCCACGAGCGCCTCGAGGGACGGGAGCGCCGTCTCGGGGGTTCCAGCGAAGACGATTCTCACGGCCCGAGTCTAGGCGGCGCCACCTGCCTGCTCGCCCGGGGCTCAGAACGTCGGGGGGTCGACCTGGATGCGGACGGCGGGCAGCTTGGCGGCGCTGCGTTCGGCGGACACCGCGGCCAGGAGGGCGGCGAGCTCGGCACCCTCGCGCCGGGGCGCCCGCAGGATGAGCCGCTGTGCCGAGTCCGGATCACGCTGATCGACCGGCACGGGTCCGAGCACCTCGGTGTGGGAGGTCCACGTCCGCTCGGCCAGGGCGGCGAGGACGTCGTCGGGGCCCTCGACGGTCGCCAGCCGGGCGGTCGGGGGCAGGTGCGTCTCGGCCCGACCGGCCAGCTCGCGCGCCGCGAAGCCGGCCGGATCGGCGCGGACGAGCGCCTGCAGGACCTGGGCGTCGCCGATCGCCAGGGCCCGGCCGCCCGGCCGGGCCAGTGCCAGGGCGTTGAACCACCGGCGGTGGGACTCCTCGTCGACCCGGACGTCCTCGCGGGCGAGCATCAGCCACGTGTCGAGCAGGATGACGACGTCGTAGCCGCCGTCGACGTGCGGCTCGGCACCCGGTGTGGCGAGCACGAGTCGCCGGCCCGCCGGGAGGTCGTCCGCCACGTTCGCCCCGCCCGAGGTCACCACCTCCAGGTCGGGGAACGCCCGTCCGAACTCCTCGGCCGTGCGCAGCGCACCGACGACCGGTGAGCGCAGCTGGGTGCCCTGGCAGTGCGGACACGTCCAGGGTGCCGCCTCGTGACCGCACCAGCGGCAGGCGACCGCAGCTGCGGCTGACGGCTGACCCAGCGGGCCCGCACACTCGGTGCAGCGGGCCGGCTGGCGGCACGTCTGGCACGACAGCGAGTCGCGGTAGCCGCGCCGTGGCACCTGGATCAGCACCGACCCCTTCGCGCCCCGGATCGCCCGGAATGCCTCCTGCGGCAGGCGCACCGGCCCGGCCCCGGCCGTCGACCCGTCGGTGATGTCGAGCCGCGGCCACGCGCGTCGGCGCTCGCGCTGCTCGGCGGCCAGCTCGACACACCAGCCGCTCTCGATCAGCGACTGCCCCTCGGCGGTGCGCGCGTGGCCACCGATCAGGAGCGCCGTGTCCTGCTGCGTCGAGCGGAGCAGCAGCACCTCGCGGGCGTGAGCATAGGGCGCACGTGGGTCGGCGTAGAGGTCGTCGCCGTCGTCCCACATCGCCACCAGCCCCAGGTGGCGGACGGGAGCGAAGGCGGCGGCCCGGGTGCCGAGGACAACCTGCACGTCGCCGCGGCTGGCGGCCAGGAACGACCGGTAGCGCTCGGCGGGCGGCTGGGCCGCCGTCAGGACGACGTGGCGCCCCTGCCCCAGCACGTCGGCGAACACGGCGTCCCATCGCGCGACGTCGCGGGCGTCGGGGACGCAGACCACCGCACCGCGACCCGACGCGAGCGTCGCCAGGACCGCCTCGGCGACCAGCCGGGCCGGGTCGTGACCGGGCACGGCGGTCCACCAGGCTCGCGGCGAGTCGCCGACCTGCAACGACGTGACGAACGACAGGCCGTGCACGTACCGCTGCCACCCGTCGAGGGTGGCCAGTGGAAGGTCGCCGTCGGGTGCCGTCGGAGGGGTCTTCTCGGCCCGGGCGTGGCGCGGAGGGACGGCAAGACGCAGCACGTCGCCCAGCACCCCCGCGTACCGCTCGGCCACGGCGCGGGCCAGCAGCAGGACCTCGGGCGTCAGCACGACCTCCGACGACACGACCGAGGCCAGGAAGGCCAGGCGCCCGTCGTGGTCGCTGCGGTCGATGCGTTCGAGCACGAACCCGTCGACCAGACGGCCCGCGAAACGCACCCGCACCCGACATCCGGCGACTGCGGCCTCGTGCATCGCCTGCGGCACGAGGTAGTCGAACGGACGGTCGAGGTGGGCCAGTCCCGAGTCGACGACGACGCGCGCGACGGCGCGCGACGGGGCCGGCTCCTGCGGCGGCTTGGCCGGACGCCTGCGCGGAGACGACAGAGGGACCAGAGCAAGCTGCTCTGGTCCCTCGTCGGTGGTCACGGTGCTGTTCTACCAGCCCGCCCGGACATGCCTACTTGGATGCTGCTGCCTTCAGCGCGTCGGCGCGGTCGGTGGTCTCCCACACGACGCCCGGGAGCTCGCGGCCGAAGTGGCCGTAGGCGGCCGTCTGCGCGTAGATCGGCTTGAGCAGGTCGAGGTCGCGGATGATCGCGGCCGGGCGGAGGTCGAAGACCTCCAGGACGGCCTCGCGGATCGTGTCGACCGGGACGGTCTCGGTGCCGAAGGCCTCGACGTAGAAGCCGACCGGGTGCGCCTTGCCGATCGCGTACGCGACCTGGACCTCGACCTTGGTCGCCAGGCCGGCAGCGACGATGTTCTTGGCGACCCAGCGCATCGCGTAGGCGGCCGAGCGGTCGACCTTGCTCGGGTCCTTGCCGGAGAACGCGCCACCACCGTGGCGGGCGTAGCCGCCGTAGGTGTCGACGATGATCTTGCGGCCGGTCAGCCCGACGTCGCCCATCGGTCCGCCGATGACGAACTTGCCGGTCGGGTTGACGAGCAGCTTGTAGTCCGTCGTGTCGATGTCGAAGCCCGCCAGGATGACGTCGACGACGTGCTTCTTGATGTCGACGGCCAGCTGCGAGTCGAGGTCGATGCCGTCCTCGTGCTGGGTCGACAGGACGACGGTGTCGACCCGGACCGGCTTGTCGTCGTCGTCGTACTCGACCGTGACCTGGGTCTTGCCGTCGGGACGCAGGTACGGCAGCGTGCCGTCCTTGCGGACCGCGGTCAGCTGCTCGGCGAGCCGGTGCGCGATCGTGATCGGCAGCGGCATGAGCTCGGGCGTCTCGTCGCACGCGAATCCGAACATCAGACCCTGGTCTCCGGCACCCTGGAGGTCCAGCGGATCGGCTGAACCCTCACTGCGACCCTCGAAGGCCGTGTCGACGCCCTGGGCGATGTCGGGCGACTGCGCGTCGAGGGTGATCTGGACGCCGCAGGAGGCGCCATCGAAGCCCTTGACCGACGAGTCGTAGCCGATCTCGAGGACGCGGTCGCGGGCGATCTTGGCGATGTCGGCGTACGCCTCGGTGGTGACCTCTCCGCCGACGACGATCAGGCCGGTGGTGATGAAGGTCTCACACGCCACACGGCTCTTGGGATCCTGGGCGAGCAGGGCGTCGAGGACGCTGTCGCTGATCTGGTCGGCGATCTTGTCCGGGTGACCCTCGGTCACTGACTCGGACGTGAAGAAGCGGCTCACAATTTCTCCTGGGTAGAGGTCTGTACGGAAGTCTAACGAGCGTGGTGCCCGGGGGTTCTGCTCAGTCCAAGCGCTGGACCACGGCGTCCCAGACGCTATGCGCCAGGACGCTCTTGGGGCCGAGTGCGACCTCTGCCAGGGTGCCGTCGGAACCCAGCAGCACGGCCTCGTTCTCGTCCCGACCGAACACCTTGCCATCACTGACGTCGTTGACGACCAGGAGGTCGCATCCCTTGCGGGCCAGCTTGACGCGTGCGTGCTCGATCACCGACGCGGTGGCGTCGCCCGTCTCGGCCGCGAAGCCCACGATGACGGGATGATGGCCGTCGCCGCGGGCGGCGACCAGCTCGACGAGGATGTCCGGGTTCTCGACCAGCTGGATCTGCGGCGCGACCCCGTCGGGGGTCTTCTTGATCTTCGCGTCGACGAAGTCGGCAGGCCGGAAGTCGGCGGGCGCGGCGGCCATCACGACCGCATCGGCGTCCGCCGCGGCTCGGTGCACCTGCTGACGGAGCTCCTCGGTGCTCACGACGTGGACGACGTCGGCACCAGCAGGGGGCGGCAGGGAGACGTTGGCGGCGACGACGGTGACCCGGGCCCCGCGGGCGACGGCGGCCTCGGCCAGGGCGTACCCCTGAAGACCCGATGAACGGTTGCCGAGGAACCGCACGGGATCGAGGAACTCACGCGTGCCACCGGCGGAGACGACGACATGCCGCCCGGCGAGGTCCTGCGCACGCCCCTGCAGCACGGTGACGGCGGCGGCGAAGATCTCCGCCGGTGCCGGCAGGCGGCCCTTGCCGGTGTCGACGCCCGTCAGGCGACCGACGGCGGGCTCGAGCACGAGGTGCCCGCGGGCCCGCAGCGTGGCGACGTTGGCCTGCGTCGCGGCGTTCTCCCACATCTCGGTGTGCATCGCGGGGGCGAACATCACCGGACAGCGCGCCGTGAGCAGCGTGTTGGTGAGCAGGTCGTCGGCCAGACCGTGCGCTGCCTTGGCGAGGATGTTGGCGGTCGCCGGTGCGACGAGCACCAGGTCGGCTGCCTGTCCGATGCGGACGTGCGCCACCTCGTCGACGTGCTCGAAGACGCCGACCTGGACAGGCTTGCCGCTCAGGGCCTCCCACGTGGCGGCCCCCACGAAGTTCAGAGACGACTCCGTGGGGACGACGCGGACGCTGTGGCCGGACTCGGTGAACAGTCGCAGGAGCTCGGCGGCCTTGTAGGACGCGATCCCGCCGGAGACACCGAGGACGACTTCCGTGGTCATGTCAGTGACCCGGTGGGGGTGGTTCAGGCCTTCTCGGCGGCGGCGGCGACTGCCGCGGCAGCCTCGGCCTCGGGGTCGATGTCCTCGACGGTCAGGAGGTCGGCGTTGATCTCGCGGAGGGCGATCGACAGCGGCTTCTCCTGGACACCGGTCTCGAGCAGGGGTCCGACGTACTCCAGGAGACCCTCACCGAGCTGCGAGTAGTACGCGTTGATCTGACGGGCGCGCTTGGCGCTGTAGAGGACCAGCTTGTACTTGCTGTCCGCCTTCTCGAGCAGGTCGTCGAGCGGGGGGTTGGTGATGCCGATGGCAGTCGATCGTGTCGTGGACACAGAGCCTCACAGAAAGAAGAAGACGGTTGGATGACCCGGTGGAACGCTCAGGAACGTGACTGGCCGGAGCCGGATCTGAACAAGTCTACCAATTCTTCACAGGCGGTCTCGACATCGGTGTTCACGATCGTCACATCGAACTCCGACTCGGCCGCCAGCTCGGTGCGCGCCGTCCTCAGACGACGCTCCCGCTCCTGCGGTCCCTCGGTGCCGCGGCCGACCAACCGACGTTCGAGCTCCTCGAAGCTCGGCGGCTTGAGGAAGCACATCAGGGCGTCGGGCATGCGCTCGCGCACCTGCCGCGCACCTTGCAGGTCGATCTCCAGCAGGGCGGGCGTGCCGGCCGCGAGGTGCTCCTCCACGGGGGCTCGGGGAGTGCCGTAGCGGGCCGCGCTGTGGACGACGGCCCACTCCAGCAGGCCGTCCTCGGCGACGAGCCGCTCGAACTGCTCGTCGGAGATGAAGTGGTAGTGGACGCCGTCGATCTCGTCGGGGCGCGCCGGGCGGGTCGTGACCGACACCGAGATCCAGATGTCGGGGTGCGAGCGGCGCACGCACGACGCCACGGTGCCCTTGCCGACCGCCGTCGGGCCCGCCAGGACGACCAGGCGGGACCGACCCGCCCCGTCAGCCACGGTCTGCGCGGTCGGATCGGCGTGCGCGGTCGGATCGGTCTGCGCGGTCGGCGAACTCGGCCAGGAGCGCGGTGATCTGGTTGACGCCGAGGCCCCGTAGGCGACGGCTCTCCGCGATGCCGATGCGCTGCATGATCTCCTGGGCGCGCACCTTGCCGACGCCGGGCATCGACTGCAGCAGGTCTACCACCCGCAGCTTGGCGATGACCTCGTTGACCCGCGACTCCTGGATGACGTCCGTCAGGCTCGCCCGGGACGACTTGAGCCGGACCTTGACGTCGGCCCGCAGCTGCCGCGCGGCGGCCGCCTTCTCGAGCGCGGCCCTGCGCTGCTCGGGGGTCAGTATCGGGAGTGCCACTCGGGTCACCTCTCTGCGTCCGTGCGGTGGGTCATTTCAGCGTGATGTCGCAGGTGCTCTTGACGTCGGCCACGACGGCCTTGCGCTGAGCGGCGGTGTTGTTGAACGCATCGTAGGCGGTGTTGAGCGTCTTGAGGTCGTCAGCGCTCAGGGCCTCGACCTTGGCCGGGTCGGTCATGTCCTCCAGCGGGATCCCCACCTTCTCGTGGGCCTTCAGCACGCCGTTGGTGACACTGCCCAGCATGGCCCAGTCGACCTTGATGGCGTCCGGCGCGGTCATGGTGATGGCCGTGACAGCCTTGGCGTACGAGGCGAAGCCGGCGTCGGTGCGCTTCTCGCCGAAGCTGTTGAGTGCCTTCTGGCCGGAGGTGACCGCGGCGCAGTAGGGGTCCTCGCCTCCACACGCCGACAGCATCACGCCGACGACGGTGGTCGAGATCAGTGCCGTGACGAGCTTGTTCATAGGTCTACGACCCTACAAGTTCGTCGTTGACGCGCGCGGCCGCATCGCGGAGCGCGGCCACGTCCGGTCCGGCGGCGAGCACACCCCGGGACGTCGACGGGATGACGTGGTCGATGACACCGGCGAACAGGCGGCGGATGTCGTCGACGGTGCCGCCCTGGGCGCCGAAGCCCGGGACCAGCAGCGGGCCGTTGATCGCCAGGTCCTCGTCGGCATCGCCGATGGTCGCGCCGACGACGGCCCCGAACGACCCCATGGGGCTGTCCTGTCCATTGAGCTGGCGGAGCTGGTCGAGGATGTGCCCCGCGACGGTCGCTCCCCCGGCGGTGCGGGCGTGCTGCACCTCCGGTCCTTCCTGGTTCGACGTGAGGGCGAGGACGAACACGCCGGCGTCGTTCTTCTCGGCCACCTCGAAGAACGGGGTCAGCGAGCCGAAGCCCAGGAAGGGGCTCACCGTGATGGCGTCGACGGCCATCGGTGCGTCGTCGTCGAGGTAGGCGTCGGCGTAGGCCTGGGCCGTCGACCCGATGTCTCCGCGCTTGACGTCCAGGACGACCAACGACCCCGTGTGGCGCAGGTCCTCGATGGTCCGCTCCAGCACGACGATGCCGCGCGCACCGAAGCGCTCGAAGAAGGCCGACTGCGGCTTGACGAACGCCACCCGCCCGGCGAATGCCTCCACGCAGATGCTGGCGAAGCGGTCGAGCCCCTCGATGTCGTCGGTCAGCCCCCACTGCTCGAGCAGCGCGGCGTGCGGGTCGATGCCGATGCACGCCGGCCCGTACGCCTGCATCGCGACCCGCGCGCGGCTGCCGAAGCTCATGCCGCGACCTCCGACCAGAGGGCATCACAGGAAGATCGCGGCACGACAGGCCCGTCGTTCACTCGCTGGCGCTCGGTCATGCCCGCCCCTCGCTCACGACGCGGCCCCACTCCTGCAGCGAGGTGACACCGATGCTGCCCTCGATCAGCGCCTCGATGCCCTGCACCGCGGCGGCCAGGCCCTGCACCGTCGTGATGCACGGAATCCCCTCGGCGACGGCCGCGGTGCGGATCTCGTAGCCGTCGATGCGGGGGCTACCACCCGAGGTGACGCCGTGCGGGGTGTTGATGATCAGCTGCACGTCCTGCTCGTGGATCTTCTCCACGATCGTGCTGCGGGCCTGACCGGGCAGCGGCTCCTCGTTGAGCTTGCGGATGACCGTCGCCTTGACGCCGTTGCGGGCCAGGACGACCGCGGTACCGCTGGTGGCGAGGATCTCGAAGCCCAGGTCGGCGAGCCGCTTGACCGGGAAGATCATGTGGCGCTTGTCGCGGTTGGCGACGGACACGAAGACCTTGCCCGACGTCGGCAGGCCGTTCTGGGCGCCGGCCTGCGACTTGGCGAACGCCTGGCCGAAGCCGGCGTCGAAGCCCATGACCTCGCCGGTCGAGCGCATCTCGGGGCCGAGCAGCGTGTCGACGTAGGTGCCCTCATAGGTGCGGAAGCGGTTGAACGGCATGACCGCCTCCTTGACCGCGATCGGCGCGTTGTCGGGCAGCCGACCGCCGTTGCCGGTCGCCGGCAGCGCTCCGGCGGTGCGCAGCTCGGCGATCGTCTCGCCGAGCATCAGGCGGGCGGCGGCCTTGGCCAGCTGCGTCGCCGTCGCCTTGGAGACGAACGGGACCGTGCGGGACGCCCGCGGGTTGGCCTCGATGACGTAGAGGATGTCCGACGAGAGCGCGAACTGGATGTTGATCAGTCCACGCACGCCGACGCCCTTGGCGATGGCCTCGGTCGACTCGCGGATGCGCTGGATCTCCAGGTCGCCGAGGGTGATCGGCGGCAGGGCGCACGCCGAGTCGCCGGAGGGCACACCGGCTTCCTCGATGTGCTCCATGACGCCACCGAGGAACAGCTCATGACCGTCGTAGAGCGCGTCCACGTCGATCTCGATCGCGTCGTCGAGGAAGCGGTCGACCAGCACCGGGCGGTCCGGCGAGATCTCCGTGGCGCGTCCGATGTAGTCGCCGAGGGTCTCCTCGTCGTAGACGATCTCCATGCCGCGGCCGCCCAGGACGTACGAGGGTCGCACCAGCACGGGGTAGCCGATCTCGTCGGCGATCTCCTTGGCGTTCGCGAACGTCGTGGCCATGCCGTTCTTGGGGGCGATCAGACCGGCTTCGTCGAGCACGCGCGCGAAAGCACCACGCTCCTCTGCCAGCTCGATCGCCGCTGGCTGGGTGCCGACGATCGCCACGCCGGCGGCCTCGAGCCCGGCCGCCAGGCCCAGCGGTGTCTGGCCGCCGAGCTGGACGATGACGCCCGCGACGGGTCCGGCCTGCTCCTCGGCGTGGACGATCTCGAGGACGTCCTCGAGGGTCAGCGGCTCGAAGTAGAGGCGGTCGGCGGTGTCGTAGTCGGTCGAGACGGTCTCGGGGTTGCAGTTGACCATGATGGTCTCGTAGCCGACCTCGGACAGCGCCATGGCCGCGTGGACGCACGAGTAGTCGAACTCGATGCCCTGGCCGATGCGGTTGGGACCGCTGCCGAGGATCAGGACGGCGGGCTTGGTGCGAGGCGCGACCTCGGTCTCCTCGTCGTACGAGGAGTAGTGGTACGGCGTTGCCGCCGCGAACTCGGCGGCACAGGTATCTACCGTCTTGTAGACCGGGCGGACGCCCAGGGCGTGCCGCACGCCGCGGACGACGTCCTCGGTCAGGCCGCGGATGCGACCGAGCTGGACGTCGGAGAAGCCGTGCCGCTTGGCGCGCCGCAGCAGGGTCGGCGACAGCTCGGGTGCCTCGATCAGGTCGACGGCGATCTCGTTGATCAGCGCGAGCTGGTCGACGAACCACGGGTCGATCTTGGTGGCGTCGAAGATCTCCTCGGGCGTGGCGCCGGCGCGGATCGCGTCCATGACCTTCTTGATGCGGCCGTCGTGCGGCACCGAGATCTGCTCGAGCAGCAGCTGCTTGTCGAGGTCGACCCACTGCTTGCTCCAGTCGAAGACCGCCTCGGGGCGCTCCAGCGACCGCAGCGCCTTCTGCAGGGCCTCGGTGAAGTTGCGGCCGATCGCCATGGCCTCGCCGACGGACTTCATGTGGGTCGTCAGCGTCGGGTCGGCGGCGGGGAACTTCTCGAACGCGAACCGCGGCACCTTCACGACGACGTAGTCGAGCGTAGGCTCGAACGACGCTGGCGTCTCGGCGGTGATGTCGTTGGGGATCTCGTCGAGCGTGTAGCCGATCGCGACCTTCGCGGCGATCTTGGCGATCGGGAAGCCGGTCGCCTTCGACGCCAGCGCGGACGACCGCGAGACGCGCGGGTTCATCTCGATGACGACGATGCGGCCGTCCTCGGGGTTGACCGCGAACTGGATGTTGCAGCCGCCGGTGTCGACGCCGACCTCGCGGATGATGCCGATCGAGATGTCGCGCAGCCGCTGGTACTCGACGTCCGTCAACGTCATCGCCGGGGCAACCGTGATCGAGTCGCCCGTGTGGACGCCCATGGGGTCGAAGTTCTCGATGGAGCAGACGATCACGACGTTGTCGGCCGTGTCGCGCATGACCTCGAGCTCGTACTCCTTCCACCCGAGGATCGACTCCTCGAGCAGCACCTCGGTCGTCGGGCTGAGCGCGAGGCCCGAGCCGGCGATGCGGTGCAGGTCCGCCTCGTTGTATGCCAGCCCGCTGCCGGAGCCGCCCATCGTGAACGACGGACGGACGACCACGGGGTAGCCGCCGAGGCCCTCGACACCGGCCAGACACTCGGTCATCGTGTGGCAGATGACCGAGTTGGCCGACTCCGCACCCCACTCGGGGGGCAGTGTCGCGACGACCTGCTTGAAGGACTCGCGGTTCTCGCCCTTCTCGATCGCCTCGATCGAGGCTCCGATGAGCTCGACGTCGTACTTGGCCAGCACGCCGCTGTAGTGCATCTGGATAGCGGCGTTCAATGCCGTCTGTCCCCCGAGGGTCGCGAGCAGCGCGTCGGGGCGCTCCTTGGCGATGACCTTCTCGACGAACTCGGCCGTGATCGGCTCGATGTAGGTCGCGTCGGCGAACTCCGGGTCGGTCATGATCGTCGCCGGGTTGGAGTTGATCAGGATGACCCGGATGCCCTCCTCCTGGAGGACACGGCACGCCTGGGTGCCCGAGTAGTCGAACTCGCAGGCCTGGCCGATCACGATCGGGCCGGACCCGATGACCAGGACGGACTTGATGTCGGTGCGCTTCGGCATCAGGCCTCACTCCCGCTCGTCGAGCCTGTGGAGATGACGTTGTCCTGCATGAGATCCACGAATCTGTCGAAGAGGTAGGCCGCATCGTGCGGGCCGGCTGCTGCCTCGGGGTGGTACTGGACGCTGAAGGCGGGCTGGTCGAGCAGCGCGAGGCCCTCGACCACGTCGTCGTTCAGACCGATGTGGGTCACCCGTCCGGGGCCGTAGGGGGTCTCGAACGTTCCCTCGATCGGGGCGTCGACCGCGAAGCCGTGGTTCTGGCTCGTGATCTCGACCTTGCCGGTCGTCAGGTCCTGGACGGGCTGGTTGATGCCGCGGTGGCCGTACTTCAGCTTGTAGGTGCCGCGGTCGAGCGCCCGGCCGAAGACCTGGTTGCCCAGACAGATGCCGAAGTAGGGCACCCGGTCGGCCAGCACCTGCTTGAGGACGCCGACGACGTGGTCGGCGGTGGCCGGGTCTCCGGGGCCGTTGGACATGAAGACGCCGTCGGCGCCGACGGCCCGGATGTCGTCGTACGTCGAGGTCGCCGGCATGACGTGCACCTCGATGCCTCGCTCCGCCATGCGGCGCGGGGTCATGCCCTTGATGCCGAGGTCGATCGCGGCGACGGTGAACCGCTTCTCCCCCACGGCCGGCACGACGTATGTCTGCTCGGTCGTGACGTCGGCCAGGAAGTTGGCGCCCTTCATCGACGGGGCGGCCGTGACGCGGGCCAGCAGCGACGCGACGTCCGTGCTGGTCGAGCTGATCCCGGCGCGCATCGAGCCGCGCTCACGCAGGTGCCGGGTCAGGGCACGGGTGTCGATGCCGGAGATGCCGACCACGCCCTGCGTGACGAGCTCGTCGTCGAGGCTGCGGTTGGAGCGCCAGTTGCTGCGCACACGGGCGGGGTCGCGGACGACGTAGCCGTCGACCCAGATGCGCCGGGACTCGAAGTCCTCGTCGTTGACGCCGGTGTTGCCGATGTGGGGCGCCGTCATGGCCACGATCTGGCCCTTGTAGGACGGGTCGGTCAGGGTCTCCTGGTAGCCGGTCATGCCGGTCGAGAAGACGATCTCGCCGATCGTGTCGCCGACGGCGCCGTAGGAGTCGCCGCGGAACACGCGGCCGTCCTCCAGCACGAGAATTGCCTCGGTCATGCGTCCACACCTTCCACGAGTGCACGGTCACGGACGGTCGGTCTGCCGCGCAGGAAGGTCCAGACGACCTCCCCCGGCAGGGTGAGTCCGGCGTAGGGGTTGTTGCGCGACAGCGAGGCGGTGTCGCGGGCGTCGATGGTGCGTGACGCGGCGGGATCGACCAGCACGATGTTGGCCGGCTCCCCCACCTCCAGCGGACGTCCCTGGTTGGTGACCCGGCCGATGTCGGCGGGCTTGGTCGACATCGCGGACGCGACCTGTGCCCAGGTCAGGCGGCCGGGGTCCACCATGGTCTGCTGGACGACCGACAGCGCCGTCTCGAGCCCGAGCATGCCGAACGCCGCCGCCGACCACTCGCACTCCTTGTCCTCCATGGGGTGGGGTGCGTGATCGGTGGCCACGATGTCGATCGTCCCGTCGGCCAGGCCCTCGCGGACGGCCTCGACGTCGTCGTTCGAGCGCAGCGGCGGGTTGACCTTGTAGATCGGGTCGTAGCTGCGGACGAGGTCGTCGCTCAGCAGCAGGTGGTGCGGCGTGACCTCGGCGGTGACGTCGATGCCACGGCTCTTGGCCCAGCGGATGATCTCCACCGAGCCCCGGGTCGACAGGTGGCAGACGTGCAGGCGCGAGCCGACGTGCTCAGCCAGCAGCACGTCGCGGGCGATGATGGCCTCCTCCGCCACGGCCGGCCAGCCGACGAGACCGAGCTCGCCGGACAGCGGACCCTCGTTCATCTGTGCGCCCTCGGTGAGGCGCGGCTCCTGCGCGTGCTGGGCGATGACGCCGTCGAAGGCCTTGACGTACTCCAGCGCGCGACGCATCAGCACCGCGTCGGAGACGCACTTGCCGTCGTCGGAGAACACCTTGACGCCGGCGGCGGAGTCGGCCATCGCGCCGAGCTCGGCGAGCTGGGTGCCCTGCAGGCCGACCGTGACGGCGCCGACGGGCTGGACGTCGCAGTAGCCGCCCTCGCGGCCGAGGCGCCAGACCTGCTCGACGACCCCGGCGGTGTCGGCGACCGGCTCGGTGTTGGCCATCGCGTGGACGCACGTGAAGCCCCCGCGGGCTGCCGCGCGCGACCCGGTCAGGACCGTCTCGGCATCCTCACGACCGGGCTCCCGCACGTGGGTGTGCAGGTCGACGAGGCCGGGCAGGGCCACCAGGCCGGTCGCGTCGATGACCTCGTCGCCGTCGAGATCGGCGCCGATCGCGGTGATGATGCCGTCCGCGATCGCGATGTCGGCGGTCTTCTCGCCCAGGATGCGGGCTCCCCGGATGACGTAGCTGCTCATGCACGATCCTTGTGGATAGAGGCTTCTTCGGTTGCTTCGGAATCTCCCGCGGCGCCGCCGAGAAGGAGGTAGAGGACGGCCATCCGCACCGCGACGCCGTTGGTGACCTGCTCGACGATGACTGACCGGACGTGGTCGGCGACGTCGGCGGTGATCTCCATGCCGCGGTTCATCGGGCCGGGGTGCATCACGACAGCGTGGCCGGGCAGGCGGTTGAGGCGTGCCGTGTCCAGGCCGTATCGCCGTGAGTACTCGCGGGCGCTCGGGAAGTACGAGGCGTTCATCCGCTCGGCCTGGACCCGCAGCATCATGACCGCATCGGCCTTCTCGAGCGAAGAGTCGAGGTCGTACGACGTCTCGACCGGCCAGTGGTCGACGCCGACGGGCAGCAGCGTCGGGGGCGCGACCAGCGTGACGTTCGCCCCGAGGGTGTGCAGCAGGAGGGCGTTCGAGCGGGCGACGCGGCTGTGGAGCACGTCGCCGACGATCGTGATGTTCTTGCCCTCGAGATCGGCACCGAGCGACTCCCCCAGCGAGCCGCTCAGGTGCCGGCGCATCGTGAAGGCGTCGAGCAGGGCCTGCGTGGGGTGCTCGTGCGTGCCGTCACCGGCATTGATGACGGCACCCTTGGTCCACTTGGCCTGGGCGAGTCGGTGCGGGGCACCCGACGAGTGGTGGCGGATGATGACCGCGTCGGCGCCCATGGCCTGCAGGGTCAGCGCGGTGTCCTTGAGGCTCTCGCCCTTCGACACGCTCGAGCCCTTGGCCGAGAAGTTGATGACGTCGGCGCTGAGGCGCTTGGCGGCGGCCTCGAACGAGATGCGCGTGCGGGTGGAGTCCTCGAAGAACAGGTTGACGACGGTGCGTCCGCGCAGGGTCGGCAGCTTCTTGATCGGGCGGCTCGCGACGCCGAGCAGCTCCTCGGCGGTGTCGAGGATGCGGATCGCGTCGGTCCGGTCGAGGTCGCCGGCGCTCAGGAGGTTCTTGATCATGCGTTGCCGCCCGTGATCGAGACCGAGTCGCCGCCGTCGGACTCGGTGAGGCGGACCTTGACCTTCTCGGCGAGCGACGTCGGCAAGTTCTTGCCCACGAAGTCGGCCCGGATCGGCAGCTCGCGGTGCCCGCGGTCGATCAGCACCGCCAGCTGGACGGCCTTGGGACGGCCCAGCTCGGTCAGTGCGTCGAGCGCGGCTCGGATCGTCCGGCCGGAGAACAGCACGTCGTCGATCAGCACGACGACCTTGCCGTCGATGTCGTCGGGTATCTCGGTGTGCTCGAGCGCCCGGGCCGGCTTGAGACGCAGGTCGTCGCGGTACATCGTGATGTCGAGAGCGCCGGCGGTGATCTCGCGGCCCTCGACCTCGGACATCCGCTCGGCGATGCGGCGGGCGAGGTGCACCCCGCGCGTCGGGATGCCGAGGAGGACGAGCCCGGCGGAGTCGCGGTTGCGCTCGAGGATCTCGTGGGTGATGCGGGTCAGAGCCCGGGAGATGTCCTGGTCGTCGAGGACCGTCCGGGCGTCGGCGTCGCCGTCCACGCCGTCGTTGGCACTGCCAGCACGTGAAGCGTCCGTAGGCGCGACCATGACTGACCTCCTTCTCCGCCTCTCGGGACGGCCGTTAAAGGATGTCGTTGGAACGTGGCAAGACTAGCAGCGGCGCACGGCGCCTCCGGACACGGCTCGGCGGTGGCCTGCTCGCCCCACGCCCGGCCAAGCAATGACGTGATCGCCCTTCCTGCTCGGGAAGGGCGACCGTCGCACCGCCCATGCGTCCGCCATCCCTGGTGACTCCGCGGCCTCCGAAGGAGTCTGGGCCCGCCTCGAGGTCGGCCTGATCGGGTGAGACGGAGAGGCACCCGTCGGACATCGTCAGGCATGAGGACTCTTCTGACCATCGCGATCGTGTCCACGCTGCTGGTCGGCGGCTGCGCGAAGGACGACGTCGTCACGACGCTGCCCGCGCCCGCTCCCTCGACGGCGACGGCGACGGCGGCACCCACGCCGGCATCCGAAGATCGCGAGAAGTGCCCCGAACGCCTGCTAGGACCTGGTGGCACGACCGGCGATCTCGGCGGGCCGAATGCAGCACCACGATCACCTTCGATCGCTACTCCCGACGAGGCGTGGGTCTGCTCGTACGGGGCGAAGGACGATGACCCGGACGGTGACGGCGCGACGACCTACAGCTGGATAAGGTTCGGAGACATCCACCCTGTCGCGAGCAGCGACCTGCCCGACATCGTGGCGTCGCTCGGGCAGCTCGTGCCGGTGCCCGACGACCGCGCCTGTCGGCTCGACCTGGGCACCCGGTGGCTGCTGGTGCTCGAGCGCGACGGCGAGCTCACCGGTGTCACGGTCGACGACTTCGGGTGCGGGGACGTGCTGATGACAGACGACCCCTTCACGTCCGTGCCCGGCGACGCCCGTCAGAAGGGCACGGTCGGTGGCGCGCTGAATGCTCCCCCGTCACTCCTGACGCAGCTGGAGTCGGTCGCCGGGAGCTCCTGACGTCAGACTCCCTCCGCGCCGCCAGTAGTGCGGGAGGATGTACGTCACGAACACCGGCAGGCACTCGATGATGTAGCGCCGGAAGAGCCGGGTCGGTTCCTGCGCGAGGCGGTAGAACCACTCAACCTTGGCCGCCCGCACCCATCCGGGAGCCATGGCGGAGTGGCCGGTGACCATGTTGACCGCTCCTCCGACGTTGATGACGACCCCCGAGAATCCGGCGCGCCGCACCTCCTCGCCGATCATGTCGCCGAACGGCGGGGTCACCGCGATGATCAGCAGCTCGACGCCGTACTTCTGCAGCTTGCCCGCCAGCCAGCCGGGCTCCCAGTCGCGGCGGCTGCCGTGGTCGCGGAACACCACGTGCAGCCCCGAGTCGTGCAGCTGGCCGCGGAAGTCGAAGCCGACGTCGCTGTCGGCCCCGAGGATTGCCGCCTTCGTGCCGTGGAACTGCCGGCCGGCGAGCATCCGCTCGATGAACTCCGAGCCGGTCACCCGCTCGGGGTTGATGCCGCGCGACCGCATCAGCGAGACGATGGGCCAGCCGTCGGCGGTGATGTGGTCGGCCTGCTCGATCGTGCGCGCGAAGTCGTCGGAGCGCGCTGCCAGCGCCAGGTGGTGCAGGTTGACCGTCTGGATGCGCTTGGGGCCGACGTCCCGGACGGCGGCGTCGAAGTCGTCGTCGCTGAGGAGACACTTCTCGGCCATCCGGTCGATGAGCTCCTCGGTGATCACCACACTCCCCTTCCGTTCCGCGAGGCCAACGGCCTCACAGAGGGAGAGGGACGGGCACCCGCATCATGACGCGGCGGCGAGATGCCCGAGAGGGCTCAGGCGGTGAGCGTCGGCTTGAGCTCGACGATGCGGCTCAGCAGACCGTTGACGAACGACGGGGACTCGTCGGTCGACAGGTCGGCGGCCAGGCCGACGGCCTCGCTGACGGCGACGGCGTCCGGGACGTCGTCGACGTAGAGGATCTCGTAGGCGCCGATCCGCAGCAGGTTGCGGTCGACCGCGGGCATACGCTCGAGCGTCCAATCCTTCGCGTTCTCGGTGATGATCTCGTCGAGACGGTCGCGGTGGGCGACGACCCCCTCGATCAGGTGGACCGCGTACTCGTTGACGGGGTACTCCCGGTCAGCGATCCTATCGGCGAGCGTGCCACCCGGCGGGAGGCTCTGCGCCTCCGACTCGAACAGGATGTCGAGGGCGCGCTTGCGCGACTTGGTCCGAGCTGACATCAGGACGACACGCGACCGAGGTAGCTGCCGTCGCGGGTGTCGACCTTGACCTTCTCGCCGTTGACGATGAACAGCGGCACCTGGATCTCCTTGCCGGTCTCCAGGCGGGCGGGCTTCGTGCCGCCGCTCGAGCGGTCGCCCTGCAGGCCCGGCTCGGTGTATTCGACCAGCAGCTCGACCGAGGCCGGCAGCTCGATGTAGAGCGGCACGCCCTCGTGCAGCGCGAGCATCGCGTCCTGGTTGTCGAGCATGTAGTCCTTGGCGTCGCCGACGACGGTCTCGGTCACGTTGATCTGGTCGTACGTCGTCTTGTCCATGAAGACGTACGAGTCGCCGTCGTGGTACAGGTACTGGAAGTCGCGCTTGTCGACGTTGGCCGTCTCGATCTTGAGGCCGGCGTTGAACGTCTTGTCGACGGTCTTGCCGCTCATGATGTTCTTGAGCGTGGTCTTGACCATCGCCCCGCCCTTGCCCGGCTTGTGGTGCTGGAACCAGACGACGGACCAGAGCTGTCCGTCCAAGTCCAGGACCATGCCGTTCTTGATGTCGTTCGTGGTGGCCATCAGCCGATCTCCAAGAGGTCTTTGGTCATCGTGGTGAGCACCTCGGGGGCACCCGCGGTCACGAGGACGGTGTCTTCGATGCGCACTCCCCCACGACCCGGGACATAGATGCCCGGCTCCATCGTGAGGACGGTGCGACTGGTCAGTTTACCTGTGTGGGAGCCCGCGATGAACGGGTCCTCGTGGATCTCGAGCCCGACGCCGTGACCGAGGCCCGTCGTGAACGACTCGAGCCATCCGGATGCCTCCAACGAGGAGCGTGCGGCGGCGTCCGCGTCGCTCACGGGGACGCCGTCGCGCAGCCGGTCGAGACCGGCCGCCTGCGACTCCCGGACGGCGGCGTGGACCTCCTTCTGCCAGTCGTCGGCGCTGCCCAGGACGACGGTGCGGGTGCAGTCGGCGTGGTAGCCGTCGACCCGGGCACCGAAGTCGACCTTGAGCAGGTCGCCCTCGACGAGAACGCGATCGGTCGGGTGGTGGTGCGGGATGGCCGTGTGATCGCCCGTGGCCAGGATCGTCTCGAACGCGATGGCCTCGGCGCCGAGGTCGAGCATCCGGTTCTCGAGGTCGCGCGCGACCTCGCGCTCGGTCCGGCCGACCAGTGGGCCGGCGAGCAACGCCTCGAGCGCCCGGGTCGAGATGTCGCAGGCCCTGGTCAGGGCGTCGATCTCATCAGGGTCCTTGACCTCGCGGAGGGACTCGACCACCCGGTCGGTGCCGTTGAGGGCCGTCGACGGGAGCAGCTCGGCCAGCCGCGTGTGGGCATCGACGCTCAGGGTGTGGGACTCGATGCCGAGGTCGGCGACGTCGGCGCGGCGCGCTGCCTCACCGAGCAGGTCGCGCGTGATGACGTGCTCGACGTCGGGCAGCTCGGCGGCGGCCTGGTCGCGGTAGCGACCGTCGGTGAAGAACGTCGCCCCCCCGCCGGCCCCCACGAGCACCGCTCCGTTCGAGCCGGTGAAGCCGGTCAGGTAACGGACGTTGACGAGGGTGGTGACGAGCAGGCTCTCGACGCCCCGGGAGAGCAGCTCCTCGCCGAGCCGCTGCCGGCGCTGGGCGTGGCTCACGACGAGACGGCTCGGTAGGCGTCCAGCAGCAGTGCCTCGTCCGGGCCTGCCAGGATCACCGGGTGTGCGAGCGACTCCAGCACCACGAACCGCAGCTGATCGCCGCGGGTCTTCTTGTCGAGGCGCATCGTGGTCGCGAGCGCCTCCCAGATGCCGGGCCGGTAGGTCGACGGCAGTCCGACCGTCGCGAGGACCGACCGGTGCCGGTCGAGCAGCTCTTGGTCGATCAGGCCCGCCCGGTGCGCGACCTCGGCGACGAAGACCATCCCGACGGAGATCGCCTCTCCGTGTCGGACGCGGTAGTGCTCGAAGCGTTCGACGGCGTGCCCGAACGTGTGACCGTAGTTGAGCGCCTCGCGGCCGATGGACCCGTCAGCGCCTGCCCCGGCCTCGCGCAGGTCGCCGGCGACGGTGCGCGCCTTGACCGCGATGCCCTTGGTGATGAGCTCGGCGACGATGGGCGACGTCGGGTCGGAGATGGCGCCCGGCGCGGCCTCGACGAGGTCGAGGATCGTCGGGTCGGCGATGAAGCCGCACTTGACGACCTCGGCCATCCCGCTGCGCATCTCGCGGGCCGGCAGTCCCGGCAGCACGTCGAGGTCGCACAGCACGCCGACGGGTTCGTGGAACGCACCGACCAGGTTCTTGCCCTGGGCGGTGTTGATGCCGGTCTTGCCGCCGACGGCGGCGTCGACCATGCCCAGCACCGTCGTCGGGACGTTGACGAACCGCACGCCGCGCAGCCAGCTCGCCGCCACGAACCCGGCCAGATCGGTCGTGGCTCCCCCGCCGACACCGACGATGACGTCGGACCGGGTGAAGCCGGCCTCGCCCAGGATCTTCCAGCAGAAGGTGAGCACGTCGGCCGTCTTGGCCAGTTCGCTGTCCGGCACCTCGATGAGGTGCACCTCGAGGTGGTCCGACAGCAGCGGCTCGCGCAGCCGTGCGGCGTGGCCGGCCATCGACGGCGCGTGGATGATCGCCACCCGCAGCACGCCGAGCCCGAACCCGATCAGGCCGCGCAGCTCCTCCTGGACCCCGTTGCCGATGACCACGTCGTACGGCTGGGCGGTGGGCACGGTCAAGCGGGTGGTCATCGATCCTCCTGGATCAGCTGGATGGCTCGGTCGGCCACCTCGGTGGAGTCGAGCTGGTCGGTCACGATCGTGAAGGTGGCGACCTCGTCGTAGAGCGGACGACGGCGGTCCATCAGCGCCTTCATCTGCGAGCGGACGTTGCCGAGCAGCAGGGGCCGGTTGCCGTTCATGCCGACGCGCTGCACCGCGGCGGCCAGGCCGACGTCGAGGAACAGGACGCGGTGGGCCGCCAGCGCGCGGCGGGTCGTCTCGCTGAGCACCGCGCCACCACCGAGGGCCAGGATCCCGTCGTGGTCGGCGAGCGCCGCGGCGACGGCCCGCTCCTCCAGCGTCCGGAAGTGCGCCTCGCCGTCGTCGATGAAGATCTCCTGCACCGACCGGCCCTCGAGCGCCACGATGTCGGCATCGGTGTCGCGGAACGGCTCGCCGAGCCGGGAGGCGAGGTCGGCCGCGACCGTGGACTTGCCGGCGCCGGGCGGGCCGACGAGAACAACGACCGGACTCAACGCAGCCTCAGGTTGGCGAGGTAGCCCTCGACGTTGCGACGAGTCTCCGAGACGGAGTCGCCCCCGAACTTCTCGATCAGCGAGTCGGCCACCACCAGGGCGACCATGGCCTCGGCGACGATGCCGGCAGCCGGCACGGCGCACACGTCCGAGCGCTGGTGGTGGGCCCGCGCCTCCTCGCCCGTCGTGACGTCGATCGTGCGTAGCGCACGCGGCACCGTCGCGATGGGCTTCATCGCGGCGCGGACGCGCAGGATCTCGCCCGTCGTCATGCCGCCCTCGGTGCCTCCGGCGCGACCCGACACGCGGCGGATGCCGTCGGCGGTCGGGATGATCTCGTCGTGGGCGAGGGAGCCACGGGTGCGGGCCAGCTCGAAGCCGTCACCGATCTCGACACCCTTGATGGCCTGGATGCCCATGAGCGCCTGCGCAAGACGTCCGTCGAGGCGCTTGTCCCAGTGCGTGTAGGAGCCGAGTCCGGGCGGCAGGCCCTCGACGACGACCTCGACGACACCGCCGAGGGTGTCGCCCTCCTTGTGGGCGAGGTCGATCTCGGCGACCATCGCGGTGCTGGTGTCCGCGTCGAAGCAGCGGACCGGATCGGCGTCGAGGGCGTCGACGTCGGCGTGGGTCGGGATGACCCCGGCCGGCGCGCGGACCGTGCCGAGCTCGACGACGTGCGACACGATCGTCGCGCCGGTGGCCTGCTGGATGAACTGGGCGGCGATCTCACCGAGAGCGACGCGGGCGGCCGTCTCGCGGGCACTGGCCCGCTCGAGGACGGGGCGTGCCTCCTCGAAGTCGTACTTCTGCATGCCGGCGAGATCGGCGTGGCCGGGGCGCGGACGAGTCAGCGGCGCGTTGCGCTTGAGGCCGTCGAGGATCTCAGGATCGACCGGGTCGGCCGCCATGACCTGTTCCCACTTGGGCCACTCGCTGTTGCCGATGCGCAGCGCGATCGGGCTGCCCATCGTCGAGCCGTGGCGCAGGCCACCGACGATCTCGAGCTCGTCGGCCTCGAACGCCATGCGCGCGCCGCGGCCGTAGCCGAGGCGGCGGCGGGCCAGGGCAGCCTGGATCTCCTTGCTGGTCACCTGCACGCCCGCCGGCAGCCCTTCCAGGACGGCGACGAGAGCGGGGCCATGGGACTCACCAGCGGTCAACCAACGAAGCATGAGGACGATTCTCCCATGCCCCTCGCGTCACCCCGGCAGCCGTCCGACCTGCGGGGATGCCCGCATCGGTCAGCCGTAGAAGACGGGACCCCACGCCGCGCCGATCATCGCGCCGACCACCATGTACGGGCCGAAGGCGTATCCCTTCGGATCGATGATCTTGAGCCGGGCCAGGACGATGCCCAGCACCGCACCGAGGATGAACCCGGCGTACATCCCGATGAGCACCTCGCTCGTGCCGAGCGCACCGAGGGCCAGCGACAGGACGCCGGACAGGCGGACGTCGCCGTAGCCGAACGCACCCCCGAAGAACCGGCTGCCGATCCAGTACATGAGGCGGAACAGGACGTAGACCACGACGTTGGCGACCAGGGCGTGCACGAGGACGTCACGGTCGTCGAGCAGCAGTGCGCCGAGTGCCACCAGCACCAGCGTCACGAGGTAGAGCGGCGCCACGATGAGGTACGGCAGCAGCTGCGTGTGCCAGTCGACGAACGCCAGCCAGGCACCCACGCCCGCCAGCACGGCCCACACCGGCAGCAGCTCGGGGATGTCGACGCGCGACGCCACGACCCCGGCCATCGCCGCGGCGCTGACGGCCAGCCCCAGTCGCAGGTGCCTCGTGTCGGCGAGAGTGGCGTAGGCGACCTTGTCCTCGGCCGGCTCGGGCGGCTCCGGCACGCGGCGCAGGGCCTCGGGGCCGAGGGCGCCGATGAGGGCCGCGAACGCGGCGACGATCCAGATGGTCACCGTCGCACCCTAGCGAGACGACAGCTCAGCCAACGCCGCCGCGCGGAGCAGCTGTGGAGAGACCGACGACCCCGTCATGAGCTCGACCTGCAGGGCCGCCTGGTGGGCGAGCAGGTCGAGGCCCGACACGACGGGCAGCCCCGACTCCTGCGCCGCACGTCCGAGCGCCGTCGGCCAGGGGTCGTAGACCACGTCGAACACGGCGCGGGACGCGTCGACCAGCTCGTGCGCACGCGACCCGATGGCGTCCCCGGGAATCGTCGACACGAGCAGGTCCACCCGGTCGACCAGGGGTTCGTCGAGCAGCCGGACCGTCACGCCGATGCCCCGTCCCCGGGCGACCGCCTCGGCCTCGGCCGCACGTCCCGGCTCCCGGACGAGGAACTCCAGCTCCTCGACGCCCAGACGCACCAGCGTCAGCGCCACGGAGGCTGCCGTGGCGCCCCCGCCCAGGATGCGGGCCGTGACCGGCGGCTTGAGCCCCAGCTCCTCGATCGCGGCGGCCGCGCCCGGGACGTCGGTGTTGTGGACCGAGATGAATCCGTCCTCCACCACCAGCGTGTTGGCCACGCCCAGCACCTCGACGTCGCCGCTGTGCTGGTGGCCGACCGCCGCCGCCTCGCGCTTCAGCGGAGCGGTGACCGAGAGCCCGCGGACGTCGTCGCCCAGGGCGCTGACGAAGGCCGCCAGCTCGCCCTCACGCACCTCGACGGCCTCGTACGCCCAGTCGAGCCCGATCTCGGCGTAGGCGGCGCGATGCATCGCCGGCGACAGCGAGTGCGAGATCGGTGAGCCGAGCACCGCACAGATCATGAGGCGGTCCAGATCATGAAGCGGTGCAGATCATCCGCAGATGCCCTCGGGCGCCGTCTTGCAGTACGTCTGCAGCATGGCGACCGCGCGGTTGTGCTCGGCGAACGTGTCGGAGAACACCGTCTCCCCCGTCTCCAGGTTGACCGCGACGAAGTACCGCCACGAACCCTGCGCGGGATTGAGCGCCGCCTCGATGGTCTTCTCGCCCGGTGACCCGATCGGCCCGGGAGGCAGGCCGGTGTTCTGGTACGTGTTGTACGCCGACGGGTCGGCGCGCTCGGCATCCGTCGTGAACACGTCGCCCTTGCGACCGCTCACGTACGACACCGTCGAGTCGAGCTGCAACGCCATCCCGTCATCGAGCCGGTTGTAGAGCACGCGGGCGACCTTGGCGTAGTCCTCGTCCTTCTTGGCCTCGTACTCCAGGATGCTCGCGATGGTCAGGATCTCCTCGCCGGTGTATCCCAGCGCCTTGGCCCGCGTGCCGATGTCGAGGTCCTGCGCGACCGACACGGTCTTGGCGACCATCTGCTTGAGCAGGCTGACCGCCGTCGTGCCGGGCGGCACCTCGTACGTCGCCGGGAAGAGGTAGCCCTCGGGGTTGCCCTTCGCGACCGCCGGCAGGTCGAGCTGCGCCGGATCGCCCAGGACTGCCTCGAGGTCGGCCTTCGTGATGTCGCTGTTGGCGGCGATCGCGTCAACCACCTGGTCGATGCGCGCACCCTCCGGGATGGTCACGGTCGTCTGCACCCGGTTGCCCGGGTCGATCAGCGCGCCGAGCGCCGCGTCGGCCGACATCTGCTTGCGCAGGCCGAAGGAACCCGCCTGCACCGAGGCGAAGCGGTTGTCGCTCAGGCTCAGCTGGTAGAACGCGTCGGCGCTCTTGACCACGCCGGCCTTCTTGAGGATGTTGGCGATCTGCTGACCGCCCGCGCCGCTGGGGATCTCGACGGTCACGTCACCCGAGCCCTGGCCGGTGTAGTCCTCGACGCTCGGGAAGAGCTTGTCCTTGGCCACCCCGAACGCCTGATAACCGCCGAACAGCAGCGCGAGCACGACGACCAACGCGATGACCCGGCGTCCCCACGGCTTGCGGGCAGGGGTCTCCGCACGTCGCCGGCCGGGCTCGGAGGGCCCCCCGCCGGAGATCAGGTCCAGTCCACTGTCAGTCATGCGTCCGCCGGTTCATTCGCTGCCGCTCGCTCATTCGTTCCTCATGCTCTCGCCGGGGGCTGACCCGCGCGTTCGTTCGGAGTCCAACGCCGTCTGAAGAATCACCGTAGCCGCCGCCTGGTCGATGACGCTGCGTTTGCTCTTTGCCGAGCGTCCGCTGTGTCGCAGCATCGAGTCTGCCGTGATGGTCGACATCCGCTCGTCGAACAGGCGGATCGGCACCGGGTCGATGGCCGCCAACAGGTCGTCGCAGAACGCCCGGACCTTGACCGCCGCCGGACCCTCGCGCCCCGACAGCCCCATGGGGAGCCCCACGACACACTCGACGACCTCGTACTCGGCCGCGAGCTCGGCCAGGCGTCCGATCGCGCGCGGACCGGCTCCCACAGTCTCGACCGGCGTGGCGATCATGCCGTCGGGGTCGCACACCGCGACGCCGATGCGTGCGTCGCCGACATCGATGCCCAGCCGGCGGCCCCGCCTGAACGTCATGCAGTCAGGGCGGCTTCGACGGCGGCCAGGGCAGCCGGGATCGCGGACACGTCGGTGCCGCCACCCTGCGCGACGTCGGCCTTGCCGCCGCCCCGCCCACCGATCTGCTCACCGACGACCTTGATGAAGTCGTTGGCCGACAGACCACGTGCCTGGGCGGCCTCGTTGAGCGCGACGACCGCAGCCGGCTTGCCGCCCGCGTCGCCGATCACGACGACGACCGCGGGACGGTCGGCCAGGCGCTTGCGGATGTCGAGCGCGATGGTGCGCACATCGCCACCGCCTGCGCCGGCAGCGTGGTGACCGACGTAGGCGACCCCGTCGATGTCCTTCGCGGTGTTCGCGACGTCACCGGCTGCTCCCACGAGCTGGGCCGCCTTGATCTTGTCGGCCGCCTTCTCCGCGGCCTTGAGCCGGTCCATGAGGTCCTGGACGCGACCCGGGACGTCCTCGGGCTGGGTCTTGAGGATCTCGGTGAGCTGACGCACCACGTCGCGCTCCTTGGCGAGGTACTGGAAGCCCTCGATGCCGACCAGCGCCTCGACGCGGCGGTTGCCCGCACCCACCGAGCCGTCGGACGTGATGACGACCGTGCCGATCTGCGACGACCGCTCGACGTGCGTGCCACCGCAGAGCTCACGCGACCAGGGGCCACCGATCTCGACGACGCGGACGTCCTCGCCGTACGTCTCACCGAACAGCGCGAGGGCGCCGAACTCGCGAGCCTCGGGCAACGTCATGGTCTGCGCCGTGACGGGCAGGTCGGCTCGCAGCGCGCGGTTGGACGCCTCCTCGACCCCCTGGAGCTGATCGGGCGAGAGACCGCCGCTCCAGCCGTAGTCGAGCCGCAGGTAGCCCGGACGGTTGTAGGAACCGGCCTGCAGGGCCGTGGGTCCGAGCACCTCACGCAGCGCCGCGTGGACGACGTGCGTGCCGGAGTGGGCCTGACGGGCGCCGAGGCGCCACTCGGGGTCGACGGCCGCCTCGACCGCCGCGTCGAGCGTCAGCTCTCCCTCGAGGACACGTACCTGGTGCACGACCAGACCGCGGACCGGACGCTGCACGTCGAGCACCTCGGCGCGGCCGCCGTCCCACAGCAGGTGCCCGGCGTCGGCGTTCTGGCCGCCGGACTCGGCGTAGAACGGCGTGCGGTCCAGGACGACCTCGCCGATCGTCCCGGCGCCGATCGCCGGCACGTCGCCGCCCTCGGCGATCAGCGCCAGCACCCGCGACTCGGTCGTGAGTGCGGTGTAGGCCAGCCAGTCGGTCGGGCCGTTGGCGTCGAGCGCCGCGCGGTAGACCGTCGTGTCGGCGTGGCTGCCCTTCTTCGCCCTGGCGTCCGCCTTGGCGCGCGACCGCTGCTCGGCCATGAGTGCCCGGAATCCGTCCTCGTCGACGCTGAGCCCCTGTTCGGAGGCCATCTCGAGGGTGATGTCGATCGGGAAGCCGTACGTGTCGTGCAGGGCGAACGCCTGGTCTCCGGACAGCGACGTGCCGCCGCCCTCCTTCACGGCGACCGCGGCGCTCTCGAAGATCTGGGTGCCCTTGCCGAGGGTCTGCCGGAAGGCCTCCTCCTCCGCGTAGGCGATCTGCTCGATGCGCGGGAAGTCTGCCTCGAGCTCGGGATAGGACGCCTTCATGCGGTCGAGGCTCACCGGGAGCAGCAGCGGCAGCGCGGGATCCTCGAAGCCCAGCAGGCGCATCGAGCGGACGGCCCGGCGCAACAGGCGACGCAACACGTAGCCACGCGCCTCGTTGCCGGGGGTGACGCCGTCGCCCATCAGCATCAGGCCGCTGCGGACGTGGTCGGCGATGACGCGGAACCGCACGTCGTCCGTGTGGTCCTTGCCGTAGGTGCGGCCCGAGATCTCGGACGCCTTCTCGATGACAGGGAACACCTCGTCGATCTCGTAGAGGTTGCCCTTGCCCTGCAGCAGGTAGGCGACGCGTTCGAGGCCCATGCCGGTGTCGATGTTCTTGTGAGGCAGGCCTCCCACGACGTCGAACACGTCCTTGGCGCGGACGTTGGTGATCTCCTCCTGCATGAACACGAGGTTCCAGATCTCGAGGAACCGGTCCTCGTCGACGACCGGGCCGCCGTCGGGGCCGAACTCCGGACCGCGGTCGACGTAGATCTCGCTGCACGGGCCGCCGGGGCCGGCGACGCCCATGTGCCAGTAGTTGTCGAGGAGGCCGCGGTCCTGGATGCGCTCGTCGGGCAGGCCGGCGACGCGACGCCAGATCTCGCGCGACTCCTGGTCGCTGTGCAGCACGGTGACCCAGATCGAGTCGGCGTCGATGCCGAGCCCGCCGTCCTCGACCGCACCGGTGATGAGGCGCCAGGCGTGGGTGATGGCGCCTTCCTTGAAGTAGTCGCCGAACGAGAAGTTGCCGTTCATCTGGAAGAACGTGCCGTGCCGCGTGGTCTTGCCGACCTCCTCGATGTCGAGGGTGCGGACGCACTTCTGCACGCTCGTGGCGGTGTGCCACGGCGGCGTCTCCTGGCCGAGGAAGTACGGCTTGAACGGCACCATCCCGGCGTTGACGAACAGCAGGTTGGGGTCGTCGAACAGCAGGGGCGCCGAGGGCACCACGGTGTGTCCCGCCTTCTCGAAGTGGTCGAGGAAGCGGCGGCGGATCTCCGCAGTGTGCATCAGGTTGCCCTCTTGTCTGGTGGAGTCTTGTCGGATGGAGCGGCGTTCGTGGGAAGCGCTGGGGGCAGGGGCGTGGGATCGGTGCTGAGGGTGCGGACGATGTCCTGCTCGCGGGTCTGCATGCCGTCGCGCATCTCGTCGCTGAACGCGCGCCAGCCGACCCCGAGAGCGGCGGCCTGGTCGACCAGGCCCGGCGCGGACAGCCGGTACGCGGCGCGGCGGGCCTTGGCCGCGGTGTAGACGCCGGCGGCGGAACCGGCGACGAACCAGACGATGCGGGACCTCATGAGCCGGCTCTCATGACCCGAGCCACTGGTCGCCGGGCGGTGTCGGCTGAGCCGCGCGCACGGCACGACGACCTGCCTGGAGGCGCTCACGACGGCGGCGGCGGTACTCGCGCCGCATCAGGGCCGCGATGCGGTCACGGCTCTCGGCCCTCAGTGCGTGGGCGGCGCCGTGGGCCAGCACCGACAGGCGGACGCCGGGACGCCCGAGCGCTGCCTGGACCACCTGCTGCTCGGACGGCGGGACGACGAGACGACCCTCGACCAGACGGGGCTGCAGAGCCTCCGACGGTGCCGGGCGAATCGGCTCGAGCACGACGACGTCGGAGACCGGACGGGGTGCTGCGCGCTGGGCCGTGGGTTCGGGCCGGGTGCGGTGGAGCTGGCGGACCGCTCGCACCGCGATGACGGCAGCACCGATCGCGACCACGGCCAGTGCCGCGGTCGCCACGAGGATCCAGACCTCCGCCGACATGACGACGAGCCTATCGCGGCGACGGGGACCCGACCCGGCTGGCCGGGACGGTCAGCGGTCGCGGAGGATGGCCCTGATCATGGCGAGCCGCTCGCTGACGCGCGCCTCGAAGCCGTGCTCGGACGGCTCGTAGTAGGTCGTGCCGTCCACGTCGTCCGGCGCGTACTGCTGGCCGACGACGCCGCGGACGTCGTGGTGGGGGTACTGGTAGTCGTGCCCGTGGCCGAGCTTCTTGGCTCCGGCGTAGTGGGCGTCGCGCAGCGCCGGCGGCACGGTGCCGACCTTGCCGGCGCGGACGTCGGCCTGCGCACGGTCGATCGCGACGATGACGGAGTTGGACTTCGGCGCCGCCGCCAGGTGGATGACGGCCTGCGCCAAGGGGATCCGCGCCTCCGGGAAGCCAATCATGGCCACGGCCTGGGCGGTGGCGGTCGCGAGCGGGAGGGCCGTCGGATCAGCCATGCCGATGTCCTCGCTGGCGTGGATCATGAGCCGGCGGGCGATGAACCGGGGGTCCTCCCCCGCCTCGATCATGCGCGCGAGGTAGTGCAGGGCGGCATCGACGTCGGACCCGCGGATCGACTTGATGAACGCGCTGATGACGTCGTAGTGCTGGTCGCCCTGCCGGTCGTAGCGGACGGCGGCCTTGTCGACGGCCAGGGCGGCGTCCTCCACCGAGATCTCGGCCTTGCCCTGAGACGTCGCCGCGCCGGCGGCAGCCTCCAGGTAGGTGAGCACGCGCCGGCCGTCGCCGCCGGCGAGGCGCACGAGGTGAGACCTCGCCTCGTCGGTGAGCGTCACCACCCCCGCGAGACCCCGTTCGTCGGTGAGTGCCCGGTCGACGAGCACGCCGATGTCGTCGTCGCTGAGGCTCTCGAGCGTCAGGAGCAGGCTGCGGCTCAGGAGCGGCGAGATGACGCTGAAGTGCGGGTTCTCGGTCGTCGCCGCGACCAGCGACACCCACCGGTTCTCCACCCCCGGCAGCAGCGCGTCCTGCTGGGACTTGCTGAAGCGGTGCACCTCGTCGACGAACAGGACCGTCTCGACGCCGCTCTGGGCCAGGGCACGTCGGGCTCCCGCGATCGTCTCGCGGACCTCCTTGACCCCCGCCGACACCGCCGACACCTCGACGAACCGCCGGTCGGTGTGGGCGCTGAGCAGGCTGGCGATGGTCGTCTTGCCGGTGCCGGGCGGACCCCACAGCAGGATCGTCAGCGGCTGGTTGCCGTCGATCATCTGCCGCAGCGGTGAGCCGGGTGCCAGCAGGTGCTGCTGGCCGACGAGCTCGTCGAGGCTCCGCGGACGCATCCGCACCGCCAAGGGGGCGGACGCATGGGTGTTGCCGCTCAGACTGCCGCTGCCCGAACCCGTCGTCGCCGGTGTGTCCGGAATGTCGAACAGACCGTCAGAGCTCATGCGTCGACCCTAGTCCGGTGCTGTTTCGCCGGTCACGCGGAACGTCTCGTGTACGGGGCGTGAACACACACGAGGAGCACTCCCGCCCCGCCCGGTCACGTTGCTAGCGTCCGGATCGGCCCGTCCGGGCCACTTGAGAATCGGGGGAAACATCATGATGAAACGTCTTGCAATCATGCTGGCGGCAGGCATCGCCGTCATCGGCGTGATGGTGGGTCAGGCGCCGACCGCGACCGCGGCCGCGCGCAACGGAGTGTGCGAGGCCGGCGAGTTCTGCCTCTACTTCGGCGACGGCTCGACGGGATCACTGGTCGACATGACCAACTCGCAGCCCGACTACGGCACCGGAGCCGGCTGCATCACCTTCGTGAACGGCACGCAGGCGGGCTCGTGCGTCAAGAACCGCGCCGGTTCGACCTGGAACCGCACCGGCAAGCCGGTCTACGTGTTCTACAGCAGCGACTTCGGTGGCACGTACGACGTGATCCCGGACGGCGCGAAGGTCACGCTGAATGCGAACACGTACAAGAATAGCGCCTCGCACATCATCGGTGACGCCAGTCTGCGGTTCCCGCTCAACGTGACCCAGGCGCAGATCAAGAACAGCTCCCCTGCCTGGTGCTGGGACAGCAAGGTCAACTGCCACCACGACTACAACGCCGCCGACATCTTCGCGTCGACCGGCACGACAGTCGTGTCTCCGGTCAGCGGGACGATCAAGTCCAGGGGTTCGGATCCGGCGCGGGTGACGATCCAGGACTCGTTCGGCCGTCTCTGGTACCTCACCCACATGCTCGACGGGTCGCTGCAGGTCAATGACGAGCAGCAGGTGTCGAAGGGCACCGTGATCGGTCAGGTGGGCAACAGCGCCGACGCGGCCGGCACGTCGCCACACCTGCACATCGACATGCGGCAGGGCGTCAGCGAACGCGCCAGCTGCAGCGGATCGGGATGCGCCGGGCTCGGCTTCGTCAACAACCAGCCCCTGCTGAGGAACGCCTTCCTCGAACGCCCGTAGGTCCTGCCTCCGGGCGAGAGCGTGGCCGTGGCAACCCCAGAGGGTGCCGCGGCCACGCGGTGCGGGCTCAGGCCTCGGTCGCGTCGGCCTTCTTCGGCTCCGGCTTCCAGTCCACGCCCGCGTCGCGGCGCTGCTCGGCGGTGATCGGAGCCGGAGCGGCCGTCAGCGGGTCGAAGCCGCCGCCGGACTTCGGGAAGGCGATGACCTCGCGGATGGAGTCGGCGCCGGCGAGCATCGCGCAGATGCGGTCCATTCCGACGGCGATGCCACCGTGCGGCGGGGCGCCGAAGCTGAAGGCGTCAAGCAGGAAGCCGAACTTCTCCTGCGCCTCCTCCTCGCCGATGCCCATCAGCGCGAACACCCGCTTCTGGACGTCCTCGCGGTGGATACGGATCGACCCACCGCCGAGCTCGCTGCCGTTGCAGACGATGTCGTACGCCCAGGCGAGCGCGTTGCCGGGATCGGCGTCGAACGAGTCGATGTCCTGGGGCGAGGTGAACGCGTGGTGCACGGCGGTCCAGGCTCCGGCGCCGACCGCGACGTCACCGGAGGCGACGGCGTCGCCCGACGGCTCGAGCAGCGGAGCGTCCACGACCCAGACGAACTCCCACGCGTCCTGGTCGATCAGGTCGCAGCGCTCGCCGATCTCGAGACGCGCGGCGCCGAGCAGGCCGCGGGTCGACTTGATCGCTCCCGCGCCGAAGAAGACGCAGTCGCCCGGCTTGGCGCCGACGTGGGCGGCGATGCCGGCCCGCTCCGCGTCGGAGAGGTTCTTGGCGACCGGTCCGCCGAGCTCACCGTCCTCGGAGATCGTGATGTAGGCCAGGCCCCGCGCACCACGCTGCTTGGCCCACTCCTGCCAGGCGTCGAACTGCCGGCGGGGCTGCGACGCGCCACCCGGCATGACGACCGCGCCGACGTACTCGGACTGGAAGACGCGGAACGGCGTGTCCTTGAAGAAGTCGGTGCACTCGACGAGCTCCTGGCCCATCCGCAGATCGGGCTTGTCGGAGCCGAACCGGCGCATCGCCTCGGCGTACGTCATGTGTGGGATCGGGGTCGGGATGTCGTAGCCGACGAGGGCCCACATCTTGACCAGGATCTGCTCCATGAGGTCGAGGACGTCGGCCTGCTCGACGAAGCTCATCTCGATGTCGAGCTGGGTGAACTCGGGCTGCCGGTCGGCGCGGAAGTCCTCGTCGCGGTAGCAGCGCGCGATCTGGTAGTACCGCTCCATGCCGCCGACCATCAGGAGCTGCTTGAACAGCTGCGGGCTCTGTGGCAGGGCGTACCAGCTGCCGGGCTTGAGCCGCGCCGGCACCAGGAAGTCGCGCGCACCCTCGGGAGTCGAGCGGGTCAGCGTCGGCGTCTCGATCTCGACGAAGTCCTTGCCGGCCAGCACCTCACGGGCGGCGGCGTTGACCTTGGACCGCAGTCGGATCGCGGCGGCGGGGCCGCTGCGGCGCAGGTCGAGGTAGCGGTACTTCAGGCGAGCCTCCTCGCCGACGGCGCCCGCACTCGACGAACCAGCGTCGTCGATGGGGAACGGCAGGGGCGCCGCTGCACTGAGGATCTCGACGACCTCGGCGATGACCTCGATGCCACCGGTCGCGATGCCGGTGTTCTCGTTGCCGGCGGGACGCTCCTGGACGGTGCCGACGATCTTGAGGCAGTACTCGGCGCGCAGCTGGTGCGCGACCTCCTCGCGGACCACGACCTGCACGACGCCGGAGGCCTCCCGCAGGTCGATGAAGGCGACGCCTCCGTGGTCCCGGCGACGGGCGACCCATCCGGCGAGCGTGACCGTCTGGCCGATGTGGTCGGCGCGCAGGCTTCCGGCGTCATGAGTGCGGATCACGAGGTTTGCTCCTTGGAGGCAGGTGTCTTGGTCAGGATGTGCGGGGTCAGGTCTTCCGAAGGTGGAGTCCAGCTGGTGGGGTCCGCGTCGACCTGGTCACCCGAACGGATGTCCTTGACGGCCGCTGGCGGGAACCAGACGTAGGGGATGCCGCGCTTCTCGGCGAACTGGATCTGCTTGCCGAAGCGGTCGGCCTTGGGCGCGACCTCGGTGGCGATGCCGCGGACACGCAGCTGCTGCGCCACGAGGTTGCTGCCGGCGCGGGACGCCTCGTCGTCGACGGCGACCAGCACCACCGACGGAACGGAGCGGCTGGCGGACAGCTCGAGCGGGACGAGCAGCCGCGAGACGCCCAGGGAGATGCCGACGCCCGGGTAGGTGTTGCGGCGGTCGGACGCGAGGGTGTCGTAGCGGCCGCCGGAGCAGATCGAGCCGAGGTGCTCCCATCCCTCGAGGCGGGTCTCGAAGACCGTGCCGGTGTAGTAGTCGAGCCCGCGGGCGATGCGCAGGTCGGCCGTCACGACGACTCCGTCGACACCGGACGCGCCCTCGATCACCTGGGCGAGCTCCACGAGGCCCTCGGCGAGCATCGCGTGCTCGACGCCGAGGGCCTCGACGCGCGCCACGAAGGAGGTGTCGGTCGTGACGATCTCGGCCAGCGCGAGCACCCGGTCGGACTGGTCGCCTGCGAGCCCCTGCTCGAGCAGCAGCGTGCGGATCTTGTCGGAGGGCATCTTGTCGAGCTTGTCGACGACCTGCATGACCGCCGTCGGGTCGGCGATGCCGAGACCCAGGTAGAACCCCTCGAGGATCTTGCGGTTGCTGATCTGCAGGGTCGCGGTCGGGATGGGCAGTCCGGCCAGCGCCTCGGCCATCACCCGCGCCACGTCGACGTCGAAGTGGAAGGGCAGCACGTCACGGGCCACGATGTCGATGTCGGCCTGCGTGAACTCACGGAAACGTCCCTGCTGGGGGCGTTCGCCCCGCCACACCTTCTGGATCTGCCAGCGGCGGAACGGGAAGTCGAGCTTGCCGGCGTTCTCCAGCACGTAGCGCGCGAACGGCACCGTCAGGTCGTAGTGCAGGGCCAGGTCGGCGGGCTCCGCCGGATCGGCGGCCAGCCGCTTGACGGCGTAGACCTCCTTGTCGATGTCGCCCTTGCGCAGCAGCACGTCCAGCGGCTCGACCGCACGCGTCTCGATGTTGACGAAGCCGTGCAGCTCGAAGGTGCGGCGCAGGTGGTCGAGCACCTGCTGCTCGACGATGCGCTCGCGCGGCAGGAACTCCGGGAAGCCGGACAGCTTGCCGGTCACGTCAGCCCACCAGCTCGGCGAGGAACGGGTTGGTCGTGCGCTCGCGACCGATCGACGTCTGCCCGCCGTGGCCGGGCAGCACCGCGATGTCGTCCGGCAGCGGGAGCACCCGTTCGCGCAGGCTGCACTGCATCTCGTCGTGCGACCCGCCGGTCAGGTCGGTGCGGCCGATGGACCCGGCGAACAGGAAGTCGCCCGAGAACATGAGCTGCGAGACGTCCTCGGGGCCGTCGTAGTCGACGCGGTAGAACACCGTGCCCGGCGTGTGGCCCGGCACGTGGTCGACCGTGAACGTGAGACCGTCCACCTCGATCTGCGCGCCGTCGACGGCGTCGCGGACGTCGGCCGGCATCGCGAACTCCGGCAGGTCCGTCATGCCGAGCTGCGAACGCAGCATGGCGGCCGACTGGCCCGAGATCGCCGCCATCGGGTCGGTCAGCAGGTGGCGGTCGGCCGGGTGGATCCAGACCGGACAGTCGAACTCGGCCGCGACGTCCTGGGCGTTCCACATGTGGTCGAAGTGCCCGTGCGTGATGAGGACGGCGACGGGCCTCAGGTTGTGCTCGGCCACGACCTGGCGGATGCCCTCGATCGAGTCCATCCCCGGGTCGACGATGGCGCATCCGGCACCGGGGCCACGCGACACGAAGTAGCAGTTCGCCTGCAGCGGACCGGCCGGAAATGACGTGAGAAGCACGTCCGACAGGGTACGCGAGGCGGGTGGGCGCGCTCCACGCTGGCATCCACCTAGACTGTCGCCCATGAGCACTGCGCCCACGAACCCTTGGGGTCGTGTCGATGATGACGGCAACGTCTACGTCAAGACCACCGATGGCGAACGACTGATCGGCCAGTGGCCCGGGGGCGACCCCGTCGAGGCGATGTCGCTGTACGTCCGCCGCTTCGAGGGGCTCGAGACGGAGGTCGACCTGCTGGAGACCCGACTGAAGGGAGGCGCCGTCTCACCCGACGACGCTGCCAAGGCTGTGACGAAGGTGCGCGGCCAGCTGGTCGACGCGCAGGCGATGGGCGACCTGGACTCGCTGGCGAAGCGGCTCGACGCGCTGCAGCCCGCGATCGACGAGCAGCGTGAGCAGCGCAAGGTCGAGCGCGCCGCCAAGGTCGCCGAGGCGCAGGTCGACAAGACCCGCATCGCCGAGGCCGCCGAGAAGCTCGCCGCCGGCAACGACTGGAAGAGCGGCGCCGACCGGCTGCGCGAGCTGCTGGACGAGTGGAAGGCGCTTCCCCGGCTCAGCAAGTCCGCGGACGACGAGCTCTGGCACCGCTTCAGCTCGGCCCGCACCACGTACACGCGCCGCCGCAAGACGCACTTCAACGAGCAGTCGACCCAGCGAGACGCCGCCAAGGTCATCAAGGAGAAGCTGATCGCCGAGGCCGAGGCGCTGTCGACCTCGACCGAGTGGGGTCCGACGGCCGGCAAGTACCGCGACCTGATGACCGAGTGGAAGAAGGCCGGTTCGGCCCCCCGCAACGTCGAGGACAAGCTCTGGAAGAAGTTCCGTGGGGCGCAGGACGCCTTCTTCACCGCGCGCGACGAGGCCAACTCCCTGCTCGACGCCGAGTACGAGGTCAACGCCGACAAGAAGCTCGAGATCCTCGCTGACGCCGAGAAGCTGCTCCCGATCACCAACGTCGAGGCTGCCCGCAAGGCCTGGCTCGACATCGCCGACCGCTGGGAGGCCGCCGGCAAGGTGCCGCGCGCCAAGATCAGTGACTTCGAGGCCCGCATCCGCAAGGTCGAGCAGGCCGTCAAGGACGCCACCGACAGCGTCTGGAAGAAGACCGACCCGGAGAAGTCCGCTCGCGCCGACGACATGATCGGCAAGCTCCAGCGGGCCATCGACGAGGTCGGCGAGAAGATCGCCGCGGCCGTGGCCAAGGGTGACGCCAAGAAGGTCAAGGACCTCGAGGCCGACAAGGCCTCCAAGGAGGCCTTCCTCGAGATGGCCAAGAAGGCCCAGGCCGACTTCTCCTGACCCCTACCGCTGACGGGTCACTTACCGACCACTGACGGGTCACTTACTGACCACTGACGGGTCACTTACTGACCACTGACGGGTCAGTTACCGACCACTTGTGGACAACCAGACGACGGCGCGGCCGATCTTCGATTCGATCCGAGGATGCCCTCCTTCATCAACGACGGTCGTCCCTTCACTAGCACGATGGCCAGGGACCTGGCATTGTCACCGGTACTGCTGCGCCAGCTGCTCCGTGAGGGATTGATCCGGCGCGAGTTCCGCGACGCCTACGTGGACGCTCGGGTACCCGACTCACGCAATGGTCGTCTTCGCGCCATCAAGCTCGTCGCGCCCGACAACGCGGTCATCTGCGATGAGACCGCCGCTTGGGTGCGCGGACTGGACGTGTTCCCGCCCGGTCGCCAGCATGACTTCGTGCCCTCGCTCGTGGTGCGGCACAGTGCCGGTCGAGTGCGCCATCTCGGCAGCGGTGGGCGCCAGGCGATCATCGACAGCGAGGACGTCGAGTACATCGGCGGAGTGCACGTGACGACGCCCATCAGAACCGTATCGGACCTCTTGAGGCGACAATATCGGCCGTACGCGCTGGCCTCAGCGGATGCTTTCGCTCATGCGGGCCTCATCGAACGCGAGGGACTGATGGCCTACGTCGGGAGGCTCAAGGGCTTCCGAGGCATCGTCCAGGCGCGAAGCCTCGCTCACCTGGTGGAGCCACTCACGCAGAGCCCCGGGGAGTCCTGGCAACGGCTGCGCATGCTCGATGCCGGATTCCCGACTCCCGACCCGCAGTTCGAGGTCATCGATGACTTCGGGCGATCATTCTTCATCGACCTCCCGTACCCGGAGTTGTTGATTGGTTCCGAGTACGACGGTCATCAATTCCACACAGACCCGGCCCACACATCCGCAGACGTGGACCGCCGGCGCTACCTGACGGAACTTCATGGCTGGCGCTGGGTCATCGGGACCCGAGCGCGCATCTTCGGCACCGACACGTCCTTCGAGGATGAGCTGGGTGCGCTGCTGGGCATGCGACCGATCCCTCGTTGGTGGGGGTCGCGGCCGTCGTACGAATTGAGAAGCACTGCGTGACTGGTCAACAAGTGACCCGTCAGCGGTCAACAAGTGACCCGTCAGCGATCAAGAAGTGACCCGTCAGCGGGGGGGGTTATTGGGTGAGGCGGTAGACGTCGAAGACGCCCTCGACGGTGCGCACTGCGCTGAGGACGTGGCCGAGGTGCTTGGGGTCGGCCATCTCGAAGGTGAACTTCGACTTGGCGACGCGGTCACGGCCAGTCGACAGGGACGCCGACAGAATGTTGACGTGCTGGTCGGAGATGACCCGGGTGATGTCACTCAGCAGGCGCGGACGATCGAGCCCCTCGACCTGGACGGCGACGAGGAACGTGCTCTTGGCGGTCGGGGCCCACCTCACCGCGACGAGCCGCTCGGACTGGTTGCGGAGCGCGATGAGGTTGACGCAGTCGGTGCGGTGCACCGAGACCCCCGCCCCACGGGTCACGAACCCGTCGATGGCGTCACCGGGCACCGGCGTGCAGCAGCGCGCCAACTTGATCATCACGTCACCGTCAAGACCCTCGACGATGACGCCGGCGTCGCGATTCTCGGTGCGGGGACGTCGGACGCCGACGCCCGGCAGCGACGTCGCCTCGGCGAGATCCTCCTGCGCGCCCTCACGGCCACCGGCCAGGTCGATGACCCGTTCGACGACGCTCTGTGGCCCGACGTTGCCTTCGCCGACGGCCGCGTACAGCGTCGACACGTCAGGCAGGTGCAGCTCCTGGGCGACCGTCGCCAGGGTCTCGTGCTTGAAGAGCCGGTGCAGCGGCAGACCCTCCTTGCGCAGCTGCTTGGCGATGAGGTCCTTGCCGCGCTCGATCGCCTCCTCGCGCCGCTCCTTGGTGAACCACTGCCGGATCTTGTTGCGGGCGCGCGGACTCGCGACGAACTCGAGCCAGTCGCGGCTCGGGCCCGCATCGACAGACTTGGAGGTGAACACCTCGACGACGTCACCGCTCTCGAGCGTCGACTCGAGCGACACCAGGCGTCCGTTGACGCGGGCTCCGATGCAGGCGTGGCCCACCTCGGTGTGCACGGCGTAGGCGAAGTCGACCGGCGTCGCGTCGGTCGGCAGCTGGATCAGGTCGCCGCGCGGCGTGTAGGCGTAGACGCCAGCGTTGTTGATCTCGAACCGCAGGGAGTCCAGGAAGTCGACGGAGTCCCCGGTCTCGGACTGCCAGTCGAGCAGCTCGCGCAGCCACAGCATGTCGTTTCCGTCGGAGACCTTGCCACCCTTGGCGCCGGCGGTCGCGTCCTCCTTGTACTTCCAGTGGGCCGCGACACCGTACTCGGCGCGGCGGTGCATCGCGTAGGTGCGGATCTGGAGCTCGACGGCCTTGCCCTGCGGACCGATGACGGTCGTGTGCAACGACTGGTACATGTTGAACTTCGGGACCGAGATGTAGTCCTTGAACCGCCCCGGGATCGGGTTCCACCGGGCGTGAAGCACACCCAGGACGCCGTAGCAGTCGGCCACCGAGTCGACGAGGATGCGCACGCCGACGAGGTCGAAGATGTCGGAGAACTCGCGACCGCCGACCAGCATCTTCTGGTAGATCGAGTAGTAGTGCTTGGGCCGGCTCGAGACCGTGGCCTTGAGCTTGACGTGGCGCAGGTCGGACTCCACCTCGCTGGTCACCCGCTCGAGGAACTGCCCACGCGACGGCGCGCGGTCGGCGACGAGCCGGACGATCTCGTCGTAGACCTTGGGGTGCAGGGTCGCGAACGCGAGGTCCTCGAGCTCCCACTTGATCGTGTTCATGCCGAGTCGGTGCGCCAGCGGCGCGAAGATCTCGATCGTCTCGCGCGCGATGCGCTCCTGCTTGTCCTGCCGCAGGTAGCGGAGCGTCCGCATGTTGTGGAGGCGGTCGGCCAGCTTGATGACCAGCACCCGGATGTCGCGGCTCATCGCCACGACCATCTTGCGGATCGTCTCGGACTGGGCGGAGTCGCCGTACTTGACCTTGTCGAGCTTGGTGACGCCGTCGACCAGGTGGCGGACCTCGTCGCCGAAGTCGACCGTCAGCTGCTCGAGCGTGTAGGGAGTGTCCTCCACGGTGTCGTGCAGCAGCGCGGCGCACAGCGTGGGCGCCGTCATGCCGAGCTCGGCGAGGATCGTGGCCACCGCCAGCGGGTGGGTGATGTACGGATCGCCGCTCTTGCGCTTCTGCCCGTCGTGCATCCGCTCGGCGATCTCGTACGCCTTGCGGATCGCGGCGACCTCGCCCTTGGCATGGGTCGAGCGGTAGACCTTGATCAGCGGGTCGAGCACCGTGTCGGCCGACTCGCTCTTGCCGCCGCCCATCCGTGCCAGGCGGTTGCGCACGCGCGCGGAAGCGGGCGCCGAGTCGACGTTCTTCGTCTCGACCGGCGGTGCCTCGATGCGATCAGCCACGCGCGCTCCTCCCTGTCCGTCCAGTCTAGTCGGCTGGCCATGGAATGGACGACCGGTCAGACGAGCTCGCCGATCAACGTCGCGGCGGCGCTCAGGACCAGGATGGCGACGAGGACCAGTGCCACGACGCGGACCTGTTGGGGATTCATGGGGACTCGATTCGTGAGGGGTCAGTACGAGCGGAGGGCGGAGCAGGAGGCGGCGCCGAGTCGCTCGCGTCCGCCGAGGGCGAGCAGCTCGATGAGGACCAGGTGCCCCGCCACGACTCCCCCGGCCTGCGCGACCAGGTCGGTCGCGGCCAGCAACGTACCGCCGGTCGCGAGCACGTCGTCGACGACCAGGACGCGGCTCGCGGGTGCCAGCGCGTCGACGTGCATCTCGAGCGTCGCCGACCCGTACTCCAGGTCGTACGACGTCGCGAACGACTGCGACGGCAGCTTGCCAGCCTTGCGGACAGGGACGAAGGCGACACCGAGCGCCAAGGCGATCGCCGGACCGAACAGGAACCCCCGCGCCTCGATGCCGAGGATGGCGTCGACGGGCCCGGCAGCGCGGGCGTGGTCGACGAGCCCCTCGATCACCGCCCCGAAGGCATGGGGATCGGACAGAAGCGGCGTGATGTCTCGGAACGTGACGCCGGGTTCGGGCCAGTCGGGGATCGGTCGCACCAGGCGGTCGATCACGGCGTCGAGCTCGGTCAAGGAGTTCCTCTCGGGTCGAACGGGGCGAACGGTCACGCGGAGCAAGCGGTCAGAGCGAACCGAGGTCGACCTTGCAGGTGTCCTTGGCCTGGTCTGCGATCGCGGTGCGGGCCTTGGCGAAGTCGGCGTTGTTGAGCTTCTGCAGGTCGCCGGCCAGACCCGAGAGCTTCGCCATGTCGACACCGGCCGGGACCTTGCCCGACTGGATGCCGGCCAGGTCGGACATCTTGACGCCGGCTCCGGCCAACGACTTCTCGATCTCGGTCGCAGCACCGTCGAGCGTCTTCCATGCATCCTTGAGATCGCTGGGCGACTCGTCGGCCAGGTCGTGGAAGGTGTTGAAGCCCTTCTCGAGCTGGGCGAGGTCTCCGGTGGCGAGACTGTCGAAGACAGGCTTGGCCGCCTTGATGTCGGTGCAGTAGCCGCCACTGGCGCCGTCGCCGCCGTCACCGCCGCCACAGGCAGCCACGGTGGTACCGAGCAGGAGGACGCTGGCCAGCATCAGGGGGATCTTCACGGTTGCTCCTCTACGCGCGGCGCATGGGACGGTCCCGTGCCGCGGACGGGTGTGATCAGCATGGCACGTCGTGCCGACCCGTCAGGTCAGGATCCCCCTTTGCCGCGCTGCGAGCGCGGCTTGCGGGACGGCTGCGCGCGCTTGGCCGATCCGGACGTCTGGACCGGACGCGACGGGGCCGGACCGGTCGCGACCACGGGGCTCTCGGCCTCCTTGGCACGACGGGCCATGACCCGCGCCGCCTGCGCCTGGATGGCCGGCTCCCGCTCCTTCAGCTGCGAGACCAGCGGGGTGGCGATGAAGATCGACGAGTAGGTGCCCGCGAGCATGCCGACGAACAGGGCCAGGGCGAGGTCCTTGAGCGGGCCGGTGCCGAGGATGGCGGCGCCCGCGAACAGCAGCGCGGCCACCGGAAGGATCGCGGTGATCGAGGTGTTGATCGACCGGACCAGCGTCTGGTTGAGCGCGAGGTTGGCCTGCTCGGAGTACGTCTTGGTGGTCGACGTGAGGATGCCGCGGGTGTTCTCCCGCACCTTGTCGAACACCACGACGGTGTCGTACAGCGAGTAGCCGAGGATCGTCAGCAGGCCGGTGACGGTCGCCGGCGTCACCTCGAAGCCCGACAGCGCATAGACGCCGGCCGTGATGACGAGGTCGTGCGCGAGCGCGACGATGGCACCGACCGACATGCGCCACTCGCGGAAGTACGCCCAGATGAAGATCACGATGATGATCAGGAAGACGATGAGTCCGGTCAGCGCCTTGGTGGCGACCTGCTTGCCGTACGTGGGCCCGATCAGGTTCTGGCTGACGTCCGTGGCACCGGCCTTGGTCAACGCCTGCGAGACCGTGGTGGCCTCGTCCTGTGACAGGGCCCGCGTCTGGATGCGGAACGCGTCGCTGCCTGAGCTCTGGATCGTCGGGTCGCCGGCGCCGGCGACACCGGAGTCCTCGACCGCGCGGGTGAGGTCGTCGGACGTCGCCGAGTTGGCGACCTTGACCGAGGCGGTGAACTCGACGCCGCCCTTGAACTCGACGCCGTAGTTGAACCCGCGCACCATGAACGCCAGTGCCGCGACGACCACGATGACGGCCGAGACCGCGTAGAAGATCTTGCGGCGGCCGACGAAGTCGAGCGAGACCCGTCCTTCGTAGAGGTGCTGTCCGAACGTGCTGATGCGGCCCATCAGATGGCCTTCCCGTCGGTGCGACTGGTGCGGGCGATCTCGGTGACCTTGCGGCCCGAGATGCCCAGGTGCCCGGCATCCAGGCCGGAGAGCTTGTGCCCCTGGCCGAAGAACTTCGTCCGTGCGAGCACCGAGACCAGCGGCTTGGTGAAGAAGAAGACGACGAACACGTCGATCAGGGTCGTGAGACCGAGGGCGAACGCGAATCCGCGGACGACACCGATCGCGAAGATGAACAGCGTCACCGCGGCGATGATCGACACCGCGTCGGCCGCCAGGATCGTGCCTCGGGCACGCACCCAGCCGGCCTCGACGGCGAGCCGCAGCGACTTGCCCTCGCGCACCTCGTCGCGGATGCGCTCGAAGAACACGATGAACGAGTCCGCCGTGATGCCGATCGCGACGATGAGGCCGGCGATGCCGGGCAGGGTCAGCGTGAACCCGACGCCCTTGCCCAGCAGCAGCACCATCACGTACGTCAGAGCGGCCGCCACGAACAGCGAGCCAATGATGACCAGGCCGAGGCCGCGGTAGTAGAGCAGGCAGTAGACGACCACGAGGATCAGGCCGATGATGCCGGCCACGATGCCCGCGTTGAGCTGCGAGCCGGCCAGGGACGGCCCGATCTCCTCACTGCCGTTGACGCCGAACGTCAGCGGCAGGGCACCGAACTTCAGCTGGTTGGCGAGCTCCTTGGACGTCGTCGCCGTGAAGCCGCCCGTGATGGACGAGACACCGTTGGTGATGGCTGCCTGCGAGGACGGTGCGGTGATCGTCTCGCCGTCCAGCACGACCGCGAACCGGTTCTGCGCGGGCGTCAGGGCCGTGGTGACCTGGTCGAAGACACCCTTGCTGTCGCCCTTGAGCTTGACCTGGACGCTCCACTCGGCACGCTGCGAGTCGTACATCGGATCGGCGCCGGAGATGTCCGAGCCGGGGATGATCGTCGGGCTGAGGACCTGGACCTCGCCGCGCGACGGGTCGCAGGTGACGAGCGGCTTGCTGGCCACGTCGTCGACCTCGATGCCGCCGGGGGTGCAGACGAAGCCGGCCGCCTGTTGCTGCAGCGCGGCGATGGCCGGCTGGTACTCGGCGGGCAGCGTCGCGAGGCCCTGCGTCTCGGCCGCGATCATCTGGTCGAGCGTCAGCTTGCTCCAGTCGACAGCGTCGATGACCTTCTGCTGCTCGGCGGGGTCGACCGGCGTGGTGGCGCTCGGCAGGTCGCCCGCCCACAGGAGGCGGAAGCGCAGCTGGGCCGTCTTGCCGACCTGGTCGACGATGTTGGCGCGCTTCTCGCCCGGGATCTCGATGATGATCTGGTCGGAGCCCTGCGTCGTGACCTCGGCCTCGGCGACTCCGGTCGCGTTGACGCGCTGGTCGATGATGTTGCGGGCCTGCTCGAGCTTCGTGGCACCGACGCCGCCACTCTCGGCCTTGGCCTGCAGCGTGATGCGCGTGCCGCCCTCGAGGTCGAGACCGAGCTTGGGGTGCCACGCGTTGTCGTCGCCCTTGTCGCCGGTCACGCCGATCAGCGTGACAAGGCCGTAGAGGGCGATGATCGTCGCGAGGAAGATGATCAGGGTGCGCTTCGGACGCTGGGCGTTGGCGCTGCGCCGGGGTGTGGCTGCCATCAGAGTTCTGTGCTCTCTTCGATCTCGGGCTCCGGCGGGACGACGCGGGCCACGGCGTTGCGGGCGACCGTGACGACGGTGTCCGGCGCGATGCGCAGGTCGATGGTGTCATCGCCGATCGTGACGATCTCGCCGAAGATGCCGCTGGCGATCATGACCTGCTGGCCCGGCGTGAGCTGACCCTGCAGCTGCTGGAACTGGCGCTGACGTGCTCGCGCGGGTCGCACGACCAGCAGCAGGAACGCCACGACCAGGAGGACGAGGGGAAGGATGGACGCCCAGTCGTTCACGGTGGATGCTCCGTTACGCGTGTGAAGGAACCCGCTGGTGACGGGCCATGGCCGGTGGGCCGCCGGATAGTTTAACCCGGCAACCGTCCCATGGTGCCGCGCCTCACCGCAGAGTGGTCACGCAGGGTCGTCGGGCAGTGCCAGCTGGTCGGTGCCGGTCGGCACGGCGAGCCCCAGGTGACGCCACGCCGCCGCGGTCGCGACGCGGCCCCGTGGCGTCCGGGCCAGGAACCCGAGCCGGACGAGGAACGGCTCGGCGAGCTCCTCGACGGTCTCCCGCTCCTCGGCCACGGCGACGGCGAGCGTCGCGATGCCCACCGGTCCGCCACCGAAGTTGCGGCACAGCGCGGTCAGCACGGCACGGTCGAGTCGGTCGAGACCGAGCTCGTCGACCTCGTACAGCGCCAGGGCCGCCATGGCGACGTCGTGGTCGACGACTCCCCCGGCCCGCACCTCGGCGTAGTCGCGCACGCGGCGCAGCAACCGGTTGGCGATGCGCGGGGTGCCGCGCGACCGCGAAGCGATCTCGCGGCCACCGTCGTCGGTGACCTCGAGGTCGAGCAGGCCCGACGACCGGTCGACGATGCGGTGCAGCTCGGCCGGGTCGTAGTAGTCGAGCTGGGCGGTGAGCCCGAACCGGTCACGCAGGGTCGTCGGGCAGTGCCAGCTGGTCGGTGCCGGTCGG